>NZ_CQAZ01000057.1 GCF_001152565.1 Yersinia pekkanenii | reverse complement strand
CTCAGAAGTGAAACGCCGTAGCGCCGATGGTAGTGTGGGGTCTCCCCATGCGAGAGTAGGACACTGCCAGGCATCAAATAAAGCCGAGACCCCATGCCAAAAGCGTGGGGTTTTTGCTATGTGTGAAAGATAGAAAGCGGTATGAATAGCAGTCTTTTGGCGTGAAATATAGCGCGCTGGGAGAAGAATAAACGAGAAGGCTACCCTAACGGGTGGCCTTTTGGCGTTAAGTTAAAAAGAAACTCAATATAAGTAAGAGTAGCCGTTAGATGCCTTCTTCATTTAGCCTCATTTCTTACCCGTTCCCCTAACCAACTACAAATAAACGCTGCAATCTGTTCTGGCTGATTAATATCCAATTGTATGATATCAGCATCAATCGGTTTATCACTTGCTAAAGCGATAACATATTCATCGATCAGGTTTGAGAACGGCTTGCCCAAGGATTCTCTATAGAGCGCTATTTTGCTGATAGGCTCATGCTTAAAACCTTCAACTAAGATTAAGTCGATAGTTGAAGCATCCAGCCGGCTAGCAAGGTAGTGAAGATCTAATGGCTGTTGCTGCGGAGTTTCCGTCATTAATGCCCAACGGCAATCACTGGCAACTAACGTTTGATGGGCCCCTGCTTTGCGCAATTCATAGCTGTCTTTACCGGGCGTATCAATTTCCATATTGTGATGAGTATGTTTGATTAAACCAACCTGGATTTGGCGTTGTTGCAGTAAGGGGATCAGACTTTTTAATAATGTTGTTTTTCCTGTACCACTGTGTGCGGCTATACCGAGTAATGGGGGGATCTTTCGGTTCATAAAGGGCCTCTGTTATCTTTTTCCCATAACTGGCAATCTGCGGGGGTATTTAGGTTACTGAATTGGCTGGCTTGCCCACTAAACATTACACTTTGGGCATTGATATTTTCCATAAATATCATCAATTTGCGATCGCCTTTTGCCAGGTATTCAGCCAGTAGTGGTTTTAAACTAATATGCATTAAGGCTAATGTTGGATGTGCCCGCTCACTATCCTGAACATAAGCAGCCAAAGCTTGTCGTTTTCCTTGCCAAAGATGAGAAACTAAATTTGTAGGAAGCGTTGGAACGTCACAGGGAGCAAATACGACCCATTCGGTAGCTGAATAGCTCAATCCAGCATGTATACCCGCCAGTGGGCCTACAAAGCCGGTAATAACATCGTTAATGATGGGGATCCCACTTTTTTGATAGTATGCTTGATTGCGGTTAGCATTAATCAGTATCTCGTCAACCTGGGGTCTTAATCTGTCAATCACATGTTGAAACAGCGGCTTGCCATGAAGATGAATAAGTCCTTTATCATTTCCGCCCATTCTGGATGAACGACCTCCTGCAAGAATAACGCCTGTTATATTTGGCTGCATTTTTATCACTCCGCTGTATTCAACTGACGGATGGATTGTATCTTTAAATAGGAGGATGGGTCAGGATTTACTTTTATTGACAATCGGCTCTCTTTCCCTGTGTGAATATCCCTGTTACTTTGTCAGCATGTTTTTGAATAGGATAAATTTGCAATGAAATGCCATCGCGTTAATGAACTGATTGAGCTTTTACATCCAGCCTGGCAACAAGAGCCTGATTTAAACCTGGTGCAGTTCTTACAAAAACTGTCAGTTGAAGCAGGTTTTAAAGGTGAGTTTTTAGAGCTAACCGACGATATTCTTATTTATCATCTGAAAATGCGTGGCTCAGCATCAACAGAAGCCATCCCTGGTCTAAAAAAAGATTATGAAGAGGACTTTAAAACAGCCATATTACGCGCCCGTGGCATCATTAAAGATGAGTCATAACTCCTATCTGCGTAGATTGGGGCTTTGGTGATACTATTTCTTATTCTCAGCGCATCGCTGTCACTTATATAGACTGAATGTTGTTATGAACAGCTCTGCTTTTAATTTTCAAACGTTGTCTCCTGACCTGATTATGGATGCCCTTGAAGGGGTTGGACTACGGGTGGATTCAGGGCTAACCGCGCTTAACAGCTACGAGAACCGCGTTTATCAGTTTATGGATGAAGATCGTAAACGGTACGTGGTGAAGTTTTATCGTCCTGAGCGTTGGAGCCGTGAGCAAATTACTGAGGAACATCAGTTCTCGCTGGATTTGGCCGAGTCGGAGATCCCGGTGATTGCCCCATTGCAGCTAAACGGCCACACCTTGCACACTCACTGTGGGTTTTTCTTTGCGGTGTTCCCGAGTGTTGGGGGGCGTCAGTATGAGATCGATAATCTTGATCAGCTAGAGTGGGTCGGGCGTTTTCTCGGCCGGATTCATCAGGTTGGTGGTGATAGTCTTTTTGTCGCCCGTTCAACGATAGGTATCGAAGAATATCTGACAGAACCGCGCCAGTTACTGGCCAGTACTGCATTGGTGCCTGCAAAACAGCGGGATAAATTTCTGGCGGCGATCGATCTACTGATAAGTACTATTAAGCAATACTGGCACACTGATTGGCGGCCATTACGGCTACATGGCGATTGTCACCCAGGGAATATTTTGTGGCGTGATGGGCCGATGTTTGTTGATCTGGATGATGCCAGAAATGGTCCGGCTATTCAGGATCTTTGGATGTTATTGCACGGTGAACGCAGTGAGCAATTGATCCAATTGGATATTCTGCTAGAAGCCTATGGTGAGTTTGCTGATTTTGATCAGCGTGAACTCGCACTCATTGAACCTTTACGCGCGATGCGAATGGTTTATTACCTTGCATGGGTAGCCCGACGTTGGCAGGACCCGGCATTTCCTAAAAGTTTTCCGTGGATGGCGGAGTCTGATTTTTGGTTACAGCAGACTGCGTTATTTACAGAACAGGTGAAGCTGTTGCAGGCTCCTCCTTTGCAACTGATGCCTATGTACTAAAACTAAATTAATGCACTAAAACTAAATTAATGTACCAAAGCTGAGATAATGGAGATTGTTATAGTATGAAGAATATATGGTTAGCACTCGTTGGCATGGTGATGGCATTCAGTGCATCTGCCGCACAATTTACTGATGGTACCCAGTATCAGACGTTAAACAAACCGGTAACGGGTGAGCCTCAGGTTTTAGAGTTTTTCTCTTTCTATTGCCCGCACTGCTACCAGTTTGAAGAAATTTACCATATCCCTCAGGCAGTAAAAAAAGCATTGCCAGAAGGGACTAAAATGACCCGTTACCATGTTGATTTCCTTGGGCCATTGGGTAAGCAATTAACTCAGGCATGGGCTGTTGCCATGGCATTGGGTGTTGAGGAAAAGATCACTCCACTGATGTTTGACGGTGTACAGAAAACACAAACTGTACAAACTGCTGGTGATATCCGTAATGTCTTTATCAAAGCCGGTGTGAGTGGCGATGACTATGACGCAGCATTAAATAGCTTCGTGGTGAAATCACTTGTTGCTCAGCAGCAAAAAGCGGCTGAGGATTTACAATTACGTGGTGTTCCCGCGATGTTTGTTAATGGTAAATATATGATTAAGAACGATGGCATGGATACCAGCTCAATGGATATCTATGCTCAACAGTATGCGGATGTTGTTAAGTTCCTGCTAACCCAAAAGTAATTTTACAAAAAGAGGAGCTGGCTTTTTGTTAGCTCCTCTACCAATCTAATAACTACACAGCCCTCAGTATTTCAATTTTGTTTCTATCTATGCTATCAAATCATCATATTATCTCAGGTCGCTGTAGTGGAACTGAGCACTAATAATCTATTTTTCTTAGTGTTGGTTTTAACGGTTTCATATATTTCAGTGATGGGCATATGCGGATATTAGTGATGCTAAAAAGAGAATGCGAGGCCGTGGTGAGTAATAAAAAAAAGAGGGCGAAAATCTTTCATAAGCTAAATTTACTTACCTTGTATTGGCAACTTAATAAGTAATATCCACAATTTATATAAATAAATAATGACAGTAAAATAAAAAAACAATAACTGTAACATCATGATTAATATGATTTTAAATATTAAAACTCTGTAAGTTATCTGACGAATATAAAATGCACATGTTTTTACACACAAAGTTATCCACAGGTTAGATCTTTAGGATCTCTGTGTAAAAATGCTCTCTTTCGCACAACAATAGACGCTAAGATTCGTCTCTTGCCGCCAGCTATGGCATTCTTAGCGTCAGACCTTGCTGAATAAAGATGAAGACACTCTATGGCCCAGATTGCAGAAAACCCATTGATCCTCGTTGACGGTTCCTCTTACCTCTATCGTGCTTACCATGCTTTCCCACCGCTAACCAACGGTAGTGGCGAACCAACGGGTGCAATGTATGGCGTGTTGAACATGTTGCGCAGTCTGTTGCTGCAATATCGTCCAAGCCATGTCGCAGTTGTTTTCGATGCCAAAGGCAAAACATTTCGTGATGAGCTTTTTGCAGAATATAAATCCCATCGGCCACCGATGCCTGATGATTTGCGTGCTCAAATTGAGCCACTTCACCAAATGGTTAAAGCGATGGGGTTGCCTCTCCTGGTTGTTTCCGGGGTTGAGGCTGATGATGTTATTGGTACCTTGGCACAAGAAGCCGAAAAAGCGGGCCATTCGGTATTAATCAGTACTGGTGATAAAGATATGGCGCAATTAGTTACGCCAAACGTCACTCTAATTAATACCATGAATAACGCTATTTTGGGGCCACAGGAAGTGTGCGAGAAATATGGCGTTCCTCCTGAATTGATTATTGATTTTCTGGCACTGATGGGAGATTCCTCCGACAATATCCCAGGGGTGCCGGGTGTTGGCGAAAAGACGGCTCAGGCTTTATTGCAAGGTTTGGGTGGGCTAGATGCGTTGTTCAGTAATTTAGATAAAATATCCACACTGACATTCCGTGGCGCTAAAACTATGTCAGCCAAGTTGGAGCAAAATAAAGATGTCGCCTATCTCTCCTATAAATTAGCCACCATTAAAACAGATGTTGAATTGGATGTGACCTGTGATGAGCTAAAGGTTTCATCGCCGGATAATGACCAATTACATCAGTTATTCAGCCGTTATGAATTTAAGCGCTGGCTGGCGGATGTCGAAGCAGGCAAGTGGCTGGATGGTAAAAAAGATCGGCCAACGGCACAAACAAGTAATAAAGCGTTTGTGGCAACAGAACCGGCTTCTGTGGTTGAAGTCACCGCGGTGTTATCACAAGAGAATTACCAAACTATTTTGGATGAGAAATCCTTAATCGATTGGATTGAGCGCCTTAAAAACGCTGAGGTTTTCGCGTTTGATACTGAAACCGATGGTCTTGATACACTCAGTAGTCATTTGATTGGCATGTCTTTCGCTGTTGCACCGGGTGAGGCGGCTTATTTACCCTTGGCGCATGATTATCTGGATGCACCAGTACAGCTTGATAGGGACTGGGTTCTCGCCACATTAAAACCACTGCTGGAAGATGAAAAAGCCTTTAAAGTCGGGCAGAACCTTAAGTTCGATCAAAGTATGCTGGCGCGTTATGGTATTGAGCTGCGCGGTATCGCTTTTGATACCATGCTAGAGTCTTATGTTTTAGACAGCGTTGCTGGCCGTCATGATATGGACAGCCTGGCGGAACGTTACCTCAACCATAAAACCATCACTTTTGAAGAGATTGCCGGTAAGGGTAAAAACCAACTGACTTTCAATCAGATTGCATTGGAGCAAGCGGGTCCGTATGCCGCTGAAGACGCAGACGTCACTCTTCAATTACATTTGGTGTTATGGCCGAAGTTAGAGCAAAGCGAAGGGCTGAAGCGGGTATTCCAGGAAATTGAAATGCCGCTGTTGCCGATTTTATCCCGAATTGAGCGCACAGGTGTATTGATCGACCAGAATATATTGGCCGCACATTCAAAAGAGTTAACTATCCGTCTGGATGAGTTGGAAAAACAGGCTCATGAGTTAGCGGAAGAGCCATTTAATCTGGCATCACCTAAGCAGTTACAGGCAATTTTGTATGAAAAGCAAAAACTGCCTATTTTGAAGAAAACCCCTGGTGGTGCAGCTTCAACCAATGAAGAAGTGCTGGCCGAACTGGCGCTGGATTACCCTTTACCAAAAGTTATTCTTGAGTATCGTGGTTTGGCAAAGCTGAAAAGTACTTATACCGACAAACTACCGCTGATGATTAACCCGGTATCGGGCCGGGTACATACCTCTTATCATCAAGCTGTCACTGCCACCGGGCGTCTGTCTTCCCGTGATCCTAATCTGCAAAATATTCCGGTGCGGAATAAAGAAGGCCGTCGTATCCGTCAGGCTTTTATTGCGCCAAAAGGTTATCGCATTATGGCGGCCGATTACTCACAGATTGAGCTGCGTATTATGGCGCACTTGTCGCAGGATAAAGGGTTGCTAGCGGCATTTGCGGCAGGCAAGGATATCCACCGCGCCACCGCAGCAGAAGTCTTTGGTATGCCACTGGAAAGTGTGACAACTGAACAACGTCGTAGTGCTAAAGCCATTAACTTTGGCCTGATCTATGGTATGAGCGCATTTGGTCTGTCGCGGCAGTTGAACATTCCCCGTGGAGAGGCCCAGCGCTATATGGATCTCTACTTTGAGCGTTATCCGGGTGTGTTGGAATATATGGAGCGTACTCGCAAGCAAGCGGCGGATCAGGGTTATGTCACCACCTTAGATGGCCGTCGCCTCTATTTGCCAGATATTCACTCACGTAATGCTAATCGTCGCAAAGCTGCTGAGCGCGAGGCGATCAATGCGCCAATGCAAGGTACCGCTGCTGATATTATTAAGCGAGCAATGATCGCAGTGGATGCCTGGTTACAACAAGAGTCAGAACCGTTAGTACGGGTGATCATGCAGGTACATGATGAATTAGTATTTGAGGTTCATGAAAGTGTGGTGGAAAGTGCTGAGCAGAAAATTCGTGAGTTGATGGAGCAGAGTATGCAATTGGCTGTGCCGTTGAAGGTGGATGTCGGCGTAGGTGATAACTGGGATCAGGCCCACTAGTTGTATGGGTAAGTGACGATAAATAAAGCACTTCATGTAATTAAGCTACATTTCTTCGCCATTACGCAGGAAAGATGTGAGCTGAATCGTGACAATTAGTGTAACTATACAACAAAAAATTCTTTTGCCCTGCGAAAAAATGATGTAGAGTTACAGATGTAGGGTACAGAGGTAAGATGTTCTATCTTTCAAACCTTTTACTTCACGTAATCGGATTTGGCTATATATTAGCCGCCCCAGTCACTTGTTGACTGGGGCGTTTTTTATTGGGCTTTTGCTGGCGGTCTATAGCCGAAAGAGGGGTAATTACTCGCCTTCGTCGTCATACTCGTCAGCCATCACTTCAGGTGGGATCTCGCTAAACCAGGTATCCAGTTTTTCCCGCAATTTATCGACACCAATCTTTTTCAAAGATGAGAAAGCTTCAACCTGAATATCACCCATAAATGGAATGATAGCTTCCCGCACCATGTTCAGTTGGGCCTTACGGGCACCAGAGGCTAACTTATCCGCTTTGGTCAGTAATAAAAGAATCGGTGTACCGACGGTAACTGCCCAGGTAATCATTTGCTGATCCAAATCTTTCAGCGGATGGCGAATATCCATCAATACAACTAATCCTTTCAGGCAGTTACGCTTCTGTAAGTATTCCCCCAGTGCGCGCTGCCACTTCAGTTTCATCTCTTCTGGGACTTCGGCATAGCCGTATCCCGGCAAATCGACCAGACGTACGCCATCAATCACTTCAAATAGGTTAATTAGCTGAGTACGGCCCGGTGTTTTACTGGTTCTGGCCAGGCCTTTCTGGTTAGTTAATGTATTGAGAGCACTCGATTTACCGGCATTCGAACGGCCAGCAAATGCCACCTCAATACCTTCATCACGTGGCAGATGGCGGATATCCGGAGCACTGATGACGAAGTGGGTCATGTGATAGTTATAGTTTCTGATAGTCAAAATTTGTCGTCTCCGTGAGAGATAGCTTACATGGAGCGATTATAACTGCATCAGGCCCAAAAAAGGGGGTTTATCTTTTTTGTTAACATTTATGCATTCAGATGCACGGAGATACTGCATATAAACAGTACCTCCATAGGTAAGGTGTTGACCAACAAGGCGCACTGTTCGATATATTGCTCAGTCTTGTATGCGAAGGTATTGCTCTTGTGGCGGGTAACCATACTCACCTTGCGGGTATCAGAAGGTGCGAAAAAAGACGACAGGTTAATCTGCCACCTTTTTTCTTTCTCTTCTTTCTGCTAGATTCCGGCCCAATCCTATACTAAATCCGATCCCATACTCATTTACCCATTTAAGAGCACAGGTTATGAAGCAGCCAAATAAAGCACCACGCGCAAATATTGCGGCCCCGAAAGGCACCGCAACCCCAAAGCGTCATAAAAAGACCCGTGTAGAGCTTGATATTGAAGCCCGCGAACGTAAGCGTCAGAAGAGACACAGTGGTAATCGCTCTGGTGCGAGAACCAACGTAGAAGGCAGTAATAAGAAAGGTCAGACCCCGACTCAAGAGAAAGATCCACGCATTGGCAGCAAAGTGCCTGTGGCTTTGGTGATTGAGAGCAAGGTAAAAGCTAAGCCAACCACTAAGCCGGTAGCAAAAATTGAAGCCAAGCCTCGTCTGACACCGGAAGAAGAGCTTGCCAAGCTGGAGAACGATGAGCGTCTGGATGCTTTACTGGATCGTTTGGATAACGACGAAGTATTGGGCAAAGAGGATCAGGCTTATGTTGATTTGACGTTGGATCGTATCGATGCCCTGATGGAACAACTGGGTATTGAACTGGGCGATGACGACGACGAAGAGAAAGAAGAAAAGCAGGAAGATATTCTGCAATTGCTCAAGCGTGGTAATCCAAAAGAAATATTTTAAACCATGCAGTGGGTGATCCCAATAATAACCCTACTACTGACATGTTATCTATTGTGGTTATTGGGTAAACTATGGCGACTGTCGCAACGCAGAAAGCGGTTGCGCGGCGCTACTGCGGCCAGACAACGAAAACATCTGCCCTCTAACCGGCCCGGTAAGCGAAAATATCGGAAGGAATGAACATGTCTGAGCACGCTATAGTTTGGGATCTATCCCTAATTCAGAAATATAATTATTCAGGGCCGCGCTACACCTCGTACCCCACGGCTCTTGAGTTCAGCGAAGATTATAATGAATCTGCTTTTCAGCAGGCGGTGAATCGCTACCCGCAGCGCCCCTTGTCGCTGTATGTGCATATCCCATTTTGCCATAAGCTTTGTTACTTCTGCGGTTGTAATAAACTGGTAACGCGCCAGCAACATAAAGCTGATGAATATTTGGTGGTATTGGAAAAAGAAATCCGCCAGCGTGCGGCATTATTTGCCGGGCGTCAGGTCAGCCAGATGCACTGGGGCGGTGGTACGCCCACCTATCTGAATAAAACACAAATTACCCACCTGATGAATTTGCTGCGTGAAAACGTTAATTTTCTGCCCGGAGCTGAGCAGTCAATTGAAGTGGACCCGCGTGAAATCGAACTGGATGTTCTTGACCACTTACGTGCCGAAGGGTTTAACCGCCTGAGCATGGGAGTGCAGGATTTCAATAAAGAGGTTCAGCGTTTGGTTAATCGTGAGCAGGATGAAGACGTTATCTTCGCCCTTATTGCCCGCGCGAAAGCCCTCGGTTTTAGTTCGACCAACATTGATTTGATTTATGGTTTGCCAAAACAGACACCAGAGAGCTTTGCTTTTACCCTCAAACGGGTTGCTGAGCTGAACCCTGATCGCCTGAGCGTATTCAATTACGCTCATTTACCGAGCTTGTTTGCCGCACAGCGTAAAATTAAAGATGAAGATTTACCCAGTGCCGAACAGCGGCTGGATATTTTGCAACACACCATTAGTTTCTTAACCGAATCCGGCTATCAGTTTATTGGGATGGACCACTTTGCCCGGCCAGATGATGAGCTAGCGATTGCGCAGCGGGAAGGGACATTACACCGTAATTTCCAGGGCTATACCACGCAGGGTGAGAGCGATTTACTCGGTTTAGGTGTTTCTGCTATCAGCATGTTGGGTGACAGCTACGCCCAGAATGAAAAAGATTTAAAGACTTACACTGCTTGCGTGGAACAACGTGGCAATGCGCTGTGGCGCGGTCTAACCATGACCGAAGATGATTGCCTACGCCGTGATGTGATTAAAACGCTGATATGTCATTTCCAAATCAGTTATCAGCCAATTGAACAACATTATGGTATTCGTTTCGCAGATTATTTTGCCGAAGATTTTGAGCTACTGGTACCTTTCGAGCAAGACGGGCTGGTGGAGCGGGATGATAAAGGTATTCGTGTTACGCCATGCGGGCGCTTACTGATCCGTAATATCTGTATGTGTTTTGATATTTATTTGCGTAAACAGGCACGTAGGCAGCAATTCTCACGTGTGATCTGATGATGTCACCCTCAGTGATGGGGTGACTTTCAAATAGACTCGTCATACTTCAAGCTGCATGTGTGTTGGCTGCTTTCACTACTCGGCCCGTCCATGGGCCTCGCCTCTGCGAGGCCGCTGCAAGCAGCGTTTAAATCTGCTCCCGGCAGATTGGTCACCCGAATCATTGACTGGCGTCAACTCATCGGGATTAATGAGCCTCACCTTACGGGCTAGCATCAATGCTGTTCAAATCGGTTTTCACCGATTTATCATTCAATTGCCGCCGTCCTGCAACTCGAATTATTGAGAGTATAAAATTTACTCCATTCCCAGTTCTTTCAACTTCCGCGTTAAGGTATTGCGACCCCAACCCAGCAGCCGTGCCGCCTCTTGTTTATGGCCCTGGGTATGGCGTAATGCAGTGGTTAACAGTGTGCGCTCCATCTCTGGTTGGGCTTCAGATAACAAGTCCTGATGGCCGGAACGTAATGCGCGATCAGCCCATTGCGCCAGCAGTGTTGCCCAACTGTCTGGTGTGAGTTGACCAGAAACATCAGGGGTGCTGGCTTCAAATAGCTCGGAAGGTAAATCCTGCACCAGTACTTCCTGCCCGGCAGCCATCACCGTCAGCCAGCGACAGGTATTTTCCAGTTGGCGCACGTTACCCTGCCAGGGGAGGCGTGTTAGTGCGACTTCAGTTTCAGGATGCAGGATCTTGGCTTCCACCCCCAACTCTTTGGCGGCCACTTGCAAAAAGTAACGCGCCAGACGCGGAATATCTTCACGGCGTTCACGCAACGGGGGCAAATGTACCCGAATCACATTCAGACGATGGAATAAGTCCTCACGGAATTTACCTTCCTGAACGCGCAGTTCCAGATTTTGGTGGGTTGCAGCAATGATGCGCACATCCACTTTGACCGGCGCGTAACCCCCAACCCGATAAAATTGCCCATCCGCCAGAACGCGTAGCAGGCGGGTTTGCACATCCAATGGCATATCACCGATTTCATCTAAGAATAGTGTGCCGCCGTCAGCTTGTTCAAAGCGGCCCTGACGCACCTGATTGGCACCGGTAAACGCCCCTTTTTCGTGACCGAACAGTTCGGACTCAATTAAGTCTTTTGGAATAGCCGCCATATTCAGTGCGATAAAAGGGGCTTTAGCCCGTGGGCTATGGCGGTGTAACGCATGTGCTACCAACTCTTTACCGGTACCAGACTCACCGTTAATCAGCACACTGATTGATGAACGAGACAAGCGTCCAATAATGCGGAATACATCCTGCATCGCTGGGGCTTCACCGATGATATCGGCGGTCGGGCCGCTGACGGGTTGGCTGCGTGGCGGTTGTTGCTGTTCTTGGTAATGGCTAATTGCTCGTTCAACCAGAGCCACTGCTTCATCGATATCAAAAGGCTTGGGCAGATAATCAAACGCCCCTTGCTGATAGGCGCTGACCGCAGCATCTAAATCTGAATGCGCGGTCATTATGATGACCGGGAGCATAGGATGGCGCTGCTTGATCTGTTTCAGCAGTGCTAATCCATCCATACCGGGCATGCGGATATCAGATAACAACACATCCGGCGTTTGCGTAGCCAGCGCCTCCAACACCTGATTACCGCTATCGAATGTTGTACAGTTCAGGCCCGCTCCAGTCAGCGCGCGTTCAAGCACCCAGCGGATGGAGCTATCGTCATCGACGATCCAGACTATCCCTTGTTGCATAGAAACCTCACTGGCGAATAGGCAGGTAGACCGAGAATTCGGTGTGTCCCGGCCAACTGTTAAATTCAATTTTACCCGAATGTTGATCGATAAGATTACGGGCGATAGACAGGCCAAGGCCGGTTCCTCCCTCGCGACCACTGACCATCGGATAAAACACGGTATCTTGTAACTGCGTTGGCACGCCGGGGCCATCATCTTCAATATCAATCCGTGCCGCTAAACGGTAGCGCATACCATGGAGAGTGACCTGAAATGCGGTTCGGGTGCGAAACGTAATGGTGCCGCCTGCCTCACCCAAAGCCTGTAATGCATTGCGGGTGATATTAAGCAGCACTTGTTCAATTTGGTCTGGATCATGGGCCAGCTCAGGCAAGCTCGGGTCATAGTCACGGATTAACGTCACGTTATCCTGTTTTTCCAGTGAGACTAACCGGCAAACCCGTTCAGCAACCTGATGGATGCTTTGTGTAACATGTTGGCCGGGCCGTTGTGGGCCTAATAAACGATCAACCAGGTTGCGCAAGCGATCTGCCTGCTCGATGATCACTTTGGTATATTCCAGCAATGCCGGATCGGGTAGTGCTTTCGACAGTAATTGTGCCGCCCCGCGTAAGCCACCGAGCGGGTTCTTAATCTCGTGAGCCAGCCCGCGAACCAAATCACGCGCCGCCACTTGCTGCGCATGTTGCAATTGCTCTTGGCTTAACCGCCGCTGATTATCCATCGGAGCCATTTCCAGCAAGATAAAACCGTCAGGCAGTGATTGTGCGGTCAGCGATAAAATATGTGCTCGGCCATCAACCACTAATGTCACTTCATTATCGGTAAAACCTTGCCCCGTGTTCAGGCTTTCCCGCATTAAGTCGATATTGAGGGAAAAATAGCCTAATAAATCTGGCAGAGGTGTACCAAAAAGTTTACGGGAGCTTTGTGCCAGAAGTTGCTGGGCCGCGGGATTGGCATAATGGATAGCCAAATCATCATCTAATAGCAGAATACTATTAATGAGAAAATTAAGGATCTGCCCAGCATCGGGCAGCGTGCCTGTTGCCATTACGCAGACTCCTGCACACGTTGGGTGCATTAATACCCTCCATCTTTCACGTTGTAGGTGTGTTGGCTGCTCTCACTCACCCGAATCACTTACTGGTATTGACCTTAAAAAATAAGTAAGCTCATCGGGATTCTCTCGCTTGCCGCCTTCCTACACCTTGAAATCTATTGGGTAAACTAAAACTTAAACGCTGTAATACAGTTCGAACTCAACTGGGTGCGGAGTCATACGTACGCGGTCCATTTCGTCTTTACGCAGGTCGATGTAAGCATCGATAGCGTCGTCAGTGAACACGCCGCCACGGGTCAGAAACTCGCGGTCTTCGCTCAGAGCAGCCAGTGCTTCGTCCAGTGAACCTGCAACTTTTGGAATCTCTGCTTCTTCTTCCGGTGGCAAGTCATACAGGTTTTTGTCCATCGCATCACCGGGGTGAATTTTATTGATAACGCCATCAAGGCCCGCCATCAGCAGGGCTGCGAAGCACAAGTATGGGTTAGCTGCTGGATCCGGGAAGCGCGCTTCAATACGGCGCGCTTTCGGGTTGGCAACCACTGGGATACGGATAGATGCTGAACGGTTACGGGCAGAGTATGCCAGCATGACGGGTGCTTCGTAGCCTGGGACCAAACGTTTGTAGGAGTTGGTGGTCGGGTTAGCCAAGGCGTTGATTGCTTTAGCATGTTTGATGATGCCGCCGATGTAGAACAGCGCCATTTCAGACAGACCCGCATATTTGTCACCGGCGAACAGGTTAGTGCCATTCTTGGACAAAGACATATGGCAATGCATGCCTGAACCGTTATCACCAAACATCGGTTTTGGCATAAAGGTCGCCGTTTTACCGAATGCGTGTGCCACGTTATGCACGACGTATTTGTAGATCTGAATTTCATCGGCTTTCTTGGTCATGGTGTTGAAGCGGGTAGCCACTTCGTTCTGACCTGCGGTGGCCACTTCATGGTGATGCGCTTCGACTACCAGACCCATTTCTTCCATTGTCAGGCACATGGCAGAACGCATGTCCTGTGAAGAATCGACCGGAGGAACGGGGAAGTAACCGCCTTTCACTGCTGGACGGTGGCCTTTGTTACCGCCTTCGTATTTGGTGCTGGAGTTCCATGCGCCTTCGATATCATCGATAGAGACATGGGAGCCACGGATGCTGCTACCAAAACGAACATCATCAAACAGGAAGAATTCTGGTTCTGGCCCAAACAACACGGTATCAGCGATACCTGAAGATTTCAGGAAGTCTTCAGCACGCTTGGAGATAGAACGCGGATCGCGGTCATAACCTTGCATGGTGCCTGGCTCAAGAATGTCACAACGGATAATCAGTGTGGAATCTTCGAAGAACGGATCCATAACAGCGGTGCTGGCGTCTGGCATCAGTACCATGTCGGATTCATTAATGCCTTTCCAGCCACCAATCGAGGAGCCATCAAACATTTTGCCTTCTTCGAAGAAGTCAGCGTTGACCTGATGAGCTGGAATAGTGATGTGCTGTTCTTTACCTTTAGTATCGGTGAAACGCAAATCAACGAATTTCACTTCGTGCTCATTCAGCATCGTCAAAACATGTTCAGCGGACATACTTATATCTCCCGGATTTGTCATAGTCGTCGTCGTGGAACGATTACCGTGTATTGCTAGGTTTATGGTGTTCTGCTATTGGTCAAAACAGCAAACTTGTCACTTTTTATTTCGTACTGTTATTCGTGCTGCCTATTCATGCTAAAATACATTGCGAAATCTATGCCAACTTTCCAAACGCCCCGTTTATGCCATATCATAGGGGTCTGCTGATAATCAGTATGCACCAGGATAGTTATATTGCACTATTTTGGTGCTTCATTTGCGCCGTTGGGCACTGTATTGGTGCAATAATGGGCCGAAAGGCTATTTTTGCACCGTGAAAGGGATCACAAACTAACCGCCGTCAGGTTGTTTATAAGAGAAGTTTGTGATCTTGTTTAGTCCCTCGCTTATTACGTGTACAATAGCGCGCTATTTCTAAAAATGCCTGAGGCAAAAAAGCTGTGATCGAGAATCTGCGTAACATCGCCATTATTGCGCACGTTGACCATGGGAAAACCACCCTGGTTGATAAGTTGCTACAACAATCTGGTACGTTCGATGGACGTGCTGAAGCAACTGAACGTGTAATGGACTCCAACGATTTGGAGAAAGAGCGTGGGATAACCATCCTCGCGAAAAATACCGCCATTAACTGGAAAGACTACCGCATCAACATCGTGGATACCCCAGGTCACGCCGATTTCGGTGGTGAGGTTGAGCGTGTAATGTCTATGGTTGACTCTGTGCTGCTGGTCGTCGACGCAATGGATGGCCCAATGCCGCAGACCCGTTTCGTGACCAAAAAAGCTTTTGCTCATGGTCTGAAACCAATCGTGGTTATTAACAAAGTTGACCGTCCTGGCGCGCGTCCTGACTGGGTTGTGGATCAGGTGTTTGACCTGTTCGTTAACCTGGATGCAACCGACGAACAACTGGACTTCCCAATTATTTATGCATCTGCATTGTTGGGTATTGCCGGTGAAGACCACAATGAGATGGCGGCAGACATGACCCCGCTGTATCAAGCAATCATCGACCATGTACCCGCGCCAGACGTAGACAGCACCGGTCCATTGCAGATGCAAATCTCCCAGTTGGACTACAACAACTACGTAGGTGTTATCGGTATTGGCCGTATCAAACGTGGTGTTGTTAAGCCTAACCAGCAAGTGACTATTATCGATAGCGAAGGCAAGACCCGCAACGGTAAAGTCGGTAAAGTGCTGGGCCATATGGGTCTGGAACGTATCGAAACCTCACTGGCTGAAGCAGGCGATATCATTGCTATCACCGGTCTGGGCGAGTTGAACATCTCTGACACTATCTGTGACGTGACTGCTGTTGAAGCATTACCGCCGCTGTCTGTTGATGAACCAACCGTTACCATGTATTTCTGCGTTAACACCTCTCCGTTCTGTGGTAAAGAAGGCAAGTACGTGACTTCACGTCAGATTCTTGACCGTCTGAACAAAGAGCTGATCCATAACGTAGCACTGCGTGTTGAAGAAACTGAAGATGCTGATGCATTCCGTGTATCAGGCCGTGGTGAGCTTCACCTGTCGGTTCTGATCGAAAATATGCGTCGCGAAGGTTTCGAACTGGCTGTATCTCGTCCTAAAGTTATCAACCGTGTTATCGACGGTCGCAATCAAGAACCCTTTGAAAGCGTAACTCTGGATATCGAAGAACAGCACCAGGGCTCAGTAATGCAAGCCATGGGTGAACGTAAAGGTGACGTGAAGGACATGGTTCCGGACGGCAAAGGTCGTATTCGTCTGGATTATATGATCCCAAGCCGTGGCCTGATTGGCTTCCGTACTGAATTCATGACCATGACTTCTGGTACTGGCCTGCTGTACTCCACATTCAGTCACTATGATGATGTGCGTCCGGGTGAGATCGGTCAGCGTCAAAATGGCGTGCTGATTTCTAACGGTCAGGGTAAAGCTGTTGCGTTCGCATTGTTCAAACTGCAAGACCGCGGCAAGCTGTTCATCGGTCACGGTACCGAAGTGTATGAAGGCCAGATCATCGGTATTCACTCACGTTCTAACGACCTGACTGTAAACTGCCTGACCGGTAAGCAACTGACCAACATGCGTGCATCTGGTACTGACGAAGCAACCACTCTGGTTCCTTTCCTGAAGAAAACTCTGGAACAGGCACTGGAATTCATCGATGACGATGAATTGGTAGAAGTTACCCCGCAATCAATCCGCATCCGTAAGCGTCATCTAACGGAAAACGATCGTAAGCGTGCAGGACGTGGTCCAAGAGAAGGTTAATTCTTCTTGGTACTGCTGATACTTAGGGCGCGAAAAGCGCCCTGAGTTCTCATCTTTCAAGCCGCAGAGGTGTTGGCTGCTTTCGTTCACCCGAATCACTTACTCGAGTAAGCTCATCGGGTCTCTCTCTTTTGCCGCCTTCCTGCAACTTGAAATCTGTTTGTTATAATGACCTCCGGTAAAAATATTATTTTTCCTGACTGGCCCCTCCTTTTTCCGCTTCTCCCTGTTCAGCCTTATATTTTCCCGTTACAGTGAAACTCACCATCTAATTGGGAGAACGCCATGCTGTATATCTTTGATCTAGGGAATGTGATTGTTGATATCGATTTCAAACGCGTATTAGGTGTTTGGAGCAAATTGAGCAGTGTTCCGCTGGCTACTTTGAGCGAGCGTTTTACTATGGGGGAGGTGTTCCAACAGCATGAGCGTGGTGAAATTAGCGATGAGGATTTTGCCCGCCAACTCAGCGATGAGATGGGGCTATCCTTGAGTTTTGAGCAGTTTGCCGAGGGATGGCAGGCGGTGTTTGTTGCTTTGCGCCCAGAAGTGATCGCTATTATGCATAAGTTGCGTGAAGAAGGGCATCGGGTAGTGGTGCTATCTAATACTAACCGGTTGCATTGTAATTATTGGCCACAGCATTACCCTGAGGTGGCGGCAGCGGCTGATCATCTGTATCTGTCTCAGGATTTGGCGATGCGCAAGCCAGAAGCCAGAATTTATCAACATGTACTGAGTGCGGAGAATATTCCGGCAGAACAGGCCGTGTTCTTTGATGATGTTGAAGCGAATATCGTTGCGGCCAGAATCGAGGGCATTACCGCCATTCATGTCACTGACCGAAAGGTTATCCCTGCTTATTTTTCCTGATAAGTTCTTTCTCTAATCATTAATGGGTTAGCCTTAGAGATAATGCTAGCCCAAAAAATTGTAACTGAGAGACGAACATGGCAAGTTTTCTGCGTTTTCGCTTTGCTACACCGTTTAAGCCCTGTGTCACTTTCGGGCGAATGCTCTATACCCGCATTGATAAAGATGGGTTAACGATGCTATCCGGGCATTTGGCCTATGTATCTTTGCTTTCTCTGGTGCCATTGATCACGGTAATTTTTGCGCTATTCGCCGCTTTTCCGATGTTTGCCGATATCAGCATAAAATTGAAAGCCTTTATATTTGCCAATTTTATGCCTGCTACCGGCGATATTATCCAAAATTATCTTGAGCAGTTTGTCGCGAACTCTAATCGCATGACGGTGGTGGGCACCTGTGGCTTGATTGTTACCGCATTACTGCTGATCTACTCAGTGGACAGTGTGCTCAACATTATTTGGCGTAGCAAAACTCAGCGCTCATTGGTGTTTTCATTTGCCGTTTATTGGATGGTACTCACGCTAGGGCCAATTCTGGTGGGGGCCAGTATGGTCATCAGCTCATATCTGCTGTCACTACAATGGCTGGCAAATGCCCGAGTGGACAGCATAATCGATGAAACATTACGGTTGTTTCCGTTATTGATCTCCTGGGTTTCTTTTTGGTTATTGTACAGCGTGGTGCCGACCGAGCGGGTGCCAGCCCGAGATGCATTGATTGGCGCACTGGTTGCTGCATTGCTTTTCGAATTGGGTAAGAAAGGATTCACGATGTATATCACGCTGTTTCCATCTTATCAGTTGATTTATGGGGTACTGGCCGTTATCCCCATTTTATTCCTCTGGGTTTACTGGAGCTGGTGCATTGTGTTGCTGGGGGCGGAAATCACCGTAACCCTAGGGGAATATCGTGCTCAGCGCGATAAGGTGAGTATTGAGGAAAGCCAGAGTAAGGAGATGTAAGGCATTATGATTGCGTTAATTCAACGGGTGCTCAGCGCCAATGTCGTGGTCGATGGGCATATCGTGGGTGAGATTGGCCCCGGATTATTAATATTACTCGGTGTTGAGCAAGAGGATACCGAGCAAAAAGCACGGCGTTTATGTGAAAAGGTTCTGGGATATCGAATTTTTGGCGATGAGAACGACAAAATGAACCTTAATGTCCAGCAGGCTGGGGGCAGTGTGCTGGTGGTTTCTCAATTTACGTTGGTTGCCGATACGCAAAAAGGCATGAGACCGAGTTTTTCCCGTGGTGCAGTTCCCGCAGAAGCCGACCGGCTTTATCAGTATTTTGTTGCCCAATGTCGTGAGCTTGGTGTAAAAACTGAAACGGGATTATTTGCAACAGATATGAAAGTCAGCCTGGTAAACGACGGTCCGGTGACTTTCTGGTTGCAAGTCTAGAGGCAGCATATCGCCTGGGCTTATGGCAGGGTCTGAGGGTTATGGCATAGATTTTATTGATAACTTTAAAAAGAGAATACTCCTATGTATCACTTGCGTGTGCCCACAACAGAACAAGAACTCAAAGATTATTATCAATTCCGTTGGGAAATGTTACGCAAGCCGTTGCACCAACCCGTTGGTTCAGAGAAAGATGCCTATGACGCAATGGCACATCATCAAATGGTTGTAGATGAGCAGGGCAACCCTGTCGCCATTGGTCGTTTGTATATCAATGCTGATAATGAGGCCGCTATTCGCTTTCTGGCCGTAGATCCATCTGTACGTGCTAAAGGTCTGGGGACGCTGGTGGCAATGACCTTGGAGTCGGTAGCGCGTCAGGAAGGGGTGAAGCGGGTGGTGTGTAGCGCCCGTGAAGATGCAGTCGATTTCTTTGCCAAGCTGGGTTTTGTTAGTCAGGGGGAGATAACCGCCCCACAAACGACGCCAGTGCGCCACTTCTTAATGATAAAACCAGTTGTAACCATGGATGACATTCTACATCGCCCTGATTGGTGCGGTCAGTTGCAGCAAGCCTGGTACGACCATATTCCGCTTAGTGAAAAAATGGGGGTGCGCATCAGTCAATATACCGGCCAGCGTTTTGTCACCACCATGCCGGAGGCGGGTAATCAGAACCCTCACCATACCTTATTCGCGGGCAGCCTTTTCTCCTTAGCTACCCTGACGGGCTGGGGGTTGATTTGGTTGTTACTGCGTGAACGTCATTTAGGTGGCACCATTATTCTCGCTGATGCCCATATCCGTTACAGTGCCCCAGTGACCGGCCGGCCCAGAGCTGTAGCTGAACTTAGCTCCTTGAGTGGCGATCTGGATAGATTGGCCTGTGGTCGCCGCGCCAGAGTGCAGTTAGATGTGAAGTTATTCGGTGATGAACACGTTGGTGCTGTATTTTCAGGGACTTATATGGTTCTACCCGTTGCATCCGGGGATGATGGGGTTAACTAATTCTCATTTTTCCGCCGCCCGTTCAACTGATAACAGATGAGCGGTTGTGTCGTATTAGAATAAATAAAAAACACAGAGTCTTTGGGAAATGTTTCTATATAAATATTTTCTAAAGCACCTGTAATAATATTTGTAGTTAAAATAGTACCTATTTATAAATCCTCTTTCTTAAATATTTCTGTAATAAAGACTTTATCACTGAAATATCTATAGCATGTTTACTGTTAAATACCGATATGCTTATATTTCAATAATCCTTTTTAGTAAATAGAGTAACTAATGCACTGGACGAGAGGTGCTAGTCGTTATTTAATAACTCAATAATTCCTGTAACTTATAAAGCCCCATTAATTAGCAAACGCTGGGTGTTATTAAATTACTCGCGGTGAGTAAGCTATATTCCTATCGATGCGACATGAATATAATAAGGTGACTATATTTCTTTAGTATTATAAATTATCGGAGTAAATAAAAAATGAATAAAGATTGGCATAAACAAGATATTTTAGCGGCTATTCGGAAAGAAAAAGGTTCTCTTTCAGCATTATCACGAGAGAATGGGCTATCTCCAAGTACATTATCTAATGCACTGACACGCCCGTGGCCAAAGGGTGAAGTGATTATTGCAGACGCTATAGGTGTTTCTCCTCAAGAGATATGGCCCAGCCGATTCATCGATTATCGAGGTCGTCTAATTATTAGAAGAGTAAGGAAAAATTAAACTTAGGAGGAAATCCATAATGGAGAACACACTATTAAATTCACTTAAAATGTTAATCCAATTTTGGGAAAATAGTTCAGAGGCTTGGGGGGTAAAGGATAATAAATCAGTATTCATTTATGCAAACGACAGGTTTGGTAAGTTATTAGGCTTACCGGATAAATTTAGTGTGGAAGGGCGGTTGGATGGTGAGCTTCCTGCTCCCACAGCAGAATTTCAGGCTGAATTTCAGGAGCATGACCGTCAGGCAATATTATCGCGAGAACGCGCGACAACGATTGAAATACATGCATTTGAACGACAATCCTACTTTCAGCCTTACTTTTGCGATAAATATCCATTAATAGATGAGAGTGGAATTTCACAAGGTCTTATTTTTCACGCCAGACCAGTGGAAGATATGATATTGACCCACTTAAATAAAATAAAAGTCCCGACATCACTTATCTTTACCCCACCATCAGAGTCATTCTCAAAAAGAGAGTGGGAGGTGTTATTTTATATTTTACATGCCTTCTCAAGCAATGAGATTGCTAACAAACTCCATTTATCACCCAGGTCAGTCTGTAATATAACCCAAAGCATTTATAGAAAAGCCGGCGTAACCAGTAAAAAACAGGTTATAGAATATTGTTATGAGAAAAAGATAAATAATTATGTCCCGCAAAGCTTCTTTGAATACTCGGGTTCCTTCCCACTTGCAGGATAGAGAGAGATAACAATTAAGAGGAAAACGATAATGGAAAAAACACTACTTAACTCACTGGAAGTATTAATACGTTTTTGGGAGAAAAGTTCAGAACCCTGGGGGGTTAAAGATAATCAATCAAGGTTTATTTATGCAAATCCTAGGCATCGTAAATTATTAGATTTATCTAATGATTATAATTTTGAAGGACGTTTAGATGGCGAGCTTCCTACATCAATATCAGATTTTCAGGCTGAATTTCAAGCACAAGATCGTCAGGTTGAATTGTCACAGGATCGTATTACATCGATTGAAATACATTTACTTGATGGACTTTCCTACTTTACGCCTTATTTTTGCGATAAATATCCATTAATAGATGAAAACGGTATATCCCAAGGGGTTATTTTTCATGCCAGACCAGTACAAAACATAATATTAACTCATTTAAATAAGATAAAAGTCCCGACATCACTTGTATTTACTCCACCGTCAGCGCTATTCACCAAAAGAGAGTGGGAAGTGTTGTTTTATATCTTAC
>NZ_CQAZ01000056.1 GCF_001152565.1 Yersinia pekkanenii | reverse complement strand
AATTAAAATATTTTTATTATTTTAATTTTTATGTTTTATTTTTTTATATATCCGCTATATTTCATACGTGGATTAGCCGAGAGGTATATCCATGTTAAGTTCTAAAACTCTATTATCTCAAACTCTGTATAAAGGATTTTCCTATGAAAAAGATTAATGTAATTATGTTAACGGCAACGTCATTACTGTCTATGTGCTCCTTTTATTCATCAGCGGCTACAGTTGAAGCCCCGAAATTGATGAAAGAGGTAAGTTACACACAAAGTACTATGGCATCCCCGGATATGGTGTTGATTGGTCGTGGAGGCAATCATAACGGCGGGAATGGTAATGGCAATGGTGGGAATGGCGGTAATCATAACGGCGGTAACGGTAACGGCGGCAACGGTGGCAACGGCGGGAATAGTAACGGTGGTAACGGCAACGGCGGGAATGGTGGCAACGGTGGCAACGGCGGTAATGGTAACGGAGGTAACGGCAACGGCGGGAATAGCCACAGAGCGTAATGTAATAATGCATCCCCCCAATTGGGGGGATGCAATTAGGGTTGTGTCACATTAACGCAGGCCAATCAGTAAGATTATCGGTTCTATTGCATTAACTGAGTAGGATCGGAAAAAGCTGCTGCGCTGACTTCGCTCTATTAATACGACGGAACCCTATTAAAATAGAAACAGTTAATAAATATAAAGCCCCGACCATAAGGTCAGGGCTTTATATTTATTCCTCGCTATCCGTTATTACTCAATAACCCGTTACAGCAGAATACTGATTGATGCCTACCAGTCCTTTAAATACGGTATTGTTAGTAATGTTGTTTTATTTTGGGTACAAGCTAAAACAAAGTGCTCTCCTGATTGGATATTTTTATTCTCGACTTCTACCGCTGGTGTAATTTGGATTATCACTTTTCCCCTTCTACTCAGCCTCAACAATTCTCAACATTTCATGTATGACAAACGCGATGTGGCCAATGTGCTGGATATCAACCGTATGCGCGTTCGTAGTCTGCTGGCCGCGGGAGAGAACTTCACCGGCTGATGTATGGTTATGCTGGGCGTTAGGCTGGATATGGATCTGGTACTGAAAGCCACCGGGCAGATGAAAACACCTATTTTTCTGCTGTCTGGTTTTGACTACTGCAATTTAAGTAATAAGCTGGTGGTGGGTTGAGCATCCAAGGGTGGAGGATTAACAAAATCAGGTAGTTATCCGGCTTACTCAAATTGAGGTTTGTGGAAGAATCAGTGAGTTACATATAAACCTGCTCGTCGAAAGCGGGTTTTTCTTTGCATGTTCCACGGGCAAGGGAGAGGCAGGCAGTAAAGCATTGCCGCTTTTCTCTCCATCGAGATACCCTCATTTGTATTCCGTCAGCTTATTAGTAAATAGCGAGTCGCTACATTTAACTATGAATATTACAGGTGCTATTTACTCAGAGTAACGATAATTTTTTCAAGAAAAGATTGGGCGTTATACCCCCATGAAGCGGGAGAAAACTCCCCCTCCGCAAGGTCTGCAAATTCAAGTTCTAATTCTTTTTCTTCCGGATACGCTGTTAACAGCATATTAGCTTCATCAATCGTTTTTTGGATTGTTTGCTGGTTTTCTGTATTCCTGTAAGAGGCAAGTATCTCATCTACACCTTCGCCAAATAAATCATAATCTTGCCCGAAAAAAACACGAACCAGAGTTCCAAGATGGATGGCTTTCATTCAGTGTCAGCCTTGATGCTGTAAGGCAAGATTCTGCACATCATGCAAAAAACCTTGAGGCGTCGTTCCCCACAGTTCTGGCGAAAAATCATCACCCCAGCGCGTGTTAAGCTCATCATCAAGTGTATTGGTATACGCGGCTGTAAATTCAACTATGTCTGAAATCAGCGTCTCAATCTGCGAAGGCGGGTTGTCTTGAAGATAAAAAGCCATAACACCCGCAATTGTTGTAGCCCCTGTAATTTCATAATAATCCTGTCCAAAATAAATTTGTATCAGGTGCTCTAGTGCCGAAAAATTACCCATTATCTTCATTGTACCGTCTCTAAAACGTGGGGTAAGCGGTACTGGTATTCATCCCTGTAATCACTTTGTTAGCCGCAGTTTTTACCGCATCCATGCTATGAGCGCCGACGACCACACACCCGGCTTTAGTTAACCCGGTTGGTTCCGGTGCAACGCAAAGCGCGGCCGCCCCACCATTTCAACAGCACCTAAAACAAACTCCAGGCTACCCCACATTCGATTACCGAATGTCTCACCTTCCGTAATCGTCTTATCAGAAAGTACAGCAGCTAACTGAACAGGAGACATCGCAACAACTAAACCATCACTCATAACACCCTCATCCGTTGAGAAAATATATTTCAATGGAATAGTCAATGATCGGTCCATCATGCCCGTTTTAAAATGCGACCAAAAGCCTTCTATCTCGCCTGTACACTGTAAAACACACCATTGACAACATCGAGGGTGAGCGTTAGGCCGATACAAACATCATTACATTTCTGTTGTTATGCCGGGCAGTGGGGAGGTATAAACGCAGAACCACTCTGAAAATAAAAACATATTTACCTTATAAATCAATTTGTTAAACCAATTCTCACTCACAATTACAGAGCCATGAAGGTGAAACAACCTATTAAAAAGTTGTTTCGGTAGTTGTTTCAAGTAATCGATTGATTTACATATATATTAGTTAATGAAACAGAAAAAAAACTGAAACAACTGAAACAACTGAAACAACTATATTTAACCTCGTATGTGAGCGCGTAGATTTACTTCCTTTGTGCTATCGATACCACGTTGTAATCTTCGCCACGCTCCAAAGCCACCAGCAAATCAGCCCACAGCGTTATCCCTGCCCGGCGTTCATCAAAATACTGGTGACGGTTATAAATACCTTCGACGCCTTGTATACGGTGATTCAGACAGCGTTCAGCAACGACAGGAAACACCCAGCGCCGCTAAATGGGTGCGGGCGGTACGGCGGAAGTCATGAATGGTAAAATGCGGCATATCAGCAAGAAGGCGCTGAACCCTAGACAGAGCCACCGGCAGCGTAAGTAAAGCCCGTTACCATCTGAACGGCCGTCAAATCGTTCTCCCGCTCTAACCCATGCCCGTATTTGCATATCTGTTAACTTTGCCACCTGATCCCCTACACACCGAAACAGGGGTGTACCCTTTGAGGTATACCCAAACTACCTCTGAGGACACTACTGGGTACACCGTAACCTTGCGATTAGGTAGAAGTATATGCGGCAACATACGACAAACAAAGCCCGCACGCTGGCGGGCTTACTGGTTTTCTACGACGACATGACACGCTATGCGGCGCTAAAAAATAGTCTACAGAAAAATCCGTAGCATACGGCGCAATGGCTCTGCCGCCCCCCATAACAACTGGTCACCCACGGTAAAGGCCGAGAGATATTCCGGCCCCATATTCAGTTTACGCAGGCGGCCCACTGGCGTGTTCAATGTGCCGGTTACCGCAGCTGGGGTGAGTTCACGCATGCTCAGCTCGCGGTCATTCGGGATAACACGAACCCAGTCATTATGAGTTGCCAGCAATTGCTCGATTTCCGGCAATGGTACGTCTTTTTTCAGCTTTAATGTGAAGGCCTGACTATGGCAGCGCAGTGCGCCGACACGAACACACAGGCCATCAACTGGGATCACGCTGCCGGTATTCAGAATTTTGTTAGTCTCGGCCTGGCCTTTCCACTCTTCGCGACTCTGGCCGTTATCCAGTGCTTTATCGATCCATGGGATCAAGCTGCCTGCCAGCGGTACGCCAAAGTTATCGGTCGGTAATTTGCCGCTGCGGGTGGCTGCGGTCACTTTACGTTCGATATCCAGAATAGCCGAGGCGGGGTCTTGCAACTCTTTTGCCACATCAGCATGCAACATGCCCATTTGGGTCAGCAATTCACGCATATGACGCGCGCCGCCACCGGAAGCAGCCTGATAGGTGGCAACAGATGCCCACTCCACCAAATCATTAGCAAACAAACCACCCAGTGACATCAGCATCAAGCTGACGGTACAGTTACCACCAGCAAAGGTTTTGATACCTTTATTCAGCCCCTGCTGAATAACATCGTGGTTCACCGGGTCCAGAATAATAATCGCATCATCTTGCATACGCAGAGAAGAAGCGGCGTCAATCCAATAACCTTGCCAGCCCGCTTTACGCAGCTTTGGATAAACTTCGTTGGTATAATCTCCCCCCTGGCAGGTGATGATAATATCCAATGCACTCAATGCATCAATATCATAAGCATCTTGCAACGTACCTTGCTGGCCGGTAAATGTCGGCGCGGCTTGGCCGTGTTGCGAGGTGGAGAAAAAGACCGGATGGATGCCGTCAAAGTCGCGTTCTTCGATCATGCGTTGCATGAGCACTGAGCCGACCATACCGCGCCAGCCGATAAAACCAACGTTTTTCATGTTTACTGTCCTGCCTTGGAAGGTGACACCGATTAATGGATTGCTGACTTGTCATCTACACGTTGTATAGAGTAAGCCAGACTGACTAAGATAGACCTCATACCACCTTACGAAATATGAACAAAGTGGCAAGTGAAATTATTCGATACCAGAATGATTCAAAGCAATCTTCCTAATATGTGACTTTGACTGGCCGGAAACGCCAGCTATTTTGAGGTAATAATGACAGAGATGATTGCGGCAACTGTGTTGCTGTTTTTGATTATGGATCCGCTGGGAAATCTACCGATATTTATGTCGGTACTCAAGCATCTGGAACCTAAACGTCGGCGGGTAGTGTTGATCCGTGAATTGCTGATTGCACTGATATTGATGCTGATTTTCCTGTTCGCCGGCGAAAAAATCCTGGCGTTTCTGAATTTACGAACTGAAACCGTGTCGATATCAGGCGGTATTATTCTATTTTTAATCGCCATTAAGATGATTTTCCCCTCTCCCGAAAGCAATGTGACCGGGCTATCGGCGGGGGAAGAGCCATTCTTAGTACCACTGGCCATTCCCTTAGTGGCAGGCCCGTCGATTCTGGCAACGCTGATGCTACTGTCGCATCAATATCCTAATCAAATTAGCCATTTAGTGCTGGCGTTGATGATTGCCTGGGGGTTGTCTGCGGCGATTTTGCTGATGTCGAATCTGTTCCTGCGTCTGCTGGGCAATAAAGGTGTCAGTGCGCTGGAACGGCTGATGGGGTTAATTTTAGTGATGCTATCAACGCAGATGTTTTTGGATGGCGTGCGGGCGTACCTAACGAAATAAAATGACGCTCAGATTTCACACCAAAGAGGAGCCGCAGCCCTCTTTGGCTTTGGGTATGAGGGGGTTAGGGGCGTTCTGCCAACGCCAATACACAGCGCTGTACCACTTCATCGATATCCGCATCAATATCGATACAGATAACATCTGGCTCTTCTGGCCCCGGCTCTTCCAGTGCTTCAAACTGGCTTTTTAGCAAATCAGTGGGCATAAAATGGCCAGATCGCGCTTTCAGCCGCTTCATGATGACGTCAAAACTGCCTTTCAGATATAAAAATACCATGCCCTGATTGCCTTCCCGCAGGCGGTCACGATAGCGGCGTTTCAGTGCCGAACAGACAATAATACCGGTCTCATTTTTATGATTCAGGCTGTAGGCCGCATCGCTCAGGCGTTCTAACCACGGCATACGATCTTCATCATTCAGCGGATGCCCACTGCCCATTTTCTGAATATTGGCGCGGGGATGCAGATCATCACCGTCAATAAACTTGGCATGAATTCGGCGGGCCACAGCTTCACCCACTGTGGTTTTACCGCTGCCCGATACACCCATCACGATAATGCTATGTCCTGCCATAATGTTGATCTCTATCTCAGAATGGAAATTCTACCGGTTCTACGGTTCCGTATTTTACCATGTTACCGGTATCATGATACCGGTAACAAATGAAGATGTGATTTTTATCACAAAGGCCACCTTCCTACCCGACTGACGATAAAAAGAAGCTGACCGCAAACCGTAACAAAACACCCAAAGTTATTGGAGAAATACTATGCCATTAGTCATTGTCGCGGTTGGCGTTGCCATGCTGCTGTTACTGATGATCCGTTTCAAACTCAACGGATTTATCTCCCTGATACTGGTCGCGCTGGCGGTCGGTATCATGCAAGGGATGCCAGTCGATAAAGTCGTCGGTTCAATCAAGGCTGGGGTTGGCGGAACGCTGGGTAGCCTGGCGCTGATCATGGGCTTCGGTGCTATGCTCGGCAAATTACTGGCAGACTGTGGTGGCGCTCAACGGATTGCTACTACTCTGATTGATAAATTTGGCAAAAAACACATTCAGTGGGCGGTGTTACTGACGGGTTTCACCGTCGGTTTTGCCCTGTTCTATGAGGTCGGCTTCGTCCTGTTGCTGCCGCTGGTATTCAGTATTGCAGCCTCAGCCCGTATCCCATTGCTGTATGTCGGTGTGCCAATGGCCGCGGCGCTGTCTGTGACCCACGGCTTCTTGCCTCCTCACCCCGGCCCAACCGCTATTGCGACCATTTTCCACGCCGATATGGGTAAGACCCTGCTGTACGGAACATTGCTGGCAATCCCAACGGTTATTCTGGCCGGCCCGGTATTCGCTCGTTTCCTGAAAGGGATTGATAAACCGGTGCCTGAAGGGTTGTATAACCCGAAAACCTTCACTGACGAAGAGATGCCAAGCTTTGGTGTCAGTGTCAGCACGGCGCTGGTTCCGGTCATTTTGATGGCACTGCGGGCGGTGGCAGAGATGATCTTGCCCAAAGGCCACCCCATACTCTCTTATGTGGAGTTCTTTGGCGACCCGGTGATAGCCACGCTGATCGCCGTACTGATCGCGATTTTCACCTTTGGCTTAAACCGTGGCCGTTCAATGGAATCGGTGATGGATACCGTAACCGACTCCATCAAAATCATCGCCATGATGCTGTTGGTTATCGGTGGTGGCGGGGCGTTCAAACAGGTTTTAGTCGACAGCGGTGTTGATCATTACATTGCCAGCATGATGAATAGTAGCGGCCTATCACCGATTCTGATGGCATGGTCAATTGCAGCCGTACTGCGTATTGCACTGGGTTCGGCAACAGTTGCCGCAATTACCGCTGGCGGTATTGTGGCTCCTTTAATCGCCACCACCGGTGCCAGTCCTGAGTTGATGGTGATTGCCGTCGGTTCCGGCAGTGTGATTTTTTCTCACGTCAATGACCCAGGATTTTGGCTATTCAAGGAGTACTTCAACCTGACGATAGTGGAAACCTTTAAGTCATGGTCAGTGCTGGAAACCATTATTTCAGTCTGTGGCTTAGTCGGCTGCCTGTTGTTAGCAATGGTGATATAGCAGCAATGGTGATATAGCAGTAATGGTGATATAGCAGCAAGATGATATAACCGTAATAATGCGTTAAATGCTGCCGCCGGGGAGGATGGTGAAACCGACATCAACCATCTTAGGGGTTACCGCCTCTCCGCGCAGCCTTGCCAGCAAGCGTTCTGCACCAATTTGCCCCATCCTTTCGCGTGGAGTCAGTACGCTGGCCAGTTGCGGCACCATCGACTGACCAATATCGTGACCATGAAAGCCCGCTATCGCCATATCATGTGGGATAGATAACCCCTGACGTTGGCACTCAAATACCGCGCCAATTGCCAGGTCATCATTGGTACAGAAAATACTATCAACCTGCGGATAATTCGCCTGGGCTTCACGTAACAGCTCTGCCCCAGCGGAATAAGATGAAGAACGACTGGTCATCACACTCATGGGTTCCAGACCAGATTCACGCATCGCCTGCTCGTAACCTTGCTGCTTAATAACCGTTCGCTCATCCTGACGGGCACCAAAATACACCACATACCGGTGCCCTTTAGCGATAATTTGCTGTGTCATCTGCCTTGCGGCTTCAAAGTTGTTAAAACCCACGGCCAAATCAATACACGGCGAAGAGCAATCCATCAGCTCAATAACAGGAATGCCCGCAACCTCAATCATCTTCAACGTACGGGCAGTATGGTGACGTTCGGAGAGGATCAGACCATCGATATTGTAGGAAAGTAATGAAGTTAACCGCTGCTCTTCACGCTCTTTCTGGTAGCCATAGTGCGCCAGCATGGTCTGATAACCATGCGCATCCGTTACACTCTCAATACCGCGCAAAACCTCGGCAAAAACCTGGTTGGTTAATGACGGCAGCAATACGCCAATCGCATGGCTGGTGGCGTTAGAAAGAATATCGGGAGCGCGGTTGGGAATATAGCCCAGTTCATCGAGTGCCAGCGCAATTTTCCCCCGCAAAATCACAGAAACCTGTTCTGGACTGCGCAAATAGCGGCTAACGGTCATTTTAGTGACCCCGACCATATCAGCGACATCTTGGAGCACTGGCCTTTTTTTCTTCATTATCAATGAACTGAGGCAGAGTAAATGGGATGCTATTCTAGCAAAGAAAAGGGTATGACGCGATGCGCATACCCTCTTTTACGACGTTAAACCGGCGGTAAATCAAACAACAAGATTTCGCTGTCTTCATCGGCATGAATAGAAAGCGCAGTCTCATCCCATATAGCGAATGCATCACTGGTACCGGCGCGGTGACCATTGATAGAAACTTTACCGCGCACGACCTGTATCCAAATGCGGCGCTCGGCCTGAATCTGATAAATAGACTGCTCTTCACGTTTCAGTGCCCAGCGCCATAACGTCATGTCCTGGAACACTTTCAGCGACCCCTCACGGCCATCCGGTGATAAAACCAACTGCCGCCCTTGCGGGAGATCAAACATCTGCTGCTCGTAACGCGGTTCTAAACCTGTTTTATTCGGGATAATCCAAATCTGGTACAGGTGCAGTGGTTGATCGTCACGGCCATTATATTCTGAATGGCGAATACCGGTACCGGCACTCATAATTTGGAACTCACCCGCATGGATCTGCTCTTTGTTACCCATGCTGTCTTGGTGTTCGACAGTACCGGACAGCACATAAGTCAGGATTTCCATATCCTTATGCGGGTGAGTCCCAAAACCCTGGCCCGCATCGATCACATCTTCGTTAATCACTCTCAGCGCGGAAAAACCCATAAATTCTGGATCGTGATAATCGGCGAATGAGAAGGTATGCCAGCTATCCAACCAACCGTGATTAGCATGGCCGCGTTCTTCTGCTTGGCGTAAATAGATCATGTTCAGTTCTCCTCAACGTTTTCTCTAGTCTAGATGTCGCTGGGGAATATGAAAGCGTAAAAAACTCACGCCTCTGTTCAAAAAATTCGATAGATTGATTAATTGAAAGAAAAATGATTTGAATTTGAAGTCATTAGAGAGCGGAGACGTTGCAGTGACTTGAGGTATCACGGCCTTTGGACCAGTGATTCACCGATCAACTTGCTAAAAACAGGTAAAAAAAAAGCCAGCACCCGGCTGGCTAAGTAAACACTGGAAGCAATGTGAGCAATGTCGTGCCTTCGTAATGTGAACACCTAAACTCTGATGGCCTCACCTGAAAGCACGGCAATGATAATCATTATCACTCTCACTTGTAAAGTGTTTTTTTTAACCATTTACCATATTATTGAATTAGGTAAAAAAATGATGTTTTATCCGGTTATTCAAACAGTAAGAGTAAGGGTATGTTTATGAACAATGTGTAGATACGCCAGGTGGACCCCCAGACTATCAAGCCTTACAGCCGTTATTTGCTCATCCATCGGTTTATCGAGATACGTTACAACTTCCCCTATCTTCGCAAGAGAAGTGGGCCAAAAAGATTAAAGATATTCCGGCAGGGATGCATAACCTGATGGCATGTATTGACAAGAAGATCATCGGGCTGCTTACCGTTGAAACCAACCCACGGGCACGCCGCAAGCAGGTTGCTACGTTTGGTATTACTGCTGACACGAATTTAACTTTATTTTTGCTGCACAGCCGCCAACGCCTGCGCGCACGCCCAGGCAGAACTCCATGCCCATTGGAAGTTATAGCCACCTAACCAGCCAGAGACATCAACCACTTCACCAATAAAGTATAATCCCGGCACTTTATGGGCCGCCATCGTCTTGGAAGAAAGCTCCTGAGTATCTACGCCACCAAGGGTGACCTCGGCAGTACGGTAGCCTTCCGTGCCATTTGGCTGCACTCGCCATTGCTGAAGGTTTGTCACCCGCGCAGACTGCTGTGGAGCATTTAATTGCTTCAGGGTAACATCCGGCAATTGTTCTAATGTCTGAAGGCACTCCACCAGCCGCTTGGGCAACAGTTGCGCCAGCGTATTTTTCAGCGTCTGGTTAGGGTGCGCTTGCCGCTCACTGTGCAGGAAAGCGTCTAAATCGGTATCAGGAAGTAAGTTAATGCTCACATACTCACCAGCCTGCCAATAGCTTGAAAGTTGTAAAATCGCGGGGCCAGAAAGCCCACGATGGGTAAATAAAATACTCTCGCGAAAGCTGACGCCATTCTCTGCCGTGACCACTGCCGGAACTGAAACACCGGAGAGTGTTTGCAACTGTTCCAGTAACGGCTTATGCAAGGTGAAAGGCACCAATGCCGCACGGGTTGGCAACACTTTCAAACCAAACTGTTCTGCCAGCTTATAGCCGAACGGCGAAGCGCCAAGACCGGGCATAGATAACCCACCAGTGGCCACCACAAGTGAGTGAGCACTCACTTTAATATCATTAATTTGCAATATAAAATTGATGTCGTTTTTTTCAACCGACAGAACATCACTGCGCAGCCGAATCGTGACTTGCCCCAGTTCGCACTCTTTCAGCAATAGCTCAACCACCTGCTGGGCTGAGTCATCGCAGAACAGTTGCCCCAGCGTCTTCTCATGCCAGGCGATACCATAACGATTCATCAGCTCAATGAAATTCCATTGGGTATAGCGCGCCAAGGCCGATTTACAGAAATGGGGGTTCTGTGACAGATAAGCGGCAGGTTCTGCATAGATATTGGTAAAATTACAGCGACCACCACCGGACATCAATATTTTGCGCCCGGCTTTTTTGCCGTTATCGACCAATAATACCCGACACCCTGCCTGCCCAGCCTGAGCGGCACAAAATAGCCCCGCAGCACCTGCACCTATCACTACCACATCAAACTGTTCCACACTGGCCTCACTGGGTAAAATCATCATCGCTGCAAAATTGCTCGCTTTTGGCTGATTATTATATTATTTAGCGCATTCAACCGACAAATGAGCGGCGGAGGATTGTAAGTCTCTCATCGGAAGTAAGCCATAGTAAGAAAATGTCTCATACGGTAAAACCAAGTAACCTGCTGATATAAAATGCATATATTGTTAAAAATGACGAATTCACCTGCGGTCATGTCAAAAAAAGGTCATATTTTCCTTTTCCCCACCCCCCATTGTCACTGATAATGCGCCGCGTTCATGTCCACAAACTGGCGTAACGCTTATGCTGCATCTTTTCGCTGGCCTGGATTTCCATACCGGCCTAATGTTAGTCCTTGCTTTGTTGTTCGTGCTGTTTTACGAAGCCATTAATGGTTTTCATGATACAGCCAATGCGGTCGCGACCGTAATCTATACCCGAGCCATGCGTTCACAGGTTGCTGTTGTGATGGCAGGGGTGTTTAATTTCCTCGGCGTGATGCTGGGCGGTTTGAGCGTGGCTTATGCCATTGTTCATCTATTGCCTACTGATCTGCTGTTAAACGTCAGTTCGGCACATGGGTTGGCCATGGTCTTCTCTATGCTACTGGCGGCGATTATCTGGAATTTGGGCACCTGGTTTTTTGGTATCCCAGCATCCAGTTCTCATACGCTTATTGGTGCGATCATCGGTATTGGTTTAACCAATGCATTAATGACCAGTACATCGGTTGTAGATGCACTGAACGTTCCTAAGATGATTCAAATCTTCCTGTCATTAATCTTGTCCCCAATTGTGGGTCTGGTTATTGCCGGCTTGATGGTGTTCCTGTTACGTCGTTACTGGAACGGAACCAAGAAGCAGCAACGTATTCACCTGACACCCGCGGAACGAGAAAAGAAAGACGGTAAACGTAAACCGCCATTCTGGACCCGTACTGCACTGATCATATCGGCTATCGGCGTGAGTTTCTCTCATGGCGCTAACGATGGTCAGAAAGGGATTGGCTTGATCATGCTGGTATTAATCGGCGTGGCACCCGCCGGGTTTGTCGTGAATATGAATGCAACCGGTTATGATATTGCCCGCACCCGCGATGCAGTCACTCATCTGCAACAATATTATCAGCAACATGTTGAGGTATTACCTCATGCCGTCGCGCTGAAGCCGCGGGTACCGGCACCGGAAACATTGCCGAATACACCGGCACAGTTCCACTGTGATAGCTCACGCGCCATGGTAACCATTGATCAGACGCAGGCACTACTGGCTAATCTACAAAGCTATGACGACCTGACGGTTGATCAACGCAGCCATATGCGTCGTTTGTTGATGTGTGTTGCCGAAACCGCAGGGATTGTTGCCAAGCTGCCAGAAACCAGTGCTGAAGATCGCCGTTTCCTCAATAATCTGCGTACAGATTTGTTGGACACTGTGGAATATGCACCAACCTGGATTATCGTTGCCGTCGCTCTGGCCCTCTCTTTGGGTACCATGATTGGCTGGAAACGCGTGGCGGTTACCATCGGTGAGAAAATCGGTAAGAAAGGCATGACCTACGCGCAAGGGGTTTCTGCCCAGATGACTGCGGCGGTCTCCATCGGTATTGCGAGTTATACCGGTATGCCCGTATCGACAACTCAAGTGCTCTCTTCCGCTGTTGCCGGGACCATGTTGGTTGATGGCGGTGGTGTGCAGAGTAAGACGGTGAAGAACATTATGTTGGCATGGGTATTAACCTTACCAATCTCTATTCTTCTTTCCGGTGGGCTGTACTGGCTGGCATTGAAGTTCATTTAACGCTAGCAAAACGTATTACTGTCACCGTACGCCTTAAAGCGCAACGGTGACAAACCGAACGGTACTGAATAATCATTGCCAGTAAAAAGGCGGCCTTATCAGGTCGCCTTTTTAAATGCTTTTCTGCCAATAATTCATACTAATACCACAATATTAAGCCCATCAAACTCACCACGACCAAACCACATAACGCGCTGGTCAGTATAAATTGCCCTCGTAATCTCTCGCAGCGGCGGATAAATTCCGGATCATGATGATCAAGATAACGTTGACCAAAGATGTAACCGACTAATCTAATTTGCTTGCTCGGCTGACCGTGGGAGGTAAAAAACCCGCCCCCATCAACATATTGATACAGCAACGGGTCGCAGCCACGCAATACCACAAGCAAAGCACGCAGAGATGAATAATAGCGTGCCATATTAATCACACATACCACACACAAAGCCCAAAAAAGCGCAACGGTACTGATCATCATTATCCTCCCAGCGATATCTCACGCAGTGGGCCAGTTGCCTGAACCTTTGCGCCATCGCTCACTCTAGCTGATACAAACACCCCCAGGGCCTCAAAAACCACCCTCTATCGTTCGCTTTCTGACGATGGTTCGACGCGTTATTCGCTCGACACAGTATCCGAACGTGCAGAACTCCCTTTAAGAGTGTAGGAAATGAAATGGAAAATAGCCTGATAATTGCTAAATTAAGCCTATTTGGGCATTGGTTAATTATCGAATAGCATTCACTTATACCAAACCTTATTTGCTGAAGGCTGCTTTTAACCCACACAAATATTGCTAAAATATTAATCTTTTTAACTGAATTATATAAGCCCAACCATCCGTCTTGATAAGTTATATTTGCATCACAAATATGAAATTCTACTCATCAGAATGATTTATCAACGCTATACTTAAGATAATGATCTGCTTTAAATTCAAGTGGCCTGACCACGTGACAAAACAATGAATGGGTGAATCTAATCACCTCTTGGTACAAAACGACATAAGATTATTTTAGTGATCATCATCAAAACAGTGCATTGTGAACCGTGAAACACTTCAGTTTGGGGGCATAATGGTACTATACAGATAGCGTGTTAGCACCCGTTCAACAGGTTGAATGTTTGCTTACCCATTAATTAACATTATGGAAGGAGTTTACTTATGGCTTACAAACACATTATGATTGCGGTTGACCTATCTCCGGAAAGTAAGGTGTTGGTGGAAAAAGCGGTCTCCATGGCCAAGCCGTACAATGCCAAAGTTTCCCTGATCCATGTCGATGTTAACTACTCAGATCTCTATACTGGCCTTATCGACGTTAATCTTGGCGATATGCAAAAGCGCATCTCTGAAGAAACACACAATGCATTAACTGAGCTTTCACAGAATGCGGGCTACCCGATCGAACAAACCCTGAGTGGCAGTGGCGATTTGGGCCAGGTACTGGTTGATGCCATTAAGAAATATGATATGGACTTGGTATTATGCGGCCATCATCAGGATTTCTGGAGCAAGCTGATGTCTTCAGCACGTCAGCTGATCAACACCGTACATGTCGATATGCTTATCGTGCCATTGCGCGATGACGAAAATGGCGAAAACAGTTAAGCGGTTCATTAGCTCGACATTATCGCGTCTAACGCCCGCCTTTCGCGGGCGTTTTTTATGGTATTGATCTCCCCGCTCCAGATAGCGACTCATTGATCACCCTGCTAAGTTTTTATCAAAATCCCTTGCCGTATGAATATAAACCAGTGATATAGTCGAAGACACACAACATCGTCTCCTCACTATTTTGATAATAATAATAGTTCGAAAAATTGTTGGGCGAGAGTCTTAATGGGTACAAGGAATTATTAGTGATGAATGGTTTAACTTCTCTGGAGTCGTTTTTAGAATCTTTACAACAGCGTGATACCCACCAACCAGAATATCTCCAAGCGGTGCGTGAAGTCTTCACCTCACTTTGGCCTTTTCTGGAGCAAAACCCACATTACCGTGAGCAAAGCCTACTGGAACGTTTAGTCGAGCCAGAACGTGTCATTCAATTCCGCGTTGCATGGACTGATGATCAAGGTAACGTTCAGGTTAACCGCGCCTGGCGCGTGCAGTTTAACTCAGCGATTGGTCCTTATAAGGGCGGGATGCGTTTCCACCCCTCGGTCAACTTATCAATCCTTAAATTCCTCGGTTTTGAGCAAACCTTTAAAAATGCCCTGACCACCCTGCCAATGGGCGGCGGTAAAGGCGGTTCTGATTTTAATCCTAAAGGAAAAAGCCAGGCTGAAGTTATGCGTTTTTGTCAGGCACTGATGACTGAGCTTTATCGTCATCTTGGCCCGGATACCGATGTTCCCGCAGGTGATATTGGCGTGGGGGGGCGTGAAGTGGCCTTCATGTCTGGCATGATGAAAAAACTGTCAAACAATACCTCCTGTGTCTTCACTGGCAAAGGGTTGTCCTTTGGCGGTAGCCTGATTCGACCAGAAGCCACCGGTTACGGCTTGGTTTATTTCACCGATGCGATGCTAAAACGCCACGGTTTAGGTTTTGAAGGTAGAAGAGTCTCTGTTTCCGGTGCGGGCAACGTCGCGCAATACACCATTGAAAAAGCGATGGAACTGGGTGCCCGAGTGATTACCGCCTCTGACTCCTGCGGTACCGTGGTTGATGAAGAAGGCTTCACCCCGGAAAAACTGGCCCTTCTGGCTGAGATTAAAAACAAACGTTATGGCAGTATCGAAGAGTATGCTCGCGAACGTAATCTGGTCTATTTAGCGGGCCAGCAACCATGGAGTGTACCGGTTGATATCGCCTTGCCTTGTGCGACACAGAACGAGTTGGACCTGCCTGCCGCTCGTCTGTTGATTGCTAATGGGGTTAAAGCCGTTGCTGAAGGCGCAAATATGCCAACCACCATTCAGGCCACTGATGCGTTCCTTGATGCAGGTGTGTTATTCGCACCGGGCAAAGCCGCCAATGCCGGTGGTGTTGCCACATCTGGTCTGGAAATGGCGCAGAATGCGGCCCGCATGAGCTGGAAGTCAGAGAAAGTTGATGTTCGCTTGCATCACATTATGCTGGATATTCATCAGTCTTGTGTTGAATACGGTGGTGAAGGCAAGCAAACCCACTATGTACACGGCGCGAACATTGCGGGCTTCGTTAAAGTAGCAGACGCGATGCTGGCCCAAGGTGTGCTGTAAGTAACACCCTATTCCCATATTCTTTGAAATAAATATTGATAAGAATATGGGATGTTCCCACTTTATTAATACAATATTTCAATATTCAAAAGTTAATATATCAACTTCTAAGTTCATATTAACATTTTAAGAATTAACTTATTTTTAAATAATGTTCTCATCATTATTATTCGCTCTCACATTAACTAACACAAAACATCTTATTGCGGATTGCGAAGGGAATAGTCGTCATGAAAAATATCCAGGAATTTAATAATCGCATAGCTAACATAAAATATATCACTATTAATAATAGTACGGGTGAGCTCGATGTTTTCCAACCAGACTTATTACCACAGATACCGGTCAGATCAGTATGGAATAAAAAAACAATAACTTATAGCGTTGAAAAGCCCTTGCTGTCTGATTATCATATAGAATATATGCATCGTAAACATGACATATACAAGCTCTATGAATTTAATAAAAATCAATCAAGGCTGGCAAGGCGTATTTTTCAATCTTACGCTGATATCATTGATATTGAGTTTGTCGAAGTTAAAAATGGTACATCGGTAGATGTTCAACTTTTAAATTATGATAAAAATGATAGTTATCATGGTTATGGTTTTTCCCCTCATGAAGAGCTCAGTAGCCCAATATTTATTAATACTTTTCATAGCCACAATCGAGAGCCTGATAAACTGAATTACGGTGGTAAAGTTCTGGCCCATGAAATCGGCCATACCCTTGGTTTAGATCATACCCATAACTTAAAAATAAAGAATAAACTGACGCCGTTCTCGCACAAAATGAGTGTAATGAGTTATTTTTCAGCTAAACATTCTGATGCAAACCACGACAATAACTACCCATCCACACCACAACTGCTTGATATTGCAATACTTCAATACCGCTATGGTGCCAATATTAGCACCCGTACCGGTAATACCACTTATGGTTTTAACTCCAATAGTGATCGGGAGCATTTCACTGCGCGCAACAGTAACGACAAATTAATATTTTGTGTGTGGGATGCCGGTGGCATTGATACCTTGGATTTTTCCCGTTATGACCAGAATCAAATGATTAATCTTAATCAGGGCAGTTTCTCTCATGTCGGTGGGTTAGTCGAAAATGTCTCAATTGCCCTAAATGTGACAATTGAAAATGCTATTAGCGGCAGTGGTAATGATACATTACTTGGTAATCAGGAAAAGAATACTTTAACGGGGGGGGAGGGTAATGACCAGTTATATGGGGGGGGAGGGGCTGATCACCTTTGGGGAGGAAAAGGGCAAGATATATTTTGTTATCGTGACAGGAATGATTCGACACTGAATGCTGCGGATACAATATATGACTTTGAATCTGGTCACGATAAAATAGATTTATCATATATGAATGGAGGTGACGTTAGACTGGTTGATGCAATCACCACGACAGACAATCGCCGTAATGGTCACACACAAGTGGCACAATTTTATAGCGACACCAGTGACCTTACTTATTTAATGATTGATTTTGATGATACCAATAAGACAGATATAGTCATTAAACTGGTGGGCAAGCATCAACTGGCCACCCATGATTTTATTTGCGCCCCACTACTGGCCGCCTAACCTTCCATTACAGGCTGCGGACACCCAAGCGCCACAGCCTATTATTCAAAGGAATACCGCTAAGGCAAATAGAGATCGAAACGGTGGCTTTTGGTGGTCACCGCCGCCTGAGCGACCACACCCGCCAACGGTTCGGCATAATCCGGCCGCTTGACCACCACCCGTTTGGTGGCCAACGCACGGGCCGGGGCTAATAAACCATCGGCGTCTTCATCAGCACCTACCAGCGATTGAAATACCCGCATTTCCTTTTTCACCAAGGCACTTTTTTGACGATGCGGGTACATCGGATCGAGGTAAACTACTTCGGGCCGTGGTTCAATATCAACCAGCGCTGTCAGGCTGGAAGCATGCAATAATGTTAACCGCTCACGCAACCAGCGGCCAATTTCAGCATCTTGATATCCTCGGCGCAAGCCATCATCCAGCAATGCAGCCACTACCGGGTTACGTTCCAGCATTTGCACATGGCAACCCAGAGCCGCCAGTACAAAAGCATCCCGCCCCAAGCCCGCTGTAGCATCAACCACCCGAGGAATATAGCCTTTCTTGATACCCACCGCTTTCGCGACAGCTTCACCGCGCCCGCCGCCAAATTTACGGCGATGAGCTAGTGTACCGGCAACGAAATCAACATAAATACCGCCGAGCTTCGGCTCATCTCGCTTGCGCAGTTCGAGCCGCTCTGGTGTCAGCACCAGTGCCATAATGGCCTGCTCGTCTGACACCAAGCCCCAGCGCTCAGCCAGAATAGATAAGGCGCCGGGGGAGGCGCCTGCTTCGGACAATAGACAGATACTTATCTGTGACACATTCTAGCCCTTAATACCGTAATGACGCAGCATAGCATCCAACTGCGGCTCACGGCCACGGAAGCGCTTAAACAGGGTCATTGGCTCTTCTGAACCGCCACGGGACAGAATATCGTTGAGGAAGGACTGGCCGGTGTCGGCATTGAAAATCCCCTCTTCTTCAAAGCGCGAGAAAGCATCGGCAGAGAGAACTTCCGCCCACAGGTAGCTGTAATAACCTGCCGCATAGCCACCAGCAAAGATATGGCTAAATGCATGTGGGAAACGGCCCCATGCCGGTGACGGCACCACAGCGACCTGTTTTTTCACTTCATACAAGATCGGCAAGATCTGCGCACCGGTCAGCGGATCGAACTCATAATGCATGCGGAAATCGAACAGCCCGAACTCCAGTTGGCGCAAAATAAACAGCGCTGCCTGATAGTTTTTAGCCGCCAACAGTTTATCCAACATCTCCTGCGGCAACGGTTCATGGGTTTGGTAATGGCCCGAAATAAAGGCCAGCGCTTCTGGCTCCCAGCACCAGTTCTCCATAAACTGACTTGGCAATTCAACCGCGTCCCATGGCACCCCATTGATACCCGATACACCGGCAGTATCAATTTTGGTGAGCATATGATGCAAACCATGGCCGAACTCATGGAACAGAGTGGTCACTTCGTTATGGGTAAATAGCGCCGGTTTACCGCCGACAGGACCGTTAAAGTTACAGGTCAGGTAAGCGACCGGTTTTTGCAATTGACCGTTTGCCAGGCGCAGGCTACCAACGCAGTCATCCATCCAGGCACCGCCACGTTTATGTTCACGGGCGTACAGGTCCAGATAGAAGCTACCGCGCAGTTCACCACTGGCATCATACAGCTCGAAGAAACGGACATCCGGATGCCAGGTATCCACATCATGGCGCTCTTTCGCGGTAATACCGTAAATGCGTTTCACCACTTCGAACAACCCTTCCACCACCCGCTGTTCCGGGAAATAAGGCCGTAATTGCTCATCGCTGATAGAGAATAGATGCTGCTTTTGCTTCTCGGAGTAGTAGGTGATATCCCAGGCGGCCAACTCACTGACGCCATAATGTTTTTCGGCAAAAGCATGTAACTGCGCCAGTTCGTCTTCAGCCTGCGGGCGGGCGCGTTTTGCCAAATCATTTAAGAAGCCTAGCACTTGCTGTGGGCTTTCAGCCATCTTGGTCGCCAGCGATTTATCCGCATAGCTGTTAAAGCCCAGTAATTGTGCTAATTCATGACGTAACGTCAGAATTTCAGCCATGATTTCGCTGTTATCCCATTTGCCCGCATTCGGCCCCTGGTCAGAAGCTCGGGTGGCAAAGGCGCGGTACATTTCTTCCCGCAATTGTGCGTTATCGGCATAGGTTAGCACTGGCAGGTAACTCGGCATATCCAGCGTCAGCAACCAACCTTCTTGCTCTTTGGCTTCCGCCATGGCTTTGGCGGCGGCCAGGGCACTTTCCGGCAACCCGCTCAGTTGCTCAACATCAGTAATCAGTTTGCTCCAGCCCATGGTGGCATCAAGCACGTTATTGCTGTAGGTCGATCCCAGCTCAGACAGACGGGCAACAATTTCGCCATAACGTTTTTGCTGCTCAGGCTCCAAACCAATACCGGATAACTGGAAATCGCGCAGCGCATTTTCGACCGCTTTACGTTGTGGCGCGCTCAAGGCGGCAAACCCTGGCCCTTCTTTCAGACTGACATAAGCCTGATACAACCCCTTGTGCTGCCCCACCCAGGTGCCGTATTCCGACAGTAGCGGCAGACTTTGCTCATAAGCCGTGCGTAGTTCCGGGCTATTCTTCACTGAGTTTAAATGCCCGACCGGTGACCAGATACGTGACAAACGATCATCCGACTCAGCCAGTGGCTGACACAGATTATCCCAGGTAAAAGGCCCCGGTTGGGCAACCACCCGCTCAACCGCTTGACGGCATTCATCCAGCGCGGATTTCACCGCAGGCACGATATCTTCAGGGCGAATAGCAGAAAACGGCGGCAGGGAGAACGGGGTCAATAGCGGATTTGTCATAGGGCAGTCCTGATTATTGTTTTGAATGCCAACGCCAGAAGCTGTCCGGCGGAGGATAATAGATTACGTGTGAATGATTAACATGAGGTCTGCTATGGCGAAAATCAATGGCTGGCGACATCAATCCCTTTAATACCCGCTACGGGCATAGCGCCAGCAGTGTTTTCATTCAGCACCTGATCAAACCCTTTTGCCGCATCACCACCCCGTTGTTTAGCGGTATCAGCGAACATTTCCGGGTTCTGGTTATACACACCACCCGCAGCGAGTAGGCGACCCGCAGCCTTGCTATTTGATAGGACCGAATGCTTTCGACACCGGCAGTGCCGACACAGAAGCCCTCACTTTCATTGGCGACTTCGTTGGCCGTGGCTTTCCACCCGTTCGCTGATAATTCCGACACTTCACTGAAGCGTTAAACGCCTCGATAATCTTTGCGGCCCCCCGTCAAGCGAAAAGCATGAGGATCGGCTGGCATGGTAGCTATCGTCAAATTCATACTCACGGCAGATACGTGACCAGGCAGCATGAGGGCTGATTATGCGTTCGTATTCTTCGGGGGCCAGATTAGGTGATATAAATACATTCTGGGCAGGTTGAAGCTCATATCCAGTTCCTTATGGCGTTAGCCGCACCGGCATTACCTTACATTTCTTAGGGGGTTGTCGTCCAGTCGCCGGATACCGACGAAAAGTCACCTGCCAAAAGCAAGATTTAAAATCAATTAGTTAGATTCTGAACACGGTGAATAATGGCTTCGGCTCTACCCGCGTCCGGCATACCCGTCACGCCGGATGATCTCCACGGGTTCGCCACTTGTGGCAGCATCCAGCACAGCGGAAATATTGGCGCGGGCCGGTGTTGACGCGAAGTAGATTGCTTTATACTCCCTCCATTCGTTCCCATGTTTTCGCCGCTGTGCGGCAATCCGTGGGGTAATCGGTGGGGGTAACAAATGGTATAAATCATGTTGAACCCAACAATAATTAATTAAATATCAAATGGTTAAAATAAAATGCTCAGTTACCGCCATTAAATTAGAACAATATTTATAACCCATTGTTTATAAACATATTATATTGACATAAAATCAACCATCTTGCATTTACGTGATCCACCACGTGATCTACGGAACCTCGCACGAATCCAAAAACAACGGAACGCACACAAACAAAAAAGACCGCCTGAGCGATCTTCTTATTGGCTAATGCGACTGACCGTAATCTGATACCCGTTCCAGTACGCAGATCTGCCATTAACGGTAATCGTCTGCCCCAACTGGCAAAGCATTAACTCCAGCGCCAACATATCAAAGGCAATAACACGCAACGGGTAATCACTGCGCTTATCGCTGTCACTACAGCCATTACCTTACCTGTATGTTTTTATTCGCAAGTCAGTAATGAGTACCCCCTCACCGTTACCCGTACCAGTTTATTATTGTAGGATAGATGTATCCCACATTAAGGAGCTATCCCGCCATGAGAATGACCAGCCGCAAAAAAGAGATATTGAGTTACTACGAACCGGGCAACCTCGAATGGGTAACGGGTGAGATTGGCGCACCTCCCCTCGATGTGTCCGGTTTGGCATACATGCTTTTCGGTACGGGGGCGTTCGATAATAGTCACTATGTTGAGTCTACCAGGCGAACGCTTGAATCAATGGTCAAGGCTGGCTTGCTGGAAAAGATAACGAGCTATGAGCAACGTCAGAATAGAACACAATCAGGCGGCGGGCGCGGCGTGTGGTGTAACGTATCGCGC
>NZ_CQAZ01000055.1 GCF_001152565.1 Yersinia pekkanenii | reverse complement strand
CACCAATGCACTTACGGAAGAATTGACGAATCGCCTCAGTCGTAAGTTTGGCGAGGTTGATGTGAAAGTCAGGTTTGCGGGTGCCGATGGGTTAACAGTTCTTGGTGGAGCTAACGAGGATAAAAAGACGGTCGAGGAGATTTTGCAGGATACGTGGGAAAGTGCTGATGATTGGCTTCAGTCTTGAGCACTTCTGCGAAATATTTTCAGGAATATTTTGTTGTCGGCTTTGGTGTTGGTTGACAAAACAGCAACTAACTGTGAAGCCGGTTAACACGAAATCACTCACTACATACATGAACAGGCCGGGCCATTAAGCCCGGCGTTGATTGTTACTCTGGCGCTACTGGCCACTCGATATCTGGGGCATTCGATACATCAAGAGCCTGCAACTGCTGAACGTACCCCATCCATGCGACTAGCGCCGCTTTATCGGTATCGGTGATCATGCCAAGCAATAACTGGGTTTGCCAAAACTGCGTTTTCTGGCTGGCCTCGGCAATTAATGTTGCTCTGTGCTGTTCAGCCAGGGCGACATAATCCACTTTCGGTGCCACGTACTTTTTTACCGCCCCAAACTCGCCCGCCGCGCAGCGTGTGAAAATTTCTACGCCATGCCACATCACATCATCAGTCGTGGCGGTGAAGGGGACAGGCTCCGTGCGCCCTTCAAAAAGCACAGTACAGTTAATGGCGCTTTTGGCTTCGTTCGCATAAACAGGATCTTTAACAGTGATAAAATTCATGGATATATCCTACGCAATTCGCTGAAAAACAGTTGCTTCGCCAGTATTAGTGGCACCGCCACAAGCGATCCAAGTGCCTGGTGGCAGCGGGCTACCGATAGAAACAATAGTTCCCGCGTATTTCAAGTCTGAACCAGCCCATTGAGAGCCGGGCGATATGTTGTGCTGAGTTGATGAATCCCGATGTTTGCAGAATGCAAAGCTACCGACCTCAGCGAATGCCCCACTACCACCCGCCGCGCTCCAGTTAGAAAATGCCAGTGGAACGCCGTAAGCGTAGCGTCGATACTCCGCCGTTGAGTTGTACGGCATATAAACCTGACGACACCCGATTTCGTCAACACCGGTTCGGTAAACCTTCAGCACACCCGCCACCGCAACAGGGTAGTTCAGCGGCAAAGTTGCATTACTTGTTACGTTCTGGAAATGCTCACCGGGTGCCGTCATGCTGTTTAAATTTGTCCCCGCAACTATCGCTACATCAGCAATAGGAACGGCTCCTACATCGCCAGCCGTTAGCGAATCCTTGGTTGCCAGCTCACCCAGCTCAAGGTTTTCTCGGGCCTCGGACGCGTCGGTAATTTCAGATAAATTATTTTCTATTCTGAAAAATTCGTCCACAACCTCAGCGGCCAAGACTTTAACTTGTCTCGATGCAGATACGCCGGACAGTGAGCCGGTTGCGGTAATTGTCGCGGTACCCGCGCCGGTACCGAATAAAACGCCGGATTGAACAGAGGCAATTTGTGAATCACTCGTTGAGTAATTCAGTGACTCGGTCGCGTTAGACGGCGATAACGTTAACTTAAGTTCGTAGTCATCCCCCACGGTAATGTCAGGGATTACGTCCAGCGCGATTGATGTTAAATAGATAAACTGGTTCACCGTGGCCAGTGATGTAAGCCCGGTCGATATTGAAGCGATAATCGTCTGTACGCCGCTCTTTCCTGCTATCGCGTTATATAAGCCCGTATTCGAAATACTGCCCAACGCCGGATCCGACACACTCCATGACACAGGAAAGTTAGCGGCCAGACTCGCAGGTAAAACAATCGCTGTAAATTGCTGCGTGGTACCGGCGTTAATCGATGCGGACAAAGGACTGACAACAATAGCAGACGGTACCGCCGCGCCTTCTTCTGACTCCGCCAGATCGGTCTTAATGATGTACATGGCAGCAATGTTTGTCGGTCGGTTTTCGGTAGCAGTCGGAACCGCCCGCGAGGCATCAAAGCCTAAGTTTTGGCTGGATGAGTCATTGGTAGATTGGTACGCTGTTCCTTGGCGTGGCCGGACTTCATAGAACGGTCCACTCAATCCCGCATTAGGCATGTATGCCGCGCCGCCTGTCATGCCCTTAATGTTTCGAATTGCATCGCCCTGAAGCGAGCCGATAGCCCTGTTTGAATCTGGATCGACAGATGAACCATGCGCCCACGCGCGGACGAATTGCCCGCGATAATCTGGCACCCTGCCAGATGGCAGTATCTTGGCCAGCTTGGGGTTTTTTATTTTATCGAACGTTTGTCCATTCAACTCAAGCCAACCGGCCGGCGCTTCACTTCCTGCAAATATACCGATGAAGCCTATAGGTAATAAGAATGGCTCTAATGATCCTTGATATTGCTCAAAGCTATAATCAATACTTTCTTTCAGTGTCGGCGGTGTTATGACCAAATCACCGTTAACGCCTGCTATCGCCTCGGCTGCGCTTGCTCTTTTATAGATAAACGTTTGCCACTTAAGCTCATCAGAACCCGGAATGGTGTTGTTATTACTGATCACGGAAACATATAATTTATTATTATATGACACCACCGCCCCAAGACTATAAACAAAAGGCGAGCCGCCGTTATCTGCCGCAGTTATGAACTCAGGAAAGCCCGTAGTCTGGTATTGGCGTATTGCCACAGTAATGGCGTTAAGAATACCATTCATCTCTTTTCGGCCTACGGGCTTTGCGTTTGTATCGGTTCTTAAGTCACGCTCGTAGTCGCCGCCCCACCCCTCATTAAAACTCACAAAACCTTCTGAGTTTTTTTCATCGGGAATGGCCTGCTTGTCCCCATTTATCGCAAAAGGAACTTTGAAGAATTTATTCGCCAATTTTCACGCCCTCTTTCGGTGAAATATTTCCATAAACTAAAGTTATTTGATTATATAAATGTTCGGATGCGAAAAGTTCACCTTTATTTTTTGAGATATCTTTTTCATTAAAAATAATTATACCGTTCAGATTTAACACTCTGAGGTATTCAATAAAGTTATCGTCAGTCTGTTGGTAATCTATCGCGTCTTTAATCTCACTGAGTGCTATCACTGTTATCTCCATGATGTCGGGATTTGACTGTAATCTGATAAGCTAATAGCGCCGGTAAACGTTTTTGTGTTGTCAGTTACGTTTGGCACCTTAGCGATAAATACCAGCCCGCTACCGCTCATTTTCGAGCAACCGTTAAACGCGTACCACAGGTCTTTAATAGCACTGTATTTTTCCAGTGGGAAAATGTCGTTAATATCCGAGGTCACCAACGAACATTCCCTAAATACGTTTTCAAAAACCGTTGCTGCCGGTGACTTATCAAATAATCCATAAGGTACTGTTAATAAGGCCGTGCAACTCCCGAAAACAACCTGAAATGATGTAACAAAAGTATTGTTATCAAATAGCCCCGTTGGAATTTCTTTGAGCAACGTACAGTATCTAAAGGCAAACTGAAATGTCGTCACTAAAGGGTTATCATCAAACAGACCTGCAGGGATATACAACAAACTTTCACAAGATAAGAATAAATAGCCAAAATTAACAACGCGCGGACAATGCTTAAATAAATCGTCTGGTATTAATTGTAGCTGTGAGCATCCATTAAATGCATAGTTGAAAGTAGTGACATTGGGTAAGTAATCAAAGGCTCCTGCCTGTATTAAGGCTAACTCATTACAATAGCGAAAAGCATTGGTCATACTTTGCCTACCGCCCGACACGTAGATAATTTCAGTCACTTTATTTTCAAAGGTTAACGATGGGTGATAAAACACGCAACTATTACTGCGTTTTATGGTTATGCGGTATACCGTCCCAACAAGCAGCGGGCGGGTTGCATAAACGAATCCCTGAGCATCAACACGATAATCTTCACTGTCCACCCCATCCCCGAAATCGATTGTGATTACTTCGCTACTGTCGGTTAAATTAAACAGCGGTGCGTCGGGGTTATAAATCTTAATCATCACTTCCGCGCCATTAATTACGTAGGTGAAAGTGTAATTTCTTGATGCGACATCATCAATGGTACAGGTTGGCGTAAATATCTGTGTTTTGGCAATGACTGCATAAATACCCGAACGGCTGACGAGGTCGGTAAATAGCCCGCCAGTAGTCGTCGTAACTTCGCGTGTAAATGCCTCACCCGTTGATTTTGTGTAGTACAGCGTCACGTCAATGCCCGATAAATCTATCGTGCTGTCAGATGATGCTATTTGTCCGTGCAGCACACCATTATCATTGTCAAAAAATAAGTTAATCCGCCAACTGTAATTAATCAGTTCGCCACCATCCCAGAACCCGGCGTTCTCGAAATTCTGATAATGTATACCGAAGCCGAAAGGGATATAACGGATCACTCGAAACTTTAAACCCACGGTTGCCGGGCGCGGGAGTAGATCATACTTAGTCAGGATTAACGCCACGGCGCTGGCGGGCTGTTCAGTGAATACATACATGATTGACGACATATCGTTAGGGTCAAGCGCGTAAGCCTTGCCGTTTTCAGTCGCGAACATATCCATCATGATCCCGTTAACTTCGGGAATGGTGCAACGCGTAATCAATTGATAATAACGCAGTCGGCATACCAGGCGTTTTTGCTCAGTGGTTAAAGTCACATTTGGGCATTCAGGAATAAATAAATTAACACCAAGGATTAGCGCCCACACGCTTAAACCAAAATCATTTGCCGTTCGCAAATCAAATACATCAGTAAACCAGTTATGCCAAAAATCAGTATGTGCCTTATTATACCATTCTTCTTTTTTCTGCATTAGCGTTTGGATTTCTTCGGTGCCGTCATATTGCCAAATGATGTTACGTAATAAATCCATACTGCTGTTTATTTCGGGTATTTGCATTGACATATATTGCGCCCATAAAAAAACTGCCGAAGCAGCTTGTTATATTCATTGAAATTTTTTAACTCGCTATACGTTAATAACAACTGATATGTTTTCCTCTGACAATGTAGCGACTTCATTTTTCATTATGGTAATTTCGTTGCTGGTCAGTACGTCACCGTTACGCGAGATCAAAACCTGCTGCACAAAAAAGCCGGGGTGAACCAGGCTGATAGCACCGGCCAGTTCGAACGGGCTAACATCAACGCCAGTAACAAAACCCCGCTCACCGTCCAGCTCACCCATTGCGTATGCAATCAAGGCGTTGGGAATAACGACATTCGGGTCTATCGTTCCCTGCGCACTGCGCATGATCACTTTTACTGTGATCGGTATTTCAGCCGGGCGGTCAAACAGGACTGTGTACGGGATATCTGCATTAGGCTCTATCACTGTTACCGATATTGCGCCGTTCCACGCGGCACCATCCGTTTTATTCTGTAATAGGCTGCGTGCTATATCTTGATCAACGCCGCCATACACACAGGCCCACACGCTGTGTGGTTTCATGTAAATACCATCAATTGTCATAAATTCATGGCTAATGTTTTCTAAAAATGACAATGAATGAACACCTGCGAGGCCGTATAAACCACTGATTTGCGCCTCCATGGTTGATATGCCCTGATTGGCTAGCCTCAGTTTACGTTCTGAGCGTAACGCGACGTCACTCTGCTCCCCGCTACCGACTACAGCCGCATAATCATTAAATACGGTTTCCCAGCCCAGCACAGCATCAATAACCGTCAATAATGCCCCCGAGGCGCAACTTACCCCCCCGGCAACGTCCGCGATAAAATCGACGGTAGCAATACCGGAACTGTTTAAAAGCACAGTGTTGGCACTGACAAAAATATCACCGGTGCTTGATCTGGCCCTTGAACCCGCTCGAACCTCAGTTAATGGAATGCCGCGCAATGTCACACTCGGTATGACCGATTTTTCAGGACTGTTACGCGTGATCCCCAGTAGCGCACAGACGCCATCCAAAAATATGCCGTTCGCAAAATTAGGGTTTATTTGATTCGCTAACGTTGCGTTATTGATGACAACCGCGCGCCGGGCGCTGACCTCTGCGCTGATCAATCGGCCTTGTGGTGAGTCAGGGTTGGTTGACATCTGTTGACCTAACGCCGCTTTAAATTCTTCTTCTACTGCTGTTTTTATATCTGCGGTGTCCGGTATGACAATTCCAGTGTCTTCAATGTAATTATAAAGCTCGCTCATTGTTTATGGCCCCTGTTCCCCACTCGGTTTTTATTGTCGCGCTATAGTAAAAATCATTACCGGTGCGGGATATTGAAAAAGACGTCACTTGCTTCACGCCGGTAATAGCCTTAAGTGTGGCGCGGGCGGCCGCTTCGAATTGTGCGGGCCGGTATTGGTCCCACAGTGTTTCGCGGTAGGGAATGCCCTCATCCATGGCGTAAATCATTTCATTTCGTTGGGCCAGCATTGCTGTTTTGCAGTTCTGTAAACAGGCATCCAGATCGGTAGCCACGGCTAAATTTCCCGATGCATCTAAATACAGTCGATGCTTATCGTTTAATGCCAAACTCAATGTTGTCATTGCCATTTTATTTACCTTTTCTCCGACATTTCAGCCAAAACCTTCAATGCCTCAACAGCGGCTATGGGGTCAGGTCCTTCGGCAAGGCGCTTTAGTTTATGCACTATCTGTTCTTTGCTAAGGCTGTAGGTCATTTCCAGACGTTTATTGCTGGTGAGGAAATCCACATCACTCATACTGTCGGCGTCTTCGTTAAATATCCGGGTAAGGGCTTCTATCTCTGATGCTGAATATCCGCTGACGGCCAATGTACTGATCACATCATCCAGCACCGAAATGGCCCTAAAGTTGTTTTTGTCGTTCATTCATCATTCCTTTATCTGTCATGGCCGATTAATCGTTATTGCGGGGTTGAAGTCGTTCCGTCGCCTACTTCTACGCCACTGTGCGTATGAGTACCGCCAACGTTAACGCCATTATGTTTAGCGCCTGCGGCACTGACAACAAACGCGTTGCCACCCGCCGTCATGGTTATGTTCTCTTCTGTTAATGTAAATTCAGTGCTACCGACCTTTAAACTGATTTCCTTTTCCTTCACCCCGATCCATGTCTGACCGGATTTATGCTGAATAACCAGCGCCTCATCATGTCCGGCCGGTAATTCATAGTCGGCAAAAACATCCGGGATAAAACGCCCGTCAGAGAATTCGTGCATACGCAGTGTATTGGGCTTTGATTGTTTGCTGGTTTGCAGATAAAGAGAGATATCTCTATCACTGGCCTCTATCCAGCCCCGATCCCCCGTTTTCAGTGGAAACGAGATATTGAACTCACCCCCGCCCAACGCCAGCACCGGCATACTTGCAACTGTCCCGCGCTCTACCGCCTCGCCTGCTGTCGTCACACGACTGATAAGCGGTTGAACCGTGGCGCGATTCGTCACGCGGTCGTAGCTGATCACCTGCGCGGGAAGCTGGCCATCTATTCCCTGAAGCATTTTCTTGAAGACGTATTCCAATGTGCCTGATAGCGAACCGGTTAACGCCGGGTCAATATCGGTTAAAGTAGTGTCTGCCATAGTCCAAGCCTCCGACATTCAGCAGTGTGATAAAAAGGCGTATCTCGGTTACTGATGTCATAACTGAGTTTGTAAATAACAAAGGTTCCATTGGCTGCTGGGTTTAAATCACTGTCGATGGTCAGACTGGCACCAGGCCGACTCGACGGATCGAGCAGGTATTTCACTTTAACGCCCTCTTCCGTGACCTCAGGTACGCCAATCATCCCGGTGTTTTTATTGAGTGTGACCGCCTCATTGAGTAGCGGCACATCTCTGTTTTTTATAATCAAGCGGTCATCATCGATGTAAGCGTTATAGCTGCCTGCGCTACCCAGCTTATCAACCTGTTTTAGCTTGGCCCCGGTGAAATTGTAATTACTGATATTTTTGTCCGACGCCTGAAAGTCGAGGGTTAAATCCATGCTCTGTGCGGTATCAGCGGCTATCTTGCTGAGTGGCACCGTGGCGGCATAACTTGAACTGAGCATGTCGGTCATAAAGAAAACCCCGGTACGCGCCTTGATGGTCAGCATGATGTCGGGCGGCTGGCTGGGGGTGCATCCGATAATATCCCCTTCAAAAACCTTAAACGTGCCGTAACTTTTGCGTCCGGCGAATAGAATGATTTTCTTGCGCCTGCGCGGGCGGTTGAGCGGTGATGTTTCGGTGATCAGAAAATTGCGATCCGACTGTTTAAGATTGGCGATTTTTATCGTGCATTCATTTTGCAATGAACCCGCTGTTTTTTGCCCGGATGCGGATATATAGAGATCGGTGTAAACGTGTAATTTGCCCTCTATCTCTATTGATAACGAGATTATACGCGGGTCTAGCTCCATAATTTACACCTCGGTAGCCGGAATATAATAAAAACGATGGTTATCTATAAATCTTTCGTAATGAGGATATTCATCATCCGGCGTATCAAAGTAAAAATTGCCGTCATTAAGCTGTAAATGTTTGGGTAACAGTAAGGTATAAGGCATTACCCTTACCCCTTTAATCAAACTTAGGCCATTGCGAAAAATAGATATACTTAACAAATCATCATTTAACGTATTCAATACTATTTCATAGCGGGAATTTTCAAGCCGAATAGTTAATGACTGATTAGGCGTTGATTCCAAATTAATTAACTGCGTCATGTTATTTTCCAATAATAGCCCGCACTCCACCAATAGCCACCGATCCACTGTTTACCGGCTTTTGCTCCCCGCGATTTACCGTGCTGGTATCTTTCGGGTCTTTAACCTTTCTTGACGTTAACGCCTGGTATTGCGTGGTAACAATAACCGCCTCTTTCAGACTCAGCGTGATAATGATGGCACCGGATTGCTCAGGCGCTTCTTCGTGCGGCATTTCCGATAACATCATGTTGGAATAAACCCCAACGCGAGTGTTAACTTGAAAACTTGAATCGCTATGTAATGCCTGCTTGATTATCGCGTGAGTGTCTTTGTAATGCTCTTCGGGTATCCATAATGTTATTTCTATCTCGACCGGTAAGATTATTTTATGGTCTGTTTTGGTGGAACCGTCCTCAATCGGATGTTCCATTAACTTAGAGCCTTCAAAAATACTGGCTTTCATATTAATGGCATTTTCAAACATCAGATTAAAATCGTTATCATAGATACCTAAAATTTCTGTCTCATTCATTATATTTCCAACCCGTCCGCATACTGGTTCATTGCGTTGCCGTATTCACTGCCGATGTCCCGCGCTATTCCTTCCGCATCTGTCGCCTGGGTGATCACTTCAATTTTTTCCACGCGGTTATTAATGTTTTTATTCGACGCCCTGCTATTGGAAATGCTGCTGCTAGTCATGGTCGTGACGCCACTGGCCGAGGCCTGCGCCAACTGCTCTTTACCGCCGTAAGTTAAGTCTTCCGGTGCCTCCCATCCTTGGTGTGATTGCCCTGCTGCGGTATTTTTGGCGTTATTAACCTCCTCTTCGCCCGCGCCGAACCAGCCCTTAACTTTTTTCCAGGCATTACCGATCGCCTCAAATCCTTTCATGGCTAAACCGATCACGCCGGTAATTAATATTTTTAACCCTTTCCACGCCGCGCCAACTGAATCCGCAATGGCACTAAAAATATTATCTCCGGCACCCTCACCGAATAGCAGATCCAGTAATTTTTTTATTTCGGTACCGAGGTTTTGGAAAAACTGCACCGGGTTAGTGACCATCATAACCAGCGCATCCCACACCGCCATAATCTGCGCCCACAGCCCTTTTAATTCAGCGACCAAACCCAGCACCAACTCACCGATCCACGGCCATTTCTTCGACAGTTCGCCGATAACAGAATCATTCCCCGCCAGAAAGTTCATCACATCGTCATAGGCGAGGGCGAACGCAGCGGCAACGGCAACCACGGCGGCAACGATTAACAAAATGGGCCATGTGGCCGCGAGCGTTGCGGCTGCGGCTTTTAACATTGCCGGTAAATAAAGGTCAGCAACCACAACGGCGATCGCAATAAAGAAGCCTTTTACGAAATCTTTATTTTCCGATACCCATTTAGAGAGGCCGCTCCATTTATCTAACAAATATTGAAAGGTGGGAATTAATCCCATCCCGATATTTGTTTTTAAATCGGTAAAACTCATTTTAAGAGTGCGCAAATCCTGATTAAATTTATCCGTCATTGCCACTTGTTCTTTTGTTATTACCCCCTGCTCTTTTTGTTTTTTAAGTAACTCTTCGACGCTCACCTTGCCTTTACGCAGTAACTCAATGGTTCCCTCGTCCAGCCCAATCATTTTCCCCAGTCGCTGCGCCCGGAATGCACTCATGCCGCCCAGTGCCTTGCTATAGCGCAATAATGCGGCTTCTGGATCACGGAATCGCTGGGCCATATTGCCGAGGGTGCGCGTGAAAGCCTCAGCATCACCGCCGCTTTCCGTGATGGTCTTACGCCACGCATCCAGCGAAGACACGTTGACATTCATTTGCCGCGCCTGCTTACCCAGCTCACTGGTGGTCTCTGCCGTTCCCAATGCAAGGGCTTTGATGCCGCCCAGCGTTAGTGTGACGCCCAATAATCCAACACCCGCCTTTGCCAGGCTTAAAAATGACGTGCCGAGTTTTTCAGCCGCCGCATCGGCATTTGATACCGAGTTTTTTAATTTCTCGGCCTTCTTTTCGGCATCCGTCAACCCGCGATCAAGGCCGGAGGCGTCTGCTGCAAAGGTGTAGTAAAACGCCTCAAGCAAGTTCATTATTTTTTCCTGTTGGCATGTTCCATGGCGAGGGATTCATTCATGCGTTGTACTGCGATGATTTCGAAGAGATCGAAAGCCTCTTCTAGTGTGTAGACTTCTCGCAGCTCTCGGAGGGTGGCGCGGTCGGCTCCGATGATGGTTGCGACAAACCCGTCAACGTTTTCGTAATCAACGCTTGGACTTTCGTTGTTAAACCGGTTAAGAAACCCAAGGCCGCGCCGTTTCTGAAAAAAGAGCAGTTATATTCCATCATCGCCCATTCCAATTTCATCAATGTTTCGAAGTCGGGGACGTGGTTATTCACCAGTGCGCTGGTCGTAAGCGGTATCTGACTGCCACCCTCTACCGGTACAGCCACATAGGCCATCAGCTTTAACATCAAGGCTTCATTAGTCTTGTAGTCGCCAATTTTCGGCGCGCCGGTGGTCGGGTATTGGGTAACAATTTCACGGCCAGCGATAGCCGGGAACTTACTCAGAATGTAGGTCTTAGTCCCGCCATCCGGTAGGGGGATTTCTTTTTCAATGGGTTCTAACATTATGCAATCACCTGATTTTCAAATTTAAAAACATACGGCTTGGACTTCAACCGGCCGGCACTGGCTGCGCTGTTGCCGATCATCGCATCCGTAATAACCCCGAAAGACAGCGTTCGGCTTGTTCCGCTCGGGTATAAAATCGCCATGGTAATTTCATCATTAAGACTGCGCTTACCTTTAGCGATACGATTAGCCTCCGCCAGAATTGCCAGATTTTTATCATCCTCACTATTGGGGATTACATTGATCGTTACCTGCAGCGGTTGAGCCACGCTCCATGACACCATATCGCCGTTTAGCCCCATACCGACATCAGCCAATTGCTGAGACGGTGAATCAAGTGGGTCGGCATCGTCTGCAAATTGGGTGACATTGAAACCTGCGGGAAACGTTTTTGATGTGCGAATATTAATCGTTAGGCCAAAGCCGGAAATATCCATTCTATCTCTCCATTAAATCAGTGCATGAGTACCGATAACGCGGCGTACAACATCATCTTTACTGTAAATAAGGGTATAAACACATTGCCATTCAACGCGGCCATCCTCGGTAGTCGTTTCCTTCATCACGGCATCAATCCAATAGCCGATATTCTGTACTTGCTGCCACGCCTGATTATCCCCCGTCATTTGAGTAATATAATTTTTTTGATTAATATTCAATGTTTTGCCAACGCTGATCACGCCATTATTCAGCGCCGCGTTAACTGACTCTTGCAGGGTGGTAAGGATTTGCACCTGCCCGGAAATGTTCGCCGGGATACGGCCTAGCGACAATTGAAGCGATAACAGCGCCGCCGCACACACATCCTTAAGCCATTGCTCATTAGCGTGAACGTTCATATCAACGGGAGCTGTTGCGCCGCCCATGAGCGTTCCACGCTGATAAAAATCAATCTTCTGGCCTGCGGTCTGAGTGCGGCCATAATAATTAATGCGTAATTTGTCGTAACTATCAGATAACAGTGTGGTGGTGACTTTGGGTGTCACACCGGGGATCTGGCGGTACATGTAGTTAATGACGCTGTTACGACTGTCATAATTTGTCGCCGCCATTAGGGTGCCGGGGATCTGCTCATCAAAATCAGTATTGGTTGCGGCAATAAGTGTTAAGCCGACACTGGCAATAGAGTACAACGCGTCGTAATAGGCGCTTGCATTGGCGGCGGTACAGCCAAGCAGGTAGATAAACATAACGTTTTTTGCCGCGTTCGCCTCTGCCATGTCAATGCTGGTTGCTAACTCCATATCATCGATAAACAAAAATGAACCGTAGTTATTGCTGATATCGTCAGCCGCCGCCACACTCTCGACGGGGGTTAGCGCAGCGGGTATACCCATTATCGCGGTGCCGCCACTCAGGCCGAGTGCGTCAGCAATTTCGCCGGGGTCGATGGTTAATTTTACCGAGACGGGAATGTCTGCGTTTTCACCCTGAATGGTCAGTTCAAATCGGGCTGAGGTTGCATTATAAAACCCCGATGTTTGCGACATGTCCGGCGCGTACTCATAGCCTGCTGCGCTAATGCCGCCCTGAATACGCGCCGCTACGCTGCTCAGTGACTGGTCATTTTCAAATGACATTTCTTCGGTGGTAAATTTAATGCCATCAAGATCGCCGCTAAGGGTTCCTGACATCTGCGAAATTTTATCTATTTTATAAACGACCGTTACCCCTAAAAATAACGAGTCGCTCATTTCGGCCTGATCGCGGGCAAATGATATTTTTGATGCCTGTACGATTGACGGCGAAATATAACTAAAGTATTTAACCGCGCGTTTATATTCTTCTGATTCAATACCGAAATAACTTAATACATTATTCGCACTGGTAAACTCTAAAATGGAATCGGGCGAAATTAAATTATTGCGGGAAAAAATCCGTAGAATTAACTCACGCGCACGAACAGAATTACCGCCGCCGACACCGGAAATGATATCGACATACTTACCCATATCAATAGACATTATAACTCCTTTTAAATCCTGCTAATTCGATGGTGAACGGACTTAATAACCGGCACCTCAGTTGTATAAATATTTTTATGCGTGATTTGTATATCAAACGTGGGCCGGTCTTCATGCCCTGCCTTATCGCTCGGAACCGTGATGTTTTTCACACTGCCCGCCCGGAATATATTCACGTCTTGCGCCAATAATAGATTTTGAAAATCTGTTGATTGCATCACGCTCAACGCCAAATAAACGAGGTCACCTGCCGTCATGGCAAAGGGTTCATTTTCATCATATACAACCGTAGAACTCACCTGATAAGTCGGCGTTAAAATCTCCGTGGTTATTCTTTTTATGACTTCGTTTTGTTCGTCGTAGATTTCTTGGTGACCGGCAAAACCATGATTGCCGTTGGTTATTTTGTGAATATAGAGTGTTTTGTCTGACGATGTCCCCTGCTGGGTGGGTTGATAACTTTGCCACACGTTGATGTCGTCATAACCTCTATTCTTTAACCCAGCGAGTAAACTTGTTCGGATGAGTATAATGAGCGGATTATCTAACACGTTTTATTTTCACCTCTTGGCAGGTCGCGACACACCAACCGTCTTGCGCTGACCAGTCCTCAACGCTGCCGACCTTCCAGCGCTTACCGTTCCATTTGATTTCGTCACCGCTGTAATCGCGCTCGTCGCCAATCACTGACAGCGAAACAAACCACTCGACGTAATCAAATGACTCCTCCAGCCCCTGACGGATCACTTTCTCTTTCGCCATGGACTGCACACTGCCGGATAGAATAGCTTTGCCGTCCTCGAACACCGTTTTTAAGTTACCGTTCTCTAACGTTTCCCGCTGGCCACTGTCGCGAAAATAGACAACAGGTTGTGAGCCAATAACGCCCAGCGCTACATTTAACAAATTGATACCCGGTATCATTATTCATCACCTCCGGTAACTACGTGTGTGAGCGTCGCTAGCATCAGCCCCGAGTCATTCAGCGGCTTGATTGATATCGCACGGGCGCTTGGGCCTGCCTTGCGGGCGCGGGCTTTTATGGTGCTAATGGCCAGTGGCGGGGTGAATATCTGGGTGATTTTCTTGCGAACGTCCCCCGCCGCCATTAGCCCCAACGCTTCCATGATTTGCGCACTGGTACGCGTCCCCTTAATCACCGCCGTGAAGCCTTTTTTCATATTGCTGTCCCACTCAATTTTTTTCTCATCTTGAGTGGTCCGCATAAATGATCGTGGCGGGATGCTTAAATCTTCGGTGCCGTACTCTTGTACCACGGCGATCCCCGCCACCGGATCGCCGTTCGCGTACCGCGCTGATTCCATCCATCCGACACGCGTTTGCATACTATTGATTTCGGCAATTTCACGACGAATGCGCGCTATTTTGCTGCCGCCACCGCCACGCCACTGACCGGCCATTACCAGAACACCCCGCCAACTTTACGAAATGCCGTGCGCTCAGGTAAACCGCCGACATATGCCCCACCCGCTGATTTGATATTGAGGAACGCCCACAATTGCAAACCATACGGACTCGTTGACAGCCAGAACTGCCACGCACTGCCGGATGGTGGCGGCGTAATGCTCACTGAGACTTTACTGACGGTCGCGCCAGTTACAATACCGGCCGTTGTCTGCCCCTGCCGGATGAGATAATCCGACCAGACCAGGTGCGCGGTCATCAGATAGATAGCCATCAGATAACATTCGCCGCGTAACGTAGGGCCAACGCTAATGAAGCATTGCGCCATTACGCTTTGATGAAGAATTAAGCTGTCAGGGAAAACAATCATATCCCCCATGGCGGGGAAGCGTTCGCGGAACTCTACAACGCTGATATCGATGGTCATCACGGCCCCTTAATTTTTCTTGGTTTTCGAGGTTGTTGGTGGTGCATCCTCACCATTAAAATCATCGTCAATCAGGGGTGCGGACTCGTCACGGGCTTCCATGTCACTGGCCACTTCATCAGGTGCCGCCTGCTTGGCTTCAACATGCACAAAACCCTTTTTCTTGTGACGTAAAAAAACCGGGTGAGTATTGAGCATGTCAACTTCTGCATCTTCTACAGAGGTCATCACCCCCTTCGGCGTAATGAGGTTTTTGGTTGCTACGTTTGCGCCCCCCTTGATGGTGATAGTGTGTTCAATCGCGGGCATGTCATTGGCGGACTGGCCGTAAAATGTATATTTAACATCGGTAGAAATAGTAGAAAAAATATAGTGCATGAGTCACTCCCAAAAAATAGAAAAGGAGGCATCAGCCCCCTTGGTTTTCAATAGTTGCCGTTAAATACCGATCAGGCGGATAACAAGATAAGGACGCTTAAGCAGCACCCCCGCTGTGGCGTTACTGAAATCCTCAACATAAACCTTGCTGCGTTTTTCCACGCCGATCACGGTGAATTTACTCGGTACGTTTTGCGACCACACTTGACCATCATCACTTGAACCGTCATTGACCGAATCAGGATAGGCATAGGTGACGCTTTCGCCTCCCACCGCTTCTTTCATCTCCGGCGCGGTGACAAAACGCAGATTGGGATAGTTCTCTTTCACCCACTGGCGTACTGAGTTGCCATAGGTCGACGTCACACTCAGGTACTGATTAACGCCGGTAGGGAGTGCGACAGTGATCGCCGCGGTTTCAGGATCGAGGGTGTCCATACTCGCAATCTGGAGTTCAACCAAAATACGGCGAATATCGGCGGTAATTTCCAGAAAGGTTTTGCTCTGCCAGGTAGTATCACCACCTGCGCCGGGTGCCGCCGTTAATGCGGGTAACAGGTTAGGTTCATTCAGAAAGCCATAGGTCATATTCTGACCATCGTTGTAGCCGTAAAAGCCTACCCGATTGCGTGAAATATCTAACCCCTGCGCCGCACTGCTGCGTTTTTCCGTTGCTGTTGCAATGCTCGCTTTAGCGGTGCGGGCTTCCTCAAGAGCACCGACCGCAAAGCCCTGTTCAAAGCGTACGATAGTGCGACGCGCATAACCCACCTGCCAAGACGCCAGCGGAATATTGCCGTGATCAGAGTAAATAACTGCACCGCTGATAGGCTCCAGCATCCCTTGAACAATTTCTTCATCCTCCCAGGCTCCGACGGTCGCAATACCGATCAACTCATCAATTTTACGGGCGGCGGTTAACATGCGTACAAAGCCCGGTAGCCAGGCTTGCAGAAATTGAATAGGCGTAGGCGAACCGCCCGGCATCAGCCCCGGCAACGGGGAAGGCGCTAGCCCGGTGTCGTTGCTGTCCAAACCCATGCCGCTGATCATGTTGCTGATGGTGCCGCGAGAGATATTAATCCCCAGACGGCCTAACTCTAAATGCGCATTGCCGGTAATGTCTTTGGCTGTCAGCGACAACGGACGGACATTACGCGGCGCAAGTGAACTGTGAATAACTGATTGTTTCATTTTTCGTCTCTTATTAATTGGTCAGTTGCGCGACGATAAGACCGCCGTTGGCGTTGGTCTGCGGGAGTCGGGCCACTTTGGCATTAGGTACCGCAAGATGTCCCTCAGGCGCGGCGGTACCGGGTGGCAGCGCCCGCAACGCTCCGGTTTCTGTGGCATAAAACAGGTCACTGCCTACAGTGGTAGGTGTTGAGATCTCGACGTTAATAATCGCCATATCGACAAACTCAGCATTGACCCCATTCGGTAGCGTGTTATTGCCATCGTCACCAATCCGGCTGGTGAACATGTGGGCCTTGGGGTTGGCGAGAATGCCCCAGAATGAACCGGTACCGCCTGCGGTGATCGAGCCATCGGGCAGCACAGTAAATGCACGGCCAAACACATTATTGGCCGGGTCTTCGCTGTTAAGTACACCCGGCTTGGCACGGAGTGGGCCGTCAAAGGACACCTCACCCACCAGACCAAACGCCTGATCAAAGCGAACCTTTTGTTGAAAATTCATTATTTTTCATCCCCTGTCAGGTATTTAGAAATCGCGCTACCGCTATCGATGGCGTCTAGGCCGGTGCCGCTGTAGGTCGTCACAGGCGCGGCTTTAGCTGCTTGCAAATACCCCGACAGGCAAGAGAGTTCCTGCCCTTTCGCGTGGGTGATTTTTAGCTTTTTAACACCGTAGGCTGCAACTTCATTCGTGGTCATGTCGGCGTGGTCAAAGGTGCCAACGTGGCGAGACAGATCACGCACCAACGCATCACGGCGCGACACTTCACGCATCACGTTTTTAAAGCTATCCCGTTTTAGTGCTTTTATTTCCTTATCCATCGCATCCAGCGCGGCGGCGGTTTCGTTGTCTTTGTCGTCCTCGTCAGCGGTACCCTCCTTATCCTCCTCGTCGGCGGTGCCTTCTTCTTCGCTATCTTTGGTACCCTCCTCCTCTTCCTCACTGTCCTTAGTGCCTTCCTCCTCTTCGCTGTCTTTTGTTTCTTCTTCGTTGTCTGCCGTACCCGCCGCATCAACGATTTTTTGCAGGGCCGGTAGCATGGCCAGCAATGCGGCCAGTGCCTTTTTTTCTTCTTCGGTCATGTGAATTACATCCTTTGAGTCAAGTGTAAATGCGTCGAGTACAGCGACTTCTGAACCCATGCGCCCTTCGTCTACCAACGACAAATGATTACCTCTGATTTGCCGCTGGATAACGTCGTATTGGTCACCGTTGTACGTACCCGATTGCCATTCATATTTAGAGCGGTAGCCGCACGACAATTCTTTTTTGCCTTTGCGGATCAGCTCATCCATGGTTTGTGAAAAAACCTTGATATTCCCGTACAGAACGCCGTCCTCGTAATAGACACGTTCGCCGATTACGCCCTGTACGCCCTTCTCCTCCGCTGGCGTTAATCCCTCATCTTCTTCACCCAACAAGCCAGGCGGGTGGTCGTCCGTCCACGGCAACAACTTGAACGAGTCAATACACGCGGGATCGGATAGTTCCTCCTCCGGGCGATATACGTAATAAATCTTGTCGGGGTCAGGTGCGCCGGGAATATTTTTGCCAAGATAGGCATAAATACCGACTTTGCTTAATGGGTTGTTCGGGGATTCAAACCAGCCGTTTGTATCAATTGAGCGTTCACTCATCGTCATCACCAAAATCAATTATTGGCCGTTTGGTACATCGGCAATAGGGGAGCTGTCCGGGGAAACCTCGCTCACCGGTCCGCTTGTCAATAATCGGCGGGTCGTCTATATCGAAAATTCCACCATTAAGTCCTGCAGGCCATGGCAACATATGGTATTCACGCGGGTCGTTGCTGCCGCCACTGTGAACCCATTCAAATTTGCGAATACCTGCAGATTTCATGGCCGCTGTTGAAACGCCGTCATAAACTTTTCGTGTCTGGTCGAGTGCGACGTTCTTCGACCAGTTGCGCACCTTGACGCCGTACTCATCTAACGCCGGTTGCAAATCTTGCAGCCCGCGCCCGGAAGAGATTGAGCGCATCACCTCCGCGCCGATATCGTCCAGGTATTTGGCCGGTACCCGTTTAATCAGGTTGGCGGCTTCATACCCCTTCGCGGCGATGGTTTCCTTCACCACTGGCGAGAGCATATTTACCCGGATTGATACCCCTTCCCCGATTTCTTCTAAGCTGCGTTTAACGTCGCTGCCTGCGTTACCCGAAACCCGTTCCAGCATTCGGGCGGTCGCTTTATCGGTCATGGCATTGAACACGCTGTTAAACCGCCTCCTCAACCTGTGCAGTAATTTAGCCGCGCCGTTAGCCAGACTGCCGTCAAGGGTCGCACCGTCCAGCACGGGGGAGTCTGAATGCTCAAACAGGCGTTTTATTTCTGATTCTGATTCAACGCGGAGGAGATCAAAGGTGCGGGTAATGGTGTGCTGATATTCGCTTCCTGCGCTGACTGACATAAACAGTGTCGCGCCACGTAGAGCACCTTTAGGTTTAGGCGGCTGGCGTCTCGCCATTTTGCGCGGTGTTTTCGCCATTGTTCCCCCCTTCAGCCGGTGTTGGTGGCTCTGGCTCCTCCGGTGGTTCCGCTGGCGCGATACCGCTATACCCGCTATTTCTGTCAGCTATGAGTCGGTCGCGAACATCGTATTGATCGAGCGCACCCGAGTTCACCAGGTTCAAATCTGCCCGGCTGTTGATTTCGTTAATCTCTGCGTATTCCTTGGCGGTCGGTGAGTCGAGCGACTCCCAGTTAACGCAGGTTTCGATAGGCTTAATATTGAGTTCAGGCGCAACGTGTGAGCGCATCAGCAGTAAGTGATGTCGCTCCAGCAGCGGGGTTAAATCATGGGTCTGTAGGCTTTCCAGCCCTTCGCGATAGCTGGCCTCTTCGTACTCGCCCGAGCTGGCCCACCCCTTGGGCTGGGTTTCGAGTAGCTTGGTCGCCGGGACATCCGCACCGGCAGCGACAAGCTGATACTGCGTCATGATCAGCGCGTCAAAGTCGGCCAATGAAGTATCAAACTGCTCAATACTATCTTCTTCTCTATCAACAATTTTCACGCCGAAGTTATCGCGGAACTTAATCCATGTAGCCATGTTCTGATTAAATTCCGCTTCATTAGCTAATGCTTTGGCCGCATCGGTTTTAAATATTGTGGTTCGCTTGCTGAGTGCCAATTGTGGGGCTTCGTTTGCCGTCCGTTCGGAGGCGTAGACGCGCTCCATTATCTTTTGCGGTACCGACACACCACCAAACAAATAGCCAGGCTTTAAAATGTTGGCTACGGGGTTAGGGATAAATATCATCAAATGTGAGCGGTGATATCGTTTGCCATTGATCAGCCAGTGCGTTGGATTGTAAAAATTGGGTGATGTCGGGTCGGTTAATCCTTCCGCGTCTAAATCAGGGGTGCACCACTGGGGGTCAATTTGTACCACCCCCTTGTAGCTATTCTCCGTTACACCGTCTTCGTTAAACGGGTTTTGATAATATTCGTCGTCGCTACTCTCAACGCGAAACAGGGCGACACGAACCCCGAAGATACGGCCGAAGGTGACAAAATCGCGCATCTGTTTATTGATGTTCATTTTTTTGTCGTAGCGCTTAAGTAACTTTAACGCCTCAGGATCTAACTCTTCGCCGCCCTCACCCTGAATCGTGTAGCCCTGCCGAATCGCATCACGGCCCGGCATAGCGCAGGCTTTATAAATCAGCCAATGTTGTGCAATGATGGCGCTCATGGTGTGGCCGATAAAGTTACTGTTCGCATACCACATAAACAGGCTGTCACTGACCGTACCGCCGCCGCTTACGTGCTGGGACTGTAACGCCCCGCCGCCGTCCATGCTGTCCATGGTGCCAACTATCTGAGCCACCGGCTGAGCACTGGCGAGGTGGCTTATCTTCCCCTGTAGCGCTTCGGTTGCCGTCGCGCTATCGCCTGACTCGCGGTGAGTACTAAAGAACCCTTCCCGTACCCTCTCTGCCTTTTGTGGTTCCTCTTTTTTCTTACGTTTAAACCATCCCATCATTGATCTCGCCTCAAGTGCCATAAATCGCACAAACAAAAAAGCCGAGGATAAAACCCTCGGCTCTAGTTCAAACGATTTGATTGATTGTTAAAGTAAAGTACTTGCTGTTAGTTCACTGATTGCGCCGAGTTTATGCGTTGTTTGCGCCGTGACACGTCACACAATGCCGCAACGCGCTAAAACCAATATGTAGCATTTTACATACAAGTTCGCTTAAGAGTCATTATGTTAAATAGAGCAAAAAACGAACTATCCGAAAGTGGAGCGCCGGATTTTTTCGGGTGCATAGCAAATCATTACGGTGTCGGCGTGATTGGGTGACCGGGTGCCGGATGGCGCTTTATCGACAATGATTTTCCCCGCCCCGTTGATGGTGTAAGTCGGCTGGCTCAGTTCGGCGATCAGCTTTTCTTTTTCCGGCAGGTTTTCGTCAATACTGATTATCTCGTCAGGGTCAAAAGGCATACCCTTAACCACGGCGCGGTAAACCTCTTGGAATCTCATGCGCAACGCCCACCACCCCTGCGCCTTACGGTTTGCGAAGTAGTCTTTGTTGGTTCGTGCGTCTCTTTTGCCATCAGATTTGAAAACAGGCTTATCAGGGTAAATAACCTCGCCACTGCCTCGGAAGGGTTTTAGCTCAACCTGCAGCTGCCCTGCTTTCTGTCGCGTCTCGTTGATAACCCGCCCATCACCCCGGCAACCTGCGCCAAGGCCATCAGCGTCATAGAGCAGATAGTCACAGTCATGCTCATCACTCAAGACCATGGCGTCCTGTGTGGTGGCGTAAATATCAGAGCCTTTACCTGACCAGGCTTTTAAGCGGTCGAGCAAGACACCGGTTCGGCTAGAGAACGCGTTAAGGTCAATCCCTTCATCCGCCACATCCAGCGCGCCAATACGTGCGCCCGAGGGCGTGATACCCAGTTTCTTATGCGCACCGATAGCGGCCTGAACCCATTCAGACGGGATCAGAATACCCTCAGCGGCGGCGTTGTAATTGAGGTCTAATTCCTGCGCCACGATGACCGGGTTATCTATTTTTTCACACTCTTTTTTATACCAGGCGTCATCCTTGCGCGGGTCACTGCGCCAGTGGAAGGTGAATACCGGTATTTTCCCGCCGTGCCGTTTCTGCGCGAAGGGGTTATTCATGCCGTTGACTGACGAGAGATCAATACGACAACGGGTGGTTTGTGACAATGCCGCATCTATCAATAGTGGGCGCTGTAGGAACGCGGCCTCATCAACAAGATAAAGCGTGGTGCGGTCACCGCGCCCGATGTTATCACCTGCCTCGCCTTTGATGATTGAACCGCTATCAGGGAACTCAATACGCATATAAGGCGCGTGTTTCTTATCATTCCAAGAACCGCGAAATTCAGCCGGTAAAGTTTCAATGAATTTACGTGCTTTCCAGAACAGGGCTTTCGGGTCGCCAGTGCTGTCTACATATTCTTCTTTACGTGAGCCAAAGCCGATCACCATTTCTTTATTGAACAAACATAACGCGCTGGCCATGCCAACCGCTGTCCAACTCAGGCCCATCTCGCGGCTTTTCTCGGTAATGCCGTTTTCCATCCTTTCCCGGCGTTCCATAATCCAGTGGATCCACTCTTCCTGTTTGGGGAAAAGTAGAAATGGGATGGTGACCGGCAAACCATAATCAAGGTTACGCGGGTCGGTAGTCATGCCCCAATCAATAATGAACTGAGCAGGATTGTTTTTATAAAACGCTCGCATGGCTGGCAGCATGTCAGGCTGTTGGCGCATACGTTGCAATCGCTCCATTCGCCACTCAAAAATCTGAGCGTAATCCGGTTTTTTGAAGTCAAAAGGGAATGGTAAAGGCATGTTGGATTTTACTCGATAAATGGGTGAGTTTTAGGACTTTTTAACATAATGGTCATTACACGCACCGAGCGCATAGCACTCATCAACCTAATGAATCGAAAGGCTTATTTGTCAGGGTTAACGGCGTGGAATGTTAGATAATTGATTGCATAAATGGTGCATAAATTACCCTCTATTTTGCATAGAGGTTTTACTCGTCAAACTGGCTATTTATGGATGTTTACCAAAATCAGCCCATCATTTTACGGTAGGCCTCTGCGGCTTCATCCGGGGTTAGGTTTGACGTTTGAATCGGGCCACCGTTCGCGCCGGTCAATTCGGCTTTCTTCGGCGCTTCCCAACCGCGCATTTCGGCCAGTTGTTTGATAGCCGCTTTCGGATCATGCAGCTTAATTTTCAGTCCGTCTTTGCCAGTGGATAATTCAGCGACAGCGGCCAGGTGTTCGGGCTTAATATTCTTGGAGTCCTTAAATTTCCACGACGCCTGAAATACTGGTTGCCCTTCCTCGTCCTCGCCAATCTGATAATTGCCAAACGTGGCGATGTCATGAATTGTCGTGCGCCCCATCAGCGTGAGCCGCTCCATCGCTTCGGTGTAGGTCATGATGGCTTCGTTAACTGTTTCGTACTGGACGGACTGAAGGAAGGCTTGAACGTTATGATTTGTTAAGATTTGACTGGCTGATGCTCTAGCCCCGTCATCTGTCTTTGCCTTACCGCCAGCCTTTCGATATGCGCCCGTCTGGTTAGCGCCATCAAGTAGCGCTGTAATGAATCTACGCTGTAATTGCGTCAGGGCATCGAAAAGCGCCTTCTGTTCTTCTGTAAGCGTCATTTCGACTCCCTGTTATCACTTTCTCGTAAATTAACGGACCGCACTCTCGTAAATTGGTGATGCCTTGTAATGAGTGCAATCACTCACTCTTACAGCTAACAATGAAATACCGTCTTCTTCAGTGTCAATGAGGAAAAAGCCATTTTCCGCATCCAAACATTTGCTCTTACTAAAACCCTTAACTAGCTGTAAATCACCATTGTAAATCTCCACCTGGTAACACTTGATTCGTAGCGGGTCATTCTGCTTATTATTATCGTAAAATGTAGTGGACAGGCTCGCCAATGCAAAGAACTCCACACACGCCTCTAACTTGTGTCCGTGCTCATCAGTGAAGCCATACCCTTTAAGACGTTCAAGCACTTCATTTACAGTATTAAAGGTGCGCGCATTAATCATTTTAGAACTTCCTGCTAGATGAATTTTGGATTTGGGGTTAAACCCCGTGAATTTTGTAGACCGCTCGATATCAATACAGCGTGTTTATGCTGC
>NZ_CQAZ01000054.1 GCF_001152565.1 Yersinia pekkanenii | reverse complement strand
TGTATGCGGTGCCGCACTTCCAGGTTGAAGGTATGGATGTGAATCTGTCATTGGTTTCCCAGATGCCAAAGGCGAAAGCCTGATTGCCCTTTGTCCTTGAAGTTGCAGCGTTGTTGGCTGCCTTCTCTCCCCCCAGTCATTGACGTTAGTCAACTCCTGGGGATTCGTTCAGTTGCCGTCTAGCTGCAACACCAATGACTTTGGGCATGATTGTACGCAAGGAAGTACCGATGAAAATTTATCGTCCGTTATGGAATGACGGGGCCTTTTTGGCCCCACAACAATTCCAGCAACAGTCGCGCTGGGATGCCTATGTGGCAGACAGCGTGGCCCACATGACACTGGCAGCGCCATGGGGGGTCATCGATGCGGCATTCGACAGTGGTTCGTTGGCGCTTTCCCGCCTGAATGCACTGCGGCTGGTGGTGCGTTTTCCCGATGGCACGCTGATTGATTCTGAACGGGCGGATAACTTGCCGCCTGCTTGCGATTTGTCGGCGGTGTCAGACCGTGATGTGGTCGATGTGGTGCTGGCATTGCCGTTGCTGTCGGCTAACGGTGGCAATCTGGATGATGGTCAGGACAGTGCGCGCCCGCGCCGCTGGCAGCAAGAATGGGTCACGGTACAAGAGCTTGCTGGTCATGAGCGCACTGAACTGGCGATCATGCGCCATGCGGTCACGCTGCGTTTTGCCCATCAGGAAAACAGTGCTTATCTAACCTGTCCGGTGGTGCGCTTGATACGCAATGCTCAGGGACAGTGGGTGCAGGATGAGACTTTTATCCCGCCGATGCTGTCGCTGGCGGCCAGTCCGGTGGTGCTGACTGAACTGGGGGATTTAATCCACCGTTTGCAGGCGCGTCGGCGTCGCTTGATGGCCATGCGGCGTGAAAGTAACGAGCGGATGGCCGATTTCGCGGTGGCCGATGTGTCGCTGTTCTGGTTACTGAATGCGTTAAACAGTGCCGAGCCGGTACTGATGGAGCTGTACCAAACGCCTTCCCGCCATCCCGAACTGTTCTATCGCGAACTGGTCCGTCTCGCCGGTAGCTTGCTGACCTTTTCCCTTGAGCATAAAGCCGAAGATATTCCGCTGTATCAACATGATGCGCCGGAGCAGGTTTTCCCGCCGCTGTTCACTTTGCTTGATGCCTTGCTCGAAGCCAGCCTGCCGTCCCGTATGGTGGCGATTGAACTGACTCACGCGGGCCAATTCTGGACCGGTTCATTGCATGATGCTCGACTGCGTGAAGGGGCTGATTTCTATCTCTCAGTTCGCTCTTCCATCCCCAACCATCTGTTGCAAACCCAGTTCCCGCTGCTGTGTAAGGCTGGCAGCGTCGAGGATGTGTCCGATGTGGTTAACGTGGCATTGAACGGTGTGGCGATGAAACCGCTGTCTCACGTGCCAGCCGCTATCCCACTGCGTCTGGAGAATCAGTATTTTGCCCTCGACCTCACGGGGCCAGCCGCGCAGGCCATGCTGGATGCGGGTAACTGTGCTTTCTACACCCCAGGTTCACTGGGTGATGTCACACTCGAACTGTTTGCGGTGCTACGCTCATGAGCAAAATAACTACCTCTGTGGTTGATGCGGCCTTTTATCCCTGCTGGCTGATGGTCAGTCAGTTGCGTAATGGGCAGGAAGTGGAAGATGGCGAAGCCTTGTATCGCCGTGCCTGTGAGTGGATTGATGGTGCACGCGAGACGTTGTCGCGTGCCGGTTTCAGCGACATCAGCTGTGACCATATGCTGTACACCCAGTGTGCGTTACTGGATGAAAGCGTGCTGAACCGCCAGAAACAGGACAGCGGCTATAGCAAATGGCTGAAAGACCCACTTCAGGCGCGCTACTTCAATACCCTGAACGCAGGTGAAGAGTTGTGGGAGCGGATCCGCACGGTGTTGCAGGAACCCGCCCCAGACACGGCAGTGCTGACCTGTTTTTACCGTGCATTGACCCTCGGGTTTGCCGGTCGCTACCGTGAACAGGGCGACGAGCGCCGAGAAGATGTGGTGCGTAAGCTGAGTCTGCTGGTGCCGCCGTTTACTTCTTCGCAGGAAACTCCGCTGGTCTCGCGCTCACTGCGTCTGCGGTCTGGGCGCAAAACCTATTGGTTTTCGTGGGTGGCGGGCGTCGCAATACTGGTTGCTCTGTGGTTCACGTTGTCCAGCCAACTGACGCACATGGTGTCTCAACTGACCGGGATGCACTAGCGGATGCGCGGATTAACACCGTTACTGCTGCTGCTGCTGGGTACCTGTCTGGCACTGTGGCTTATCCTAGGGTTCTGGCCGTTGGGCACCGGCAGCCGTGTGGCACTGAGCATACTGGTTGTCATCCTCAGCGGGGGTGTCGGTTATTTTCAGTGGCGCAAACACAACCGCTATAAAGTGGCTCACCAGTCCATTGCAGATTCAACGTTGCCCCCTGAAGATTTTCAGGGCGCGGTGGTACTGGTTTGTGGTGACAGCGATGCTCTGTTTTCTACTTCTGCATCTTTTCGCGAAACCCGTCAAGGCTGGTATCTGGCGGTGCAACTGCCAGAACAACTGCCGATCCTCGCGCAACATCTGGCGGCGGAACGCCCGGCACTGATTGCCCAGATTTCGGTGTTACTGGCCATTGTGCCGGAACAGCATCAGGACCGGGATGATTTTTCACAATCCCTGCGTGCCTGGCAACGGGCTGTGGTGCAGTGCAAAGGCTGGCTTGCGGGGATCCCACCGGTTTGGCTAAGCATCTGGCTGTCACCGCCAATGGCCTCAGCAGCGCAAACGGAACCTTGGTTTACGGTCACTCCGGGGCAAAAGGGTATTCAGGTTCAGGAAGCAGGGGCAGGGGTCATGCCGCTGGTTGAATGGAGCCAGCATCAAGACCGCAACGTTCAGGAAAGGTTGAGCGCGGTATTCTGGATGGAGAGTCTTCTGTCCTGGCTTGATGAACATGTTCTGAGCATCCTGACCCAGCGGCATGGCGATGTCCCGGCGCTGACCCTGTGCGCCTGGGGTTGCTGCTTTACCCCGGTTACGGCGCGTCACGACAATCTGTGGCAGGCGCACATTAGCGGGATAACCACGCTGACCCCGGTGGCGACCCCACAGCCAGAGTGTCTGCCGTTGCCAGACGTGCTGCTGCCTTATCTGCCACGTCGTCGCGGCGTCTCGCGCCTGATGCAGTGCTGGCAGATGGCCGGTGTGTTGTGCGGGGTATTTTTACTGTTTGCCCTGCTGGCCTCGTTTGTCAACAACCAGCGGCTGGTGCAGAGCGTGGGCGATCATCTGTCACAGTATAACCACCTCACCGGCACCCCCCCAGCCCCTAAGACTCTGGCTCAGCAACAACTGCGCACGGATGCACACCTGTTGGATGATTGGTTACGCAGTGGTGCACCGATGCGTTTGTCACTGGGGTTGTATCAGGGGCTGCGGCTTAGGGCTCCGCTTGATATTGCTATCAATAGCTGGACGGCTCCGCCACCCCCGCCACCGGTGATTAATCGAATTGTTCAGGGGCCCAAAACCCTGCGCCTCGACAGCCTGTCACTGTTTGATGTGGGCAAATCAGAACTCAAATCCGGCTCCACCAAAGTGCTTATCAACGCACTGGTCGGGATTAAGGCCAAACCCGGCTGGCTGATTGTGGTGGCGGGTCACACCGATATCACCGGTGATGAAAAATCCAACCAAATTCTGTCACTTAAGCGGGCAGAGTCGGTACGCGACTGGATGCGCGATACCGGGGATATCCCGGAAAGCTGCTTTGCGGTACAGGGTTATGGTCAGAGTCGTCCGCTGAAATCTAATGATACGGAAGCGGGTCGTGCGGCCAACCGCCGTGTCGAAATCAGTCTGGTACCGCAGGCTGATGCCTGTCAGGTGCCCGACGTAAAAACAGCGTCACAGGATGAAAGTGACGTATCAACGCAAGAAATGGAGAAGTAAACCATGGCAATTCCAGTTTATCTGTGGCTGAAAGACGACGGCGGTGCGGACATCAAGGGTTCTGTTGATGTGCAAAGCCGTGAAGGCAGCATTGAGATCGTGGCACAGGACCATAACCTGTACATCCCAACCGATAACAATACCGGCAAGCTGACCGGCACCCGTATCCACACCCCGTTCGTGTTCACCAAAGAAATCGATGCGTCCACCCCGTATCTGTACAAAGCAGTGACCACCGGTCAAACATTGAAAACCGCCGAGTTCAAATGGTACCGCATTGATGACGCCGGTCAGGAAGTTGAATATTTCAACACCAAACTGGAAAACGTCAAAGTAGTCAAAGTCGCGCCGAAAATGCACGACGTGAAAGATCCGGCGAAAGAGAAGCACAATCACCTGGAACTGGTGGAATTGCGCTACGAAAAAATCACCTGGACCTTCAAAGACGGCAACATCATTCATTCCGATTCATGGAACGAACGCGCCACGGCATAGTTACCCGTCATGCTTCGCGCCGCAGGTGCGTTGGCGACGTTCGCTCGCCCTGGTCACAGAGTTATCTCTGCTCCCAGGGCCTCGTTCACTTGCCGCCTGCCTGCAACACGAATTATTTAGGGTAACCCCGCAAGTAGGCGGTTCGCCGTCTGCTTTTTTGTCGTTGGCGAAACTGCTTGTTCAGGCTGTTTCGCCAACAGCAAAACAATTCGGACATCGACCTAATGGGCCTGGGCTCCTGCAAAGGAAAGGCTAAGGGCGGTAGCGTACCTAAAAAAGGAATACAGCATGGAACATCAGTCAGCCGTTTTACTTCGTCGTCTCAACCCCTATTGTGCGCAGGCACTGGCCGGTGCCGCCACCCTGTGTCAGACCCGCGCCCATGCCGAGATCACCGTCGAACATTGGCTGTTGAAATTGCTGGAACAGGGCGAGGGTGATATCACGGTGATTGCCCGGCGTTATGAATGGGATATGGACAGCCTGTGGCAGGGGTTGCTGGCCCATCTGGACACCTTGCCGCGCACGGTGCAGGGCAAACCCCAGTTGTCCGCCGCGTTACAGCAACTGATCAAAAACGCCTGGCTGGATGCTTCGTTGCAGGAAGATGCCGATGCGGTGCGCTCCGCCCATCTATTGTCTGCCCTGATAAACTCACCATCATTATTGGCCGCCGAGGCGGGATGGCCGTTGCTCAGCCTGAGTACCACTCAGTTGCACCGCTTGTTGCCCTTGTTGGATAATCAATCCGATGAACGCCCTGAGGTGCAGCAGGCAGCAGCACTGGCAGACAGCCCGGTCAATCTGACCGATGAGGCCCCGACGGTTACCTCTGCCAGTGGTCAGCCCCAACTCAATGACGCCCTGCAAGCGGCGCTGGATAAATTCACCCTCGACGTTACCGCCAAAGCCCGTGCCAACCAGATTGACCCTATTTTTGGTCGCGACAGCGAGATCCGCCAGATGATTGATATCCTGTCGCGCCGCCGTAAAAACAACCCGATTTTGGTCGGTGAACCGGGGGTGGGTAAAACCGCCTTGGTTGAAGGGCTGGCACTGCGCATTGCTGACGGCAACGTACCGGACAGCTTAAAAACCGTCAGTGTGCGCACGCTGGACTTGGGCCTGTTGCAAGCTGGGGCGGGTGTTAAAGGCGAGTTCGAACAGCGCCTGAAGAATGTCATCGAGGCGGTACAACAATCCCCCAGTCCGGTGCTGCTGTTTATCGACGAAGCCCACACCATTATCGGTGCCGGTAATCAGGCCGGTGGTGCCGATGCGGCCAACCTGCTGAAACCGGCACTGGCGCGTGGTGAACTGCGCACCATCGCTGCCACCACCTGGTCAGAATACAAACAGTATTTTGAGCGTGATGCCGCACTGGAACGCCGCTTCCAGATGGTGAAAGTGGACGAACCGGACGACGCCAAAGCCAGCCTGATGCTGCGCGGCTTAAAGGGCCGCTACGCCCAGCACCACGGCGTGCACATTCTGGATTCTGCTATCACTGCGGCGGTTACCCTGTCGCGCCGCTTTCTGACTGGCCGCCAACTGCCGGATAAAGCGGTTGATCTGCTCGATACCGCCGGTGCCCGGGTGCGCATGAGCATCGACACGCTACCGGTCGCGCTGATGGAAATTAACGCCGAACTGGCTGCATTGGCGATGGAGCAGCAGGCCATTGAGCATGATTTGCTCCTGCTGCCGAGTATTGGTTCAACGCGCTTATCTGAAATTGATAAACGCCGCGCCGAGCTGGCCGTTGGGCAGCAAAAACTGGAACAGCAATATGCAGCAGAGAAACGTCTCACCACACTGATTGTTGACGCGCGTCAGGATATCGCCAACGTGGCACATCTGGCCAGGTTGCAGGAAGAGTTAAGTCAAATTCAGGGCAATGCGCCGCTGCTGTCGCTGGATGTCGATGTGCGCACGGTGGCAACGGTTATCGCTGACTGGACCGGCGTGCCGTTGAGCAGCCTGCTGAAAGACGAACAGACTGATTTATTGCAACTGGAAAACCACCTCGCGACCCGCGTGGTCGGTCAGGATGCAGCGCTGGTTGAGATGGCCCAACGGCTGCGTGCCGCTAAAACCGGCCTGACCTCTGAAAATGGCCCGCTGGGGGTATTCCTGTTGGTCGGGCCGAGTGGGGTGGGCAAAACCGAGACCGCGCTGGCGCTGGCCGATACCCTGTTCGGTGGCGAGAAATCGCTGATCACCATCAACATGTCTGAATATCAGGAAGCGCACACCGTCTCCCAGCTTAAAGGTTCGCCACCGGGCTATGTCGGTTACGGTCAGGGCGGCATTCTGACCGAGGCGGTGCGCAAGCGCCCGTACAGCGTGGTGCTGCTGGATGAAGTGGAGAAGGCCCACCGCGATGTGCTGAACCTGTTCTATCAGGTGTTTGACCGGGGCATCATGCGCGATGGCGAAGGGCGCGAAATTGATTTTCGTAACACCGTGATCCTGATGACCGCCAATCTGGGCAGTGATCATCTGATGCAGTTACTGGACGAGCAGCCGGAAGCGACGCACAGTGATTTACACGAGCTGCTGCGCCCGATCCTGCGCGACCATTTCCAGCCCGCGCTATTAGCCCGCTTCCAGACCCTGATCTACCGCCCACTGGACGCCATCGCGCTGCGCACCATCGTTGCAATGAAACTGGCACAGGTCGCCAAACGCCTGAACAAACATTACGGCCTGCACTGCACCATTGAAGAAAGCCTGTATGACCAGTTGGTCGCCGCCTGCCTGCTGCCGGATACCGGCGCGCGCAATATCGATAGCCTACTGAACCAGCAGATTTTACCGGTACTGAGTCAGCAACTGTTAAGCCGTCTATCTGAGCAACAGCGCACCACCGCGCTGACGCTGGGCTGGGATGAAGCCGACGGGATCACCTTGGAGTTTGGTGATGAGGGGCTAAACCTTATCTAACCAAGAAAATAGTAACCCCTAAAAGATAGGGGACGTAGCCAGTGCTGCTCGTTTATTGCCCAGGAGGATTATACCTATGGATACGGTTGAAGAACTTAACGGTACTTATTTTTTTAATGGATTAAATAATCTGACGGCTTATGAGTTGCTGTTTTGGATATTGGTGGATGAAACTGAAAATCAACTGGGCATCAAGGATATCGTAGGTGTGGCTTTTGTGATCCTCGGTAATAATAGTGTCGACGTACCTGGAAAACCCAATACAGCAACAAAAGGTACGTCGCATGCGTCACTTTTTTTCCGCAAGCATCTCAGCTACAAATTCAAAAAACGCGTCTTACCAACATTGACAAAAAAATCCTTTTCGTTAAGCGGCGTCAAGGTGTTTTGGGTTAATAATCTGGGGGCATTTGCAGGAAGAGCAGTTCCCGTTTTAGGATGGATTATACTGGCGACTGATGTGGCCACGATCAGTTTCAAAACCGTCAGCAGGTATAACACCATCGCGCGAGCGGAGGATAAAATCGGGTGAACATGACAATCGAAGACAGCGTCAGAAAATTTGTCAAAAGCGAGCTACCGCTGGTGACCAGCCTGTTCATGAAAAAAATTGATATTGACGATGACACCCCCTTACAGAATCTGCATGAAGCAGATGATGTTGCTGAGATGACAGAAAAATTTTTCTCACATTTTAATGTTCAGCCCGCCGGATTTTCTCTCAGTAACTATTACCCCTGGAAGGTTAAATCCGTATTTTCACGAAAAGCCCTTAATCAAAACAAAATACCCTTAACGGTTGGGATGTTTATTGAATCAGCCAAAGCTGGACATTGGCTCTATAACGGCAAGCCCGGCTGAATTAAGCAGCAAAGGGATTGCATTTAAGCCCAACTCAGCCGGAAAGGCGAGTATGTATGCCAGTTTTGCATTAGCAGAATCCCGGACTAAAGGAACTCTATATTTACCTGATAGGAATGGTTGGACAATAGAATACCCACATAAAAATGGTGGGAGGGGATCGTTGGGGACAATTCTCTTTGAACTGACATTATCTCTATCAGGTAGCTTAGGTGCTAGCCTTGCAATTGAAGCCGGAGTTAATTTAAACGGTAATAGTATTAAAGGGGTACCAGCCAAATCGGGAGAAGGTTCGGAGGGAGGGCCTGGGCGCCGTAAAATGGATATTACCAAAGCAATAGATGATTCTGATATCGCCGGTGAGTTGAGTGTTTTTGTCGGAATAGAGTATGGGGTGAATCTTAGCGGTGCTTTGAAATGGAGAAATCCAGAAAAACCCAAAGATTTTGCCGTATTGGCAAAAGTGGGGGCGGGGGTAACCGTTCAGGCTGGTGCCGGTGCCAGCGGTATGATTACGTTCACTTTCAAAGGTGGAACGGTACGGACTATGGTCAAGGGCGGATTATGTTGGGGAGGTGGCGGTAAAGGCGTTGCCAGTTTTGAGATTGATGTAGAGAAAATTGCGAGTGAATTTTTACCCTGTTTCACTTACATGCTAAGAAATATGGATTATGAAAAACTGACAAAAATAGTGTTGGAAAGTGATTATTATGCTTTTTGTATGCTACCAATTTTATTATTAAATGGCGTTAAATTTGGGGTGGAAATAGAAAATATAACAGAATCCTTGATTAGTTCTTGGGAATCTAAAGAACAACGTGTCACGTTAATGGATAAAATTAATGATAGCGATGGCGATTGTTTAAAATATTCTCCGCCAGAAACCAAAGGGGCGGTGATCGCTGCTCTGATTGAAACTAATTTCTGGGATACTCTCAGCCTTTCAAGTAACCAGATGCAACCCTGTGACGGGCCAGGGGCGATAATGAGTGCACGTAAGTTGGCGATTTTATATACCCTTAAATGGGTGCAATCACAACGAGATTATGAAAATGTAATGCAGCATCTGGATAAAATTCCTGGTGCTAAGGTTAAGGGGGACTGGGAAAAGAATCAGCAGCAGGTATTGGCGTTTCTGGCAAAGGGCGAGGAAGCCCGTATTTATCCTTATGTTGGTTTGGTACAGGCAAGCCATTATGCAGAGAAACTGGCACAAATTTACGTTTCGTTGCCTACAGCCAACAATATTGATCCTGATATACCATTACAACCCGTTAATTCCGTATTATTAAGTAGTTGCAGTAAACTGGTTTATCAGCAACATAATAAAAATAACGGAGCAATGCTGGCATGAATAAAAAAATAATAATCCCTGTATGTGGCACGGTTCTGATTGGCGCTATGTTATTAGCATTTAAGTATCAGGCGGATAAAACAGATCACCAGCAGATACAGCAAGAGGCTCTGGTAAAAGAATCACTGGCCAATATGGTCTTTGTGACAGGAGGGGAGTTTATGATGGGCGACTTTGGTCACCGGGTCGGCGAGTATCTCCCTTATAGCCCGGATCAGGATAATAAACCGGAACAAAAAGTGACGCTGGATAACTTCAGTATTTCAGCATATCGAGTCACCTGGGGGCAGTTTAATCGTTATCTTGAGATCCAAGGACGACCAAAAACAAATGCATACAATCGATTAATAACCATGGAAGATGAAATACCCGCATTTTATCAAAGTACCGGAGACGGTTATCCAGCCTCAGTCAACTGGCACGATGCAAAAGCGTATTGTCAATGGTTAGGTAATGTGGTGAGTAAAACAATAGATTTACCGACGGAAGCTCAATGGGAATATGCTGCTCGTAGCGGTGGAAAACTACTGGTATTTGCTAATAACAATAATGTGTTCGAACCGGAAAAAAACTTCTCTTCTGAATTATCCCCTGTAGGAACATATCCCCCCAACCCGCTAGGTTTGTACGATATGATGGGGAACGGCCATGATTGGGTGGAAGACTGGTATGATGAAAACTATTATCAGCAGTCACCAAAGCATAATCCCCGTGGCCCAGAAAAAGGAACGGACAAAGTGACGCGCGGCTCAGTTGGAGCTCACTCTATAAGTAATATGACCTTTACCCGCTCTAAAAGGAACCTGATTGAGTTTGAAAAAGGTGGGAAAAGCACTTATCCTCCAGGTTATGGGTTTCGTTGTGTGGTGAATGATCTTAAACCTTTATAGTTATTTAGATTAACTCCTATTAATGCTGACATGAATAAAAAAATAATAATCCCGGTATGTGGCACGGTTCTGATTGGCGCTATGTTATTAGCATTTAAGTATCAGGCGGATAAAACAGATCACCAGCAGATACAGCAAGACGTCCTGGTAAAAGAGTCACTGGCCAATATGGTCTTTGTGGCAGGAGGGGAGTTTATGATGGGCGATTTTGGTCCTTTAGTTGGAGAAAAATTGCCATTTACCGGAAATGAGGATGATAAAGACCTTCATAAGGTTAAACTCAGCGATTTTTCAATGGGGAAATATAAAATCACCTACAAAGAATACGATGAATATTCTTTGTTGACTAATACAAAAAAAATAACTCCATTAAAATTATGGATCAAAGATTACCCTAAGCTTCGTAATCCGGATATGCCAGCAGTGACAACCTGGCAACAAGCAAAAGACTATTGTCAATGGCTAGGAAAACAATCAGGAAAAAGTATTGATTTACCAACAGAGGCACAATGGGAATACGCGGCCCGCAACAAAGGCAAATATATTGTGTTTGCCACAAATAATGGAAAATATGAACCCGGTAAAAACATGGCTGACGGAGAACAAAAACTAACGCTCACTGGTATAGACGGATTCAGCTATATCATAGGCCAGTTCCCTCCTACTCCACTTGGTTTATTTGACATGGCGGGTAATGGTGTGGATTGGATGAATGACTGGTATGAAAAAGATTATTATATAAATTCACCAGGATTAAATCCACAAGGACCAGTCAATGGAAATTATAAAGTTATTCGAGGGTACCTTGGGGGCGGAGGGCCTTTTACTAATCAAACTATGTACCGCCAATTTGTAAGGCCAGACCCTGATAAAGAAGAAGGAGGAATAATTCCAATATATAATTTCCGTTGTGTCATTAATAAATGATGGATAGTAACACTTAGGAAGTTGAATGTGAATAATATATATAACACTATATTTTATTCTGCTTATTAGCGGGTGTGATCAAAAACATGAAGAAAAGACCAGCAGGTATCAGGCGGAAGATTCTTTAGCCCAGCAGTCTCTGAATAATATGGTCGACATTAAAGGTGGCAGTTTTATGATGGGGGACTTTGGTCCTTTAATTGGAGAAAAGTTACCACTCACTGGAAATGACGATGATAAAGAACTTCATAAAGTTACGCTCAGCGACTTTTCAATGGGAAAATATAAAGTAACATTCAAAGAGTATGATGAATATTCTATCTTAAGCAAAAAAAAACACAATTTCTCCTTTGACATCGTGGTTAAAGTATTTTCCTAATGTTCGAGATAAAAATATGCCAGCGATAGTTAACTGGCAACAGGCAAGGGAATATTGTTTGTGGTTAGGAGAGCAATCAAATAAAAAAATAGATCTTCCGACTGAATCGCAATGGGAATATGCTGCACGGAATAGAGGGGGGATATGTTATTTTCGCAACGAATAATGGAAAATATGAGCCAGGAAGTAATTTAGCCAACAGCGTTCAAAAATCAGAAATGTTAGTAGATTCTGGTTTTAGTTATCCTATCGGAAAATTTCCTCCTACTCCACTTGGTTTGTTTGATATGGCAGGTAATGGCGTAGACTGGATCAGTGACTGGTATGATGATAGCTATTATAATAATTCTCCTGAAATAAATCCTCAAGGTCCCGATAATGGTGTGTATAAGGTAATTCGAGGTTATCAAATTGGTGGTGGAGAGTTCACAAACCAAACGGTATACCGGCAGTTTTCGAAACCTGATCCTGATAATAAAGATAGTGGGATATTTCCCAAGTATAATTTCCGTTGTGTGGTAAATAAATAATAACCTCTGATTGTAAAACGTTAATATCCTCGCGATAGATTTTATAAAACAAGGATTCTCATGCCCAAAGGTTTCGTATTACTCGGCGATAAAACCACCCACGGTGGTTCCGTTATTTCTGCCTCCTCGACCATGGTTGTTAATGGCAAAAAAGTCGCACTGATTGGCGATGAAGTCAGTTGCCCGGTCACCGGGCATGGCACTAACCCCATCGTGGAGGGTTCGTCTGAATGGTCTTCAGACGGTAAAGCAGTCGTGGTGGATGGCTGCCATTGTCAGTGCGGTTGTCAGGTCATCTCCAGCGCATCGGATTGTGCAATAGGATAAATCATGGGCTGGGAACGTCAAAACCCCTTTACGACTGAGCAGCCTACACCGCCTTCGTCTGCGAGCTGGTTGCTCGGCGCGGTGCTGGCAGTTATCGCGAGTGTGTTGCTGTTTATTTTACATGCATCCGGCTCACTGAGTGTGTTGAATTCAATCAATATCTGGCTGCTTGCTTTGACACCACTGGTGTTCTGGATACTGGTTTTCAGCCTACGTGGCTACCTCTACGGACGTGAGCTGGAACACTTTCAGTTCTTACAACATGAGGCCAGGCACGCGCAGCAGCAGTGGACAGACTGGGCGGAACGTTATCTGGCTGTGTCAGCAAGTTGTTTGCTGCTGCCTGACCATATCTCAGCGGCTTTGTTACAACAAAATGCCCAGGGGCTGACGCAACAACAGGGTCTGGTGCGCCGTATTGATTATTTGGCAGAAGACACACAGCTATCTCTGACGGCAATTAACGGGTTACTGAATGGAATCGAAAATGCACTTCTGGCTCTTCCTCAGGAATTATCTCTCCAGGTCACGCTATTAACCGATGAACCGGAAGCAATCCGGCAGGATTTATACGCTCTGTTTGCTGGCTGCTGGCAGGAAAAGTTTCCTGAACACTCTGCTCCTTCATCGTTGAATATCACGGACCATTTATCCTTCCATACCCTTGATGAGCGACTTAAACAGCCTGAATCCACCCTCCAGCTGGTTCTGGTTATGCAACTGCAGGGGGGAGAGCATTATTCCGACGGGTTGGCAGCATTGCTGTTCACCAGTGACGATGTGGCACAAAAATATGCAATACCTCATTCCGTTCGGTTGCTGCGCCCTATGGCGCTGGATGTGAGCAATCTTGCAGAAGAGCTGACATTGTTTCTGACCACTCAGACGCAGGCGCGCCTGACCGCCAGTATTGTTGGTGACCATCAAAAGTGGACGGCGTCATCCGCTACGCTCATCCAAATCGGCAACGCGCTGGGTACGGTCTGGCAGGCCGAAGATATTCAGACTATTGAAACATATTGCGGTATCCAGGGGCCTTTTTCCCCGTGGTTTACCCTTGCTCTGGGGGCTGACTTGGTCGGTATCGGGAAGCAATCATGGTTAGGGTTATCCACAACAGGAGCAGAAAATTTTGTCTATACCATCACATCAGGGAGTGGGGATGAGCGTGTTAAGTAGGATCTGGCGTGTTGGAGGACTGACAGTGCTACTGCTGGCGGCACTGAGTCTCATTGGCTGGGCAATCTGGCACCAGGGTGAAATGATAGGGCTCGATACGACCAACAAAAAAGTCGTGGTATTCCTGCTGGTCTGTTTGCTGGGTATGGCGCTGCGTTTTGGCCCCGCCTTTCTCCATTTAGTGCGCCAATTAATGCACAGAAAAGAAGAGAAGCAGCAAAATATTCTGCCGGGCAGTGAAGATCGCCTGCTACAAACACCGCCCCGTCATGTCACGGTCACTGAATTACAACAAGCCCTGCACCATACCTACGGCCGCTTCTGGCCCCGCAAAGTGCGCATTCTGTTACTCACCGGCAGTGCGGCTGATGTTGAACAACTCACCCCCGGCCTGACGTCGCAATACTGGCAGGAAGACAGTGGCACCGTGCTGTTGTGGGGCGGCGATTTGGGGGCGCAGGCTGATAGCGCATGGCTGAGTGCTTTACGTAAATTGCGCCGCCGCCCGCTAGATGGGGTGGTCTGGGTGACCTCAGCCCTGGCTCAACGCACGACGCTGGGTCAGAAAGAATCAAAAACAACCCTCACCGTCGATATGATGGACAGCGTGGCACAAGCGTTCGCGGCACGTTTTGAGCTGCTTGGCTGGCGGTTGCCGCTGTATGTCTGGTCACTGCATGCCGATGACGGGGCCGATCGCATCACCCAATCCGTCGGCTGTTTGCTGCCAGCGGGCTGTCAACCGGACGAACTGAGTACACAGCTTGCCGGGTTGGTGCCGTCGCTGATTGAGCAGGGTACACAACAGATTAGCAGCAACACCCAGCACCCGTTTTTGTTGCAACTGGCCGATCAATTAGCGCGTCAGCCAGATTCTGTCGCTAGCCCGCTGGCTACGCTGCTGAACCCGTATCGACCTTCACCGTTGGCGGGGGTGATATTCAGCCCGGCGTCGGTCAATGCAAAACGTAGCGTGAAACACCACTGGGGCAAGGATAATCGCTGGGATGTGTTGATGGATTCACTGCCATCATTGCCCTCCGGCTTAGCCGCGAAAAAGCTCGGATTTGCCTGGCGTAAAACGCTGGCGTTGGCGCTGGCTGGCGTCATGGTGGTATGGGGCGCGGGCATGGTGATGTCATTCCTGATCAACCGTGACACCCTGAATACCAGTGAATCTCAGGTGAAACTGGCGGCTAACGTGCAGCAGCCGTTGCCAGCCCGTCTTCAGGCGCAGTTGGATCTGCAACACACATTAGACAGATTACAGTATCGCCAACAGCAAGGTGCGCCGTGGTACAGCCGGTTTGGTCTGAGCCAGAACGATGCTTTGCTGGCCGCGCTCTGGCCACATTATCAGGCCAGCGCCACCCCTCTGCTGCGTGATGCCGCCGCTCGTCACCTTGAAGCGCAACTCAGCACCATGGCGCAGCTGCCACCGGATTCTCCGTTGCGTGACACGCTGGTAAAACCTGCCTATGACCAGTTAAAACTCTATCTGATGCTGGCGCGCCCGGAGAAAATGGATGCGCCATGGTTTAGCACCACGCTGCTTCATGACTGGCCACAGCGCAGTGGTGTGCCGGACAGCCTCTGGCAGGGCAGCGGTCCCGCTCTACTGGATTTTTATGCCCGTAATCTTTCCCTGCACCCGGCCTGGCGTCTGAAACTGGATGAAAACCTGGTCAGTCAGGTACGTACCCGGTTGATCAGTCAGATGGGTGCTCGTAACAGTGAATCTTCGCTCTATCAGAAGATGCTGGCTCAGGTGGCGAATCAGTATGCTGATCTGCGCCTGTCTGATATGACCGGTGATACCGATGCTGAACGGATTTTTACCACCGATGCCGTCGTGCCGGGCATGTTCACCCGTAAAGCCTGGGATGACGCAGTAAAACCGGCGATTGAAAAAGTGGCCAGTGAGCGTCGGGAAGAGATGGACTGGGTACTGAGTGACAGTAAAAATACCGCATTGCAGCAGGATTCTCCCGAAGCCCTGCAGGCACGTCTGAAGGCGCGCTATTTCGCTGATTTCTCTACCAGTTGGCTGGACTTTCTCAACAGCCTGCACTGGCAGCAAGCACAGACATTATCGGACTCCATCGACCAGCTCACCCTGATGGCAGACGTGCGCCAGTCACCTCTGGTGGCGCTGATGAACACCCTGAGCGTACAGGGGAAAACCGGGCAAACCGGTGATGCGCTATCGGATTCGCTGGTCAAATCGGCCAAAAATCTGTTAAACCGCGATGAGCAGCCCGCTATTGATCAGCAAGCGGGTGCACAGGGGCCGCTGGATGCCACTTTCGGGCCGGTACTGGCGCTGATGGACGGCAAGGCTGGCGGGCAGGGCAACACTAACCTTAGCCTGCAAACCTTCCTGACCCGTGTTACCCAAGTACGGCTTAAACTTCAGCAGGTGGTGAATGCCGCCGATCCTCAGGCCATGACCCAGACCTTGGCGCAGACGGTCTTTCAGGGCAAGGCGGTCGATCTGACCGAAACCCGTGATTACGGCAGTCTGGTCGCCGCCAGTCTCGGGCAGGAGTGGAGTGGCTTTGGCCAGACGGTATTTGTCCAGCCAATGGAACAGGCGTGGCAGCAGGTATTAACCCCCGCCGCTCAGAGTCTGAATGCCCAGTGGCAGGCGTCGATTGTCGATGACTGGAACAGTACCTTTGGCGGACGTTATCCGTTAAAAGATACCAGCAGTGAAGTGTCACTCCCGCTGCTGGCACGTTATCTCAACAGCGACAGTGGCCGTATCGCCCGCTTCCTGCAAACCCGGCTGAATGGCGTGCTGCACAAAGAGGGCAGCCATTGGGTGCCGGACAGCATCAATGCTCAGGGGCTGACGTTTAACCCGGCGTTCCTGAAAGCGGTGGACCAACTGAGTTATTTGTCTGACGTGGTGTTTGCCAACGGTGAAGCAGGCATACGCTTTGAACTGCGCCCCGGCACCGCCAAAGACGTGATGCAGACCGATCTGGTGATCGACAGCCAGAAACTCAGCTATTACAACCAGTTGCCGGTCTGGAAACGTTTCACCTGGCCCAACGACACCGAAGCACCGGGGGCCAGTCTGAGCTGGATAAGCACTCAGGCCGGTACCCGGCAGTTTGCCGATCTCCCCGGCGCTTGGGGGTGGATCCGTTTACTGGATAAGGCGCAGGTCACCCCATATCAGGGAGTCAACAGCAGCTTTAATCTTAGCTGGAAAGCGCCTGACGGCAGGCCGCTGAACTACACCCTACGCACCGAAGCCGGGGAAGGCCCGCTGGCGTTACTGAAACTGCGTAACTTCGTCTTACCGACGCAAATATTCAGTGTGGATGCCACTGGTGCTGTTCAAAAAGCGGATGCCGCAACTGGAGAAGAATACTGATGGCCACCTTGCACAGCTTACTCAACGCCTGCCATGCTGAACAGCAGGCGCTTGCGCAACCGGTCCAGCAGCAGATTGCGCTGTGGGAAAAGTGGCTTATCCCCATTGCTGCCCAGTCACCGGTAGGTGAGGATCCCGGTTATGACGATGACTTCCAGCAGATGCGTGAAGAGGTCAACAAACTGTCCGGCGCGGACACCGGTTTGGTCTGCGCACTGGCGGAGAAGCTGCTGACCGGTGCGTGCAAAGATGTGCGCGTCGCGACCTATTATATCTGGGCGCGACTGCACATCGATGGCGAAAGCGGGCTGGCGGATGGTCTGGCTCTGCTGGCCGGGTTGGTCCAACGTTTTGGTGATGCACTGCATCCACAACGGGGCAACAGCCGCAAACTGGCACTGGAATGGCTGGCGGGGAGCCGGGTGCTGGACAGCCTGTCACTCTATCCGGAAGTGGCAAAGGCTGACTTTGAGCGCATCGTGGGCGCGCTGGCGCTAATCGAAGACGGTGTTGGTGGCTGGGATGAGCCTACCCGCCCTCAGTTCGCTGGCCTGTATGCGGCATTGGAAAATCGACTGATGCAGTCCGGCGGCCCAGACGCCGTCATTCCACAAAACAGCAGCACCCCCCGTCACGCCGCATCGGATGCCCCTGCACTGAAAGCGGTCAGCTCCGGGCGTGATTTGCTCGATCAGGCAAAGCTGCTGGCGAGTTTCTTGCGCGACCAGCCGAACGGCTGGCTGTCGGGACATCGTCTGATGAAAAGCATCCGTTTGGACACGTTGCATGAATTGCCGCCGTTGGCCGCCGACCGATGTACCCGTCTGGCCCCACCCAAGCCGGAGAATCGTGCCCTGCTGAAACGACTCTATCTGCAACAAAGCTGGCTGGAATTGTTGGAGCAAACCGACATGCTGTTCGCACAGGGCGTTAATCACCTGTGGCTGGATCTCCAGTGGTATACCCATCAGGCATTGACCAAAACAGGCGGGCTGCATGAGCGTTGGGCTGACATCATTCAGCAGGATTTGAATGGTCTGCTGACCCGTCTGCCGGGGCTTGAAGGTCTGGCGTTTAATGACGGCACCCCGTTTGCCGACGCAGTGACGCAAAACTGGATAACTCAGCAGGTGATGGCCGCCGAAAGTTGGGGCAGTGAACCGGCTGCCTCCGCCAGCACGGCGGGTGATGACGATATTCTGCAACTGGAGCCGGAAGCGCTGGCGCAAGCCGATAGCGAAGGTGTGGAAGCGGCACTGAACTGGCTGCAACACCGCCCAGGCACCCGCACACTCCGCCATCAGTGGTTGATCCGTCTGCTGATGGCGCGGGTCGCCGAACAATATGGCAAAAATGACATGGCGCTGCATTTGCTGGGTGAACTGGAGGGGAACGCGACCTTGATGACGCTCAGCCAATGGGAACCGGAACTGCTGTTTGAAGTGAAAGCCCGTCGCCTGAAACTGCTGCGCATGAAAGCCAGCCGGACAGAGTCGGACAAATCACGGCTGCATGGCGAGATGGAAAACCTGCTCGCCGGATTAGTGGCCCTCGACCCGGCACGGGCTGCGGTGCTGTGTGGCTAGCGCCAGAAAAAAATCAAATGCCGGAAATGATGCCGGTGAAATTAACACTTATTTCAGGAACAAAAAGTCGTAATGAAAATAACTAAATCTGCAGCCTGTTTCAGTCTGGTGCTGTTGCTGTCCGGGTGTACCGCTGTTTTATGGGGTGGAAATAAAGTAACAGAAAGCCGAATGGAGAAAGTGACTCAACTGAAGGATAACGTAACCGGCGTATTTCAGTATAAAAATCTTGCCGCCTCAGTTGTTAAGGGTAAATCCAACATTCCGCTGACTATTCCCTCAGAAGGTATCGCATTTCTGGGGGAGAAAAACATCTATATTCTGACCCACGGGGCGACTGAGCTGCTTTCTTTAAATAAAGTTGCAGACAGAGTGCCTATTATTTCCGGAGAAGAAGAAAATACACTGAAATTGAAACTCCTACCACCACAGAAAGGAGATGTCACGATTCACTTTAAGGATATCCTGCTGATTAAAGTGAACAAAGACAATGGTGAGCTTTCACCAGAAGAGATGACAATAATTAAACAGTCAGGCTTTCATCATTCAGGTGGGCGCTATTGGAAAAACGTCGATATTGAAGGGGTGATAATTCCACGTAACAGTCTGAGTTATCAGTTTATTGATACAGAATCTCTGGGAAGAAAATATATTATTGAATTTTATTCGTGGGACAATAAAACGAATTTTTATCCGAAAAACCTCGCCACCAATATTGTCCTCACGCCGCTGACGGCTGCCGCTGATATTGTTTTCTTTCCAATATCTATCCAGTTTCTACGTTTAATTGTCGGACCACATTAAAGCTAATTTCAATTGGAATAACATGAAAGACCTTACCCTGCGTTATTACGATGCTGAAATGCGCTATCTGTGCGATGCAGCGAAAGAGTTTGCCCAAACTCACCCTGATCGGGCGGCGATGTTAGATCTGGATAAACCCGGTACGCCTGACCCTTACGTTGAACGCCTGTTTGAAGGTTTTGCCTTCTCCATGGGGCGGCTGCGCGAAAAAATTGATGACGACCTGCCTGAGTTCACTGAAGGGCTGGTGAGCATGCTGTGGCCGCACTATCTGCGCACCATTCCTTCGCTGTCCATTGTCTCGCTGACCCCGGATGTTCCGGCGATGAAAATGGCTGAAATCGTGCCCGCAGGCATGGAAATCTATTCCCGCCCCATCGGGCCGAAAAATACTGTCTGCCAGTACCGTACCACCCGCGAGATGGTACTCAACCCGCTCGCCGTCTCAACCGTGGTGATGGCGACTGAGCCGGACGGCCGTTCGGTGCTGCGCCTGCGACTGGCCTGCAGCCCACAAGCTGACTGGTCACAGGTGGACTTACGTCGTCTGTGCTTTTATCTGGCGGGAGAGGCGGCGGTCAGCAGTGCGTTACATCTGGCCCTGACCCGGCGTCAGGCCGCGCTCTACTTGCGTCTGCCCAATCAGGCTGAGCGGATAAAACTGGATGGCTGGTTTTCGCCCGGTGGCTTTGCAGACCAAGATCTGCTGTGGCCCAAAGGCGACAGCGCCTTCAGCGGCTATCAGTTGTTGCTGGAATACTTCACTTTCCGCGAGAAGTTTATGTTCGTGCATCTGAACGGGCTGGAAACCGTGACGCTGCCAGCGGGGATTGCCTGGTTTGATATCGAGGTGGTGTTTGACTGCCAGTGGCAAAACGACCTGCCGGTCAGGGATGACGCGCTTAACCTGCATTGTGTGCCAGTGGTTAACCTGTTCTCACTGGAAGCGGATCCGCTGACCATCAATGGACTGGAAAGTGAGTATATGCTGCGCCCGCGCCGCTTGCAGGATGGGCACACCGAAATTTACTCCGTGGACACGGTGACTGGCTCGCAGCGGACATCCGATGCCACCTATGTTCCTTTTACCAGTTTTCGCCATCGCGGTGGCATGCAGCGACGGCATGCACCGGAACGCTATTTCCACACGCGAGTGAAACGGGGGGTGACCGGGCTGCACGATACCTGGCTGATCCTCGGCGGCCAGCAGTGGGAAGCGGACCGGCTGTTCACCCGCGAGGCGGTGTCGCTGAAAATTACCGGTACCAATGGTCAGCTCCCGCGCAAAGCGTTACAGAGCACGTTGTTGGACCGCTGCGAAGCAGTGTTACAGACGCCGCTGAAAGTACGCAATCTCTGCAAGCCGACGCTGCCCTCTTATCCCCCGGCGGAAGATCACTTCCAGTGGCGGGTACTGAGCCATCTGGGATCAAGTTACCTCAACCTGATGAGCAGTGCGGAGGTGCTACGCGGGACGCTGGAGCTGTACAACTGGCAGGGGGATGAACTGAATAATCGCCGTCTTGATGCCATTCAACAGGTGCAGCACCACCAGACGCAGCGGTTTGAAAAGGGCTTTCTGCTGCGAGGTATCGACATTGAAGTGACACTGGATGGCAACGGCTTTACCGGTGAAGGCGACATTCACCTGTTCGGCGAGATGCTCAACCGCTTCTTTGCGCTTTACGCTGACATCCATCTGTTTAATCAGCTCACCCTTATCGTTCAGCCTGCCGGGAAATGTATCCGATGGAAAGAGAATCATAATCAGCGTCTGCCCGGCTAATCGAACAACTGTGGGATAAACTGCCGTATACCCAGTTTTATCGCTTCTGTCAGTTACTGGAACAAAGCCAGCCGGATGCGCCCCCGCTGGGTAGCCACTGGCAGGTCAGGCACGATCCGGTGCGTTTTCGCCCCCATCCGGGCATGGGGTTTCCGGCCAGTGAATTTAAACGGATAGAAATACCTGAGCATCCACACCTGCCGCCGACCATCCGCACCACCTTTATGGGATTGTATGGTGTGGAATCGCCGCTGCCCACCGCCTATATCGACGATATTACCCAGCGCCGCGAAGGGCATGAGGCGGTCAGCGACTTTCTCGATATCTTCAATCACCGGCTGACCACGCAGTATTATCGCATCTGGCGTAAATACTCCTATCCGGCCAGTTTTTCGCCCGGCGGCACCGATAAAACCTCTCAATACCTGTTGAGCCTTTGTGGTTTGGGTATTGAGGGATGTGCACAGAATATCGCCACGCCAGTATCCCGCTTTTTGGCGCTAACCAGCATGATGCGGCTGCCCACGCGCACCAGCGAAGGCATTATGGCGCTGGTTCAGTTGCTGGCACCGGAAACAGAGGCCCGCGTGATAGCCCATGACCGCTGCCGTATCCCGTTACACAACCCACTGACCATGAGCACGCGCCACCCGGTCAGCATGAGCAACAGCCCGGTGATGGGCAGTCACGCGGTGGATGTTAACAGTCAGGTATTGCTGAGATTGAAGACGGATAATCCCGATGAAGCCCGCGAGTGGTTGCCCGGCGGGCAGTTACACCGCGATTTGCTGGCGTTATTGCAGGTGTATCTGGGGTCACGGCTGCATGTGCGTTTACAACTGTCGGTGTTACGCGCGCTATTGCCTGATGCGCAACTCTCCTGCCAGCCGAAAAGCACCGGTATTCTGTTAGGCAGAACCGCCGTGATGCGCACACAGCGCGCCGCGTCAACCCGACAAAATAATACTGAAATGATCACAATTAATCTGGGCCGCTATCAGCGTGTTCAGGAAAATCTTCACCGAAGGGAAACTGATGAATATGGCGATTACCGCTGGTAAAACACCTTTTGCATTACTGATGCTGGTCATGATATCCACCCTGAGCGGATGTGGACTGACCCAGAAAGTGAGTGACGGCACGGTCGCGGTGACAAAATCCATTTTTTATAAGCAGGTGAAAACCCTGCATCTGGATATACAGGCGCGGGATGCGGTAAACAACAACGCGACCGGTGCCCCACTGGCCACGGTGGTGCGCATCTATCAGCTACAAGACCGCAAAACGTTTGACGGTACCGATTATCCCTCATTATTTGCCGAGGACAGCCAGGCCATCAAAGCCGATTTACTGGCTGAAAAAGATATCCGTATTCGCCCAGGTGCTGCGGTGTCCATTGATATGCCGCTGGACGAAAAAACGCAGTATGTGGCGGTGGCGGGTATGTTTTTGGCACCCGATATCGCGAATAACACCTGGCGGGTGGTGTTGAGCCGTGACGACCTCGACCCCGATAAGGCTCGTCAGATTGAACTGAATAATCATGGCATGACGTTATTACCCCTGAAGGATAAGTAAGATGCCCCAGCCTTCGCTCTATGAAATGCTGTTCGGTACAGATATAAACTCGATGGGCGGCTGTTAAGCGAATATCCCATGGAGCAACAAGCGCAAATTATTGCGGATAACTTTACATTGCAGGCGCGTGGTTATAGTGCATGGAGGCGATTGAGAAGAAATAATATTATTACTCTTGATGGCGATATTTCTGAAGTCGTAATAAGAAAATCATACCGAAATGTACTGCGAGGGTTTCCTTGGTGATAAGAAACAAACTGCGTTTTCTATTTTTCACGATGTTGTCTTTATTTTGCTTATTGATGTTAACAGGATGTCCATGGGGACAAATGAAGTATTATCCCTCTGAGACGGCCAGCACCTACATGAATGGTGATTCAGTATGCTTCTTTATTCCTAATGCACAAGATTATCAGCCTGTTTTTATATCTATTAATCTCAGGAGTACCCCCCCTAAAGAAGGGACATTCACAGATGAACCTAATCTAACAATTATAGATGGGAAACTTTGTATCCCACCTTCGTTTTATCATCTTCCTGATACATCCACTGGACCTTTTATTGTTCAACTCGTTATTGAGTCCAAAGATAAGGGTAACCATCCAAGACATTTTGTATTGGGATTTGAAATGCTCAATAGAAGGGCTTATGACGTGCCGCTAACTAAACGCGAATATGATGAGCCATCCATTGCTAGCAAAATTTAACGATAAAGATAGGTTTTGCCTGTTTTGTACTTGAAATAAGCAGGTTATTACCACGGAGTAAAACCCATGAATCTTACTAACACGCTACAGAACACATTATCAAAACTCACCGGAACTACTCTGAATCGCTACCGCCTTGATATTCCTTCCTGCCTGTCACCATTGGACGTCGAAGATTTCAGCGGCAATGAGGGACTCAGCAATACATATCACTACAATATACTGTTCACCAGCACAGATAAAAATATTGATGCGGACCAATTATTGCGCAAACCGGCAACGCTGACGATGGGGACTGGCTTGTTGCAGAGTTTGATGGAACAGAAGGTGGTACACGGTGTTATCACAGATTTTCGCCGGATATCGGGTTCAGCCGACCAGGTTAATTATCAGATCACGCTAGAACCTTTCATCGCATTGTTGGATAACCAGTACCGAACACACCGTTTCTTTGTTAATAAATCGGTACCGTCAGCCTGTTTGCGCAGGGGGCTGGGATGCAGTTGTATGCCGGAGCCGGAAAAGTGGATAT
>NZ_CQAZ01000053.1 GCF_001152565.1 Yersinia pekkanenii | reverse complement strand
CCGCCACATAATGACAGCAACAGCGCCCCTGCCAGCGGCAATAACCACCACATGACCCAGTTAGGCTGCCAAGGGAAATCAAACACTAAGCGCTGTAATGCCCAAAGCGCCGCTTCTGCCCCGATGGCGGCTGCCAGCCCCGCCACCAGCCCCAATAAAGCAAATTCCCACCATAAGGTGCCTCGCAGTAAGCGTTTACTTGCGCCAAGCGTACGATAGACCACCAACTCCTGACGCCGCTGACGCATTCCAACCTGTACCTGCGCCAGTAGTAGCAAGCTGCCACAAATGATCACCAACACCACCATCACTTCCAGCGCGCGGCTCACCTGCTGTAACACCTGCCCGACCTGTTTAAGCATCGCACCGATATCCAGCAAACTGAGTGTCGGGAACTGGCGGTTCAATTGCGTCAAAACCTCACCATCGCCCTGATAACGGAAGCTGGTCAGCCAGGTTTGTGGCTGTTTATCCAATGCGCCCGGCGGGAAAATAAAGTAGAAATTAGGGCGCAGACTTTCCCAATCGACCTGACGAATACTGCTCACCGTGGCCTCGAACGACTGAGTATCGCCACTGAATGTCAGCTTATCACCGATTTTAATCCCCAATCTGTCGGCAATTCCCTGTTCTATCGACACCTCATCGGCTTTAGGTGGCCACTGACCCGCAGTCAAAATATTGTGCGCTGGTTTTTCCTGTTGCCAGGTCAGATTTAACTCACGGTTAACCGCTTCACCGCCGGGTGCATCTTCCGCAACCCGCTCGGTCGCCAGTTGTTGATTAATTTCAGACAAACGCACCCGCACGATAGGATAGAAGGTCGACGGGGTTATCTGATGTTGTGTCAGGAACGCTGTAACTTGCGGTACCTGCTGCGGAGTGATATTTAGCAAGAAGTAATTGGGGCTATCCGGCGGCAATTGCTGCTGCCAACGATCCAACAGATCCCCACGCAGCACCAGTAACAATGCCAACAGCATGAACGATAATGAAAATGCCGCCAGTTGCGTCAGCGTCATCCACGGCTGGCGGAGCAATCGATTGATAGCCAGCCGCAATGACAAACGGGTTACCGTCAGGCGGCGCAATAGCAATAATCCGCCCCAGCCAATAACACCTAATAGCAGCGCCAATACCACCATGCCACCGAGAATAGCCCATAGCAAGGAGTTGCCCCCCATCAGTAAGGCCAATAGCCCTACCACCACCACGACCATCACCGGAATAAAGTAACGTAGCGGCCAGACGTTTGCTGAGACATCACGGCGCAATACCCGCAATGGCTGAGTCGCCAATAGCTGCCGATAAGGGCGGATACCCACCAGCAACGAAATCAATATCAGCGATCCCATTGACCATATCCATGGCCATGCCCCCGCAGCTGGCAATGCAGCCGGTAATACCGGTGACAATAAGCGGACTAATATCGTCTCGAACAACAGGCCAATCACACTGCCACACAGGCCCGCCAGCACCAATACAGCTAGCCACTGACCGATAATCAGCCGTCGCAGCGCACTGCGGCCAGCGCCCAAGGTTTTCAGTACTGCCACCAAATCATAGCGGCTGCGGCAATAGTGCCCCATTGCCACAGCTACGGCAGCAATCGAGAGTAATAACGTCAATAGCGCCGATAACAGCAAGAATTGTTGCGCCCGTTGCAGGGATTTCCCCAATGCGCCGCCGGATCCTTGCAGGCCATACCAACGCTGACCTGGCTTCAATTGCGGTGCAAGCCAGTCACTAAACTGCGCCACGGCATCCGCTGAGCCTGCAAACATATAGCGGTAAGTCAAACGGCTACCCGGCTGTATCGCACCGGTTTTTTCCACGTCAGCCAGGTTGATCAAGATCCGGGGCGCGGTCTGGAACGGATTGAAACCTGAATCCGGCTCCTGAATCACTTCACCCACTATTTTCAGCGAAGTATCCCCCACATCCAACATATCGCCGACCTTAACCCCCAACAGCGACAACAACCTTGGTGCCACCAGTACCGTCCCCGGTTCGAGCCTGGCCTGGGCCGGTAAAGTGTCTAATTTGCCATACAGCGGATAGGCCAGATCAGTGGCTTTCACATCAGCCAGCTGTGGGCGATCACCGGCAAAGGTCATGGTCATAAACGATAGCTGGCGGCTAACAGTCAGCCCCTGCTGCTTCGCTTCCAGCAACCAGCCTTCAGGCACAGGATGCGCCGCACTCAGCACCCTGTCGCCTGCCAGGAAATCACGGCTTTGCTGACTCAGCCCTTTATCCATGCGTGAACTGATGGACCCCAGCGCCAGTACACAAGCGACCGCCAGCGTTAATGCCAGCCAGACAATTAATAGCGAGGGTGAACGCCACTCACGCCAAAACCAGCGCCAAATCATGTTTCCTCCCACAATTTACCGTCGCGCAAGCGCAGCCGACGCTGACAACGACCCGCCAGTTGTACATCATGAGTGACCAGAATTAGCGTGGTGTCATAGTCTCGATTAAGGGAAAACAACAAATCGGCAATCCTGTCACCAGTATGGCGATCAAGGTTACCGGTTGGCTCATCAGCAAATAATATTTTTGGCCGCCCACTGAACGCCCGGGCCAGTGCCACTCGCTGCTGCTCACCACCAGATAGCTGAGCGGGCAGATGATGAAGCCGTTTGCCCAACCCAAGTTGCTCTAATAACTCCACCGCATGGGCCTTACTTTGGCGCTCACTTTCGCCCCGCAATAATGCCGGAAGCTGGACGTTTTCCAACGTATTGAGCGTGGGTACCAACATAAATGACTGAAACACAAAACCGACGTTTTTTGCTCGCAGTTGCGCGCGCCCTTCTTCATCCATGGTGGTCAACGACTGGCCGAGTAAGCTCACCTCACCACTGCTGCCATCATCCAGCCCGGCCAGAATTCCCAGCAACGTTGATTTGCCTGAACCTGACTCACCAATCAGCGCAATTGTCTGCGCGGGTTTGACAACCAGCTCAACACCGGTAAGGATGGAGAGCTGTTGCTCACCCTGACCGACGTGTTTATTAAGATGATGAACTTCAAGAACGTTTTCCGCTGGCATCTTCCCTTCCTTTTGCTGTTGGGATTATTCAGTTTGCGTGCCGCCGCAACCGATACACTGTTGATTCTTGGCGATAGTTTAAGCGCCGGTTACCGCCTGCCAATCGCCGAAGCATGGCCTTCGCGGCTGGATAAAACATGGCAGGGCACCCCATCATTACCGAAGGTGGTCAACGCCAGTATCAGCGGTGACACTGCCGCGCAAGGTTTGGCTCGCCTGCCTGCCCTGCTCAAACAACACCAGCCGCGCTGGGTATTGATCGAATTGGGCGCAAATGACGGTCTGCGTGGTTTCCCAACGCAGGATATTCAACGAGATTTAACACAAATTATTACTCTGATAAAGGAAGCAAAAGCCCAACCTTTATTGATGCAAATCCGCATTCCGCCTAACTATGGTCGCCGCTATACTGATGCATTCACCGCGATGTATCCACAGCTTGCGCAGCAATTCGGTATTCCATTAATTCCTTTTTTTATGGAACAAGTTGCCGTGAAACCACAGTGGATGCAAGACGATGGTTTGCATCCTAACGCAGAGGCCCAACCGTTTATTGCTGAATGGATGGGCGAACAACTCAAACCATTAGTTGCTCTCCATTAATAAAAAACAATAAAAGTAATATACCCTAAATAATTCGAGTGGCGGGAAGGCGGCAAGCGAGAGCACCCCGATAAGCTTACATGAGTAAGTGATTCGGGTTATTGAACGCAGCCAACACACATGCAGCCTGAAGTATGACGGGTATCACATTTGTTTAGAAAAATAGAATCACTCACCAGGTAAAGTTATGCAAAAAACAGTATTAATTACCGGTTGTTCCAGCGGCATTGGTCTGGTTGCAGCTCAAGACTTGAAAAACCGAGGCTACCGGGTGCTGGCAGCCTGCCGTAAACCTGATGATGTGGCAAAAATGGCACTGTTGGGTCTGGAAGGTATTGAACTGGATTTGGATGACAGCGCCAGTGTCGAACGTGCTGCTACACAGGTTATCGAACTGACTGGCAGCCGCTTGTATGGCCTGTTTAACAATGGCGGTTTTGGCCTGTATGGCCCGCTGCACACTATTTCACGCCAGCAGTTGGAACAGCAATTTTCGACCAATCTGTTTGGTACCCACCAGTTAACACAGTTGCTGTTACCGGCCATGCTACCCCACGGTGAAGGGCGTATCATTCAGACCAGTTCAGTGATGGGATTGGTTTCAACGGCGGGTCGCGGCGCTTATGCTGCCAGTAAATATGCGCTGGAAGCTTGGTCCGATGCGCTGCGTATGGAATTACACAACAGTGGGATTCATGTCAGCCTGATAGAACCCGGCCCGATCAGCACCCATTTCACCCAGAATGTTAATCAGGCAGAGGCCGACAAACCGGTCAATAATCCCGGTATCGCGAAGCGCTTTACGCTACCACCGGAAGCCATATTACCGAAATTACGCCATGCACTGGAAAGCCCCCGTCCGCGATTGCGCTATCCGGTCACTTTGGTGGCCCATGCACTGACAATATTGCGCCGTATATTACCAGGTCGAATGTTAGATAAAGTCCTGCGCGGCAATTCTTGATAATAGTGCTGAGGGTTGAAGCAACATAATTTGCCCCCATTAACTGCTATACGCTAAATAATTCGAGTTGTAAGAAGGCGGCAAGTGAGTGAGTCCCGATGAGTCTGTTTATTTTAAGGTCAACAGGCAGTCAATGATTCGGGTGACAAATCTGCCGGGAGCAGATTTGAACGCTGTTTGCAGCGGCCTCGCAGAGGCGAGGCCCATAGACGGGCCGAGTAACGAGCGCAGCCAACGCACATGCAGCTTGGAGTATGACGGGTATAAAACAGATGAGAGAAATAATTCATGCTAGCACCTACTACGATTGATATTACTGAAGCGAACCTACACCAGGCCTTAGAACAATCCATGGCCGTGCCGGTACTGTTCTACTTTTGGTCCGAACGCAGCCAACACTGCCTGCAACTGACTCCGGTGCTGGATAAACTGGCCGCTGAGTATGCCGGCCAATTCATTCTGGCCCGTGTCGATTGCGATGCTGAGCAAATGGTCGCCTCGCAGTTTGGTTTACGCTCCATTCCGGCGGTTTATTTATTTAAAGATGGTCAGCCGGTTGATGGTTTCCAAGGGCCGCAACCGGAAGACGTTATCCGTGAACTGCTGCAACGGGTATTGCCAAAGCCTGAAGAGTTGAAAGCTGCCGAAGCCACGCAATTGATGAGCGAAGGCAAAGTGCAAGAAGCTCTGCCACTGTTGAAAGATGCCTGGGCGTTGAGTGGGCAAAATAGTGAGATTGGTCTGCAACTGGCTGAAGCGCAAATCCTGCTGAACCGCAGTGAAGATGCCGAAGCGGTGCTGGCAACCATTCCACTACAAGACCGTGATACCCGTTATCAGGGCCTGATTGCTCAGATTGAGTTGCTCAAGCAAGCGGCTGACACGCCAGAAATTCAACAGTTACAACAGCAACTGACTGAGCAGCCAGATAACGTCGAACTGGCGGTTCAATTGGCACTGCAACTGCATCAGGTTGGCCGCAATGAAGAAGCACTCGAGCTGCTGCTCGGCCATCTGAAGCAAGATCTGGCTGCCGCGAATGGCACTGCGCGTAAGACATTAATGGATATTTTAGCCGCATTAGGCACCGGTGATGCGCTGGCTGCCAAATATCGCCGTCAACTTTATTCATTGCTGTACTGACAGCAAGATTTAATCGCCATAACCTTTTTTGGCGATCCCCTTATTTGCTACTGCGCGGGGTCATCCCGCGCTGTTTTATGCTGCCCCAGCCGAGCTTTTTCTCATTTACACGCTTTTACCTGCCTTTAGTTAGGTATTTAACCACCGGTCACGTAATATTAAGAAACAAATACCATTGCTGACAGGAAGTTAAATATGTTTACAGTCATCCCTATTCTTATCGCCGTTGCCCTGATTGTAGTATTTTCCGCAATCAAAATTGTGCCACAAGGTTTTCAGTGGACTGTCGAGCGTTTTGGCCGTTATACCAAAACACTGATGCCAGGTTTGAACATCGTTGTGCCATTTATGGATCGTGTTGGTCGTAAAATCAATATGATGGAACAAGTCTTGGATATCCCATCCCAAGAGATCATTTCCCGCGATAACGCCAACGTGGCGATTGATGCCGTCTGCTTTATTCAGGTTATTGACCCGGTAAAAGCGGCTTATGAAGTCAGCAATTTGGAATCGGCCATTATCAATTTGACCATGACCAACTTCCGTACTGTTTTAGGCTCCATGGAGCTGGATGAAATGTTGTCCCAACGTGACAACATCAACGGCCGCCTGCTGCATATTGTGGATGAAGCCACCAATCCGTGGGGCATTAAAGTTACCCGAATTGAAGTCCGTGACGTGCGCCCACCGGCTGAACTGATTTCTGCGATGAATGCTCAGATGAAAGCGGAACGGACTAAACGTGCTGATATTCTGGAGGCCGAAGGGGTTCGTCAGGCCGCAATTTTGCGTGCTGAAGGTGAGAAGCAATCACAGATACTGAAAGCTGAAGGTGAACGTCAATCCGCCTTCTTGCAGGCAGAAGCCCGTGAACGTGGCGCTGAAGCTGAAGCCCAAGCCACCAGAATGGTTTCTGAGGCGATTGCTGCCGGTGACATTCAAGCCATTAACTACTTTGTGGCACAGAAATATACCGACGCACTGCAACACATCGGCTCTGCCAATAACAGCAAAGTCATCATGATGCCGCTAGAAGCCAGTAGCCTGATGGGCGCTATCGGCGGGATTGCCGAACTGATTGGCGAGAGTAAAAACAGCCGAGGTAAATAACCATGCTGGAGGCAATTGCAGCAAACCCAAGCTGGTTTTGGCTATCGCTCGGCGGGCTGCTACTGGCCGCTGAGATGCTGGGTGCCAGTGGTTATATGCTGTGGAGCGGTATTGCTGCCGTGGTTGTGGGCGCGTTGGTCTGGCTATTTCCCTTTAGCTGGGAGATGCAAGGCGTACTGTTTGCCGTCCTGACCGTGGTCGCTGCATTCCTGTGGTGGTATTGGCTAAGTAAACGCACCAAACCACAACCTGACATGCTGAACCAACGTACCCATCAATTGTTGGGTACGCGGGCGACATTGACCGAACCGACCATTGATGGTTTTGGTCGCATGAGAGTGGGTGACAGTAGTTGGCGTATTTATTGCGCTACCGAACTGGGTGTTGGTACTGAAGTTGAAGTGATATTCGTGGAAGGCAATACCTTGCATGTCAGGGCTGTTCACCACTAATATAGTGATCTAAAGGCGTATTTATCTAAATGCGCCTTTAAAATACATCCGCGCAATAATAGGTTAACGCAACAACCCATCATCCAGCTTTCTGTTTTTCACTCGCATGGCAGCATCCAGCCAGATTATTAATGATCGGGCAATCAGCACCGTCATCCCCCGGGCACTCCTCAGCCAGCGTTAATAAGCGCAAGCGCATCTGATTAAGATCATTAATATGCTGCTCAATTTCAGCTACCTTTAACAACGTAGCCGCTTTTACATCGGCGCTGTGACGCGCCGGGTTATGAAATAATGCCAGTAACTCGCGACATTCATCCAGTGTAAAGCCAACCTGCCGCGCCTGACGCAATAGGGTTAACTCTTCGATATGTTTGGCACTATAACTGCGATAGCCGTTATCAGTGCGGATAGGAGGCGTCACCAGTTTTTTTTCTTCGTAAAAACGTATGGCTTTGCTGGTTAAGCCAGTTTTTTTCGCGACATCACTAATGTTCATATTCCCCCTTGACCTTCCCCTTGCTGGAAAGTTGCTTTACACCCGCAAGCGCCTAAGCACCTGCGGGGAACCAGCAAATTATGACCCCTTTATACCTTATGCATCCCCATTAAGCCGTCCTTTTGTGGACGCAATGTGGACACTGTGGACGCAATGTGGACACTGTGGACAGGGGATTGTAACTGACGGCATCAGCCAGGTAGTCCGGCGAGAAGTGCGCATACGTCATAGTCTGAGATACGTCAGAGTGCCCGAGAATTCTTTGCAAAGTAATAATATTCCCTCCCTTCATCATGAAATGAGTCGCAAAGGTATGACGCAAAGCATGTACCGCTTGACCATCCGGCAAATTTGGCTTTGCTTCTTTCATCATCTTTCGAAAACGGCTATAGCTAACCCGGAATAATCGCCCTGACTCCCTAGTTTTGACAATATCCGCAATTTCCTGCGAAATAGGAACTACGCGCTTATCACCATTTTTGGTGTGTGAGAACATCACGTTATTGTGAACGATGTTTTCAGCCTTTAGCCCGTAAGCCTCTCCCCATCGCGCACCTGTTGCAAGACAGAGAACGGCAATGGGGTAATAATCACCAACTAACTGAGATAATAAAGTCTCTATCTCGTTGGTGGTCAGATAGGACATTTCCGATCGCACCTCTTTAAGCGGTGAGAGTGTTGCAACAGGATTCTCACCGTGGTACTCGTCAATTTTCGCCATAGCCTTGAAGGCTCCACTCAGGGCGAAAAGGTCGTGATTAATGGTTGAAGCCTTAATCCCTATATCCAGACGGTAGGCCCTGTATTCGACAAGACACCGGGAATCAATCTGGTAAAGCATGGGATCTTCCATGTCACGGCATATTCCGTTCATAGTACTTAGTCGTGATTTAGCGTATCGCAGGTTACGGCCTAACAATATCCACCACAATTCAACAAACTCACTCATACGGCGCTTATCTGCTGGTCGACTCAAGTAATCATTATTTTGATATTTAGCTACAATACCGCGCTCATAGGCATGAGCATCAGCCTTACGGTCAAACTTTTTACGGATACGCTTTCCATTGCGGCCCCGCGGTCTTACATCCACTTCATAGCGACCATCTTCGAGTTTCTTAATAGACATAAGATAACCCTCCGATGTACTGCACAGACTCTTCCCATAGGTATTCAGCCCACAGGTAATAAATATCTAACCAGTTATCATCCCTTAGCGGGGTGAGTTTGTTTCGTCGGGCGTATATAGCGCGAGCGCCGGTGCAATCTGCCCCTTCGCTGGGTCTACGCGATCATACATAAACCAGTCCTGATATTTGTGAAAACGAGGGTGACCAAATAGCTTTATAGCCGACTCTAATGTCATTTTTGATTTATCAGCCTCATAACCATGATAAGTGGTGTAAACAATTCCAACCAAATCAGTTAGTTGCCTTTTAGTTAACTGCTCTGAGTTACGAATCAGCCTTAATTTACTTCCCTGCGTTATTGACATTGTTTCTAGTTCTCGTAATAATTACCCACAGTAGTAACAGAGCAGACAATATCAACTCTGTACCAAGCAAACCCCGACGGGGTTCAATTAAGGACTTTAGCACAAATGCGAAACATCAGTGAAATAGACATGCAATATGTAAGGCAATTTCCTGTAGATATGGGTCGAGCGGTGCGCGTGTGCCGCATGACCGAGAAGCAAACTCACAAGTTACGCGACATGTCGAATGATGAACTGGCAAGCCAGATTTTTGTTAACGCAGAGGAATTCGCCTACCTCACCGGCCGCACTCTCAAATCAGTGCAACACCTCATGGATAGAGCACAAATCCCCGTACACCGAGAAGGTATGCCGGGTTCAAAGCGTCCAAGACGTTTTATCATGATGCAGGAATATTTAGACGCCCTTCGCCATTGCCGCGCAATCATCACCGCAGATGAGCGCTATCACATTGACCGGCTTATGCGTGATAAACCGACCTATCGTAGAACCTCTGATAAGAATCGTCGTAATAGTGGTAAAAACGGACTAATAGCATGAGAAAAAAATACAAATCACTTGATTTAGTTACAAGAGAGTTAATCGGTAATAAATATAAAGGCATTAACCAGCGTGACCGGCAGTACGGGGATTTTATTATTGAACGTTGCTTTCGGTCAGCGATAAGACCCATAACCCGTTATCGTGTCTGGTATGGCGATTTATCTTTGGGTTTATTTGACAGTGTTTATCAAGCAGAAAGGTATATTGAAAATCTTTACAGATAATAAATCAATTAAAGCAACACAATAAATTACCCGTAATCAATTAAAATATTCCATTTAATAGAAGGCATTCAGTTATATAAATAAAGGAAATAGCAATAAATTAGCATGATTATTTTACTGCCGCAGTTACCCGATAGCCTTTATGAAAATGGGTTGTCAAATCTTTAGCATTGTCATTATAACGGGTCAGAACTGGATAAATTCAGTTCATCATTATCAATGATAGCTCGCCAGAGCTTACCCAGTAAAGATATGCGGCGATGAATGAAGACTCGCTAACGCTGAGTGAGTGAGTTTGAAAAGACAAAAATACCGGTAAAGCTGCACTGGGTATTGCTTACTTAAATATCAGAATGGAGGTCATGCAATGAATAATACAAGCAGAGTTTTAACCCAGAAAAATATTATTTCACCTACGACCATTATCGTTAATGAATTAAATTATGATAACGCAGTGTTACCTGTTGAATATAAATTTCTGTTTCTGGCCGTTCTACGCGCCGATATACAGGCCAAGCCACACCGGGAAGAAATAAGAGCACCCAGCTACAGCGCCGCAAAAATGATAATTGCCCGGCATCATATTGCCGCTTATGCCGGGCGAGTACCGGTTAAGGCGAGACATTATGCTAGCTAATCCCCGGTATGGCGAACGCTACCAGCATATTCACTGCTGGACGGTGTACATATTGTGCGTGAAATATGCCGATAACGCGCTGGCGGCAGTAAATCCCGAATTCAGCAGGGAGGTTTTCTTTATTTATGAGAGTTCCGGCATACAGTCAGAAATGCCATTAATCTGGTTTGCCGAGGTCTATCATCAGATTAATGGTACACCTGAATATTATTTCAATAAAGATATGGTTCAGTGGCATTTAAATCCAAAGCCATCACGCCGTTATCGTGACTGGTATTCAAAAGACGGCTCATTATCCAATGACGATGATAAAAAAGATGAGCATTATTCATCATATTTGTAACCAACATAATAGCGTAATAATAAGAGGTTTGTCATGAAGCACAATAATAACACCACAGCATTAGATTGGAAAAATGGCGTTGGGTTTCGTCATTTTTATGATAATCCGCCGTGTAATTTAATGGTAAATGGCTTGGCTATGAGAAAAAGTAATATTGATACAGCGCAAGAAAATAATGATGACACCTCCAAGCGCATCGATATTAGCATTGATTGTTATCGCAAGTTAAACCGAGCGGCGAATGTGTCTTTATTCTTGAGTGGAGACTTAATAAAGCGAGAAATTAACGGACTGCATCAGTTATATGTGCCGGATATATTAAGTTATATCGGTGAAGATGTTCAGGCTGCATTGAGTGAATTAAAAGAAAATGGCGTATTTGACGTTTTTATTCAGCAAGAACAGTTATCAAAACCATAATGGCGACCGCATTAATTAACAAAAATAAAAGCGCCGAGATAGCGGCGCTTTGGAGCCAACAATGAATAATACCTTTCAGCCTGAAATTATACGCCGTTTAATTCATGACTTCCAGTTTAAAGAACAGGCGGGGTATTTGCGTCAGGGTATTTGTCCTCAATGCAAAAAAAAGGAACTATTTACCAGTCTGGATAAACCCTGGGTACTCCGTTGTGGGCGAGAGAATAAGTGTGGTGCTGAAATTATTGTTAAATCGCTGTATTCGGATCTGTTCGATAACTGGTCTGAGCACTACCCACAAACTGAACGCGATCCCCAAGCGGCGGCTGACGCTTATCTGAGTAAAGCCCGTGGACTGGATCTTTCACTGGTTGCCGGGTGCTATACCCAAGAGAGTTACCATCAAAAAGGCCAGGGCAGTGCGACAGTGCGATTTGCCTTGCCGAACGGGGCGCACTGGGAGCGCCTGATAGACCGGCCCGAACGCTTTGACCGCAAAGCCCACTTTTCCGGCCGCTATGCCGGTTACTGGTGGAGTCATGCTAGGCAAGACCTAACCGGGCAAAAAGAAATCTGGTTGGTTGAGGGTATTTTTGATGCTCTCAGCCTGAACCAGAACGGCATAGCCGCTGTATCGCTCATGACCTGCAATAACTACCCTGAAAAAGCGCTCCAGGCACTGGCGGGGCTGTATGACAACAGTCCACGCCCTGCTCTGGTATGGGCGCTGGACAACGGTAACGCTGGCGAACGGGCCATACGCAAACATGTCGAGCGCAGCCGTTCCGAGGGGTGGATAGCAAAAGCAGCTTTGCCTTCGGTTGGCAAGGCAACTGCGGACTGGAATGATTTACACCTGGCGGGAAAGCTGACCGCAAAGGATATGGAGGCCTACCGTTATTACGGTGCGCTGCTTATCGCTAAAAGTGCCATTGATAAGGCGTTGCTGATGTTTAAACGCACAGAACGCCATGAATTCCACTTTAAGCATGATGCCCGGTTGTACTGGTTCAAGCTGGATATTGAGCGGCATATGAAGGCCGTAGAGCGTATTCAGTGCGCCGAACCGCATTTAGATGAACGGGCGGCGAAGGCGAAAGCCTTACAGGAGTCCGGCGCAGTGACCGAAATAGCCAACTGCTACCCTACGCCGTTGTACTTCCAGAAATCCATTGCAACGGATGAGGCCTGGTATTACCTGCGGATTGACTTTCCAGGCAGTACGCCCCCCGTTAAGGCCACGTTTACCGCCGCGCAACTGTCCAGTTCATCGGAGTTTAAAAAACGGTTGCTGCATGTGGCAAAAGGGGCGGTTTATACCGGCAGCACCAATCAACTGGATAAGCTGGCAAAGCAGGAATTGCCACAAATAAAAGAAGTGAATACACAGAATTTTATCGGCTACAACCGGGAGTTTGAGTCATATATTTTCAATGACGTTGCCGTGCATAACGGGACGCTCTACCCAATCAATGATGAAGATTATTTTGAAATGCGCAACCTCAATCTGAAAAGTCTGAGCGCATCACCGCACCTGATACTTAACCCCAATTTTACCGCCTTTGACCCGTCCTGGTGTGCTGATTTATGGCAAGCCTTTGGGGTCAAGGGGTATATCGCACTGACCTTCTGGCTGGGGTCGCTGTTTGCCGAGCAAATTCGTACTGTACAGAAGAGTTTTCCCTTTCTTGAGCTGGTCGGAGAGCCCGGCTCCGGTAAAAGTACCCTGCTCGAATTTCTTTGGCGGCTCAGTGGTCGTCCGGATTACGAAGGATTTGATCCATCGAAATCTACCCCAGTTGCCCGGGCGCGTAATTTTGCGCAGGTCGGCAACCTGCCGGTGTGTCTGATTGAGGGCGATCGCAGCCAGGACAATGCCCGGCAGCGTGCTTTTGATTGGGATGAGTTGAAATCATTGTATAACGGGCGATCCCCCCGTGCAGTAGGTATAAAAACGAACAATAACGAAACCTACGAGCCACCTTTTAAGGGCGCAATAATCATCGCACAAAATGCCAATACGGACGGCTCTAAAGCGTTTCTGGAGCGCATCATTCACCTGTACACCGACAGGCACGATCAGACGCCACAAACCAAGGTGGCAGCGGAAGCGCTGGAGCGCTATCCGATAGAAACCATCTCGGGGTTTATTCTGCTGGCTACGTTGAAAGAGCGGGAGATATTGGAACGATTTTTTGCGCGTTATCAGACGATTAATAATGAAATTGAGATACACCCGGAAATCAATCATATCCGTATTGCTAAAAATCACGCTCAACTGATTGCTTTACTCGAAACTTTACCGCTGATTTTGCCGGTTGATAGCAAGCATATTGCAGAAACACGGGAAGCGATCGTTCAACTTGCGATAGAGCGTGCACTTGCCATACGGAAAGATCACCCGCTGGTACAAGATTTTTGGGAGACGTTTGATTATCTGGATACGCGCGAGGCTTGCGGCGTGAACCATACGCGGGAGAACGATCAGATTGCCGTCAACTTTAATCATTTCCTTCAAGTTTCAAATGAGAATCGCCAACCGGCAATCAATATCTCAGAGATGAAAAAATTATTAAAACTCGGGCAGACCCGGAAGTTTCTCGGTATCAAAAGTGTGCGTAGTCGTGTGAGTTCAGCCTACAACAGCACCCGCCCGGTTGAGAGTCTGTACAAAATGCCAGAGGTGATGGAGTGCTGGATTTTCAGCAAATAGGCATGCCGTGTCGCGCACGAACAGCGACATATTTTCACGTTATAAAAAGGAAACCATGATGAGCGACAAAATAATACCTCGACAGCCATTACAGGACGGTTGCAGCGTCAACACTGCCAATACTTTCGGCACCTGGTTCGCAGAAGCCAATCTTGACGAGTTAAAGCAGGCAGCATTAGCCGCAGTGCCGGGGCCGTGGACGTCACAGAGCGGATATCCGCGAATGATTGTCAGTGAAACAGAGAAATGGACACATTACGACGATTGTGGGAACCCTGAATTCACTGGCCCAGCATGGGTATGCAATGTTGGCGACTCACAAAATAACGCTGATTTCATTTCTCTTGCCAATCCCGCTGTAGTTCTTGAACTGATAGCCCAACTGGAAGCGGCAAACGAGAAGCTTCTAGTGCCTGTTGCGTTACCGAACATCGGCATTACCGCCGCGCCCGAGTTTATGCCTGATGCAAAAGTAATTCCGATAGTAGTTGCTCATGCAGCAATCAAAGCAGCCGGTTTCACTACTTCAGAGGACAAAAGCTAATGGAACTTAACAGTGAGTTAGACAGAGCGCTAAAACGTGTTGCTGAACTAAAAGACGAAAACGAGTATTTCCGCAAACGAATTAAAGAAATCGACCTGATTTTCGGGAAGAACCTTTTAGTAATGCAAACTGCCTGCATTGAAGCTGAACATGGTGAAGGTGATAAGGCTGCAATGTCGTGGATTTTTAATACACTTCTCGGCCCCGGTGAATTTGCACCAGATGAAGAAACTGACGCTCAGGCTTATTTTAATCGCAAAGCTGAGGTTATCGAGAAAGAGCTAAGCGAGGTTTATGACTGGTTTCATGAGTATCGCAAGCGGGTAGAGGGGGCATGATGACAACTCATGACGCATATCAGGAATATTTAAAAATAACCGACGCCGTTGTTAATGATGCTTTTGCTGGGACTAATTTCGGCAGAACTGATTTCAGAACGATTCTCGCTGAAGTAGTTATTAAACGGGCCGCTGGTTATCACTGCGGACACACAGCAACAACAATCGCAAAAGAATTGAAGCTAATAACTGACAAAACAGAAAAGCCTACGGCATTAGGATTTCAGTTAGTTGTGGATACTTATTATCGGAATAAGGCAACCAGCCAACAAAAAGCGGGATACAGATAACCCTTTGTTCGGCGATATTTATTTAAACAAATTAGGATGGCTGGAATATATTCTTAGGTGTTGATTCTCAGGATTATAAGTGCTCGTAAAACATATCACTATTAAATTAATCGAGGGTAATATCATGTCAGACGCTATTAATAACGATGATTATATGAAAGATCGCAAAGGCCGACTGGTGCCGAAAGGCCTTATATCAGATTACGATATTCTAATGGATGAATTTGTTAATAATCAAATTACTGAGGCGCACCGTGTTCAGGCGATTATCAGAGCGTTTAAAAGGCAATCATTTAATGAGTGTTACGCCTGGATGGATTTGGTGGCTGAAAAATTTGACCGCAAGCCGGGAGGCGTGAAAGGAAATGTTACATTCAGCAGCTTTGACGGCACCCGACAAATTAAAATATCGGTACAAGAGTCCCTGGCATTTGGCCCGGAACTCCAGGTAGCAAAAAATATTATCGACGAATGCCTGACTGAGTGGTCGGTTGGCGCAAATAAAAATATCAAGGCCATTATCGCAGATGCTTTTGAGGTGGATAAGGAAGGGAATCTCAGTACAACCCGCATCCTGTCTTTGCGGCGCATTAAAATTGATGATGTGCGCTGGCGCACGGCGATGGAAGCCATTTCGGAATCACTGCAAATAGCAACATCAAAAACTTATTTAAATTTTAAGGAGAAAGATACTCAGGGAAGATTAATCAATATCCCTCTGGATTTAGCGGCGCTTTAATCGGGTAATTTTATTTAATTAATTAATCAAAAAAGTTAATGACAGCCTTCGGGTTGGGGGATTTCGCACCCCGAAGGCCAGTAATTAACCAAAAGGAAATAACAATATGTCTGAATTATTAAATATCCTCATCGAAAACGGCATTCGATACACTGTTGGCAAGAGTGGCGCTATTACCGTCCCCGTCGATTTGAGGGTGACGTCTACCGATATCACCAGCCTGCCCGATAACCTCAGTGTTGGTGGCTCTCTTGACCTGAGCGACTCCATCCTCACAATATTGCCGGATGGACTCCATGTCGGCGGCTCCCTCTATCTGAACGGCTCCGCGATTTCTTCTCTGCCTACCAGCCTTCGCGTTAATCACTCTCTTTATCTGAACGGGACAATGATTAGCACCCTCCCTGAGAATCTGATTGTGGGTCATTCACTCGATTTGGGCGGTACCCGTATTACTGATCTGTCTGATAACCTCTGCGTTGGTGGCTCTCTTAACCTGAGTACGACGCGTATCACTGCTCTGCCTCGCGGACTCCGTGTTGGTGGTGATCTCAATCTCTACGGCACTGACATCACTGTTCTGCCTGATGATCTCAGTGTTGAGGGTTCCGTTGAGCTAGGTATGAGTGGCATCACTTTCTTGCCTGACAACCTCAGCATAGGGAAAGATCTCAGCCTGGTAGGGACGAGGATGACTGCTTTACCCGATCATCTCAGTGTTGGCGGCTCCCTTTATCTGGGGGACAGTGGCATTGCTGCCTTACCTGATAACCTTCACGTTGGTTGTCACCTCGACCTGAACGGTACCCCCATCGCCATATTACCTGATAACCTTAGCGTGGAGGGGTGGTTCGATTTGCGCTGCACCAACATCACCGCGCTACCCGATAACCTGAGTGTTGGCGGGTCTCTTTTCCTTGATGGCGCAGCTATTACCGCGCTGCCTGACAGTCTGCGTGTGGGTCATGGCCTCCACCTGAGCGGCGCCACTATCAACGTTTTGCCTGATAATCTTAGCCTGGGTGGGTGGCTCTGTTTGGGTGGTAGTGATATCACTGCTCTGCCTGACAACCTTCACGTTAAGAGCGGAATGGATTTGAGTTGCACCCGGATAACCGCGCTGCCTGATGGCATTAGGGTGGATGGCCCTGTTGATCTGCGCGATACGCGCATAACTGCTCTGCCTGAGAATTTCCACGTTAACGGCTGGCTAGACCTTAGTGACAGTGATATTGAGACGCTCCCTAATGATTTCATTGTTAACGGATCCCTCGACCTGAGCGGCAGCCGTATCAACAGTCTGCCCGATAACCTCTATGTTGATGGTTGGCTGGATGTGCGTGGTACGGGGATTACTGAGCTGCCGGACAGCCTCCGGGTTGGAGGTGGGTTGTATCTGGATGTTACGCGCATTGGCAATATTGCTTATCGTGAAAATGGCGACCATCCAGGTGGGGTAATATTCGCGGCCTGGACAGAGGGTTGTTTTAAAATTGCGGCCGGGAAGTTTTTTGGCACTTTGGATGATTTTGATAAGACTACAAACCAAAAATACGCCCGTGATACGGCGGAAAGTCACCAAGAAATGGCGCGGAATTGCCTCAATGAATTGGCAGCAAAATTAAATCAAGTCGTCAATTAATCAATATTTAATTATTGCCGTAAATAGAAAGTGAATGAGTTCACCGTCACTTTTTATTATCGGACTAATGTATTTGAATCACATTACTTATTCAACTAAAAAATAGGTGAGATATGAACAATAAAAAAACGTATCGGATTGACTGGGACTGGAAAGCGGAAATTGATGTTGAGATTGATCATGATGTTATGACTGATGAAAATTTACATGGGATAAACAATTTTTTCTACGGTGCGGAAGAGAGGCTTCGTGATAGCGGCTTAGTTCTTCATGCAGTATTAAAAATGCTGGCTGAAACATGCCTCAGATTGCAAGTTGAATATAGTTACAATACTCACGGCATGATTTCATTATTTGACTGGGACGACGCAACCCTTAATGGGGGCATTGAGGGCTGGCCGTGCATGAATGGTTCTGAGGGGATCAGGCTTGTTGGTGTCGATTCCGTTTCATTCGACTACAGCGACATGTCCGTAAAAAACCTTACTACAGACTGAGTAAGAGTATCGTGGGGTAGCCTGGCTTGCCACCCCTTACCAGGTATGTTGGATAATAAAGGCGCAGCGTCTGTCTATACGGTGGCAAAGCGGTGATAGTCGACTGCTAACATAAATAGCCTGGCAGAGTATGCTGGGCTATTGCTGAATAGGGGTTATCGACACGTTTCAACGGATAAAAGTATACCTCCATTTATTTTTATGTTGTGTTTTAATTAAGCATTATTTTATTGGTAGATTCCTTTGCAAGGCCATTTACACAATTGTTACCGGCGGCAATATTACCCTACCTACACACGCAATACTGTTAGGTGCATGTTTAATTCACACGTCAGATTATAATACAACAATAAACTGGCTTAATATTTATCACTTCCCTGAGCATGTTATATAAGACCTGATTTTTCTGCCAATTAAAACCCCATACCACACCACATTAATACGCTCACAAAAATGGTGAGTAATAATAAAATAACACATAAAAATAACCACAATAGGAAATAAAAATGCTAAAATGATATTAATATACCAGAGTCATGAGTGGTAGATTAATGAGTTATTATAATGGCAACGTTAAAAGTAAAATGCCCCACCTGTAATGCGATCATGTACAGACGTCAAGTAATACAGCAAAGCAACAATGCCACGAATATGTATTATACGTGTAGCAATGTCGAATGTGGCGAAACCGGGCTGTATAACCTCAGCTTGTCACATGCAGTCAAAAAAATTAAAAAACGTTAATTGCAATAATACCTTGATTATTTTATCAGATTGACGAGGTGATAATGGGAAAGCCAGCCGTAATATGCCCGTTGTGTGGGGCCGCGATGCACAATAGAAAAACAGTCTGGCAAAGTGTAGAGTTTGCCAATCTGTACTATGCGTGCACGAATAATCAATGTGATGAGCGCCATGTTTATATTTTCTCTCGATTAAAGACAATCACACCGAGCGGATTAGGGGGGGACCATCTTGTTAAGGCGATTATTGAAAGATTAAGGCCAACAGAAAGAAAAGGGGTATTATCTTTATTGCAGAATCTGCCAGAGTAAAGCCGAGGTGAGTCAAGGGCGCCCTGGTCGATGCCAGCGCCCCCTCGCTAATCCAGTCCTTGATACTACATTAATCAGTAACCAAGAATTTCATAATCTACGTACCACGAGGTAAGCCTGATTTGATTTCTGGCGCGAGCGGAAAATGTCCGTACATAATATTTTCGTCCCTTAACTCCTCGGTTTGGATCGAAGATTTCAATGCCGCATCTGAAATCAATGATGAGTTGATGGAATTTACCTAATATATTGATGGAGGGTGCGGTCACCAGGTATAGACTGCCGGGCGAGAGCCTTTCATCTCTGCCACATAATCGGTGCCTTATATTTAAATCATCAAGAATGTTCCCGACAGTAAAATCATCATTCTCCATATATTGCCTATGGTATTTCTTATACATATCACTTCGCCTTCTACCTGCCAACATTGCTATGCAGGTACAAACACAATCCAGATCCGTCTGCTTTTGATGCTTTATAACCTTCATCTGCTTCTCTTGGATTAAATAACAAGTCATACCTGCAAGATAAAGGGTGATTAAGAGAATGTAACCCTTTAATTCTGCGCCAACATTTACCCGTTACACCGCTAGGCGAAATCCCTTCCCCCATATTTTCACAAATCCAGGAATATACGGTTGCAGGGCGATGACTCGTTACTTTTCCCTTGGTCGGATCCATAGTTATCAATATCACTGCACCCGTGAATGTTCATACCTGACATGGCCGGTAATTCCTACACTTGTTGTAATCGGTTCGATGGCCAATACAGACATAGCCGGGTGTAGCCCGACATTATTCATGATGCTCGGCGCTGGCGGTTCCCGTGGCGCTAGATGTCCGGTCTGGTGGTGCTGGCAAAGGGGCCTGAGTCATGCGGCCGCTACCTGATGTATGGGTGACGATGACCTCGGTGTGATCCTGTTGAACAGTGAAGAACGGGGTTATCTGGTGCGGTAATGGTCGCTGTTCGCCAGGGGTGCCAGTGGTGGGCTGGCATTGGCGATGCAGTCAGTAGCGGAGCCTGGTCATGCTCGATGTCACCCCCTCAACTGATGGCTGTGCTGCAAACCTCGCGCTACCTATGATGCGCTGTGCTGGCGGTTCCCGTGGTGTTTGATGTTCGGCTTTGTAGTGCTGGCGAGGTGGTCGGTAATGGAATCCGGGCCATAGTCGATATTGCCCCTTTAACGGATGGCTGCGCTGCAAGCCCGGCGCTATCCATAAAGTTTGGTGCTGACTAAGGGGTCTAAGTCATGCGGTCGCTACCTGATGCCCGAGTGATGATTACCCCGGCGTGACTCTGTTGAACAATGAAGATCGGGGTTATCTGGCACGGTAATGGGCGCCGTTCACCAGTGCCAGTGGTGGGCTGGCACTGGCGAGGTGGTCAGTGCCGGAGCCTGAGTCATGCTCGATGCTGCACCCTCAACTGATGGCTGCGCTGCTAGCCCGCGCTACCCATCAGGCCTGGTGCTGATGGGTCCAGTGGTGCCGCTGGCGAAGTGGGCAGTGCCGGAACCTGAGTCATGCTCGATGCCCCTCTCAATTGATGACTGTGCTGCAAGCCCGGCGCTACCCTTGTGTTGGGTGCTGACGGTTCCAGCAGTGCCGCTGGCGATGCGGTCAGTACCGGAACCCGAGTCATGCTCGATGTCACCCCCTCAACTGATGACTGTACTGCAAACCCGATGTTACCCATGATGCCTGGCGCTGGCGGTTACAGCGGTGCTGAATATTCGGTTTGGCGGGGCTGGCAATGGTGGGCTGGCACTGGCGAGACGGTCAGCAACGGAGCATGGTCATGGTTGATGCTGCCCCCTCAACTGATGGCTGTACTGCAAGCCTGGTGCTACCCACGATGCCCGGTGCCGTTGGCAATGAAGCCAGTAATAGAATCCCGGCCACGTCGATGTCGCCCCTTCAACCGATGGTTGCGCTGCAAGCTCCGAGTTACCCATGACGCCGGTGCACCTTGTTGAACAATAAAGGTCGGGCTGTTTGGCACGGTAATGATCGCTGTTTGTCGGGGCTATTGGCGGCTGATACTGACGATGTGGTCAGTAACAGAACCAGGTCATGGCCGATGTTACCCCCTCAGCCAATAGCTGTGCGGCAAGCCCGGCGCTACCTAAAAAAGGTAGATTCAACAACTTCCTTTGTTGATATTTCTTTTGTGCTAACGTTAATTTCGTCCAAGATGAATAAAAGTATCGCGGGGTCTTTTTCATTAAGCTTCATATATACCTTGATGAAAAGTAGCATGAAGCTTATGCCATGCTACTTTAATAATTCATGTGATATATTCACATACCACGCTTTTTTTAGTGATAAATCTATATTGTGATTAATTACATTCCTTGAGGGTAATTGTATCTCCCATATCTCTTTTTTATAAAAACCATTTTCATTCCAGAAACCGATCCCCTCTGGTGAAGTCTCTAAAACAAAAAAGCAGGCTTGCTTTCTACTATATGTACTGCTGGTTTTTTCAAACTTATCTGTACACATAAGCAGCACGTAAGGAATATATGCGTGAGGCATACCCTTTAGTGACCAGATATCTAACTTATTGGCGGTTTCAATCAGTTTATGCAGTTCTTTCCACTGTAATTTCAACTCAGTGAACTCGGAGCGTATTTTTTCATACACATCAACAATATTGTTCCTTAACCACTCTTTTGCCTCTAGGGCTAAAGTAGGATCTCTTGGTAAAGTGGTTAGGACTTCATAAGGTTTATTATTATCTTTTACCGTTGGGCACGGTGAGTTTTTATAATGAGCGAAATGCGTTTGCTTTTGGGATGCCTCCGCCCTTACATGAACAGGCTCATGACATACCTTACACCTCCCATCAGTATTGGGATGATAAATAACAACCCATTCATCAATCTGGATCAGTTTTTTACTTTGGTCGTCAGGGTGATAGGCATATATATTCATTACGGTCTCCTTTTAGAGGAATAATGAACGTATATCACTTTTTTTTCTACTTATTTACTGGATAGCTGCTGTCCCGTGGGTAGCTGCGCTGCAAGCCCGATGTTACCCATAATGCCTGGCGCTGGCGGCTCCCCCAGTGCTGGTAAAGGGGCCTGAGTCATGCGACCGCTTGCTGATGTCCGGGTGACAATAACTCTGGGCGTGACCCTATTGAGCAATGAAGATCGGGCTGTCTGGCGCGGCAATGGTCGTTGTTCGCCGGGGCATTGATGGGTCGGCATTGGCGAGGTGGCCAGCAACGGAGATTGGTCATACGGCTGCTACCTGATGTCCGAGTGACAATTACCCCAGCGTGAACTGGATGTCGACTCCAGCGGCATATCCAGCATAGACAACAACTGGCTATGCTGGATGGGGGTATTGATTTGCTCTATCTGACAGCTCATTAAGCGTATTTTTATTTTGTTGCGCGAGTTAAAGTTTTTTCTGTATATTTTTGGTTGACTTTAGTGTACCCCAGTCTTCAAAAAACTTTTCCGTTGCTTTTATTGTGACCTTGGCCTGCATCTGAGTAATAGATATATCATCAATCTTATAGTCGGCCTGATTGCGCAAATTTCTTTGTTGTTTTAACCGATAACTGAGTGATTTTAATTTACTGCTTTCGTATGGCTCATTTTTATTTTCTGCAGATGAGCTCATATATTTAATCAGGCAGGCATGATGGTCACGAGATGCCCCAGGAAGACAGGTAAGGGCGCGTAACGATTCATGATACATAGCATAGTATGCCCGTGAGATCGCATTACGAAAGTCGACTTCCTCGGCAGAATCACAACTGATGACTGCTGAATACAGAAAATCACTACTATTAATCGACATGGGTATACCCCTGATAGGCAAGACGCCCCGCCGTGTAAAAAGCCACCAATTCACAGTTGTCTAATAACGGATCACGGCATATCACTTCGGAAAGCTCTACGTTCATGCCAACAACCTTATCTGCATCATCGGTTTTAACTTCAATAATGTAAGATGCATCTCCAGCCGCTGTGCTAGAAATATCAACGTAGCTGAAAGAGAGATTGTGGCCCTCTATAATTTTAAAGGCGTGCATTGCCAATGCTTCTAGCTGCGAGGAAGTGCAATGGGTCAGACTATAAATAGCATTAAGTTTATCGAGATTTTTTTCTGTGTTTATCATGGCAGACTCTTTTTTTTCATCATCCTGTATCTGACTGATATAACGCTGCATTAATGTTTTGTATTTACCAATCCTACCTAATGCATACGAGTGATATGCGGCAATCCACAAAAGCCAGGCGGTTGGGCATTTCTCAGCGAAATCAAATAATACATCCCACAATCGTGTATGCATATTTACTGCAAACAACATAAAACAGTAATTATTTGCTAATACACTGTCTGTTATAGGGCTGAAAGAGGCAAACCACTCATCAGCACGTTGAAACTCTCCATGAGCGGCATAGGCAAACCCAATAGCGGAGATCCCATTAGTCGATTGGTCAAGGCTTAGCTCTTTCAGTACTCGACGATATAATAATTCATCTATTGGTTTTCCGGTTCGCATATGATCTGCAAGCTGATTCACATAGTCATTTGCCTTGGTTTTTGGAGTGGGCATTCAAATCCTTTTGATTATTTAGATGGTGGGCTTAACTTTTATTGTGCGGCAGCTTATAAAAAAATCAACAAATTATCTTCATTGAAGTGGATGCAGGCCAGTAGCTTATCGCGCCTACGGTGCGCATCGGTACGGATGCTATCAACGTGCTGACATTGCTAACCGACACGCTGGATGTGCTACAGATCCTGGCACAATAGACCGAGAGCCATACCCACAACAACACCGGTGACCCACTGTATGCCGGCGACTTCACCGCTACAACCAACCACGAGCAAGCCCTTACTACCAAGTACGGCCCCTTCATTGCCTAACCACCATGAAGCACAGACATAACCGTCTGCGCTTCATGGTCTAACTCAGTCTGTAATTGCCCATTCAATCCGTTTGTCTTACATTGCTCTTAGATTTGGCAAAAAATAGGAGCAATAACATGAAAATGAAGAAGCCTGACTATTTAAACGAACTGTTTGACGCTATTGCGCCGTGCGCAAGGGTGCTATATGGGGAAGTGGATGCACATTCAGTTATAGAGTGCGGAAAGCTGATGTCCGTAGTTGATGACAAGGGCCGCTATCTTCATTGGGCTGATATTACAAAGAAGACGGGTAACCCGGATAAGGCCAAAGCACTATGGTCATTAGTTTCACTTGCTAGGAAAGTGGCATTAAAACCCGTTCCGCGCCTTGGACACTCACTGGGGGCTATAACGCTCTTTACGTCCCTGCCCTCCATGCAAAAAGTTTGTTCACTCATCGACCGCACCTGTACGGAAGCTGGTTTAAAGGACCTCATTAGCTGCATTGATATTCCTGGTTACTATCTGCACGATTTTGTCAATGAGGAAAGCATCGCTTCAAGCCAGCTTGAGGGGGCATCAACAACCCGCGCGGCTGCAAGGAAAATGCTGACGGAGAAAAGAGCGGGGAGGAATGAAAGCGAGAAAATGATCTTGGGCAATCGTCGCCTGATGTCACTCGCGTGGAGTGAGCGCAGCAGTAACCTGACAGCGTCGCTACTGATGCAGTTTCACGATGAGGCGACCCGTGACATTGACGACGACAAATATCGGCCGGGCCAAGTCAGGACGACGGATGATGTCTGGGTTGAAGGGCGCGATGGTGAAAGGGTTTACACGCCACCACTGGCGGAAGAGTTGACTGATTTTCTAGAAAAGCTAATTGAATGGGTGAATTACCCCCACGAAGAAAGCTCGTTACCGACCCACTACCTGCACCCTGTTATCAAGGCATGTATTATTCATTTTGGGTTAGCGTTTCTACATCCCTTCCATGATGGTAATGGGCGCGTCGCGCGTGCATTATTTTACTGGTATATGTTCAAGCATGGCTATGATGCATTTCTTTACATTTCAGTATCACAACACCTTAAGGAGGCCCCTGTTCAATACGCTGAGGCTTACCTTAAGACCGAAACCGACCGTCAAGATGTGACCTATTTCGTCGATTATCAATGCAGGATACTAGACAGAGCGGTTCACGAACTCATCGAGCACGTCCGTTCAGTTGCATCCAAGATGAGAGATTTCGACACATGGATGATTGCAAATGGTATGCGCAAAAAAATACCAAACATTCAGCAGCAAATCATTAACCTGATTATTATGGCGCCTGGTGAAAACCTTACCATTAAGGGGTTTGCAGAACGCGCTGATATTTCGCCCGCCACTGCTCGTGTGCATCTGGAGAAACTGGCGGATGCAGGTATTTTGCTCAGGCAGGGTGGCGGGGGAAGCAGACCCGTCTACTACACACCAAAATCATCACTGGACAAGGTTAGGGACGCCCTTGCAAAACTGTATGGACAGTAATCCGCTTTTCGACACTGAGCTTACTCAAAAATACAGCCCACTTATCGCTTAATCCGCATCGAGCACAGACGGAGACGTCTGTGCTTCAGTGACTTACTCCCGCCAAATCAGTAATAAAATTACGTAATATCCCCGTAAGAATTACAGGAATATCTCATATTTCCCGCACCGCAAGGCCGGCACACATCGCACATAACGCGCTGAGAGCCACACCACGTTACCGGTATCGATGGCGGGCAGTGAGGGCGGTATGTTCCAGTTCCCGCCAGAGGGGACGCTGGTAGAAATTGGTTTTGCGGAT
>NZ_CQAZ01000052.1 GCF_001152565.1 Yersinia pekkanenii | reverse complement strand
CCTTTCCCCGCCCTCGTGCGGGGCTTTTTTTGTCTGCAATTTAGTGATGACGTTCACCGTTTGAGGCTTTATTTCTGGCTAGCGATACTAAAAAAGGGCGTGCATGCCTAGAGTGCATGGATCTGCATGCAAAATACCCCCCTTAAAACCCTGTGCAGCCCCAGTGCTGGCGCGGTTTGGGGTTATGCATGCAACTGCATGAAAAGCGACCTGTAAAGCGCGTAGGCGTGGCGGGGATAGCATTGCGCGCAACCTAATAAAACGAGCTTTCAAGATACATACTTGATAAATACATATATCACGCTTTGTTATTATTCCCCCCCCCACCCATATCAGTAATATTGATGCAGTTTAAAGAAAGTGGTAGTGTTCTTCAAAAAAGGATAAAAACAAATGCATGCTCTAGCGCCATACTTGTTCCGTTGCTATAACCGACATGCTCCTCAAGAGCAGCGTTACTCTTCACTTAGTGATATTAATAATCATGACCTTTTAGATATTCTTTCTAGTTTTATCAACCTAAATAGCCAACAGTACCAGTTAATAGAATTAACCAAGCAGGTATACAAATTTTCGAATGTAACTTATTCGGCAGATAGAAGAGAGATATACTGTTGGTTAGAAGCTGGCTATTATGGGACGAAAACAGATATTATAAATATCGAAACAGGAAATATTGATTTCGAAAAAACACAGAAAAACTCGGAAATAATAAAATATTACATCCACTTTTATATACCACGAGACGTAAATGAGGGTATGGCATTCCTTCATACTTATAGAAGCGATGGTATTAAGACATTATTCATGAAGCTTTTCTCAGAATATTTTAACAACATAACACGTTTAACAATTCAAATGCAGCCGCTTGCTTATGACAAAGCTATAAATAATTGGCTTGATGCAGTTGCAAAAGAAGTTATTGTTACTAAATTTGTGGGTGTTAAAGATGTAGCTGAACAAGCAAGAAAGCTTGGGCATAACGAACAAGAATTGATAATAAAACCGCCTCGAAATGGTACTCTGGGGAAACTTAGGGATTACTTTGAACGTGGAAGTGAACATGCCCAAGTTGTAGAGGTTCTTAAGGAATATGGTGAGTCCGTAAAAACAATTGTTGAGCTAAGCGATGGAAGGAAAAGAACTTTTCATATTGGCACGAATGTAAAAGGTGCTGTATGTGAGATTATATTTGATGAATGTGTTAATATCATTGAAGGTATGCCTGAAATGGATTCCTTATACAAATGGGTTGACGATATTATTGCTGAGTATCTTGTCCGACTTTATCCTGGCGTGGATATAAGGAGAGCATAATGAGTTCTAAGATAAATGTTTGCGAAATTATCTCTGGTCATTTCAGTACGTTAAGAAATGCTGACACGAAAAGATTGAGTTTTTATGATATTTTAACATTTATAGTTATTCCTGTTTTTATTTCCATCGGTGTCTCTTATTCTGTGGTTATGATAAGCAAAGATCTAGTATCTCTTCTAGTTAACTTCAGTGCTATATTAACAGCTCTTTTATTAAGTGTTTTAGTCCTAGTTTATGATCAAGAGACAAAAATAAGAGAAAAAAAGGATACTGATACATTTTACTCCACCAAGAAAAAACTATTGCAAGAATTATATTATAACATTTGCTACTCTATTGTGTGTGGTGTTATTTTAGTGGTTTTTTGCTTTTTAGTTTCTTTATATACAGTCTCTCCACTCGGAGTAATTTCAGGAAACACATATAACTTATCAATTTTTGATTATAATATTTCATTTAACTTTGTTTCATGTGTTTACTTTCCTATTATTATATTTCTTGCCATACACCTTATATTAAACATATTAATGATAGTTAAAAGAATGCACTCTCTCTTAACACTAGATTAAACCCACTCTTCATAGCATTTATATGGTTAAAAAAACGTACCAAAAAGTGTACCAAATATAATAAAAAAACAACATAGCCATAATAATCAATTAGTTAAAACAAAAAAATATTTCAGATTCAGAATATCGAGTAACTATTCAATAGCTATCACCAGAACGCACAAAGCCAGACAGCCCGCAGACCAGCGGGCTTTTTTATTGTCATGAGCGAGCATAAAGACTCACTAAAGCGCATGGTTAGCTTGTACATAAGGGTGTACCTAATGCGTTTTGTGTACATCATTTTGGGTACACCCTTCTATTCAATGTTCAGGTACAGGCAAAGAAAAGGGAGGTACTGAGAATACCGCCCTTTGGGGTTATGGTTTTTTCCATCATGATGAAAATCAACATCTTGCAGAACAGCATGTTCGTATCTGCAAAACTTTCGTAGGTCAGCCCTCTGGCGCTTCCTTGGCCTTCTTGCGTTGGCGGCGTTTGATCTCACTCAACACAGACTCAGGTAAGAAGCTACCAGTTTCGCTATCCGGCGTTACAGGTTGTTTGCCGGGGGTGTCTTGCTTTTTCTTCATAGGTCAGCCTTTTGGCTCTACATCTCGCTGCTTGAGTTCCTTTCTAATAATGCGCTTTATCCAAGCAGAAATAGACTCATCGCCGTCATTTTCCATTGCTTCGCGAATAGTCTGTTCTAGTTCTGGCTCTACGCGAAAAGCGATCTGTTTATTGCCTCTGGGTAAGTTTGTGTTTGACACGTGTTACACTCTCGATATAAGTTTCTTGTGTCAGACAATGTACATCATAAGTCAGTCAAATGTAAAACAGCGAAGCCCGGAGGTGCTACCAACACTAACCGGGCCTCTATCAGACATTCACCCCACGCCTTAAGCACCTTGGCGGAATAAAGCAGCGGACTTACCTGATTGTCCAACTGTCAGATGAAGAATAACTCAATAAGAGAATGAAAATACGTTGTACCAGAGAAGGGTTTTTAATTATATATGTCTGTTTTATAAGTATTTTGTAATTAATTTCTGGTACAAGTCTGGTACAACTCAAAGCCATTTTGGTACAACTAAAGGGGGTTTTGGTACAACCATACAAGAGTAGTGAAGGTGGGATAGTCAGTTTGCACAGTTGTACCAGACTCATATTGAGTTGTACCAAAACAGGGGGGTAGTTGTACCAGAGAATTTACGTCAATTTGTTAATTAACATTAGGTTATCTTTTTTTGGTACAACTAGTACAACCCCTTTTCGCCTCTTTATATAAAAAGTTTTAGCAGTAATCCATAATCAACTGTTAAATAGCTGTTCGAAAGTTAACCACAGGCACTACTTAGGTGCTTTCTCTTGGCTGGTTTTGTGTCTATTGGTCAATACGCGTTTGATGAGACGGAAAAAATAAACAATATCAAATGGATATAGCATCCATTTTGCATCGGATATATGTCGGTATATACTCGTTATGCTTTAAGTTGCATTCACATTTTTTCACCTTCCTGCAACTTGAATTATTTTGAGTATAAGACCTTCATAAGCAGCCATTTCTGGTTATTCCCTCTGTTGCGTTAAAAGTAAGGCCCCGGCCTGATGAGGAGGATTAGCAGTCGTTACAACGAAAAGGAATTTACTATGTCAGAAACATCTCGACCAATCCCACAGGCATTAGGTTTCCCCTACACGGTATTCAGAACTAAAAAACGCATGGATGATTACAGTGCCGATGATATGCGATGTGGCGATCTGAGCGAAACGCAGTTAAAAACAGATTTTAATCTACATAATATTTCAAGCAAGGTTAATCCATACACGCTGACGTTGTTCAAGCAGCTAAAATCCACGGCTTATGGTTATGGCTATGCGGCTGATAGAGCGTTGGAAAGCGAGAAGGTCACTCGACAGGAATGTGTCAGGATCCTCTTTGATGAATTTCGCTACGAATCACGAATCTTTGCTTTGCACGGCCCGTATAAGAACGTTATCGAAAAAATGATCAACCATATGCAAAATGGTAACGGTATACCGTTTAGGGATTTGTCGTTAAATACGGCATTGAGAGCGCAAATTATTAACGATAAATCAGCCGAAAATAGTTCATTGCTGAGAATAAAACAGGTATTAACAGACAATATCGATTGGAAAAATAATTTGTATCCGGCAGAGAAATTAACGGATATAACAGAAACTATCCTTGGTGGCATACTTCCAAAATTCGATAGATTGCAGGATAGGGTTAATGGGTTAGGTATTACTGTACATGATATATACGCAGCACATATCACGATAAGATCGTTACAGATTAATAATGGTCACTACCGCGCCGTTGTCCATTATAATGTTCAGGATCACTTTGGACTGGACAGAAAAGATATTATTAAATTTAGGAATTACCGTATATTTCGTATCTGGTTTGTACTTCAGCGATTCACCCAGCTTGGTTATAAACCATTCATGACCAATATGGAAGCAACAGTAGAAATTATTGGGGGGCGCAATGAAAGCAAAAAGTAAAAAAATACTCGGTGTATTATTACTAACTGGTGGCGTTCTGTTGGGTTATTCCCTCTGGTTGTCACTACGTCCGGTGGAAGTTGTCGCCGTTCATCAGAGACATCATTTTAGTGATGTTTTGGTGAAGGATTTCCCTACTACTGATCAAGGAAAAATAAGCTGGTGGCTGAAAAAAAAAGAGATGTTGAAATCTGAGTATAACATTCCAAAACCAGCATCTTATGGTAATTTTAGTATAACTTTTTGGGATTTCTCTAAAGGGTATAAAGAAGATGAATACGATAGGCTGTGCTTCGATGATATGAAAACAGATAAAAACTGTATAGATAAGAATGCTGTTTTTACCGTTAATAATGACAGTGAGAATAGGATAATTTTTACCGTTTATAATGGAAAATACCTACTAAAAGAAAATGGTGAAATAGTCAAATTTGAATATAAGTAGAATCATTTTGGGTATTCGGATTATGAGGATGATGAACGAGATTTACGTAAGCAGCTGGCTGACCTAAAAGCAGTTCCTGAATTGTTCCCTGACGCGTTCAACGATTGGGTTCTGATTGGTGAAACAGACACTGATATTCTTATCTTCAATAAAAAAAACGGAGCATATGAGAACCGTGACCGCATTGGGCTGGATAGGCTCAATGAGAGCTATGATGATATCGTCGGTTTATTGATATCACTGATGCCATTAATAGAATAATTCGTAATGTTAAACTAGGGGCTGGAATTTAAAATACAGAGAGTCTGGCTCTGATTTAACCTAACGGACAGTGGTCAAGGAATATATGTATTCTTGATAATTGAGGTGTTTTTCACTGTATGGCACCCATACGTCAACAGAGAGTAAAATTTACGCGCTATCGTGTTAATGAGAAAATGTTATACCGGTTAAACGATGAGGCGTCGAAATGACGCTTACAGAAGAACAGAAGGCGCTTTTCGATGCCCTGACGCAGTTACAGCGTAGATTCGTTACAGCGCTGCTAGAGGGTGCGAGGCATACCGAAGGGCTGGCGGTAAAGCTAGAGGCGATGGTGAGCGTTCCAAAGCCAACCAGTTAGTAACAAATAGTAACGTTCAAGCCTTCCTCCAGCCCGTACAGCACGAAACCGTTAACGAGGCCATCATGACCTACACCGAAGCCTTAGAGCGACTCACGTTGATGGGGCGCACGACAATTCATGACATCGCCACATTTGGCAATTATCAGATTGGTGAAGACGAGGAAGGGCAACCGGTCTTTCAGGCGTCATGGAAGTTTAAGGACTCCAAAGATATTAAGCCCGAACACCTGGCCGCTGTCGCTGAATTATCCACTAAGGACGGGCTGAAACTTAAGTTGCATGATCCGAAAGCTGCCATCAAGCAACTGGCCGAAATGTGTGGATGGGAAGCGCCGAAGAAAGCCGAATTGACCGGCGCGAACGGTGGCCCGATTCAAACGTCAAACCTAACCCCGGATGAAGCCGCCGAAGCCTACCGTAAAGTGATGGGCTGATTTGAGTAAATCCACAGAGGCGACGATACATGATTAAGCCGGGTGAAGTTATTATGTTAAGCCATAACGTTATTGAAATGACCCTTATCAACGCAGCCAAGCGGCAAGGGGTGGATCTGGACAGCAAGGATTTGCTGGATATACGCACTAAGGTAGCGGCGACACTAGTAGCTAAAGAACGTTAGCAAATGGTAATGTTTAAGTTCGCCAAATAGGAACGTAGAAGCGGGCCGGATGATAACATTTGATAAGAACCAAGTATTGTATTGCGGGTTGATAAAAATGGAAGGTTCTATTGTCCAGGATAATGTTTTTTACCGACAACGGTGCCAGACAATATTTGTGCTCATGAAAGATCAGAATACTTAGCCACTCTAAGTCCATGAAGCGCTTTCAATCTCACAACTGTATTAAGTTGGGTAAAACATAATAATTGATAGGTAAAAACATTCGATACACTCTTTAGTGGGTACTAAATAAGCATAACAACTACATATAGTGTTTTTGTTTTGTGTACAGCTATTGGAATGGTACTTAACTTTAAGTAAGAATGTTATCCGGCAAGGGAGATTATATATCTTTAACGGATAATGTATGGTCAAGAACTTAACGCTAATGCATAATCGCGGCCGGAATTTAAACATTTAAAGAAAAAGGATTGCGTAATGCTTAAGAATGTACTTTATTTCGACTCAATGCTAACACCAAAAATTCTTACTATTTTATATTGGCTCTCACTGTTCGGCATCATTGTATCTGGTATCCTAGCGATGTTTAGCAGTTTCATCCTAGGGATTGCCATCATCATCGGTGGTGGCATTAGTTCCCGTATTGCTTTTGAAATGATCATGATCGCATTCAAAAACAATGAATATCTGAAAAGAATCGCAGAAAAACCATAATTATGATTTACCTTGGGTATTCTCATTTTATTTCAAAATGGAATACCCCGATTGCTTACCACTTTGCTGCTTTAGTCATGCTAATCCGCTAAAATTCGTACTTTTATCACCTTACGTATTTTAGAAAACCAGAGCCATTGTTTATTTTTTCAATTTTCAGATTTCCCCTAAAATCATATAACAACATAAAAAATATGGTGTTTTTTTGTTTATTTCATGCTTAACTTTCATCCAATGCCACAATCTGAACGCAGAAAGAGCATTTAATAAGATTATGGCTACTATCTAATATCAGCTATGAAGAGATTACCCATATACACTTTTGGAGGATCGCGTATGTTCGAAGACCAAAACACATCGATCCTAGATACCTATTTTGGTACCCATAGCCCCTTTTGGCGGCTTGCTTTTGATAGCCGAGCTTTAGAGTTGTCTGCAATTAAAGGGACGACAAATATCGCAATTGCCCTTAATTCAGTTCAAACAATGAAAATCCAGAGCTTAACCGGTGTTACTGCCAGTTTAGATATTGAAATAGAGATTTATGGTCATCCGCTTCATTTACATCTTGTAGGCCGTAAAATTAATGACAAAGAATGGGGAGGAACTGCTTCTGCTTATGCTGATACTGAATCCGTAGCGCGCGATTTAGTCATGGGGCTTTCCTTTGCAGAACAGGTGGTCTCTGAAGCCAACTCCGTCATTGTGATCCTCGATAAAGAGGGTTATGTACAACGTTTTAATCACCTTAGTGAAGAATATACGGGTAAGAAAGAACAAGACGTTATTGGTAAGAATGTTTATGACTTATTTATGACAGCCGAGGAGGGAGCCTCATCACGCAAAAATATTTAAGGATTCTTCCAGCGCGGCGCATCTTACGAAGTTGAGCGTTGGATTAATACGGTAAAAGGGGAGCGTCTCTTCTTATTTCGCAATAAATTTGTTCACAGCGGCAGCGGCAAAAACGAGCGTTACCTCATCTGCTCCGGTACTGATATCACCAAAGAAAGGCGTGCTCAAGAGCGTCTTAGGATTTTAGCTAATACCGACATGATTACCGGCCTACCTAATCGCCACGCTATTCATGAGCGCATTAACAGCGTAATACAAACCCGCGGTGATACCTCTGTAGGTATTATTTACCTTGATCTCGATAATTTTAAAAAAGTGAACGACCATTACGGTCATATGTTTGGTGATCGATTACTGAAAGATGTCTCACTGGCTATTTTAGGTTGTTTGAGTGATAACGAAATGCTTGCCCGGTTGGGGGGGGATGAGTTTATTGTTCTGGTCGAAAATGCCACCTTGAGTTTACTTGAGGCAATCACGCAACGCATTCTCAACCGCATGAAATCACCTTTCCGGGTAGGGTTGATTGAAGTCTATACCGGTTGTTCTATTGGCATCGCGCTATGTCCTGAGCACGGCGATACATTGGAAAATATCATCCGCAGTGCAGATACTGCCATGTACACCGCGAAAGAACATGGGAAACAGACCTATTCGATTTTCTCGCAAGAGATGAATAAGAAAATATCGGAATATGTCTGGTTAGATACCAATTTACGTAAGGGTTTAGAGCAAAATCAATTACAAGTCTTTTATCAACCCAAAATATCTGCCCAAACCGGTAAAGTGCATAGTGTCGAAGCATTAGTCCGATGGCTCTCACCTGAACGTGGTTTAATTTCTCCTTTAGAGTTTATCTCATATGCCGAAGAATCTGGGCTGATCGGACCTATTGGTAAATGGGTACTGCAAACCGCGATGCAACAGGCGGTAAATTGGAGCAAGCGCGGAATTAACCTGCGGGTTGCAGTAAATGTGTCTGCCAGGCAATTGATTGATGAAGCTATCGTAACCAGTTTTATTGAATCTCTTGAAGCCAACAAATTAGAATCTAGCCTAGTTGATGTTGAATTAACTGAAAGTTGCTTAATTGATGATGAAAGTGCAGCTATCAACATAATGAAACAGCTACGCCACTTAGGTGCCCAGGTTCATTTGGATGATTTTGGTACCGGCTATTCTTCACTTTCACAATTAGCGCGTATTCCTATTGATGCCATTAAATTAGATCAAAGTTTTGTGCGCGATATTGATAATAATCCCATTTCACAATCTTTGGTACGAGCCATTATCGTTGTCGCTGAGGCACTTAAAATGCGGGTGATTGCCGAAGGTGTAGAAACACAAGGGGAAGAGGAATTTCTGGATTCTATTGGCATTGATGAAAAGCAGGGGTTTCTTTACGCCAAACCAATGCCCGCAGGTGAACTGGAGCATTGGCTGATAACACAACACCCTCACCGTTCATTGGATTAGGTGCCAAAAACCATATCGTTTTTAGTAACTATATCGCTTTTAGTATTGCCGCAGTGTGCCGGTCTTGCAGCGTAACTAACCGTTCAATATAGGCGATGTCTTTCGGCTCAATAGAAAATGCAGAATTAACCCAATCTTCGGTAATATCCATCAATTCTGAACGAGTTAATTGCAAAACGCGTTGTCGAACTCTAACCATCGCTCTCATACCATTTAACTTAGGTCTGATTGTGTCGATAAAGGTACGAGTCGCAAGATAAGCATCACCTGGCTGAAATAATTTATCGACTAGCCCACGGCTCTCATACCATTCCGCAGCATGAGACTCACCGGTCCAAATAAGTTGCTCCGCGACTCTCATTCCTGCCTTTCTCGCGACAAGCGAATAGCCGCCCATGCCAGGAAATAAATTAAATGCAATCTCCGGAAATCCCATTCTGGCAGTAGTTTGTGCCAAAACAAAATGATGGGCCAAGGCAGCTTCAAATCCACCGCCTAACGCACTACCTTCAATCATCGCAATAGATATTGATCCAGTATCAAACCCACGAGAAGCCACATGGACACAATCTACACAAGCGCGCGCATATGCCATTAATGCTTCCCGTTTGCGATTTTTGATCATCTGCGCAAAAAAACTTAAATCGCCCCCGACATTAAATATATTGGGAACCAGCGAGCCCGTCACCCAAAAATCAAAAGGTAATTTGGATTCTTTAGCGGCCTGTGCCAGCGTCATAATATTTTCAATTAACTCTAGGTTAAAACAAGGGCGCGGGTGAGCACGCAGCAACATCCACATGGTATTGCGCTCTTCTTCGTAATAAGCCGATATTTGCGATAAATGGCCAGCTTCAGTAAAAGGGCGGCAGCTAGGAAGATTAATCATATTCATATTCCATCCAATGAGTTAGTTGAACACAAACTGTGCTATTTCTGCCAAATCCTCCTTGAGGAAACGCAAAAAATTGCCGGAAATGACGGCAACTTAAGCTGGCAGATAAATAGTGAGTCACTCAATGGATAAATGATGAAAAAAGCAGTAAAAATTTTAACAACATAGATGCTTAGAGCACAGTTGAGGAAATGAGTAGAATATATATTCTTAACAAAGTTGAATTTCAGATGAAAAAAACCTGCTGTTGTGGATAGAATACAGGCTTAATTTTTATCCCTAACGGATTTTTTATGTTGCAAATCCTGCACTTTCTTCTGGCATTGATTACGATTGCAACACTGGCTTTGCTGGCCAGTCGTGATCGTAAAAACATCAAACTGCGTTATATTTTTCAGTTATTAGTTTTAGAAATTGCACTGGCTTATTTCTTTTTACACTCAGAAAGTGGATCGGGGGCAATAAAGTATTTTGCTGGATTATTCGAATCACTGATGAAATTTGCCGCAATAGGCACCAGTTTTGTATTTGGCAATATGAATGAGCAGGGTCTGGCATTTATATTCCTGAATGTTCTATGCCCGATCATTTTCGTTTCGGCACTGATTGGTATTTTACAGCATTTCCGCATATTACCCCTCATCATACGAGTGGTAGGTACGCTGTTATCCAAAGTAAACGGCATGGGGAAACTAGAGTCTTTCAATGCCGTGAGCACATTGATTTTAGGGCAATCAGAGAATTTTATTGCCTATAAAGGAATTATTGCTGATATATCACCGCGCAGAATGTATACCATGGCAGCAACAGCAATGTCGACAGTATCCATGTCGATTGTAAGTGCTTATATGACGCTGCTCGAACCAAAGTTTGTAGTAACTGCACTCATATTGAATATGTTTAGTACTTTTATTGTTCTTTCTATTATTAACCCTTACCCCGTAGCTGAAGAGCCTGAATTAAAGTTAAACAAACTTCATGAAGACCAAAGCTTTTTTGAAATGCTGGGTGAGTATATTTTGGCTGGGTTTAAAATAGCCATGATTATCGCTGCAATGTTAATTGGGTTTATTGCCATAATTTCTGCTATTAATGCTTTATTTAGCAGTTTATTCAACATCAGCTTCCAAGAAGTACTGGGGTATCTATTTTATCCTCTGGCGCTACTGATTGGTATCCCCGCTCAAGATGCGTTGCAGGCAGGGAGTATTATGGCTACCAAACTGGTCGCGAATGAGTTCGTCGCCATGATTGAACTCAAGAAAGTTGCAGCAGAAATGTCTCCACGTGGTTTGGGTATTCTTTCTGTATTTTTAGTGTCTTTTGCTAACTTTGCCTCTATTGGGATTGTTGCTGGTGCCATTAAAGGGCTGAATGAGCGGCAAGGTAATGTAGTTTCGCGATTTGGATTGAAGTTGGTATACGGTTCAACCTTAGTAAGTTTACTTTCTGCTGCCATTGCCGGGCTTGTCTTGTAATAAAAACACTGTCAATGATGCTGCTGGCCTTTTATCTATCCGGAAATAGGGATAAAAGGCCAGAAACTAGCTTGAGAAATTCACCGTTAAAAATCTACACATACGCCAGCATCAACACGCATGACAGACTCTTGCGCAAACTGCTTTTTATAGCGGGAGCGCACATCTTCAATCGCAGTTTCTTTGTCATTTTTATGGATAAGTACCAACGCCCTGCTGCTTTCTTTGGCTACGTGGCCATCATTTCCCAACCATTGCCCTTTAGCATCAATTACAGTCAGGCCATCTTTGAAGCGGCCGGTCACATCATTATCGACAAAAGATTGCCATTCCGTAGTTGAAATAGCGGGACCATGGGGACGATTCAAACCAAAATAGAGTGTGGTTTGTGCCATTGGCTCACCTTTAACACAGGCTGGCGGTGAAGCTTTTGCCGTTGCTGTATTTTCATGACCAGGGCTTTCAATACAACCGCTCAGTAATACCCCAACGACAACCACACAGGCAAAAAAGGTTGACCGATAGTGGAACGGATTAACACGCTTATCCATGAATAAATCTCACTGAAATAAAAGATAAATAGAAATAAAAACTACCATCCGATGGATAACTCTGCAATCAGGCTAGATAATCATGCAGGAACGCTGTCATATTCCAACAAAACCTTCACTATTGAGTTTAAGACCTAGTATTATTAATGACAAATAATCACCATATTGTTTTTTTATCTATATTTATTAGTTGATTAATAAATAAATTGATTAGATTAAATAATGTTAAATTTACGACTTAGAAAATCTCAGTCGCGATAATTTTCCTGAGTGATTACTCTCCGCTCTTTGCTGCCCTTAAGAAATTAGGCTCATTATGTTACTCAGTGTTCTTTATATTATTGGTATCACAGCGGAAGCCATGACCGGGGCACTGGCTGCGGGCCGCCGCCAGATGGATATGTTTGGCGTTATTATCATTGCTTCTGCAACTGCAATTGGCGGTGGATCGGTCAGAGATATGCTACTGGGCCATTATCCACTTGGTTGGGTTAAGCACCCTGAATACATTGTCATTGTCGCCGTTGCTGCAATCGTCACGACCTGGATGGCTCCGCTAATGAAGCATTTGCGGCATTTGTTTTTAGTGCTTGATGCTATAGGACTGATTGTTTTTTCTATTATTGGTGCACAGATTGCCCTCGATATGGGCCACAGCACAATTATTGCGGCCATTGCGGCTGTGATTACCGGTGTCTTTGGCGGTGTCCTGCGCGATATGTTCTGTAACTGCATTCCACTAGTATTTCAGAAAGAAATCTATGCTGGTATCTCGTTTGCTGCCGCCTGGATCTATATTGCACTGCAATACACGCCACTGTCTCACAATTGGATTGTTATTATTACACTCGTCACTGGGCTAAGTGCGCGATTGTTGGCATTACGATTCCGGCTTGGTCTGCCAGTCTTCAAATATGAGCACTCAGAGCATTAAGTCAGATTTTGGGGGACTTATTCCTCGGGTTCAAATCCGGCAATACTCTGTTGTGATAAGAAATCAGCCATAGCTTGCACCTCTGGATGATGTAAGAAACGATTAATCTGTTTTGCCCGCACCGCCCCAATACCTGATATTAAGCTCCATTCGGTAAGACTCCGTTGCGATAAAGACTGCCACGGAGAATCAACGGATATCGCCAACGGGAATCCCAATGCTTGCAACCACTGGGAAAAGGGCTTCTGTTTTGTGTTTTGAAATTGCTGATAAATCTTTTCTGCCCGCGCTTGCCCTATACCAGGGACATCAGCAATTTGCTCTGTAGAAAGTGTTAACCACCCAACCAAATCATTGATAAGCCCATGGTGGATAAGCTCTCGCCAAAGCCCACGACTAATACTTTGCATATCCAATCCCTTAGGACCACTGAGCCATACTAAACGCGATAGAAGCTGCGGCTCACACTCAGTATGTAAAAGGCGGAAACAGCTCAACTGATGAAACTTGTCCCCTGAGGGTGGTACGAACCCATACCGTTGGCTTACCCGCCAAACAACGTTATCCAGCCGTGGAATACCATGCCCAGCCAGTGTGATAGTGACGTGATCGCCGGATGTAATATCCCATTGCTGCCAACGAGCAACGGAGCCAACATTCACTCGCCGAATCCATTTATCATCAATTTTTACCGGTGAAACCTGTAAAACTACCGTAATTTTACCGGTACGACCCATCGTAAAATGCACATTTTTAATTTCAGTGACTTGCTGTTGAGGTGGATATTTCCATGCCACAGCCCAGTATCCAGGTACTGCCTGCCAATAGCGCCCAGCAGGTTCTTTCTCTTGCCGGATAACAACACCATCAGTCACAAAAGGTAGCGGTGTCTGAAACCAATGCCTGCGCAAGTGGGCAACATCCCGACCTGACACGATGGGTTTGCTATATTTAGCCGTCAAGGGAAAGCCCATCTTTCGCAATAATGCGCCCTTCTCCACCATGCTCTTAGGGCCGTCAGGCCATGCCCAAATAAAAATACCCAGTTGAGGCAGTAACGGCGACGAAGACTTACGCATAAGCGCGCCGGCAACAGAAGCTCTGGCATTAACACCACCCGATTGCGCTTGTTGATGACCCTCTATTTGAAGAAATAACTCCCCCTGTAGGGTTAACAAAGGCGGTGCTGCTGCAATATATTGTGGAATAGTAGCAATAAAAGGGGCTTTGTCCGTCCAGTCCTGGCCTTTCAAGCCATTCCCCCGACTGATAAGTTGTGTCAATTTCCCATTCTGATAAACCAGCGTCACGGCAACACCATCTACTTTAGGTTGTACCCAGAGTTTTTCTCGCCCTAACATCCAGTTAACCAGCTCGGCTTCACCTTTAAGCTTTTTTAATCCAGTATGAGCGACAGGATGAAGAAACTGCCCCTTACCAAGGATTGGCTTATTTCCCTGTTTATCGGGCGGTAGATGGCATGACTGCCATCGATGTAAGGTATCCTGTAATTGGTCATAAACATCATCCGCAATTGGGCTATTACCCTGCTGGTGATAAGCTATGTCCCATTTATTCAGTTGGTTATCCAGGGTATTAATTTCAACAGCCATTCTTTGTGCTGCCCATTCCGGGCAAGCAGATACCGCTCTTGTGCCCCACATCATGCAACCCCAAATAAGCAGATTTGTTATTTTTAGATTCCGTATTTTCATTAGCGTCCTTCCTTGGTGGCAGGAAGTAAAACGCGAAATGCATTATCTGTCGAAGGCCAAAAGAGTTAAATGCGCGCGCTATCGAACAATACTTTTATGCTTGCAACAACAAGACGAAATTACGCAATCTTCCCCGCAAAATTAGAAAATAGCGCTGTTTACAGTGGAAACATTCAGGTGAAATGCGTTTGTAACGCTGCATGACGCGTAGCAGCCGTGTATACTGTGCGGAGATTCACACTTCTGCTTTCTATATATCAACCTAATCAACTGAAACGTCATCATGGTCCAAGGCACGCTATACATTGTTTCCGCGCCCAGTGGGGCAGGGAAATCAAGCCTGATTCAGGCTTTGTTAAAAACACAACCGTTGTACGACACGCAGGTTTCTATTTCCCATACCACGCGTGCTAAACGTCCAGGTGAGAGTCACGGTGAGCATTATTTCTTCGTTTCTGAAGAAGCGTTTTGCCAGATGATTCGTGATGATGCTTTTCTTGAGCATGCCAAAGTATTTGAAAATTACTACGGCACCTCACGTTTGGCGATTGAACAGGTTCTTGCAACCGGGGTTGATGTGTTTTTAGATATCGACTGGCAGGGGGCGCAGCAAATTCGCGCCAAAATGCCAACCGCACGCAGTATTTTTATTTTGCCTCCATCCAAGGAAGAATTGGACCGCCGTTTACGTGGCCGTGGGCAAGATAGCGAAGAGGTTATCGCTAAGCGAATGGCACAAGCTGTCGCCGAGATGACTCATTACGCAGAGTATGATTATTTAATCGTAAATGATGATTTCAATCTGGCTTTATCTGATCTGAAAACCATTATTCGCGCTGAACGACTGCGTTTAGGCCGCCAGAAACAGCGGCATGACGCTTTAATCACCAAATTATTGGCAGACTGAACCGAGTTTCAGTATCATGCCCCGTCATTTCGTCACCTGTGGAGTAGCAGAATTATGGCACGCGTAACTGTTCAAGACGCTGTAGAGAAAATTGGTAACCGTTTTGACCTGGTGTTGGTGGCTGCTCGTCGGGCACGTCAAATCCAGTCCGGCGGTAAAGACGCACTGGTTCCAGAAGAAAACGATAAAGTTACTGTGATTGCGCTGCGTGAGATCGAAGAAGGCCTGATTACCAATCAGATTCTCGATGTTCGTGAACGCCAAGAGCAGCAAGAGCAAGAAGCCGCAGAGATCCAAGCGGTAACTGCGATTGCTGAAGGTCGTCGTTAATTAGACTGCGAGTCTGCCTTGTACCTGTTTGAAAGCCTGAATCTGCTGATTCAACGTTACCTGCCAGAGGAGCAGATTAAGCGCCTCAAACAGGCATATCTTGTCGCACGTGATGCTCACGAGGGTCAGACACGCTCCAGCGGTGAGCCTTATATCACTCATCCGGTTGCTGTGGCCTGTATTCTCGCGGAGATGCGGCTCGATTACGAAACCCTAATGGCGGCGCTATTACATGACGTCATTGAAGACACTCCTGCTACCTATCAAGATATGGAGCAGTTGTTTGGGAAAAGCGTAGCCGAGCTGGTCGAGGGTGTCTCTAAACTCGATAAACTGAATTTCCGTGACAAGAAAGAAGCCCAGGCGGAAAACTTCCGCAAAATGATCATGGCGATGGTGCAAGATATCCGCGTCATTTTGATCAAACTGGCTGACCGCACACATAACATGCGAACGCTGGGTTCCTTGCGCCCGGATAAACGTCGCCGCATTGCACGTGAAACCCTTGAAATATATAGTCCACTTGCCCACCGGCTGGGTATCCATCATTTAAAAACCGAGCTAGAAGAGCTCGGTTTCGAAGCGCTCTACCCCAATCGCTATCGCGTCATTAAAGAAGTGGTGAAAGCCGCACGTGGTAACCGCAAAGAGATGATTCAGAAAATCCTGGCGGAGATTGAAGGGCGTCTGACTGAGGCAGGCATTCCCTGCCGGGTCAGTGGTCGTGAAAAGCATCTCTATTCCATTTATTGCAAAATGAACCTGAAAGAACAGCGCTTTCACTCCATCATGGATATTTATGCTTTTCGGGTTATCGTCAAAGAAGTCGATACTTGCTACCGCGTGTTGGGTCAGGCTCATAGCCTATATAAACCGCGCCCCGGCAGAGTAAAAGACTATATCGCCATCCCTAAAGCTAACGGCTATCAATCGTTGCATACCTCATTAATCGGCCCTCATGGGGTTCCGGTCGAGGTACAAATCCGTACTGAAGATATGGATCAAATGGCCGAAATGGGCGTTGCTGCACACTGGGCTTATAAAGAGCAGGGTGAGTCCGGCACCACAGCACAAATCCGCGCTCAGCGCTGGATGCAAAGTTTGCTGGAGTTACAGCAAAGTGCAGGAAGCTCATTTGAATTTATTGAAAGCGTAAAATCTGATTTATTCCCTGATGAGATTTACGTTTTCACCCCCGAAGGACGCATTGTTGAATTACCTGCCGGCGCGACACCCGTCGACTTTGCCTATGCCGTGCATACCGATATTGGCCATGCCTGCGTTGGCGCGCGTGTTGACCGCCAGCCATATCCGCTTTCTCAGTCACTGATCAGTGGCCAAACTGTTGAGATAATTACTGCTCCGGGCGCACGGCCTAATGCCGCCTGGCTGAATTTTGTTGTTAGCTCGAAAGCTCGCGCTAAAATTCGCCAGTTACTGAAAAACCTTAAACGTGATGAATCGGTAAGCCTTGGCCGCCGGTTACTGAATCATGCTTTAGGCAATGGACGTAAGCTGTCTGATATTTCTGAAGAAAATATCAAGCACGAATTAGATCGCATGAAGCTGGCAACACTTGATGATTTGCTGGCAGAAATCGGGCTGGGTAATGCCATGAGTGTGGTGGTGGCTAAAAATCTGCTGGGTGACCTATCGACAATGGCAACTTCTGGTACCCGTAATCTGGCAATTAAAGGTTCCGATGGCGTACTGATTACCTTTGCCAAGTGCTGCCGCCCGATTCCAGGTGACCCGATTATTGCGCATATCAGTCCGGGGAAAGGGCTGGTTATCCACCACGAAGCTTGTCGCAATATCCGTGGTTACCAGAAAGAGCCGGAGAAGTTTATGGCGGTTGAATGGGATCAGGAGACTGGGCAAGAGTTTATTGCTGAAATTAAAGTCGACATGTTCAACCAGCAAGGCGCTCTGGCAAACCTAACTGCGGCAATTAATGCGGCAGAATCCAATATTCAGAGCCTGAATACAGAAGAGAAAGATGGCCGGGTGTACAGTGCCTTTATTCGCCTGACTACCCGTGACCGCGTCCATTTAGCTAACATTATGCGTAAGATCCGTATCATGCCAGATGTGGTTAAAGTCAGCCGTAATCGCAATTAGCGCTCATGAATCCTCAACGCTATGCGCGGATATGTGAAATGCTTGCCACCAGGCAGCCAGATTTAACGGTCTGTCTGGAGCAAGTACACAAGCCGCACAATGTCTCTGCCATTATTCGCACTGCCGATGCTGTTGGTATTCATCAAGTCCATGCCATTTGGCCAACAACCCAGATGTACACGCGGCTTTCCTCCGCAGCGGGTAGCAACAGTTGGGTTCAGGTCAAAACACACACCAATATTACCGATGCCATTGCTCATCTGAAATTACAGAACATGCAAATCCTGGCAACTCATTTATCTGATAAAGCTGTCGATTTCCGCAAAATAGACTATACCCGCCCAACCTGCATTTTAATGGGGCAGGAGAAAAGCGGTATCTCTGAAGAAGCGTTGGCACTGGCAGATCAAGACATCATTATTCCAATGATCGGCATGGTACAATCGCTTAATGTCTCCGTCGCTTCGGCGTTGATTTTATATGAAGCCCAGCGACAGCGGCAAAATGCCGGCATGTACCAGCGGGCGCTGAGTGTTCTGCCCGAAGATGAACAACAGCGGTTACTGTTTGAGGGTGGCTATCCGGTATTGGCACAAGTTGCCAAACGCAAAGGGCTGCCTCAACCGCACATTGATGAGCAGGGTCAGGTCATTGCCAATGCGCAATGGTGGTCTGCTATGCAAGCTCTACGGGGGCTTAAATGAAAGGCCGACTGCTGGATGCCGTCCCCCTTGGTACGCTTTCCGGCGTTGGCGCAAGTCAAGCTGGAAAGCTGGCAAAGATGGGGCTGGAAAGCATCCAAGACTTGCTGCTCCACTTGCCGTTACGTTATGAAGATCGTACCCGCCTGTATCGCATTGGCGATTTGATGCCCGGCCTCTCGGTTACTGTTGAGGGTGAGGTTCTGCGTTCAGATATCGTGTTTGGCCGCCGTCGCATGATGACCTGCCAAATCAGTGACGGCAGCGGTGTTCTCACTCTGCGCTTTTTTAATTTCAATGCTGCGATGAAAAATAGCCTCTCTCCGGGCAAGCATGTCATTGCCTATGGCGAAGCTAAACGAGGTAACACCGGGCCAGAAATCATTCACCCTGAATATCGAGTGCATGGCGAGAATATTGGTGTTGAATTGCAAGAATCGCTGACACCGGTTTATCCCACCACTGAAGGCATTCGTCAGACGACTCTGCGCAAACTTATCGATCAGGCGCTGGCGATGCTGGATACTTGTGTCATTGCTGAGTTGCTCCCGATTGAACTGAGCCGCTCTCTGATCAGCTTGCCGGAAGCGATTCATACTCTGCATCGTCCACCAGCAGATATTCGGCTAGAGGACTTAGAACAGGGTAAACACCCCGCACAGCGGCGGTTGATCATGGAAGAGTTACTGGCCCACAACCTCAGCATGTTGGCGGTCAGGGCGGGTGCACAAAGCTATCGGGCGCTGCCATTATTGGCAGAACAACAACTTAAACAGCGTTTTCTGGCAGCTCTGCCATTCACACCCACCCGCGCCCAACAACGGGTAGTGGCAGAGATCGAGCAGGATATGACACATAACTTCCCAATGATGCGATTGATTCAAGGGGATGTTGGCTCCGGTAAAACACTGGTTGCGGCACTGGCGGCACTACGAGCCATCGCTCACGGGAAGCAAGTCGCGCTAATGGCTCCAACTGAATTGCTGGCAGAACAACATGCCACAACTTTCCGCCAATGGCTGGAGCCGTTAGGTTTGGCCGTAGGTTGGCTGGCTGGCAAGCAGAAAGGTAAAGCACGGTTGGCGCAACAAGAAGCCGTCGCCAGTGGTCAGGTTTCCATGGTTGTTGGCACTCATGCCATGTTTCAAGAACAGGTGAAATTTTCTGGATTAGCACTGGTTATTATTGATGAACAACATCGTTTCGGTGTTCATCAGCGGCTCGCATTATGGGAAAAGGGCGAGGAACAGGGCTTCCATCCCCATCAGTTAATCATGACCGCAACTCCAATCCCAAGAACGCTGGCCATGACTGCCTATGCCGATCTTGATACCTCGGTAATTGACGAGCTACCGCCGGGTAGAACACCCGTCACGACCGTCGCCATTCCTGACACCCGCCGTAGTGATGTTATCCAGCGGGTTAAAAATGCCTGTCTGGAAGAGGGGCGGCAAGCTTATTGGGTCTGTACATTGATTGAAGAGTCTGAGTTGCTGGAAGCGCAGGCAGCTGAAGTCACCTGTGAAGAATTGAAAATTGCGTTGCCAGAAATCAAAGTCGGGTTGGTCCATGGCCGTATGAAAGGTCCTGAAAAACAGGCGGTTATGTTAGCATTTAAGCAGGGTGAGTTGCAGTTACTGGTAGCAACTACGGTCATTGAGGTCGGGGTTGATGTGCCTAACGCTAGCCTGATGATAATCGATAACCCAGAACGTTTGGGGTTGGCGCAATTACATCAGTTACGTGGCCGTGTTGGCCGTGGAGCGGTGGCCTCTCATTGCGTATTACTCTACAAAACACCGTTGAGCAAAACCGCTCAGATGCGCTTGCAGGTACTGCGTGATAGTAATGATGGCTTTGTCATTGCACAGCGGGATTTAGAAATCCGCGGCCCCGGCGAATTGCTGGGGACACGGCAGACCGGGAGTGCAGAGTTCAAAGTGGCTGATTTACTCCGGGATCAAGCCATGATCCCGGAAGTACAGCGGGTAGCCCGTCATTTGCATCAACAATATCCCGAACATGCTCGGGCCTTGATAGAACGCTGGTTACCTGAGCGGGCGCGTTACACTAACGCGTAATGAATAAGGGGGGTAGGTAACCCCAACCCCAGAATGCAATTACCCCACCACCGCAGGGAAAATTGGCAGTAACAGATACAGCTTAATCACGATCGCATTGGCAATATCAATAAAGAACGCGCCGACCATCGGCACGACTAAAAATGCCAAATGCGACGGGCCAAAACGGTCAGTAATCGCTTGCATATTAGCAATAGCAGTCGGGGTTGCCCCCAAACCAAAGCCACAATGCCCCGCCGCCAGTACTGCCGCATCATAGTTTTTTCCCATTACACGGTAGGTAACGAAGATAGCGTACAGTGCCATCGCTAGCGCCTGTACTGATAGGATCACCAACATTGGTAATGCCAGTGAAGCCAGCTCCCAGAGCTTCAGGCTCATCAGCGCCATTGCCAAAAACAGTGACAAACTGACGTTCCCTAACACCGATACCGCGCGATCAAAGACTTTATAGAAGCCGATTGCTGACAGTGTGTTACTGAGAATGACACCGACAAATAGCACGCAGACAAAGATTGGCAGCTCAAACATCGTGCCCAGCAGCCAACCGGCAATCACATTGCCAGCCATCAAGCAGATAGCAATCATAGCGATGGTTTCAACTAACACCAAAGAGGTGATCATCCGCCCCGCCGAAGGCTTTTCAAATGCGGAAGGAACTTCGCTATCCTCCGGCGTACCATCCGGCGTGGAAGAGTGCTTCACCAGATAGCGGGCAACCGGCCCACCAATCAAACCGCCCAGCACCAAACCAAATGTCGCACAGGCCATAGCCACTTCGGTTGCATTTTCAAAGCCATAGCGTTCAGTGAATAGTTTACTCCACGCTGCGCCGGTGCCGTGCCCACCCGATAAGGTAATTGAACCGGCCAATAAACCCATCAATGGATCTAGCCCCATCAATTTAGCTAGGGCAATACCAATTGCGTTCTGCATCAGCAGTAACCCTATGACCACAAAGACAAATACGCTCAGGGCTTTGCCACCGGTACGTAAACTGGCCAGATTGGCATTCAACCCAATAGTTGCAAAGAATGCCAGCATCAAAGGGTCTTTCAGTGACATATCAAAACTGATTTCCCAGCCCAGAGTCTTTTGCACCAGCAACATCAGAAATGCCACCAGTAAGCCACCGGCTACCGGTTCAGGAATAGTGTATTTCTTGAGGAATGAGACAGTTTGTACGAGTTTTCGGCCTAATAATAAAACTAAACAGGCCGCGACTAGCGTGCCATAGGTATCGAGATGCAACATCTTGGTACTCCATGCGATTAAAATATCGAGTAAAAATATGACGTTAGACAGTTCCTTAAAAACGCCAAAACAGTTAAGAAAGGGATTAGAAAAAAAACGCCGCCAATTACAAGTTTAGTAATAGAAAAATGTGGGTGAGCACCGGGTAGAATTATTTTAAAAAACGCAGCGCAACCGATTGCTTTTGTGAGCCGGATCATTAAAATGCCCTCTTTGTCGATCCGGGAATGCCACGCCATGTCTACGCAATCCGCCGAGCTTGATACTCCACAGCAAGCGACCACTCACCCCAGCGAATTGATTTATCGTTTAGAAGACCGCCCTCCACTCGCCCAAACACTGTTTGCCGCTTGCCAGCATTTATTGGCAATGTTTGTCGCCGTGATAACCCCTGGCCTATTGATTTGTCAGGCGCTGGGATTACCGGCGGAAGATACCCAACGCATTATTAGTATGTCGCTGTTTGCATCCGGCCTGGCATCGTTGCTGCAAATTAAAACTTGGGGGCCGGTTGGCTCGGGCCTGTTATCGATTCAAGGCACCAGTTTTAACTTTGTTGCACCGTTGATTATGGGGGGGCTGGCACTGAAAAATGGTGGCGCAGATATCCCAACCATGATGGCTGCGCTGTTCGGTACGCTAATGCTCGCATCCTGCACCGAAATTATACTCTCCCGTTTCCTGCATTTGGCGCGGCGCATTATCACTCCACTGGTATCTGGCATTGTGGTGATGATTATCGGCCTGTCATTGATTCAGGTTGGACTGACATCTATTGGTGGCGGTTATGGTGCGATGAGTGACCATACCTTCGGCGCACCGAAAAACCTGTTATTAGCGGGTTCGGTATTGGTGGTGATTATTTTGCTGAACCGCCAGCGTAACCCGTATCTGCGAGTCGCCTCTTTGGTTATTGCTATGGCCGTAGGTTACTTGCTGGCCTGGTCGCTAGGCATGTTGCCAGAGAGTCGCCCGGTAGTGGACACTGCTCTGATTACCATCCCAACGCCACTTTATTATGGTCTTTCTTTGGACTGGAACCTGCTGGTGCCACTGATGTTGATCTTCATGGTGACCTCACTGGAGACCATTGGCGATATCACAGCAACATCCGATGTATCAGAGCAGCCAGTGCATGGTCCGTTGTACATGAAACGCCTGAAGGGTGGTGTGCTGGCGAATGGTTTGAACTCGATGCTATCCGCCGTGTTCAACACCTTCCCTAATTCCTGCTTCGGCCAGAACAATGGCGTGATCCAGTTGACCGGTGTTGCCAGCCGTTATGTTGGCTTCGTTGTCGCACTGATGCTGATTGTTCTCGGCTTGTTCCCGGCAGTAGCAGGGTTTGTGCAACATATTCCTGAGCCCGTTCTAGGTGGTGCTACTCTCGTGATGTTCGGGACCATTGCTGCTTCTGGTGTCCGTATCGTGTCACGTGAGACACTCAATCGCCGCGCCATTATGATTATGGCTCTGTCATTGGCAGTCGGTATGGGTGTCGCACAACAACCATTGATTCTGCAATTTGCGCCAGATTGGATCAAAACGTTGCTTTCTTCCGGGATTGCTGCCGGTGGTATTACTGCTATTGTGCTTAACTTACTCTTCCCACAAGAAAAATAATTTTTGCACGAACACATCACTGAAATGGCCGGTCGTAAACGATACCGGCCATTTTTTTATCGTCGGATAACCAATTGTCTATTGAGCTAATGGACAAATTGCGGCATAAACAGGGTTCTGTATCACCGACAGGCGTGGAAAAACCGGATGAAACTTCTCGGGAAAGTGCTATTAACGTTATTACTACTACTGGTGCTGTCTGTAGTGCTGTGCTACGTATTGCTCCAGACCAGTTGGGCTGCCAGTTGGCTGAGCCGTTGGGTCAGTGATAACAGTGAATATCGCCTCTCTCTGGGGAAAATAGATCACTCATGGTCCCAACCGGGGCAAGTCAGTTTCAGTGATATCAGTCTGGGCCACGCCAATCAGCCCCCCTTTCTTGTTGCCCAGCAAGCACTGTTCGGCCTGAGCTGGCGGCAACTGACCGAACCCCGTCATTTTCTTAAGTTGCAACTGCAAAATGGCAGTTTGACCCTCAATAACGCAGACTCGTCACTGCCGTTGCAAGCAGATAGGTTGCAGCTAACCAATATGGCGCTGAATACGACTATTGAGCAGAAAAATTCAGCGGCCCAATGGAAGATTGCCGGTCAACAAATTAATGGTGGCCTGGTGCCGTGGCAGCCACAACCGGGCAATAGTCTTGGTGAGAATAGCCAATTTCAGTTCAGTGCCGGCTCCCTGACCGTTAATGGTATTACCGCTCAACAACTCTATCTGCAAGGTTCGATTGAGAAAAATGCCCTGACCCTGACCAATTTTGGTGCCAATATTGCACAAGGGGAATTGACCGGTAACGCCAGTCAGGCCGTTGACGGTAGCTGGTTGGTTGAAAGGCTACGCCTGAGTAATATTCGCCTGCAAACCGCGACCAGGTTAGAGGATGTCTGGCAGGCCTTTTTGCAATTACCCTCCATCACGCTAAAGCGCTTCGATTTGATTGATGCGCGGGTTGAAGGGAAAGGTTGGGCGTTTAACGATTTAGATCTGACACTCAAAAATATCACTTTTAAGCAAGGCGATTGGCAAACAGATGATGGCGAACTGTCCTTCAATGCAGGTGATATTATTAAAGGTAATATTCATCTGATTGATCCGATCGCCACATTTTCCTTATCGCCTGCAGGCGTGGCAATTAATCAATTCTCAACCCGCTGGCAAGACGGCCTACTGAGAACGCAAGGTAAATGGCTACGCGCAGACCATCGATTGCAATTGGATGAGTTGACACTGGTCGCGCTGGTTTACACTCTGCCTGCCGATTGGCGGCAGCTATGGCAGCAAACATTGCCAAACTGGCTGTCTGAAGTGTATGTCAGCAAGCTCAGCGCTAACCGTAATTTATTGATTGATATTACTCCTGACTTCCCGTTCCAAATCACTTCGCTCGATGCTACGGGTAATAACTTATTACTGGCAAAAAATCATCAATGGGGGGTCTGGTCCGGATCACTAATGCTGAATGCCGCTGATGCGACCTTCAATAAAAACGATGTGCGCCGCCCATCACTGGCTCTGAATGCCAATGAACAACAGATTACATTTAGTGAGTTAAGCGCGTTCACCAAAGAGGGCTTATTGGAGGCCACCGCCAGTATTGACCAAACACCTGCCCGAGCCTTATCACTGGCGCTGACCGGCCGTTCTGTCAATCTTGATATCTTGCAAAACTGGGGCTGGTCAGTATTACCGCTACAAGGCTTGGGCAACCTGAAATTGCAGATAAAAGGCAGTCTGGCCGCAGATACCCCCTTGAAACCGACTGTTAGCGGCTCTCTACAGGCCACTGACAGCAACGGGCAACAAGTGAACCAAACAATGCAGCACGGGGAAGTACATAGCGCAGTGGGGCAATAAGGGCGGTTTATACTGCCCAACCCAATGCCGATTGAGCAATAACCGCCGATTAGGTTAGACATTTTATGTAATCGGCGCAGCCGTTTATCCTACATAAGTGGGAAGGAACCCGAGTATTCAAAGAAGCTTTGCGGGACATAATTGTTTATCTTCTTCTCATAGCAATATTCTATGACCTGTTTTTTACTGGTCACGCCGACTTTCCCATAGATGCTTTGAATGATATTGCAGACTGTTCTGACTGATAAATGGAGTTTTTTCGCGATATCTTTGCTTGAGAAGGCATGTAAAATATAAAATAATACCTCCCACTCTCTTTTGGTGAATAGCGCTGATGGCGGAGTAAATATAAGTGATGTGGGGACTTTTATCTTATTTAAATGAGTTAATATTATGTCTTCCACTGGTCGTACATGAAAAATAGTCCCCTGAGAGACACCCTTTTCATCTATTATCGGGTACTTATCACAAAAGTTAGGTTGAAAATAAGAACGTCCATACCATTTATGTATTTCAGCCGATGTTACACGCTCCTGTAATAATTCTACCTGGCGGTCATGCTGCTGAAATTCAACCTGAAACTCTGCTATTGGTGTAGGAAGATCGCCATCTAATCGCCCTTCATAGTTATATTTTTCAGGTAAATTTAATAAGTTACACCACTCTTTATTTGCATAGATAAATCTGGATTGATTATCTTTAACCCCCCAAGGTTCTGAACTTTGCTCCCAAAAACGTATTAATGCTTCAAGTGAGTTAAGTAGTGTTTTTTCCATTACCGTTTTCCTCTTAATTGTTATCTCTCTCTATCCTGCAAGTGGGAAGGAACCCGAGTATTCAAAGAAGCTTTGCGGGACATAATTGTTTATCTTCTTCTCATAACAATATTCTATAACCTGTTTTTTACTGGTTACGCCGACTTTCCCATAGATGCGTTGAGTTATATTGCAGACTGTTCTTGCCGATAAATGGAGTTTGTTAGCAATGTCTTTGCTCGAGAAGGCATGTAAGATATAAAACAACACCTCCCACTCTCTTTTGGTGAATAGCACTGATGGTGGGGTAAAGATAAGGGATGTGGGGACTTTTATCTTATTTAAATGAGTTAATATTATTTCTGTCACTGGCCTTCCATGAAAAATAACCCCCTGTGACACACCATTTTCATCTATTAATGGATATTTTTCACTGAAATAAGGCTGAAAATAAGAACACCCATTCCATGCATGTATTTCAATGTTTGTGACACGATCCTGCAATAGTTCTACTTTACGGTCATGTTCCTGCCATGCATCTTGAAACTCCGCAGTTGGTGAAGGGACCTCACCATCAAACCGCCCTTCCAAACTATATTTATGAGGTAAAGCTAGTAATTTATGATAACTGGAATTTGCATAAATAAATTTTGACTTATTATCTCTTGCCCCCCAGGGTTCTGAACTTTTCTCCCAAAACCGTATTAAGACTTCAAGTGATTTCTTCAGATTATTTTCCATTTCAACCCCCCTATTACATTTAGTTTTCCTTACCCTGCAAGTGGGAAGGAACCCGAGTACTCAAAGAAGCTTTGCGGGACATAATTATTTATCTTCTT
>NZ_CQAZ01000051.1 GCF_001152565.1 Yersinia pekkanenii | reverse complement strand
TTTGCGGCTGGTCATTCTCATGGCGGGATAATTCCTTAGTGTGGGATACATCTATCCTACAACAATAAACCTGCACGGGTAACAGTGAGGGAGAGGGTTCGTTACTGACTTGCGAATAAGACGCACGGGTAAATTAATTGCTGTAGCGATAAGCGCAGTGATTACCCGTTGCGTGTTATTGCCTTTGATATGTTGGAGTTAATGCTTTGCCAGTTGGGGCAGAAGGTAACCGTTAGTGGTAGGTCTGCATACTGGAATGGGTATCAGATTACGGCCAGTCACATTAGCTAATAAGAAGATCGCTACGGCGGTCTTTTTTGTTTGCGCCTGTTCATTGGTGAGCAATACCGTTCAGACCATGGTGTAGTCTATGGTGTAGTCATTTCAACAAAAAAGGCGCTAACCAATTAAGGAAAGCGCCTTTTTAAACAACAAGTTAACTGACTAGTATCAGTTCATGCCGTATTTTTTCAATTTCTTACGTAGCGTGCCACGGTTGATGCCCATCATCAGGGCAGCGCGGGTTTGGTTGCCACGGGTGTATTGCATCACCATGTCCAACAATGGCTGTTCAACTTCAGCCAGTACCAACTCATACAGGTCACTCACATCCTGACCATTCAGTTGAGCAAAATAGTTCTTCAGTGCTTGTTTAACCGAGTCACGCAAAGGCTTTTGAGTCACCTGATCTTGTGAATTTACGGTTGCAACGGTCAGTACGTCAGAATTTACGCGTTGTTCGAACATAGTTCTGTCAGCTCTTTTTTCTGTTTACGCAAGATTTTCGAAATATGCCTCCAACGCCTCCAGCTGTTCGCTGGCATCCTCTATGGCGTTGAATGTGCGCCGAAACTGGTCGTTAGGGGCGTGCTCTTGGAGATACCAAGAAACGTGCTTACGTGCAATACGAAATCCCTTGCCTGGACCATAAAAGTCGTGCAATTCCCGTATATGCCCGTTTAACAAGCGCTGCACTTCGCCAAGTGGCATCGGTGGCAGCAGCTCCCCAGTGTCCAGGTAATGCTGGATTTCCCGGAAGATCCAAGGTCTTCCCTGAGCCGCACGTCCTATCATCAGAGCATCAGCTCCGGTGTAGTCGAGTACCGCCCTGGCTTTATGCGGGTCAGTGATGTCACCATTCGCGATAACGGGAATGGAAACAATCTGCTTAACTGCCCGAATGCTGTCGTATTCCGCCTCACCATTAAACAGGCAAGAACGGGTTCGGCCATGAATCGTCAGGGCTTGTATACCACAGATTTCGGCCAGTTGGGCAATTTCTATACAGTTACGGTGTTCTGGCGACCAACCCGTCCGGATCTTCAACGTCACTGGTACATCTACCGCGTTAACCACTGCGGAGAGGATCTGTTTGACCAATTCAGGATGCTGCAATAATGCTGATCCTGCCAGTTTGCGATTCACTTTCTTGGCCGGACATCCCATATTGATGTCGATGATTTGTGCACCACTCGCCACATTGATTCGGGCGGCTGCTGCCATCTCATCCGGGTCGTTACCGGCAATTTGCACGGTACGAATCCCCGGCTCATCACTATGAACCATGCGTAAACGCGACTTATCCGTCCGCCATACCTCTGGATTAGAGGAGAGCATTTCAGATACAGCCATCCCAGCCCCCATGCCATGACATAGCGCTCTAAAGGGGCGGTCTGTTATACCGGCCATCGGGGCGGCAATCAGGCAATTTGTAAGCTGGAAGTGTCCAATACGCATAGACAAAGAATGACCACACTGTGTCCGTAAGGGCGCGTATATTACGCATTTTTGCGCTCAGATGAAAGGCCAAACTTTGACCAATTGATGAAAAAAACGCGATAAATTCTGGAGTAATCTTGGCTAATTAATTATTTATACATATATAACATGGTGTTAAGCTTAATTGGTTAAATAGTGCGCTTCAGTATTTTCTGTGAAACAACATAATTATCGACTAGTTATGCAACATGCTTGAGGTTGATAATGCTGATTTATTAAGCAAATCAACGATAAAGTGCAGATATAGATGAATCAGACATCTCATTTTGATTAAAAAAGAGGCGGGAGGATTGCTTACTTATGCGAAGGAGTGCCAGCGCGACGCTGCGAATTTGACGTTGCAGCGGTGCTAACTGCAACGTCAGCGACGTTGGATTCGATATTTTTTGGTGTGTGGTTACTTACGTACGCCAGTGATACGGCACCATTCTTCTTTCTCCGCCACTGGATCGAGGGTGAATTTTTCCTCGTAAGCCTGTGCTACCCCTTCAGCCTGAGTCGCCAATACGCCGGACAAACCCAGATGGCCGCCGGCTACCGGTAGCACGCTAATCAGTGGTGCCAGTTCCCGCAATGGGCCCGCCAGAATATTGGCGACCACCACGTCAGCAGACAAGTCAGCCGGTTGGTCTTTTGCCAGATATAGCGCCAAACGCTCTGAAACGCCGTTACGCTGTGCGTTATCGCGACTGGCCTGAATGGCCTGCGGATCGATGTCGATGCCAATAGCGTGCTTTGCACCGAGTTTTAGCGCCGCAATTGCCAGAATGCCGGAACCACAACCGAAGTCGATAATAGTTTTACCCTCCAGATCGAGTCCATCGAGCCATTGCAGGCATAATGCTGTCGTCGGATGAGTGCCGGTACCAAATGCCAGACCGGGATCCAGCATCACATTGACGGCGGTTGGGTCAGGCACATCACGCCAGCTCGGGCAAATCCACAGGCGCTCACCAAAACGCATCGGGTGGAAATTATCCATCCATTCACGTTCCCAATCTTTATCTTCCAGTTGCTCAATCTTATGAATGAATCCGTTACCGAGCTGCGGATTGTATTCCAGCATAGCAATCACTTCTACCATGTCGGTTTCGGCATCATACAGGCCAATGACATCAGTATCGCCCCACAGGCGGGTTTCCCCAGGCAGTGGCTCAAACACTGGATTATCGTGGGTATCCTGAAACGTGACAGACACCGCGCCACTTTCAATCAGAGCGTCCCCAAGGGATTCGGCCTGATTACCGGTGGTGTTTAATTTTAGTTGGATCCAAGGCATAACTTTTCTCTTCCAAAACCGACTATTAGCTTGTGCTTTTGGATCGGTCTTTCTCAATAAGGTTTCGGTAAATAATACCTGTAAATAGCGATTTATTCAGTGCTGACGGCGACTGGCTGTCGCGCTCGCGCCCTGTCACCAAACTGATTACCAATATAAAACGCCAGTAGGTTAAGCACCAGCGATGGCACTATCGGGTGCAGACCAGCCAGCTTAATATCGAAACTGGCCAGTAGCGTATAGCATACCGCACCGACAATCATTGAGCTAAGGGCCCCGTGGGCATTGGCTCGCTCCCAGTACAAGCCTAACACTAATGGCCAGAGGAATACGGCCTCCAGGCCACCAAAGGCCAACAGATTCAGCCAGATAATCATTTCCGGTGGTCGCCAGGCGGCGAGTAGCAGCAATAGCCCAAGGAGCAGTGTCGATAAGCTGGAAATACGCGCCAGTTTGCGTTCATTCTTCAACTCTTCCGGCCACAGATTGAGATATAAATCCTTCACGATGGTGGCAGAGGATTGCAGCAACTGGGCATTGATAGTCGACATAATCGCCGCCATCGGCGCGGCCAGAAAGATCCCCGCCGCAAACGGTGGCAACACGGTGATCATCAGTGTTGGGATCACTTGATCCGGGATCTTCAGATCCGGCAGGATCGCCCGGCCAAGAGCGCCAGCCAAATGCATGCCAAACATCAGGATCGCGACCACAATAGTGCCGAGGATAATGCCGCGATGGACTGCTTTGCTATCACGATACGAAATACAGCGCACAGCAGTGTGCGGCAGGCCAATCACGCCAAAGCACACCAGGATCCAAAACGATGCCATAAAGGGCAGATCAAGGATCTTATCGCCGCCTTGTGGTGAAACCAGGGCGGGATCGATATGTTGCAAGGTCTCGATCGCTTTATGCAAGCCGCCAGCAGCATGGATCACCGCCACCAGTAGCAAAATGGTACCGACCAACATCACCATACCTTGCAAGGCATCATTCAGTACACTGGCGCGGAAGCCACCAAAAGAGGTATATAGCGCGATACTGATACCGAATATCAGTAAGCCGGTATCATAAGGGATGCCAGCCGCCGTTTCGAGCAAGCGGGCACCACCGATAAATTGCACCGTCATGGCACCGACAAACGCCACCAACAGGCTGATACTGGCCAGCCATACCAGCAAACGGCTTTGATAGCGGGCATACAGCATATCATTGAGGGTCACGGCGTTATAACGGCGTGCCAGAATAGCGAATTTCTTACCCAGCACCCCGAGCGACAGCCAGACCGCAGGTAGTTGGATCATCGCCAACAATACCCAGCCAAGGCCATATTTATAAGCAGCACCCGGCCCGCCGATAAATGAACTGGCGCTGATATAAGTGGCGGTGAGGGTCATTGCCAGTACGAATCCCCCCATCGATCGGTTGCCGATGAAGTATTCGTTAAGAAAATTCCCGGTTTGGCGGCGTGTATAAGCATAAACGGATAAACCAAACACCATGAGCAGATAGCCCACTAACGGCAGGACAACATCAGTTTGCATTATCGTCCTCCAGTGAGATATCACGGAATATGAAGCGCACCATTAGCCAGCACAGCACAATAAACACCAGTGGTAGCGCAATACAGGCGGCTTCAAACCAGGCTGGCAAGCCGCTCAAGCCCGGAAGGTTGCTCGGTAAATAAGCGGTGATTATCCAGCCAGCCAGATAGGCCAGCGTTAAGCCAAAGGCCCAGCGCGCCTCTTTGTTAGCTTGCAGGAATCTTGCGTCCATATTTTCCCTTCTTACTTGATCTCGCAGCGTTGTTAGCTGCACTCATTCACCCGAATCACTGACCTGAGTCAGCTGATCGGGATTTATTTGTTTGCTGCCTGGCCGCGAGGCCAACTAATTTGGGAAATCCCCTTCTTACTTGGCCTCGCAGCGTTATTAGCGACTGCTATGCGAAATGCCAGCTATATCAATCAAAAGAAAATTAAACAAATGAAAAGAAAAAAGACCGGTGATTAACCGGCCTTGATATAAAGGACTAAAAGCACGAAAGGCGAAATATCAGGTTTCTTGTATCCCGAGTTTTTTCTCCAGATAGTGGATATTAGTGCCACCGTGCTGGAAATTTTCGTCGTTCATGATGCGTTGCTGCAACTCAACGTTGGTTTTAATGCCATCGATAATGAGTTCAGCCAGCGCATTTTTCATACGGGCAATAGCAACATCACGGTTTTCACCGTAAGTGATCAACTTACCGATCATGGAGTCATAATACGGAGGCACACTATAACCGGCGTAAATATGGGACTCCCAACGCACACCAAAACCGCCCGGCGCATGGAAACGGGTAATTTTACCCGGGCTTGGCAGGAAGGTATTCGGGTCTTCGGCGTTGATGCGGCATTCTACTGCGTGGCCCTGGACTCTCACTTCATCTTGAGTGATGGAGAGAGGCTGCCCGGCAGCAATACGTAACTGTTCTTTGATCAAATCGATGCCAGTGATCATTTCGGTAACCGTGTGCTCAACCTGAATACGGGTGTTCATTTCGATGAAATAGAACTCGCCGTTTTCATACAAGAACTCGAAAGTCCCTGCACCACGATAGCCGATCTCCACACAGGCTTTCGAACAGCGCTCACCGATATAACGGCGCATTTCGCTGGTGATGCCTGGTGCTGGTGCCTCTTCAACCACTTTCTGGTGGCGACGCTGCATAGAACAGTCACGCTCAGCCAGATAGATAGCATTACCTTGCCCGTCAGCCAAAATCTGAACTTCGATATGGCGTGGGTTTTCAAGGTATTTTTCCATATAAACCATGTCGTTATTGAAAGCTGCTTTGGCTTCCGCACGGGTCATGTTAATGGATTGCTCTAGATCTTTGTCATGACGAACCACACGCATGCCACGACCACCACCACCGCCAGATGCCTTGATAATGACCGGATAACCAATACGTTTGGCAAAGGCTTGGTTCTTGGCAGTATCGTCGCTCAATGGGCCATCAGAGCCTGGTACGCAGGGTACACCGGCTTTCTTCATCGCACTGATAGCAGAAACTTTATCGCCCATCAGGCGAATGGTTTCGGCGCGTGGCCCGATAAAGATGAAACCTGAACGTTCTACCTGTTCGGCAAAATCAGCATTTTCAGCCAGGAAACCATAGCCGGGGTGAATAGCCACCGCGCCGGTGATCTCAGCAGCAGAAATGATTGCCGGAATGTTCAGATAGCTTTTAACAGAAGGCGCGGGACCAATACAGACAGTCTCGTCAGCCAGTAACACGTGTTTAAGATCACGATCCGCAACAGAGTGAACTGCAACAGTTTTGATCCCCAGCTCTTTACAAGCTCGCAGGATACGCAGCGCAATCTCACCGCGGTTAGCGATTACGATTTTATCAAGCATGGAACGCCTCGTTACTCGATGACGACAAGAGGCTCGTCGAATTCAACCGGTTGACCGTTTTCAACCAGAATGGCTTTTACAGTACCGGATTTATCTGCTTCGATTTGGTTCATCATTTTCATCGCTTCAACGATGCAAAGAGTATCACCAGCAGAAACTTTCTGACCTACTTCAATGAAGGCTTTGGCATCCGGGCTTGGGGTACGGTAGAAAGTACCGACCATTGGGGAGCGCACGATATGGCCGCTGATGGCCTCGGGTGCTGCCGCTTCAGCAGCGGGTGCGGCAACTGCGGTTGCCAACGCGGGCTGTTGCTGTGGTGCAGCAAAAGCATACGGTTGTTGCATCATTGGGTAGATTGGTGCAGCGGGAGCACGACTGATACGTACTGACTCTTCGCCTTCTGAGATTTCCAGCTCTGAAATGCCGGACTCTTCAACCAGTTCGATCAGTTTCTTAATCTTACGAATATCCATGAGTGTGATTCCGTACTCTTTTTGTGTTGCATTAGTTGGATTTTGACAAGCGATTTACCGCTGCCTGTAAAGCAAAGTTGTAGCCATCTGCGCCAAGTCCGCAGATCACCCCAACCGCGATATCAGAGAGATATGAATGATGACGGAAAGGCTCCCTGGCATGCACATTAGACAAGTGGATCTCGATAAACGGGATCTGCACGCCTAGCAGTGCATCACGCAGCGCCACGCTGGTATGCGTAAATGCTGCCGGGTTAATCAGGATAAAGTCGGTATTCCCCCGTGCCTGATGAATTCTATCAATCAGCACATGTTCTGCATTTGACTGCAAATGGGACAGCGTGACATTCATCGCCAGAGCTTCAGTCTCTAACTGACTGACAATCTCAGCCAACGTGGTGTCACCGTACTTTTCTGGCTCACGTGTTCCAAGCAGATTCAGGTTAGGGCCATTCAGAAGCAAAATGTGCAACTTATCCGACATTGTGCTGGTATCTCCGGCAATTAGTCCATCATCGTAAAAAATAACCTGATGTCACCGATTTGTCACCTTTTTACGAGAAATGTGACACTGCAATCGGTACTAAGGTCGGGCATTATAATGATATCGTAGCAATTAGCAGCTAAATACTGGTCTTATCAGCGAAGATATTCAATAAAAAAGAGTGGGAAATATGTATCAGCTACCCATTTATAACGTGGATAACCATGATAGATTCCGGTTTTTAGCGACCCCATTGGCGAAATTTTTTATAACGTAACGCCAGTAATATGACCGCCGTCACTGCGTAGATAATGGGCCAGGGTGACAGCGTTTTCACCGACCAAAGATAATGAATTGGCGCAAGAATGGCGACAACATACACCAGATTATGCAGTTTTTGCCAGTTGGCTCCCATTTTTCGTTGCGCCCACAAGGTGGATGTTACTGCCAGTGACAGCAACAATAGCCAACTGATAATACCCAAGGTCAGATAGGGGCGGGTAACCAGTTCACGCCCAAGCAGGCCAATATTATTCAGCCCCAGTTCCAGCACTGAGTAGCTGACCAAATGCAAGGTTCCCCAGGCAAAGCACCATAATCCCAGCAGCCGGCGGCAACGGATAAGTAAGGGTTGTTTGCCGTAGCGCGCCAGCGGCGTGACCACCAGAGTGGCTAACAGCAGTTTCAGTGTCATGCGGCCGGTAAAATGTTGAATATCTTTTGCCGGGTCGGCACTGAACCAGCCTTGATTGACCGATAAAATTAACCACAAGAAGGGCAGTGCTGCCGCCAGCCAGATAGCGACTTTTAACCATTTGATTTGCCGCAGGCTGAGTCGCATCAGAAATTCTCCCTCAGATCCAAACCACGATACAGTGAGGCTACCTGATCGGCATAGCCGTTAAACAGTCGTGTTGGTTGGCGTTGTACATCCAGAATGCCGCCGGAACCGATAAAGCGCTCAGTGGCCTGTGACCAGCGCGGATGATCGACATGCGGGTTCACATTGGCATAAAAACCGTATTCGTTGGGTGCACTCAGGTTCCAGGTCGTCGGGGGTTGATCATGAGTCAGGCGAATATGAACGATGGACTTTATCCCCTTAAAACCATATTTCCACGGCGTGATGAGCCGTAGTGGAGCACCGTTTTGTGGCGGCAGGGCTTTGCCATACACACCCAGAGTCATAAAGGCCAGTGGGTGCATGGCCTCATCCAGCCGTAATCCTTCAACGTATGGATACTTCAAACCACCACCAATAAAGCGGTCTTCTTGCCCTGGCATTTGATCGGGTGCATAAAGTGTCTGAAATGCCACGTAGCGGGCGTTGCTGGTTGGCTCAACCCATTTCAGTAGTTTTCCTAGTTCAAAACCAATCCACGGCACCACCATTGACCAGGCTTCCACGCAGCGCATACGGTAAATGCGTTCTTCCAACGGGAAGCGCTTTATCAGGTCGTCAATATCCAGTGTCATCGGTTTGGCGACATCGCCGTCGATTTTTATCTGCCAGCCTTCGGTTTTCAGGGTTCCGGCATTGGCGGCGGGATCGGCTTTATCCAGACCGAATTCATAAAAGTTATTGTAACCCGTGACTTTATCTTCTGGAGTCATCGCCAGATCGGGGTGGTAAACCGTTGATTTAGTAAATTCCAGCGGCTTACCTGATGGCGCTTTGGGGCGGTTATTGCCTTTAAACCATGCCAGTAAATCAGCATGTGCGGAGGTAGGTAACGCCAGTGTCGCAGCGGTTATCCCTAATGCCTGTAGTACTTTGCGGCGCTGATAAAAAATGTTTTCCGGGGTGACATCGGCTTCTGTTAGTTTGCGCGATATGGCAGCATTACGCAGGGAATGAGATAAAAAGTTGCGCATAAAATGACTCCGTCAAACAGGGGGAATACATACTGACCTTATTAATATTAATCATGGCGGCATATAGGGACAAGCGCTAGAGGGCGGAGAGAAATTTGAAAATCATTACAATGCGAATGATAAGGTGGGGGCAGATACCCCCGGAGGCACCGAATCAACGAATTTTAACCAAGGTTCGGCCAGTGACTTTATTGGCTAACAGATTTGCCGCAGCTTCTGGTACATCGGCCAGCGTAATAGATTGTGAAGCCTGCTGATAGAAACTTTCAGGCAGAATTTCCAGCAGCCGCTGCCAGGCTTGTTGACGGCGTGGTTGTGGGGTCATGACCGAATCCACCCCCTGCAAACGCACATTACGCAGAATAAAGGGCATCACTGTCGTGGGTAGCGTGTAGCCACCCGCCAGCCCGCAGGCGGCCACAGTACCGTTGTAATTCATCTGCGCCAGCACCTTAGCCAGTAGTTTGTCGCCAACGGTATCAATGGCACCCGCCCACAACTGTTTTTCCAGTGGGCGTGAAGCATCAAGATAATCATTGCGTGATAGTACACGGTGAGCACCCAGACTTTTCAGGTATTCACTGTTACTGTCACGACCGGATATTGCAGCAATCTGATAACCCAACGCGGAAAGCAAGGCAATTGCAGTGCTACCAACGCCACCACTGGCCCCGGTCACCACCACTTCACCACTTTCCGGTGTGACCCCCCCTTCCTCCAGCGCCATTACGCACAGCATAGCGGTGAAACCCGCGGTACCGATAATCATCGCTTTACGGGGTTCCAAGCCTTCAGGCATTGGCACCAACCAGTCGCCATTGACACGTGCTTGTTCCGCCAAACCGCCCCAATGGTTTTCGCCCACTCCCCAGCCGGTCAGCAAAACCGACTGGCCAATATGAAAACGAGGATCTTCGCTGCTGTGCACCGTACCGGCAAAATCAATGCCCGGAACCATGGGAAACTCGCGAATAATCTTCCCTTTGCCCGTGATGGCCAGAGCATCTTTATAATTCAGGCTGGACCAATTGACATCAACGGTGACATTACCGGTTGGCAGTTGTGAGAGGCATGTCTCACGCACTTCTGCTGTTGTGCGGCCTTCAGTTTGCTCAAGTATCAGTGCTCGCATGTGTCACTCTCCCGATATACCTTTTTGCAACGTGGATGACGTTGGGTATAAATTGTGAATAATTCAAAAAAAGTATGGACTAAGCGTGAACTAATTATAGCGGTAACACCAATCTTCAAGTCTGATCAAGAACAAAAATCGATCCATTGATTTTTATCATGGCTATGCTTGAAGGAGGATTGATCGAACATCAGGGAAAGAGGTTGAATTATTGTGTTATTGTCGCACTATAAAGTAAAACGTCCGTGTTATGACGCATTTCTGTCATACAGTATTTTCCTCAAGGGAGTCGAGGGATTTTTTTCGCTTAATTGCGCTTCGCAAGGCTAAAGGGATGCGATTTACAACCAAACTTTCTGCGTTTATGACCCTACTGGTCGTCTCGGCTATGTGCTTAGTATTACTGGGGAGCACGGCAAGTTTCTTCTATCTATGTCAGAAAAAGATGGAGCACCGTCTCCAGAGTATTGTGACAGCTTATGATCAGTCTCTTCTTCTGCAATCTGCTGATAAAGAACGAGAGTGGCTGCCTATAATGATGCGGACGATCGGAGTGGTAGAAGTCAGTATCCAAGATCAGACCAGCACGTTGTATCAGCTTAAACTCCCGGCAACTTATACGCCCTGGAATAGCAAAAGCAGATATCGTCATCTGGCGATACCTATGCTGCATCAGCCTGGGGCCACAATGCATTTCACCTATATTGACCCCTTGAGCAGCTACGTCCGCTCTTTTTATGCACTGTCCGTTTTATCGCTGGCGGCCGCCGTGATTGCCATGGCGCTACTGTTAAGTTTCCGTTGGTTGCGTGACCAGACCGCAGGCCAGGAAAAACTTGAGCGGCGAGCAAAACGTATTCTTAATGGCGAGCGTGAATATGCTATCCACAGTGAAGGTTATGAATGGCCGCCTTGCGCCAGCCGTGCCATTGACCGTCTGTTGGCCGAGCTAATCGAAGTGAGGGAAGAACGTAACCGAGTGGGTACATTGATTCGCACCTTTGCTGCGCGGGATGCTAAAACCGGCCTCAGTAATCGTCAGTTTTTTGATAATCAGCTAACGACTCAATTGGAAGAGCACGGTGCTCATGGGATCGTTATGATGGTGCAGTTGCCTGATTTTGATCGTTTAGATGAGACGGATGATCATCAGCAGGTACAGGATTTAATGCATTTGCTGATTAATCTACTTTCTACTTTTGTTGCTCGCTATCCTTCCGCGTTACTGGCGCGTTACCATCACAGTAATATCGCCATATTGTTGCCACATAAGACCCTAAAAGATGCCGATGTCATGGCCGCACAACTGGTTCACGCGGTAGGCGCGTTACCTGCTCCCTATATTATTGACCGTGAATCATTGTTGCATATTGGCATTGTGGCGTATCGCAGTGGCGAATCAGCCGAACAGGTTATGGATAATGCTGGACAAGCGACCAAAAATGCGGCGATGTATGGGGGGAATGGCTGGTATGTGTACGACACTCAAGTATCAGAAAAAGGGCGTGGTAGCGTCAAATGGCGCACGTTATTGGAACAAACGCTGGTTAACGGTGGCCCAAGGCTTTATCAGAGGCCGGTCATTACGGTTGACGGTAAAATTCATCACCGTGAAATCATCAGCCGCATATATGATGGTGAGCAAGAGCTGCTGGCTGCCGAGTTTATGCCATTAGTGCAATTGCTCGGTTTGGCTGAGCGTTATGATCGCCAAAAAATTGATCGGATTATTCCTTTATTAGCTTTATGGCCGGACGAAACTCTGGCATTTTCTATCTGCGTTGATTCATTATTGCAGCGTTCTTTCCAGCGTTGGCTGCGAGATACGCTCTTACAATGCAGAAAGTCTGATAGAAAGCGAATTATCTTTGAACTTGCAGAGGCAGATGTGTGTCAACATATCGACCAAATCCGCCCGATGATGCGTTTATTGCTTGGCGTGGGCTGCAAGGTGATGGTGTCACAGGCCGGATTGACGGTTGTCAGCACCTCTTACATTAAATCTTTACGGGTTGAAATGATCAAACTTCATCCGGGATTAGTAAGAAACATTAATTTACGTTATGAAAATCAGTTGTTTGTGGAAAGTCTGACCGGTGCCTGTGCGGGGACGCATGCGAAAGTTTTTGCGGCGGAAGTGCTTACCCGTGAAGAATGGCAAACGCTGAAGGAGAAAGGTGTTTATGGTGGGCAGGGTAATTTCTTTGCGCTGCCAACGCATTTAGACCCCGGAAAGAAAAAATATTCGTATTAGGGCCATGTTTAGCCTGATCGTTGAGCAAAAATTAACGTAGAATGAGTCAGTCATTTCCGTAAATCGTTGGTGAGTGCTTACATCCGACGATAATCAGGTTAAATGTTAGATTTTATGTGCTGTGTTACGCCGGTCGTTGCGCAGAGTCTGTGTTGTGTCGAGGGTTTGTTTAACCTTTTCAAGCAACATGGATCCTGAATGGAACGAGATGCCAATAACGCAGCTACTTTTTCACCGAATCAGGACGTTTTTGCGCCTTGTCGCTGCTTCGTGTGGTTGGTAAAGTAGGCGGATTTTATTTTCCGCCCCCAGCTTGCAGGATTATCCTTTCGTTATGTTTAAGAAATTTCGTGGCATGTTTTCCAACGACTTGTCCATCGACTTGGGTACCGCCAATACCCTTATTTATGTTAAAGGACAAGGCATTGTACTGAATGAACCTTCAGTGGTTGCTATTCGTCAGGATCGTGCTGGCTCGCCGAAAAGCGTTGCGGCTGTAGGCCATGAGGCTAAACAGATGCTTGGGCGTACCCCCGGCAATATCGCAGCTATTCGCCCAATGAAAGATGGCGTTATTGCCGATTTCTTTGTCACCGAAAAAATGCTGCAACACTTTATCAAGCAAGTTCATAGCAATAGCTTTATGCGCCCAAGTCCGCGTGTATTGGTATGCGTGCCGGTCGGGGCTACTCAGGTTGAGCGCCGTGCGATCCGTGAATCTGCTCAGGGCGCAGGCGCTCGTGAAGTGTTTCTGATTGAAGAGCCAATGGCGGCGGCAATTGGTGCTGGCTTGCCGGTTTCTGAAGCAACCGGCTCAATGGTTGTCGATATTGGTGGCGGTACCACAGAAGTGGCCGTTATCTCTCTAAACGGTGTGGTTTACTCTTCTTCTGTGCGTATCGGTGGTGACCGCTTTGATGAAGCCATTATTAATTATGTGCGCCGTAACTACGGTTCATTGATTGGTGAGGCGACTGCTGAGCGTATCAAACATGGCATCGGTTCTGCTTACCCAGGTGATGAAGTTTTGGAAATTGAAGTCCGTGGTCGTAACCTTGCTGAAGGTGTACCTCGTGGCTTTACGCTGAACTCCAATGAGATCCTTGAAGCGTTGCAAGAGCCGCTGACCGGTATTGTTAGCGCGGTGATGGTTGCACTGGAACAGTGTCCGCCAGAACTGGCATCTGATATCTCCGAGCGCGGTATGGTATTGACCGGTGGTGGCGCATTGCTGCGTAACCTGGATCGCCTGCTGATGGAAGAAACGGGTATCCCAGTCGTGGTGGCAGAAGATCCATTGACCTGCGTTGCACGCGGTGGTGGTAAAGCGTTGGAAATGATCGATATGCATGGCGGCGATTTGTTCAGCGAAGAATAGTCAGCCAAAAAGGAGGACTAAATCAGGTGAGCGTATTTTTGTTCATCAGGTTTAGTGCCTCCTTTATGTATGTCGTCGAGGAATACGCATAATTTATGAAGCCGATTTTTAGCCGGGGTCCATCCCTGCAATTACGACTGTTCTTTGCTGTTCTTGCAGCTATTGTTTTGGTTATCGCTGATAGCCGATTGGGTACGTTCGTTAAAATACGTACCTATATGGACACCGCCGTTAGCCCTTTCTATTTTCTGGCCAATGGGCCACGCAAAGTTCTCGACAACGTTTCTGAAACTCTGGCTACCCGTGAACAACTGGCGCTGGAAAACCGTGCGTTACGCCAAGAACTGTTGCTGAAAAATACTGACCTACAGTTGCTCGGGCAATTTAAGCAGGAAAATAATCGCTTACGTGAATTGTTGGGTTCCCCGCTGCGTCAGGATGAACAAAAAATGGTGACACAGGTGATGTCCAGTGGGACAGACCCTTACAGTGACCAGGTAGTTATCGATAAAGGTTCTAATAGTGGGGTGTACGAAGGCCAGCCGGTCATCAGTGACCGTGGTGTCGTAGGTCAGGTTGTCGCAGTGAGTAAATTAACCAGCCGCGTATTATTAATTTGTGATACCTCCCATGCTCTACCTATTCAAGTGTTGCGGAACGATATTCGGGTGATTGCCGCAGGGAGTGGCTGTACTGATGACTTATTATTGGAACATTTACCCAGCAATACAGATATTCGTGTCGGTGATGTGTTAGTGACGTCTGGCTTGGGGGGGCGTTTTCCCGAAGGTTACCCGGTAGCGGTAGTCTCTTCTGTCAAAGTGGATAACCAGCGGGCTTATACTGTGATTCAGGCTCGCCCAACGGCAGATTTACAACGCTTACGTTACCTGTTGTTATTGTGGGGTGCTGACCGTAATGGTGATATGCCATTACCGCCGAATGAGGTTCGCCGTGTGGCGAATGAACGTTTGGCTCCCATGATGTCACAAGTATTGCCTGCCGCCGATGATATGGGGCCACCCGCGCCACCCACTATTACGACTTTACCTGCGACAACGGCACCTGCCAGAACGTCACCCGCTAGAAATTCAGCAACGACAGTGACTGCGCCGGGAGTATCGCGATGAACCGTTACAGCAGTAATGGTCGTTGGGTTATCTGGTTATCCTTCCTGATTGCCATGGTGCTGCAAATTATGCCGTGGCCGGAACAGATTTATATGTTCCGACCTTCATGGCTGGCATTAATATTAATTTATTGGGTGATGGCATTACCGCATCGGGTTAATGTGGGTACCGGCTTTGTGCTCGGGTTGATTATGGATCTTATTTTGGGTTCAACACTTGGGGTGCGGGCGCTGGCGCTCAGTATTATCGCTTATCTGGTGGCGTTTAAATTCCAGCTATTTCGCAATATGGCATTGTGGCAGCAAGCGCTTATCGTGATGCTGCTTTCGTTGACGATGGATGTTGTGGTGTTTTGGTCTGAGTTTTTAGTCAGTAATGTCTCATTCCGGCCGGAAGTCTTCTGGAGTAGTGTCGTTAACGGTATTCTATGGCCTTGGCTATTCTTGTTAATGCGTAAAATTCGCCGTCAATTTGCGGTGCAATAAGGACTTAAGACTCATGACCGCCTTGTATCTTGCCTCTGGTTCTCCGCGTCGCCGTGAATTGCTGACCCTGCTTGATGTTCCCTTTGAGGTTTTGAAAACAGAGGTTGAAGAGCAACGCCATCCAGAGGAGAGTGCGCAACAATATGTCCAGCGTTTAGCGCTGGATAAGGCACGAGCAGGGGTGAAGGTCGCGCCACGGGATCTGCCGGTATTAGGAGCAGATACCATTGTGGTGTTAAATGGGCAAGTATTAGAAAAACCACGGGATAAAGCCCATGCGCAGCAAATACTGAGTGCGCTGTCCGGGCAGCAGCATCAGGTGATCACTGCGGTGTCACTGGCTACCCAACAAGATGTATTATCTACCATGGTTGTGACAGATGTGACATTTCGTGTGTTATCTCAGTTGGAAATCAGTAACTATATTGCTACCGGTGAACCCATGGACAAAGCGGGCGCTTACGGTATTCAGGGGAAAGGTGGCTGTTTCGTCAGAACCATTACTGGCAGCTATCATGCCGTAGTGGGGCTGCCGTTGGTAGAAACCCATGAATTACTAAGTAATTTTATTGCGCTACGTAATGTGAGAGGAAGTCATGACAGCTGAATTACTGGTCAATATCACACCGTCTGAAACGCGGGTTGCCTACATTGATGGTGGCATCCTGCAAGAAATACACATCGAGCGTGAAGCCAAAAGAGGGATTGTCGGTAATATCTATAAAGGTCGTGTTAGTCGGGTGTTACCGGGTATGCAAGCCGCTTTTGTCGATATAGGCCTGGAGAAGGCCGCTTTCCTTCATGCTTCCGATATCATGCCCCACACCGAATGCGTGGCTGGGGATGAGCAGAAAAATTTCAATGTGCGCGATATCGCTGAACTGGTTCGCCAAGGGCAGGATCTGATGGTGCAGGTGGTGAAAGATCCCCTTGGTACCAAAGGCGCACGTTTGACCACTGATATTACCCTACCTTCTCGTTATCTGGTTTTAATGCCGGGTGCGGCCCATGTTGGTGTTTCCCAGCGTATTGAAAGTGAAGCTGAACGCGAACGCCTGAAAAAGACCGTGGCAGCCTATTGCGATGAACAGGGCGGTTTTATTATCCGCACCGCCGCCGAAGGCGTTTGCGAAGCTGACTTATCTGCGGATGCTGCGTTCCTTAAGCGTCTGTGGACTAAAGTCCAGGAGCGTAAAAAACGCAATATCACCAAATATAAACTCTATGGTGAGATGGCGCTGGCGCAACGGGTGTTGCGTGATTTTGCCGGTGCGGCGCTGGATAAAATCCGTGTTGACTCCAAACTGACTTACGATTTGCTGGTGGAATTTACCCGCGAATATATTCCGGAAATGACGGAAAAGCTGGAGCTGTATGCCGGTAAGCAGCCGATCTTCGATCTCTACGATGTAGAAAATGAAATTCAGCGCTCATTAGAGCGTAAAGTTGAGCTAAAATCAGGTGGTTACCTGATTATCGATCAAACCGAAGCCATGACCACCGTGGATATCAACACGGGGGCTTTTGTCGGTCACCGTAATCTTGAAGAGACCATTTTCAATACCAATACTGAAGCCACTCAGGCCATAGCCCGCCAACTGCGGATGCGTAATCTGGGCGGGATTATCATTATTGATTTCATTGACATGAGTAATGAAGAGCATCGTCGGCGTGTATTGCATTCATTGGAACAGGCACTGAGTAAAGATCGGGTAAAAACCAGTATTAGCGGTTTCTCTCAGCTAGGTTTAGTCGAAATGACCCGTAAGCGCACGCGGGAGAGCATTGAGCACGTGTTATGCAACGAATGCCCGACCTGCCGTGGCCGTGGTACCGTCAAATCGGTGGAAACCGTGTGTTACGAGATCTTGCGTGAAATTGTCCGCGTTCACCACGCTTATGATTCTGACCGCTTCCTGGTCTATGCTTCTCCAGCGGTGGGGGAAGCGCTGAAAGGTGAAGAATCCCACGCATTGGCAGAAGTGGAAATCTTCGTCGGTAAGCAGGTCAAAGTTCAGATTGAGCCACTGTATAACCAAGAACAGTTTGATGTGGTGATGATGTAAGAGCCTCCCGGCCTTTGTGTATGGGTTTTATCGAGATCCGCGGCCATTTGTGTGGTGGATGGCAAGGAGAGATGTGTGAGGCGACTGCCCAAGATTTTGTTAGCGACAGGCGCTACAATGATTGTTGTGGTGGCACTGTTGATCAGTGGGCTACGCATGATGCTGCCTCTTATCAATGATTATCGTCCGCAAATCGTGGCTAAAGTTCAGTCGATCAGCGGTATTCCACTGGAAGTGGGGTTCATGCAGGGATCGTGGGAAACCTTTGGTCCGACGTTAGAATTGCGTGATATTCGCGCTAAATTGCCGAAAGCCGACTGGCAGGTACAACGGGTGACCCTTGCGCTTGATGTGTGGCAGTCATTGCTGCGTTGGCGCTGGCAGTTCCGCGACATGACCTTCTATCAGTTGCAGTTGAGCCTCAATACCACGTTGGATATGCAGCAGAACAACCGCCGTAATCTTGAGGCGGGTAATCTTACTGATATCTTCCTGCGTCAGTTAGACCATTTTGATCTACGTAACAGCCGTGTCTCGTTCCTTACCCCCTCAGGCTCCCGTGCTGAATTAGAGATCCCACAACTGACCTGGCTTAACTCGCCTGGCCGCCATCGTGCTGAAGGCCAAATCAGCCTGTCGACCATTAATGGTCAGCACGGTGTAGTAATGGTGCGAATGGATCTACAAGATGATCAGGGTATTTTGAACAACGGCACTGTTTATATGCAGGCTGACAATATCGATCTGAAACCATGGATCAGTCGTTGGCTGCACAATAATACCGGGCTGGACAGCGCAGAATTCAGCCTGGCGGCCTGGCTGAGCATCAAAAGTGGCGAAATCTATCGTGGTAATGTCTTACTCAGCCAAGGGCAAGCCAATTGGACTGTCGGTAACAAAACTCATCAGTTAGCAGTAGATAATTTTGTATTGGAAGGCCGCCGTCAGGGGAATGGCTGGCAAGTTGATGCGCCAGAATTGAGTCTTAAAACCGATGGACAACCTTGGCCGCAAGGGAGTTTATCCGCGCTGTGGTTACCTGAAAATACCCAATTTATTGGGCCGGACCAATCTCAAGAACTACGTATTCGTGCCACCAATATTCAGTTGGAACGGGTGGGGCCACTGTTACCGACCTTGTCACTTTTTACCCCTGAGCTAATGAATCGTTGGGCGGACTTGCGGCCACAAGGGAATATCAATGCACTGGCATTGGACATTCCTATCAGCCAGCCGGAAAAAAGCCGTTTTCAGGCCAAATGGCACGATATTAGCTGGCAACACTGGAGCCTTCTGCCAGGTGTTAATCATTTTTCTGGTGCACTGAGTGGTTCCGCAGAGTCTGGTCGGCTGGATATCAACCTTAAAAACAGCACGTTACCTTATGGTGATATGTTCCGCGCACCACTCGAGGTGAGCCAGGCCAGTGGCGCATTGAACTGGCTGGTTGATGACAAAGGCTGGGCGCTGTGGAGTGATCAATTGGATGTCAGGGCTAAATCGCTGTGGAGCAAGGGTAGCTTCCGCTATCAGCAGCCAGAGATTGGGCAACCGTGGCTTAAAATCCTGGCGGGTATTCGCTTGTATGATGCCACCGATGCCTGGCGCTACTTCCCTGAACCACTGTTGGGTAAGAAGCTGGCGGATTATCTGACTGAAGCGTTACAGGGTGGGCAGGTAGACAATGCCACATTGATTTATAACGGCAATCCTAATGATTTCCCTTATAAACATAAAGAAGGTCAATTTCAGGTCGCGGTGCCAGTGCGTAATGCGACCTTCCAGTTCCAGCCGGATTGGCCTGCATTAGAAAACCTGGTTATCGACCTCGATTTTCTCAATGACGGTCTGTGGATGGTGGCGCCCCAGGTCATGTTGGGTAACGTCACTGGCAGTAATATTAGCGCCGTCATTCCGGACTATCTGAAAGAAAAATTGTATGTTGACGCCGAAGTTGCCGGTGTTGGGCGTGATATCCATGATTACTTTACGGCAACACCACTTAATGACTCGGTAGCTGAAACACTGGAAGAGTTGCAAGTGGGTGGGAAAGTTAGTGGGCGCTTACACCTGGATATTCCCTTGGAGGAGGACCGTATCACCCACGCCAGCGGTGAAGTGACGCTGAAAAATAACAGCCTGCTGGTTAAGCCGCTACAAAGCCAACTGGAGAATATCAACGGCAAGTTCCGCTTTAATGATGGCAACCTCGATAGCGATACCTTATCTGCCAACTGGTTCGGGCAGCCATTAACGGTCGATTTTACCACCGAGGAACAACCAAAGAACTTTTTGGTGGATGTCGGGCTGAAAGGCGACTGGCTACCCGCTAAATTACCCGGCATACCGGCAGATGTGGCGAAGTTACTGGGTGGCAGTGCCAACTGGCAGGGCAAAGTAGCCGTGCAATTACCCAAGCAGGGTAAGCCAGATTATAAAGTTGATGTCACTGCTGACTTGAAAAAAGTAAGCAGTCACTTACCTTTACCGCTAGATAAATCAAGTGGTCAGCCATTACCGCTACAGGTACAGGTCATCGGTGGGTTGGATGAGTTTACCTTGTCGGGCAGCGCGGGCAGTCACCAGACTTTTAACAGCCAATGGCTGCTGCAAAAGGATCAAGTCGAACTGGCTCGTGCCATCTGGCAAAGTGATAATCGAGCGACTGACAATAAAAAAACGGGCAGCCCCCCCCCTCCGTCGCTACCGGATGATAAAGGTTTGGTACTCAAGTTACCGGTATTGGATGGCGAAGGTTGGCTGGCCCTATTGGCACCTGAGTTTGCCTCGGTGAGCGCGCCTTTTGCCTCGTCAGCGCAACCCAAAATAAAAGGCAGTAAATCCAATGTCATTCTCCCTCAGCGGCTGACATTACAGACGCCGCAGCTATTGGTCGGAGGGCAAACCTGGCACCAACTGACACTTCAGCTAGAGCCGCTACTGTCGGGCACCAAAGTCACGGCAAAAGGTCAGGAAGTGGAGGGTAGCTTGCTGATGGCAGACCAAGGGCCATGGCATGCTGATATCGATTATCTTTATTACAACCCGCAATGGGCCGCTAGCGAGCAGAAAAATCCACTGGCGCAGGCGGCATTGCAGGAGCCACAGAGCCACAGTAACATTTCGTTCCGTGATTGGCCCGCTGTGCAATTGCGCTGTAAAGCCTGTTGGATTTTGGGGCAGAATGTGGGGCGGATTAATGCCGATCTGACACCCAAAGGTTCTATTCTGACCCTGACCAATGGCCTTATTGAGGCAGGTAATGGGCGGGCAATAATTACCGGGCAATGGCAACAAGACGGAACTGGTGATCAAACCGCGCTCAATGTGGCACTGAGCGGGCCAAAAATCGATGAAACCATTTCATTCTTCGGCCTGACCACGCCGATAAAGGATGCCTCTTTTGATATCAATGCCGAGGTAAACTGGCGTGGTGTCCCGTGGCAGCCACAGATTAATACCCTAAACGGGACGTTAAAGAGTAGATTGGGCCGAGGGCAGTTGAGTGATCTTGGTGGAGGGCGGGCCGGGCAACTACTGCGGCTGGTTAGCTTTGACGCACTATTACGTAAGCTCCAACTCGATTTTAGTGATACGTTTAGTCGTGACTTTGCATTTGATTCTATTCGGGGCAGCGCCAATATTAAAAATGGCGTGATGCACACCAATGATTTAGTGGTGGATGGATTGGCAGCCGATATTGCCATGAGCGGTAATGTAGACTTGGTTAAACGCCAAATCGCCATGGAAGCTGTCATTACGCCAGATATTTCGGCTACTGTAGGCGTCGCAACCGCTTTTGCGATCAACCCAGTGATCGGGGCGGCGGTATTTGCTGCTTCGAAGATTTTAGGGCCGTTATGGAGCAAGGTTTCGCTAATTCGCTACCAAATCACCGGTAGTTTGGATCAACCGACCATCCATGAAGTATTACGCCAGCTAAAGGAGAGTAAGGCGCCATGAAAAATGCCAATGTTGCATTATTGCAGTTATGCAGCGGTGAAAATATCCGTGACAATCTGGCTCAGATTGAGCAACAGATCAAACAGTTAAACTCTGGCATTAAACTGGTTATGACGCCGGAAAATGCATTGTTATTTGCTAATGCAGCCTCTTATCGTCACCATGCGGAACAGCACAATGACGGGCCTTTGCAACAAGAAGTGCGCGAAATGGCCCGCCGCTACGGTGTCTGGATCCAAATTGGCTCGATGCCAATGAAAAGCCGCGAGTCAGCGGACCTTATCACCACCAGTAGCTTGTTGTTTGATGACCAGGGTGAGCTTAAAGCTCGCTACGACAAAATCCATATGTTTGATGTGGATATAAACGATACTCATAGCCACTATTGTGAGTCGGATACCTATCAGCCGGGGCAGCAACTGACGGTGGTTGATACGCCGGTAGGTTGTTTGGGCATGACGGTTTGTTATGATTTACGTTTCCCTGGCTTATTCCAGGCGTTACGCGCGCAGGGTGCCGAGATTATTTCAGTACCGGCGGCCTTTACCAAAATGACCGGTGAAGCTCACTGGGAAATATTATTGCGCGCACGGGCGATTGAAAACCAATGTGTGATACTGGCCGCCGCACAAGTAGGGCGTCACGGCGCCACTCGTCGCACTTGGGGCCACACTATGGCGGTCGATGCCTGGGGTAAAATAATCGGGCAGAACCCAGATGCGGTTGCTGCCTTAAAAGTCAAAATCGACACCACAGGTTTGAACACTATTCGTAATCAGATGCCGGTATTGCAGCACAATCGCTTTGTATCGTCGCTGGTACCGCGATTATCTGATTCAAAACAATCATCTAAATAAGAGTGAACACTATGAGCCTCTCGTTTGTCAGTGAGCAGTTACTCGCTGCTAACAAGCTGAACCATCAGGACTTGTTCTCAGTATTGGGGCAGTTGGCTGAACGCCGCCTCGATTACGCTGACCTGTATTTCCAGTCCAGCTATCACGAGGCCTGGGTGTTGGAAGACAGCATCATCAAAGATGGCTCTTACAATATTGATCAGGGTGTGGGCGTACGTGCCGTCAGCGGTGAAAAGACCGGTTTTGCCTATGCTGACCAAATCACCCTGAATGCTTTACAACAAAGTGCCCATGCCGCGCGCAGTATTGTGCGTGATACGGGTAACGGCAAAGTGCATACCTTAGGCGAGATTGCCTATCAGGCGCGCTATTCGTTGTTGGATCCGCTGCAAAGTCTCTCCCGGGAAGACAAAATCGCATTGCTACATCGGGTCGATAAAGTGGCCCGTGCCGCCGATAAACGGGTGCAGGAAGTCAGTGCCAGCTTGAGCGGTGTCTATGAGCAGGTACTGGTGGCAGCCACTGATGGCACGCTGGCGGCAGATGTGCGCCCACTGGTGCGGCTGTCGGTCAGCGTATTGGTGGAAGACAACGGCAAACGCGAACGCGGTGCCAGCGGTGGTGGTGGCCGTTTTGGCTATGACTACTTCCTCGAAACTGTGGATGGCGAAGTGCGAGCTGATAATTTTGCCAATGAAGCGGTCAGAATGGCACTGGTAAATCTGTCGGCTGTTGCCGCCCCTGCCGGTGCTATGCCAGTAGTCTTAGGCGCAGGTTGGCCGGGTGTGTTGTTGCACGAGGCGGTCGGTCATGGTTTGGAAGGTGATTTCAACCGCCGTGGCAGCTCAGTCTTCAGCGGCCAAATGGGTAAATTGGTGGCGTCAGAACTCTGTACTGTAGTGGACGATGGCACCATGCAGGGCCGTCGTGGCTCGCTGGCTATCGACGATGAAGGGGTGCCGGGCCAGTACAACGTACTGATTGAAAACGGTATTCTTAAAGGTTACATGCAGGATAAGCTGAACGCACGCCTGATGGGGGTTACGCCGACCGGTAACGGCCGCCGTGAATCCTATGCGCACTTGCCAATGCCGCGTATGACCAATACTTATATGCTGGCGGGTAAATCGACAGCGGAAGAGATAATTTCCAGTGTGGAATATGGCCTGTATGCACCTAACTTTGGTGGTGGTCAGGTGGATATTACTTCCGGCAAGTTTGTGTTCTCAACCTCCGAAGCGTACTTAATCGAAAAAGGCAAAATTACCCGTGCGGTGAAAGGGGCCACTTTGATTGGTTCAGGTATTGAAGCCATGCAGCAGATTTCCATGGTCGGTAACGATCTGGCGCTGGATAAAGGTGTCGGCGTTTGCGGCAAAGAGGGCCAAAGCCTGCCAGTTGGCGTTGGCCAACCTACTCTGAAGTTAGATAATCTGACGGTGGGTGGCACGGCGTAGGATTTAGATTGAGCCATTAAAATGCTTTTAATGGCTTTTTTAAAGATGTCTCTATTGGCTATTATGATGCGGTATAGCCAATAGAAATATCTATGGCTTTTCAAATCCTAACAACGACTGCCGCGAGCAACGTTTAAATTAATAATCTATAATCTAATTTTTTTAACAAACCCTACGTGTTGTAGGGTTTGTTATGGTTTTTATTTTATATTTTAAGATATTTAATAATATAACCATCCTATTTTATCAGTTAGATTGAGGCTAATATAAATGTATAGTGAAAACTATTAAGTTATCTTAAACTGAAAACCCAAGCTTAAGTCCGATTTTTTTAATCGGACTGACGATGGAGAAGTCAGTAATATCTTTTAGATTTGGTTGTCCTCCTAGCTCTCCAGATAATCGAATTATATCTTTGCCGAGAAGATTAGTTGCTTTTTCTAACCGTAATAACGGATCTGTATTTGATGGTGCTTTATTAAATCCTTGTTTTATTAAGTTATTATCAGTTCTTTCGATCCATAGTTCAGCCAAGGGAGTAATCATATCTGTTAACCCAGTATTCTGTAAATAACTGGATAATAGTCCTCCTTTGGCCCTATCTCCACCAACGTCAATAAGTTTTATTAAAAATTCAGCTAAACTAGGATAGGCACGATTATAAGCGCTCATTGTTGCACTATCATTTAGTCCTAAATGAGATTCTATTAGCCTGGTTGTGACTTCGGTTGCTGCTTCATTTAAGTTGTTATTAACTGTCTGTAGCCCAGTCAATCCTCCAGGAGCGGAAAGTAAATGAATAGACTCATGTCTTGCATAATGTTCTCCTCCAGCATTTTTATCGGAGAATGCAAAAATAGGTTTTCCTTGCAAATTAGAAGCAGTAAAACCAAATGATTCTGTTTTTTCAATATAATCTTTTGCCTCAGACAAAGATAAACTTGACTCATTAGAGAACTGTTGTATCAACGAATCCTTGTCTACATATTGGAGTATTTTTTCTTTTTGTATAAAGTTAAAGTATTCTACAAAAGTATCAGCCAGTTTACTTATCCCCTGCTGGTAGTCACTTTTAAAGTCTAATTCATTGATTGATTTCCTATAATTTTCTATTGAAGTAGAACTTTCCTCATGACTATCTATAAACGATTGAGGCTTTAACCCATCTTCATCCATCAATGAAATAGGATTATTCCTTACCATGCGATATAAATTCAACCCGTCAATAGTCCCTGCCGGATCGCTACTTAACCATCTGCCCAGCCACGGCAGATAATAGCGGAAGCCGTAATAATACAGGCCGGTGGCATCGCGCTCTTTACCGGAATAACGCACGGTTTTATATTTCGCTTCCACCGTGTTACGCGAAGCAAATACGGCGGTGCCACCAAACGGGTAATACTCTTCCTGGCTGATAATATCGCCGTTATGATCCAGCTCTAATAAACTGGAGCCAATTTGGTTATCAAAGTTGTAGCGCAATTGATTATTAGCAATATCATCCGGCTTACCGTGCTCCCACCGTAATACCCGCACCTGGGCGCGACCAGCAGCCCCGACGGTAATCACCTGAAAATCTTCCGTCAGCTTATCGTTATTATGCTGAGTGCGCAGCTCCAGCCCCGGCAAATACACTACTTTGCTGGTTTGGTTTTGCTGAATACTTTGCTTCACGATGCGCATGCCATCACTGCCGTACAGATAGCTCTCGCGGTCATTGTTGAGGGAATTTCCAGCCTCACGCTTAACGGTAATCACCTGTTGCAACTGATTGCGGGCGTCCCATTGCAGCGGCTGGCCGGGTTGTAATTGTTGTTGGTTACCGGCGGCATCAAACTGACTGCGGATATCAGCGGCCGTTAACCCATCTTGCTGTTGAATGCCGTGGTTACTGGTATTGGAGACAGTGATGAGCGTGCTGTAGTTGCTGGCACCGGTATGCTGTATTTTTAACAGGTTACCGCTACGGTCATAGCTGTAACGGCGGGTGTAATTGACATATTGATTGCCGTCAGTCAGTGAGACTAAGTCTGGCAGGTTAGCGCTTTGCGCACTGTTTTTGTCGGATTCACGGCCGGTGGCTTCAATCAGTTGATACAAGGCGTCGTAGCGGTAAGTGGTCTCCGGCACGATTTTCTGATTACGGTAGAAGCGGGTGGTCTCAGCATCATTATGGATAGCCAGAATATTGCCGACCGGGTCATAGTCGTAGCGCAGGTCTTGCAGCAGGGTTGGCCGGTCTTTCAGGGCCGGGCGGGTGGTTTTAATGCCGATAAGCCGTTGGGTTTCAGCCTCATAGCGATATTGCGTCACCACGCCATTGCCACTTTCTTCGCGCAGTTTTTGCCCGGCAGCGGAGTAGGTGAGGGATTTAACCATCACCTGTTTAGCTCCGCCCTTCAGCGTTAGCCAACTGCCGCTTAACTGACCAGCACGGTTATAGGCCATCTGCTGGAGATGGCCTTTGGCATCGGTCTGGGTGAGTAGCTGGCCGAGGGCGTCGGTGGTGCCGTGGGTGACAAAATACTCATCACTGAGACGTGAATCCCAGTGTTCTTTACCAAACCAATCTACCGGGCCGAGGGTCTCGGCCAGTAAGCGGCGCAGTTGTTGCAGTGGCGCACCGGTGATCGACAGGCTAATAACCTGCTGTAATCCGGCGGTATCATAATGGCGGATGCACTGGCCGTTGAGGTTAGCGTCTTTATGCTGTTGGCTGTTTTCACCATAGAAGAAGCGGTCAGTAATGGTTTTGCTCCCCCCTTTAGTTTGCTGCTGGTACTCAATCGGGCGGCTCAGATGAGTGTCACCCGATTCATAGATAACCCACTGGCAGGCGCCTTGAGCATTGATGCTCACCGCCGTACGGCCTTTAGCATCAATCAGTTGCATCAGGGTGCCATTATCGACACCGTCGGTGCGCAGCACGGCTCCAGCAAGGTTATAGTGATAGCGAAAATTGGGCAGAACGGTTTTGTCTTGCTGTTGTGCGGTAAACAGACGGGGATCGATACTGGCGGCTAACTGCCCCAGTGCGTTATAGCAGCTATGGGTGATCAGCTCATCGGCAGTCTGACTGCTCTCACTGCGGTTATAGGCCAGTGTACGAATACCCAGCCCACGGTTATCGCTGATGGCGATGGTGGGGTGGATTAAGACCATATTGTTTGTCATGATTTATCCTAATATCTTAAATATCTATTGGAGATATTTAAGATTGAATTAATTGAAAAAAAGTTATCTACTCCATGAATTTATCGATATAACAGGTTTCGATTTCATTTGGGTGGGGCTTGTTGATGTGCTTATATTTTTATTCTTGAATATATAACGATGCAAACTTGTTCTCCCCGTTGTTTTTTCCCTGAAGAGCTAATTATTGAACGTGTTTTATGAATGTTATTAGCTAATGTAAATCTATCTCCCATTCCTCGATAACCATAAACTCTAACCTCTTTATATCCTATTTTTCCCAATTCATTTGCGAAGTATTGAGCAGGAGCTTCGTCAAGAGATTCACCAGGAGGAATAATAGAGCCTATAATTATATTGTCATCTCCAGAATGGCAAGAAGTTAGCTTGATATCTGAAAAGTTCATAGGTAAACCTGATGATTTAAAATTTTCAGCTAATTCTTTAAATGTTCGAATAGATTTTTCATCATCATTCGAGAGAGCTGGAACACCTGCTGATCCATGTCCTATCAACAAAAGTTTGTGCTGACTGGGATCAAGGTTTTTTAATGCGGTTGTTTTCTCTAAACTACTCACTTTAAAATTAGATGGGGCTACTGCCTCACTCAATGCTGAATATTGAGGAGGTTCACCACCATCCATTTGATCAATAATGCCTAGTATCTTTGTTAAAGCAGTCGCTTTCCCTTCAGATAATAAAACAGATTTTAGATTCAAAAGCAGTTCTTTTTTTTGTTTTTCTGTATCAACAATAATAGGCATTATTTGTTTTTTATTTAATATACGTTGCGCATTTTTACCAACGATTTGTTCTAAAGCCCCCATATCAGAAAAAGGTGAATATATAAAACCTTGTTTACGATCATGAGGCTTTAACCCATCTTCATCCATCAATGAAATAGGATTATTCCTTACCATGCGATATAAATTCAACCCGTCAATAGTCCCTGCCGGATCGCTACTTAACCATCTG
>NZ_CQAZ01000050.1 GCF_001152565.1 Yersinia pekkanenii | reverse complement strand
ACCCCTAATTTGAAAAAACTTTTCAACCGCTCATTAATACGGCGAAAAGATAAGAAATGGTGGAAAAGGCAACAAAAAGGGGGCGATTTCTCGCCCCCTCAAGGATTTACCATTACTGTTTGGCAATGATATGCCCATTTTCTACATCAAGAGTAACAGGGACTCCCGGTATTAATTTGCCGGAAAGTATCTGTTGCGCCATCGGGTTCTCTATTTCCTGCTGAATTGCCCGTTTCAATGGCCGCGCGCCGTAAACTGGATCGAATCCGGCTTCGCCCAAGAACTCCAAAGCAGGCTGAGTAATAGTAACCTGATAACCACGCTCCTCCAGACGTTTGTATAACCGCGCCAACTGGATATTGGCGATAGAAGTCAAATGTGCCCGACTCAGCGGATGGAACACAACGACCTCATCTATACGGTTAATGAACTCAGGACGGAAGTGATGGCCAACAATATCCATTACCATGCTCTTCATTTCGGCATAACTTCTTTCACCGAAACGCTCCTGAATCAAATCTGAACCGAGGTTAGAGGTCATGATGATAACCGTGTTACGGAAATCGACTGTTCTCCCCTGCCCGTCAGTTAAACGCCCGTCATCCAACACCTGTAATAGTATGTTGAAGACATCCGGATGCGCTTTTTCCACCTCATCCAGCAGAACCACAGAGTATGGGCGACGACGTACCGCTTCGGTCAGATACCCGCCTTCTTCATAACCGACGTAGCCTGGAGGCGCACCGACCAGCCGGGATACAGAGTGTTTCTCCATAAACTCGGACATATCAATACGCACCATGGCATCATCGCTGTCGAATAAGAACGTTGCCAATGCTTTACACAGCTCGGTTTTACCCACCCCAGTTGGCCCTAAGAATAAGAAGGAGCCAATTGGCCGGTTCGGATCTGACAACCCTGCACGGCTACGGCGAATAGCATTGGACACCGCTTCAACCGCTTCATCCTGCCCAATCACACGTTTATGTAGATCCTGCTCCATACGCAGCAGTTTATCTCGCTCACTTTCCAGCATGCGAGATACCGGGATACCGGTCCAGCGTGCCAGAACTTCGGCAATTTCTACCTCAGTGACACGATTTCGCAGTAGCTTCATGGTTTTCCCTTCTAGCGCCGTCGCGGCAGCTAGTTGTTTTTCCAGCTCAGGAATTTTACCGTACTGAAGCTCGGACATTCGTGCCAAATCACCGATACGCCGAGCTTGTTCCAGGGTGATTTTAGCTTGCTCCAGTTCTGCTTTGATATTCTGAGTCCCAGTGAGTGATGCCTTTTCAGCTTTCCACTCTTCTTCTAACTCAGAATATTCACGTTCTTTCTGCTCTAACTCGGTATTGAGCATTTCCAGCCGTTTTTTACTGGCGTCATCCGATTCTTTTTTCAGCGCCTGCTGTTCCAGTTTTAGCTGGATAATCCGGCGTTCCAGACGATCCAATGATTCTGGTTTTGAATCCATCTGCATACGGATACTGGAACCGGCTTCATCGATAAGGTCGATGGCTTTATCCGGTAACTGACGATCCGATATATAGCGGTGCGATAATGTCGCTGCCGCCACAATTGCCGGGTCAGTGATCTGCACATGGTGATGCAGCTCATAACGTTCTTTCAACCCACGCAAAATGGCAATCGTGTCTTCTACTGTTGGCTCCGCAACATAGATTTTCTGGAAACGCCGCTCCAGCGCCGCATCCTTCTCTATATATTGACGATACTCATCAAGCGTAGTTGCACCTACGCAATGCAATTCACCACGTGCTAACGCCGGTTTCAGCATGTTGCCGGCATCCATCGCCCCGTCACCTTTACCGGCACCCACCATGGTATGCAATTCATCAATGAACAAGATCACACTGCCTTCTTGTTTTGATAAATCGTTCAATACGCCTTTCAAGCGTTCTTCGAACTCACCACGATACTTAGCACCGGCAATCAGTGCGCCCATGTCTAATGAAAGCACACGTTTATGTTTCAGGCCCTCGGGCACTTCACCATTGACGATACGTAGTGCCAACCCCTCCACAATGGCGGTTTTACCGACACCTGGCTCACCAATTAACACTGGGTTATTTTTGGTACGACGTTGCAATACCTGAATAGTGCGGCGAATTTCTTCATCACGGCCAATAACCGGATCAAGTTTGCCTTGTTCCGCACGTTCAGTCAGATCGATAGTGAATTTTTTCAATGCCTGACGCTGGTCTTCAGCACCCTGATCATCGACTTTGTCACCACCACGCATATTTTCAATTGCCTTATTTATTATGTCAGTCGTTGCACCGGCGGCCTTTAATATATCCGTTAAGGTACCGCGATCCTCGAGTACAGCCAGAACAAACAGCTCCGAAGAAATAAATTTATCTGCGCGCTTTTGCGCTAATTTGTCACAAAGATTCAATACACGTACCAGTTCGTTTGATGGTTGAACATCACCGCCGGTACCTTCAACTTGTGGAAGACGACCTAAAGCCTGCTCAATATCGCTACGCAAACTAGCAACATTAATACCCGCCGAGGTCAATAATGGGCGAACCGTCCCCCCATCCTGATTAAGCAGTGCGCTCATCAAATGTAACGGTTCTATAAATTGGTTGTCGCGCCCAAGCGCTAAAGATTGGGCATCGGCGAGGGCAAGCTGGAATTTACTGGTAAGACGATCCAGACGCATAACACCTCCAATATTGGTCAAAATTGCTACTGAAGATTAGATGAGGTCATTCCTCAAATTTTCAAGGTTATTTCGACACTATATTTAAAGTAAAACGTTATGCGTCAGCGGATCGTCCTAATGCAATAGGTTATATCAGCCAGACTAAACTGGCCATCCGCCCGGTAATTCCATCACGCCGATAAGAAAAAAATTGCTGTTTTTCACTCACAGTACAATGTTCACCGCCATAAATAGCGTGAATACCCGCAGCTTGAAGCCGCAAGTGTGCCAGTAAATATATATCAGCGAGATATTTAGTGCCTGTGGGGGTAAAAGCAGCAGCAGATTGTGGATCGATATTGATAAAAGCCTGTTTCACGTCTTCGCCCACTTCGAATTGCTGCGGGCCAATGGCTGGACCTAGCCAGGCAATAATAGAAGACGGCGTGGCATTGAACTGAGCCAGCGTTTGCTCCAAGATGCCAGCACATAGACCACGCCACCCCGCATGGGCAGCCGCGACTTCATTGCCAGCCAAAGAGCAAAATAGCACAGGTAGGCAATCGGCGGTCATTACTGCACAGACTTGCCCGGCGACGCGGCTATAGACTGCATCTGCCTGCACATCAGGGGTTACCTTGCCATCCAAATGCAGGACACGAGTGCCATGTACCTGTTCCAGCCAGACTGGCATTTGCGGCAAGCCCGCCTGTTCCACTAAACGCTGACGATTTGCTGCCACACTAGCAGCGGCATCTCCCACATGGGTGCCAAGGTTTAATGAATCATAAGGCGACGCGCTGATACCACCTTGACGAGTGGTGCTACATGCCTTAACTCCAGCAGGTATTGGCCAGTTGGGGAGTATCAGCGTGTCCATTACCAATCCATCTGGTCTTTGAATTCTACGGTATCGGCTTTCAGTGCATTAATTAGCTCAACCATATCTTCTGGTAATGCCGCATGCCATTCCATTTGAATGCCACTGATCGGGTGATACAAACGCAGCATGGTTGCATGCAGCGCCTGGCGATCAAAACCACGCAAAATGGAAATAAAGGAATCAGAAGCCCCTCTTGGTGGGCGTGGACGGCCACCATAAAGCTGATCACCCACCAGTGGATGGTTTATATGAGACATATGTACGCGGATCTGATGCGTACGGCCTGTCTCTAAACGCAGGCGCAGGCGAGTATGGGCACGGAAATGTTCCATGATACGGTAATGCGTGGTCGCGGGTTTACCCATTGGGTGTACGGCCATATGGGTACGCTTGGTCGAGTGACGAGAAATAGGTTCGTCAACTCTGCCACCAGCAGTCATATTGCCGATTGCCACAGCTTCATATTCACGTGTGATTTCGCGCGCCTGGAGTGCTTCTACCAAACGGGTCTGGGCAGGGACAGTTTTCGCCACGACCATCAAGCCAGTGGTATCTTTATCCAGGCGATGTACGATACCCGCACGAGGAACGTCGATAATTTCCGGATAATAATAAAGCAACGCATTCAGAACAGTGCCATCCGGATTACCTGCACCGGGATGCACCACCAAACCACGGGGTTTATTAATGACCAGAATGTCGTTATCTTCATAGACGATATCCAGTGGGATTTCTTGAGGCGCCCAGCGGGCATCTTCCTCAATTTGCGCGTCAATGGCGACGAGCTCACCACCCAACACTTTTTCTTTAGGCTTATTAATTGTTTTACCGTCGACAGTGACTCTATCTTCCAAGATCCATTCTTTTATGCGAGATCTTGAATAATCAGGGAACAATTCGGCCAAAGCCTGATCTAACCGTTGACCGAGTTGAGATTCGGCCACCGTTGCGCTGAGTTGTACTTGTTGTGCCATATGCAGCTTCTTGTTCGTTAACGTTGGGTTTTGACGGCGATGCCGTTTAATATAATGTGCTATTGTATCTAGATCTTTGTCGGGAGCTTAACGGACAGTCTCCCGGAATAACACTTCGAGGATAATCAAAACGTCATGACGCGTATGAAATATCTGGTGGCTGCCGCCACGTTGAGCCTGGTGCTGACCGGTTGCTCCAGTAACAAGGACGTGGTTCCCGATAACCCGCCTTCTGAGCTCTATGCTACCGCTCAGCAAAAACTGCAGGACGGTAACTTTAAGGGAGCTATTACGCAACTAGAAGCGTTAGATAACCGCTATCCTTTCGGGCCTTACTCCCAACAGGTTCAGCTTGATTTGATTTATGCGTATTATAAATCTGCTGATTTACCGTTGGCGCAAGCCTCAATCGATCGCTTTATGCGCCTCAATCCCACACATCCTAACATCGATTACGTATTATATATGCGTGGTTTGACTGACATGGCTCTGGATGACAGTGCATTACAAGGCTTCTTCGGGATTGATCGTTCGGATCGCGATCCACAACATGCTAAGGCCGCATTCCGCGATTTTAACCAGTTGATTCAAAACTATCCGAACAGTCAGTATGCAACTGATGCGCAAAAACGCCTGACGTTCCTGAAAAATCGCCTGGCCAAGCATGAACTGGCCGTGGCGCAATATTACACTAAACGAGGCGCTTACGTCGCGGTAGTTAACCGCGTAGAGCAAATGTTGAGAGATTATCCCGATACTCAAGCAACCCGTGATGCGTTGCCGTTGATGGAAAATGCTTATAAGCAGTTGCAACTTAATGCTGAGGCAGACAAAGTTGCCAAGATAATTGCGGCTAATCCAGCCTGATATTGTCTGTAGCGATAAAATAACAAACGGCAGCTTAGGCTGCCGTTTTCAATTCTGCCCTTGAGGCCTATTTTCAATTTACAGCACCGGGATGATGAACGTCATGGCCTCAGGCTGTTGCATTAATATCCCCTTTAACACCGGAAAATAATGTCGTTTTTAACCCAACGCAGACAATATAACTTACCGATAATGCGACATTATAATCAATGATTCAACCCCCCAAAGCCTAATCCTGACGTTAAATCACAGTTCCCATGACCTTTGCAAAAAGTGACAAAAAAAAGTGATCTTGGTCATACATTTTGCGGAAAAGAGAGGTATGCTGAAGTTATCCAAGACGGAGTAGACAGAGAGGTAAGTCATATGACAGTCAACATTACCAGTAAGCAAATGGATATCACCCCAGCAATTCGCAAGCATGTTGAAGACCGTCTCACCAAACTGGATAAATGGCAGGCCCAGTTAATAAACCCACATATTGTACTGTCTAAAGATCCGCAAGGATTCGTTGCCGATGCAACTATCAATACCCCGATGGGTCCCTTGGTTGCCAGTGCAAAACACGATGATATGTATGCTGCAATTAATGAACTTATCACCAAACTAGAACGCCAATTAAATAAAATACAACATAAAGGTGAAGCTCGTCGCGCAGCAAGTAGTGTTAAAGATGCTAATCTGGAGTCAGCAGATGTAGAGGAAGAAGAATCCGAGCAGGAACAATAGCCAGGGCTCTCCATCTCATTTCGGATCTAACGCGCCTTTGGGCGCGTTTTTTATTGACAGCAAATCAAGCTGGCGGTTAGTTTAGAGACTGTCTATTTTTAGGGTTCTTAACGATGATCGATAAAGTGTTTTTCTTCGCATTCTTTTTTACCTTCCCCTGATTGGGAGGCGTTTCGTCGTGTGATAAATAATGCGAAGACGAACAATAAAGCCTCCCAAGCGGGAGGCTTTTTTTTATTCAGAATAAATAAGGCAAATCTCTATGAGCGATAATCCGTTACTGGTACTACGTGAACGCATCAGCGCACTAGACTTAAAACTGCTGGCATTGCTGGCAGAGCGGCGTGAATTGGCGGTGGATGTCGCTAAGGCTAAGCAACTTCATCATCGCCCAATTCGCGATAAAGAACGGGAACGTGATTTGCTGGACGCACTGATAACAGCCGCCAAGCCTTATGATCTTGATGGGTTTTATATCACCCGCTTGTTCCAGTTGATTATCGAAGACTCGGTGCTGACTCAGCAGGCACTATTGCAACATCAGCTTAATCAAACCGCCCTGCATTCTGCCCGTATCGCTTTCCTTGGGCCGAAAGGCTCTTATTCACATCTGGCGGCACGCCAGTATGCCGCGCGCCATTTCGAGCAACTGATTGAATGTGGTTGCCAGAAATTCCAGGACATCCTTACCCAAGTAGAAACCGGGCAAGCCGATTACGCGGTATTGCCGATAGAGAACACCAGTTCCGGTTCTATTAATGATGTGTATGACTTGCTACAACACACCAGCTTGTCCATTGTGGGCGAGATAACCAATCCGATTGACCATTGTGTACTGGTGGCGACTGAAACTGATCTAAGTCAAATTGAAACCGTGTACAGCCACCCACAGCCTTTCCAACAATGCAGCCAATTTATTAATCGCTTCCCGCATTGGAAAATTGAGTATTGCGAAAGTACTGCCGCAGCAATGGAAAAAGTAGCGCAAATAAATTCACCGACGGCAGCCGCATTGGGGAGTGAAGCCGGTGGCGCACTTTATAACTTGCAGGTACTGGAACATAATCTGGCAAATCAACAGCAAAATATCACGCGCTTCATCGTGCTGGCCCGCAAGGCCATTGATGTCTCAGACCAGATCCCGGCCAAAACCACCTTAATCATGGCAACCGGTCAGCAATCTGGGGCATTGGTTGAAGCCCTATTGGTGCTAAGAGAGCAGGGTATCATTATGACGAAACTTGAATCTCGGCCAATTAATGGTAACCCGTGGGAAGAGATGTTTTATATTGATGTTCAGGCTAATTTACGTTCCGAACCCATGCATAAAGCGCTGGCAGATCTAACGCTAATGACTCGTTCATTAAAAGTATTAGGTTGCTACCCAAGTGAAAACGTAGTTCCGGTCAATCCAAGTTAAGATCGTTTTTTAGGCTCACCATAGGTGGGCCTTATCTATCTAATAGCAACATCATCTGAATGCGCTATGGCCCATACAGTGAAAAACCACCCCGACACTGCCGGGATGGCTTAACGAAACTGTATTTGGATTGATTCAAATTACTGGCGGCTATCGTTCGCCTGACGCAGTAATGAACGGCTCTCTACCAGAAAGCGCTCCGCATAATCGCCAAACCAGTGCTCAACTTTCTGGAAACTTTGGACGAAGGCTTGTTTATCACTTTGCTCCAGTAAGGTAATCGCCTCACCAAAACGTTTGTAATAACGCTTAATCAATGCAAGATTATCTTCCGATGACATAATAATATCAGCGTAAAGCTGTGGGTCTTGTGCAAACAACCGCCCTACCATCGCCAGCTCCAGGCGATAAATCGGCGAAGAAAGCGCCAACAATTGCTCCAACGGCACGTTTTCCTCGGCCAGATGTAACCCATAGGCAAAGGTCGCGAAGTGGCGCAACGCCTGAATAAACGCCATATTCTGATCATGCTCAACAGCACTGATACGGTGCAGTCTTGCGCCCCAAACCTGCAACTGCTCCAGCAACCACTGGTAGGCTTGTGGGTCGCGGCCATCGCAATACACCACAACTTGCTTTGCCAGGCTACCAACATCAGGCCCGAACATGGGATGCAGGCCGACAACCGGCCCTTCATGAGCAGCCAGCATGGCTTGCAACGGCTTGTTTTTCACTGAAGCAAGATCCAATAAAATGCAATCTGGTGGCAATTTTGGCAATCGACCAATAACCTCCTCAGTGATGTGGATGGGTACGCTGACAATCACCATTCCGGCATCCGCCAGAATGGACTCAGCCTGTGGCCAGTCCTCTTGTTCCAGCGTTTTGACCTGATAACCGGACAAAGTGAGCATTCTGCTGAATAACCGCCCCATCTGCCCCTCACCGCCGATGATAACCACCGGGCGCAACTGAGGGCACAGCGTCTTAAACCCTTTATCATTTTCGCTGGTATAAGACTCACGCATTATTCGACGCAATATATCTTCGATCAAATCCGGCGGTACGCCTAAAGCCTCGGCTTCCTGTCGACGCGAGGCCAGCATCAAAGCCTCACGGTCCGGAACATAAATAGGCAAACCATAACGACTTTTAACTTCACCTACTTCTGCCACCAAATGCAGGCGCTTAGCCAGCAAATCCAGCAGTGCTTTATCGACTTCATCAATTTGATCGCGTAAAGCGGTCAGTTCAGCCACCATACTTACTCTTCCTCTACAGTCCGTGCCGCCAGTGCTGAACGTAATTCCTGATGCATGCTACGTAACAGGGTTTCGGTACTTTCCCAATCAATACAAGCATCGGTCACTGAAACACCGTAGCGCATATCAGCGCGTGGTTGTTCAGATGATTGATTGCCCTCATGGATGTTACTTTCCAGCATCACACCAGTGATAGAACAATTGCCAGCCTTGATCTGTTCAACCACAGATTCAGCGACCGCAGTCTGACGACGGTAGTCTTTATTCGAATTACCATGACTGCAATCTATCATTAAGGAGGGAACGAGTCCCGCATCCTGCATCTGTTTCTCACACTGAGCGACATCTTGTGCGCTGTAATTGGGTGTTTTCCCACCACGTAAAATCACATGACCATCTGGATTGCCCTGAGTTTGCAGCAAGCAAACCTGACCGGCCTGATTAATCCCCATGAAACGGTGTGGCATCGCCGCAGCACGCATGGCATTGATTGCTGTGCTCAGGCTGCCGTCAGTGCCGTTTTTGAAACCAACGGGCATCGACAAGCCTGACGCCATTTCACGGTGAGTTTGTGATTCGGTGGTACGTGCACCAATCGCCGACCAACTGAACAGGTCACCCAGGTATTGCGGGCTGTTCGGGTCCAGAGCCTCAGTAGCCAGTGGCAAGCCCATACCGACTAAATTCAGCAATAACTGACGGGCAATTTTTAATCCTTTTTCCACATCAAACGAGCCATTCATGTCCGGATCGTTGATGAGACCTTTCCAGCCGACGGTGGTTCTTGGTTTTTCAAAATAGACACGCATGACGATATACAGACTGTCATTCAATTCCGCTGCAAGTGTTTTCAAACGACGCGCATACTCCAGAGCGGCATCCACATCGTGGATCGAGCATGGGCCACAAACGACCAATAAGCGTGGATCTCGGCCCTGAACAATGTCAGCAATGGTTTTGCGCGCGGTAGCAATCGCATACTGATCATTGCCGCTCAATGGAAACTGGGTTTTCAGCTCTTCCGGGGTAATCAGTATTTGTTCGGCACTGATATGGACATTATTGAGCGCATCTTTTTGCATGATCATAATCTTTACCTATCTCTGTTTAGCGGATGTCGTTTAGCGTGTTTATCGTTTGAGAGCTCCACAATACCATGACGTGTAAAGTTTTCAATCCATATGTGTAAATAAATAATTACTCATGTTTTTGCAGGTACATTTAAGTCTAACCTTTGCGGTAAGTCGCAGTTTCTACCGATGGTCTCAACCTCTTTCTTAGGCCATGATAAAATGCAGAAAATTTGTGGAGGCAGTATGTTAAGAGTCATCATCGTCGACGATGAACAACCTGCGCGTGAAGATTTGCGCGAAAGACTGAATGAAGAAAATGATATAGAAATCGTCGCCGAGTGCAATAATGCACTGGAAGCAATCCCCGCAATCCAGCGTCTGCAACCCGATGTGGTGTTTCTCGATATCCAAATGCCCAGAATTAATGGCCTGGAACTGGCATCAATGCTAAACCCAGAAAGCATGCCACACATCGTGTTTGTTACAGCTTACGATGAATACGCTATACGTGCTTTCGAAGAGCACGCCTTTGACTATCTGTTAAAACCACTCGATCATCAACGGTTGACAAAAACGTTAATACGCTTAAGGCGCGGCCTAAGTGTAAATAATAATTTACATAAAATCACTGAGCCGATGCTACGACATATCCCCTGTTCCGGTCATAACCGCATTTTTTTGCTGAAAATTGAAGAAGTAGAATATCTGAGTTCCGAGCTTGGCGGAGTGCATGTCGTCGGGACAGTACAATCGGGTTATACCCAGTTATCACTCAAAATACTGGAAGAAAAAACACCGTTTATCCGTTGTCACCGGCAATATATGGTGAATACCGAACAGTTGGGAGAGATCCAGCTTATGGATAATGGCTCAGCTGAAGTGATTACCCGCGGCGGTAGACATATCCCGGTAAGTCGCCGCTACTTGAAGTCATTGAAGGAGAAATTAGGTATTAGCTGAAGGATGCAGCGATTGAAAATCGACAGCGGGTTACCTGACAGGGGCGTGATGGATCAATACATGATATGCCAATCATTAACAATACAGCGGAGCCAATCTCAGCAGGAAAACCGCCTACAGATTATGATCCAATTGATAATAACCATGAGTTAAAACGGAACAAAGTAAGTATTATTATAAAATTAATACATTAATTTAAAACATTATTAATACATTATTTTTACAACCCAATTTTATATCCCATTATTTCCCTTCCACTCTACTTTAATTAATTATAAAAGTCTGGGCTGATATAAAAACAGAGACAGATCTCAGATTTAATTAATTACATAACTAAACAATACTCCCTTGATATTAGCTAAGTTTTAATCAATACAATCTGTGCTCTGATAGAGAACATCGAGTAAGAACCATTCTTATTGCTTAAAAATAGCAAATATATAACTGAATTTCATTCATGTTGGAAGCAAGGGAACATTATGATAACACTGCAATTTATAATTATAATTTTATGCCTGTTACTAGGGACACGCTACGGCGGTATGGGGCTAGGGTTAATAAGCGGTATCGGTTTATTTATTCTTACCTTTATCTTTGGCCTCGAACCCGGTAAACCACCTGTCGATGTCATGCTGACTATATTAGCCGTTATTGGCTGTGCATCGGTATTACAAACTGCCGGTGGATTAAATGTAATGATGCAATTTGCCGAGCGTTTATTACGCCGGCATCCACAACATATTACGCTACTCGCGCCATTTACTACATGGTCATTAACCTTTTTATGTGGCACCGGGCATGTTGTTTATACCATGTTCCCGATTATTTCAGATATTGCCATTAAAAAAGGTATTCGCCCGGAACGGCCAATGGCGGTTGCCTCCGTTGCATCACAAATGGCTATCACCGCATCACCGGTATCAGTCGCGGTTGTATCCTTAGTTTCTATTATTGGTGCCAATCACGGTATCGGCCATGCTTATAGCATTCTGGAGATTTTAGCAGTATCAGTTCCCGCTTCTTTAGTTGGGGTGCTGATGGCTGCATTGTGGAGCCTACGTCGCGGTAAAGATCTGGATAAAGATCCTGATTTCCAAGAGAGAATCAAAGATCCAGAGCAACGTGACTTCATCTATGGCTCAACGGATACCTTATTAAATCAGGTTTTCCCGAAACAAGCTTACTGGTCTACCTGGATATTCTTCGCGGCTATCGCAATCGTGGTGTTGCTCGGCGCTTTTGCTGATCTGCGCCCCGCTTTTGCGGTTAAAGGCAAATTACAGTCACTGTCGATGAATCTGGTTATTCAGATGATGATGTTGATTGCTGGTGCAGTTATTCTTATTGGCTGTAAAGTTAAACCCAGCGATATCTCTAACGGTGCCGTATTCAAAGCTGGCATGGTCGCTATCTTCTCCGTGTTTGGGGTTGCCTGGATGAGCGACACCTTCTTCCAAGCCCATATGGGCGAACTGAAATTGGTATTAGAAGATGTGGTTAAAAGCCAGCCCTGGACTTATGCCATTGTCCTATTCTTGGTTTCCAAGCTGGTAAACAGCCAGGCAGCAGCATTGGCGGCTATCGCACCAATGGGCTTGCAACTCGGTGTTGATCCTAAAATGCTGATTGCATTCTTCCCTGCTGCTTATGGCTACTTTGTTCTGCCGACTTATCCGAGTGACCTCGCTTGCATCGGTTTTGACCGCTCAGGCACCACTAAAATTGGTAAATTTATTATTAATCATAGCTTTATCATTCCAGGCCTTATCGGTGTTATTTGTTCCTGTATCACCGGTTACCTACTGGTAACGACGTTTATGTAATATTCATAGACACGCATACATAGAGGCCAGTTTATTTCTGGCCTCTTTAATGATGAGACATCAACATGCTAATTTACCAAAAAACATCTTGTTTATGACTTTATCAATGTGAGTAAAAGTTGGCACACCGTTTTTTATGACATTTTAAGCATGAACTTATCGGAAAAACCTTCTTATTATAATTAATTATTCAATAAGAAATATCTTCTGAATAAGTTGGATCACAACTGATACAATGCGAACCGCATCACAAAACATCATTTTTCACCATGGACCTATTATGTTTTCTTTACGTCATACCAGGGCGTTGCCGTTTTATATCAGCACACTCGCTTTATCTCTCTTCAGCACCTCAGTTCTTGCTGATGGGACTGTTTTTACTGCCTTAGACGATCCAGCCACAGCCAAGAAGAGCTTCGATGGAACCATTGAGGCAGGCTATACCGCGCAGTCAGGTAACACCACTAACTCGACACTGACCGCTAACTCAACGTTAACCTGGTTCATGCCAGATACCGCATATAGTCTGTGGGGCGCTGCGCGTAATACCAGTGCTAACAATCAGCGCTCTTCTGAACGTTATCAGCTCGGTGGCCGTACCCGCTACAATCTGACCGATCGTAACTATCTGTTTGGGCAGGCAAGCTGGTTGAATGACCGCTATAACGGTTTTGATTCCCGTTCGGTACTCACCACGGGTTATGGTCGCCAGATTATGACGACACCGTTGCATAATCTGCGAGTGGAATTTGGTCCGGGCATTCGTCATGATGAGTTTTACCAAGGTGGCCGTGCTACAAAAGCATTGGCTTATGGTGGTGCAAACTATACCTATCAGCTGACCGATAACACCGTGTTCAGTGAAGGGGTTTCAGCATTAGCGAACGAAGAAACCACCCTGAACTCAGAAACTGCGTTGAATGTCGCAATCAATAAGAGCTTCGCACTGCGCTTAGCCTATGTTGTGACTTATAACACTAAACCACCTGCCAGCGCGCCTAAAAATACGGATACCACAACATCAGTCACTCTGGTTTACGGCCTGTAATCATCTGTTAGTCTCTTTAGCGTGGTGTGATGCCACGCTACTTCTCTCTGATATCCTTTCTATTTATCTTCTATACTCTAAATAATTCGAGTAGCGAAGGCAGCTAACGCATATGCAGCTTGAAGTCTGACGAGTATAAGCATAAAAAAGGGGTCAGCCAATGGCTAACCCCTTCATAACTATTAACTTTTGGATGAAGCCTGAGCTGTATCTTAGTTAATACGGTTAAGACGCTCTTTAATACGAGCAGACTTACCAGTACGCTCACGCAGATAGTACAGTTTCGCTTGACGAACGGCACCACGACGTTTCACAGTAATGCTGTCGATTACTGGGGAGTGAGTTTGGAATACACGCTCAACACCTTCGCCGTTGGAAATTTTACGAACGGTGAACGCAGAATGCAGACCGCGGTTACGAATAGCGATAACCACGCCCTCGAATGCCTGCAGACGCTTTTTAGAACCTTCAACAACCCATACCTTAACTTCCACGGAATCACCCGGACGGAATGCAGGTACGTCCTGCTTCATCTGCTCTTGTTCGATTTGCTTGATAATATTGCTCATAATAAGTCTCTTATCCTAGGTAAACTGATATATCAGGACCATTGGCACGTAGCACAATGCTCCTTTCATAGTTCTGTTGCTCAGGGTTTGTGTTCCCGTTGGAACTCAGCCAGCAACACCATTTGCTCGTCAGTCAGAGCTAGGCTTTCTAGAAGTTCAGGTCTTCTAAGCCAGGTACGGCCCAGCGACTGCTTTGAGCGCCAGCGACGAATCTCGGCATGGTTGCCCGACAATAATACTGGCGGAACCTCCATCCCTTCTAACACCTCAGGACGAGTGTAGTGTGGGCAATCCAGCAATCCATCAACAAAGGAATCTTCCTCCGCTGAAGCCTGATGACCCAGCACACCCGGGATAAAGCGGGAGACTGAATCTATCAGAGTCATTGCTGGCAGCTCGCCACCGCTGAGAACATAATCACCAATTGACCATTCTTCATCAATTTCGGTTTTGATTACACGCTCATCAACTCCTTCGTACCGACCACACACCAGAATCATCTTCTGATTGGTAGCCAGTTCGCAAACACCCTGTTGGTCCAGTTTGCGCCCTTGAGGTGACAGATAAATCACCTTTGCTCCCTCGCCTGCCGCTGCTTTTGCTGCATGAATGGCTTCCCTTAACGGTTGCACCATCATCAACATTCCCGGGCCACCGCCGTATGGGCGGTCATCCACGGTACGATGCCGATCGTAGGTGAAGTCACGAGGACTCCAACACTGCACGCTCAGCAGGCCATTTTTTACTGCCCGGCCAGTTACCCCATAATCGGTTATTGCGCGGAACATCTCGGGAAACAGGCTAATAACACCGATCCACATTGTTTTGTTCCACTCACTTTTACCGTTTAATTCGGAGGTCAAAAACCAGGATCCCAATCTACTTCAACACGTTGAGCAGTGAGATCGACTTTCTTGATAACCTGCCCATGAAGAAACGGGACCAACCGCTCCTTCATACCGAATGCATCTTTCAGGTTTGCCTTCACTACCATCACATCGTTAGAACCGGTTTCCATCATATCGATGATTTTACCCAGTTCATAACCTTCGGTTGTTACTACCTGGCAACCCATAAGGTCTTTCCAGTAGTAATCATCCTCTTCCAGTGCGGGTAGCTGTTTGGAATCTACGATAATTTCGCAATTAGTCAGTAAATTCGCGGCATCCCGATCGTCAACATCTTTTACTTTGATGATCAGATCTTGACTGTGGCGCTTCCAGTCTTCCAACTCGACATGCTGCCACTTACCGGCCAGTTGGATAAACCAAGGCTGGTAGTCAAAAATGCTTTCGGCGTTCTCGGTGGATGAAAATACTCTGAGCCAACCGCGAATGCCGTAAGTTGAACCCATTTTACCGAGAACTATCGGCAGTTCGGGAACCACTGGATTGAGTTGCTTGCTCATAATAACCACCACCGCGACAGATTAAGCTGCTTTCTTAGCGTCTTTGATCAGCGCAGATACGCGATCAGAAACTGTTGCACCCAGGCCAATCCAATGTTCGATACGGCCCAGATCCAAACGCAAAGCTTCTGCCTGACCAGATGCGATCGGGTTAAAGAAGCCTACACGTTCGATGAAACGACCGTCACGAGCATTACGGCTGTCAGTTACTACTACTTGATAGAACGGACGCTTTTTAGCGCCGCCACGAGCCAAACGAATTGTTACCATAACATCCTCTTTAGTTAATAAAACAACTGAACCCCATCGGGGAACGGGGTCCAGTTGCAATATAAAAAGCTCGAAAATTTTACTCATTTTGGCGCAAAAAGCAATCTAAAGCGCAGATTCCTGTGCGCTAGTTTTAAAATGAGTGAAATCTTCTTCGTTTACCGCCGTTTTCAGCGGGAAATCTTTACTCACCTCATGCTGGTTAACACCACAGCGTGAAATGATCGTTAGCGGCTAGGAAAACCCGGTGGCATCATACCTTTCATGCCGCGCATCATTTTAGCCAAACCGCCATTTTTCATTTTCTTCATCATGCGCTGCATGTCATCAAACTGTTTGAGCAAGCGGTTAACATCCTGCACTTGCACACCAGAACCGGTTGCAATGCGACGCTTACGTGAACCTTTGATGATTTCTGGTTTAGCGCGTTCTTTCATCGTCATCGAATTGATGATGGCTTCCATCCGCACTGTTACCTTGTCATCCATCTGCGATTTCACGTTCTCTGGCAACTGACCGGCACCCGGCATTTTACTTAACATGCTGGCCATACCGCCCATATTGCGCATTTGCTTCAACTGGTCGAGGAAATCGTTGAGATCAAAGCCATCACCTTTTTTCAGCTTGTTGGCTAGTTTTTCCGCCTGTACGCGGTCAACTTTGCTTTCGATATCTTCAATCAGCGACAGTACGTCGCCCATGCCCAGAATACGTGAAGCCACGCGATCAGGGTGGAATGGCTCAAGCGCATCGGACTTTTCGCCGACACCAAGGAATTTAATCGGCTTGCCCGTAATATGGCGGATAGACAACGCAGCACCGCCACGCGCATCACCATCAACTTTAGTGAGTACCACCCCGGTGAGCGGTAATGCTTCGTTGAATGCCTTAGCCGTATTAGCGGCATCCTGACCGGTCATAGCATCGACCACAAACAAAGTCTCTACCGGATTAATCGCGGCATGAATTTGTTTGATCTCGTCCATCATCGCTTCATCGACGTGTAAACGGCCCGCAGTGTCGACAATCAGAACATCATAAAACTTAAGCTTCGCCTGCTGCAGGGCACGATTAACAATATCAATCGGTTTTTCTTGCACATCAGACGGGAAGAAATCAATTCCAACCCCCTGTGCCAACGTTTCCAACTGTTTAATCGCTGCAGGGCGATAAACGTCGGCAGACACAACCAGCACTTTTTTCTTTTGTTTTTCTTTAAGGAACTTACCCAGCTTAGCCACACTGGTGGTTTTACCCGCACCTTGCAGACCGGCCATTAACACCACTGCTGGCGGTTGGGCTGCCAGATTCAGTTCGTTATTGACCTCGCCCATGGCGGAAATAAGTTCATTTTTAACTATTTTGACGAATTCCTGGCCTGGCGTAAGGCTTTTGTTCACCTCATGCCCGACCGCACGCTCTTTTACCCGGTTGATAAAGTCACGAACCACCGGCAGAGCGACGTCAGCTTCCAGTAACGCCATACGGACTTCACGTAGCGTTTCTTTAATATTTTCTTCGGTCAGCCGGCCACGGCCGCTGATATTGCGCAGTGTGCGCGACAATCGATCAGTTAAGTTCTCAAACATTGTCTCATACTCAACGTGGAAACAGGCCGCTCTGGCGACACAATGGGGGGGATTATAACACGAAGCTTAAACGATCTCTGCCCTCACGTCGGAGAACGGTTGGAGAGGGAGGCTCTCAACGCTATACTGGCTATCTAATTCACTTAGCCGATGCTCATATACCGCTATGCCCGTGTTCTCCATTTTGGCTTTGATCGCTTATTCGCTCAGCCTGGGCTTGATAGTTCCAAGCCTGGTGCAGAAAAATAGGGCTTACCGGCGCTTAGCGCTGGTTTCTGCCGTCGTGGCGCTAGTGTGCCATGCTATTGCTCTGAAGCATCAGATTTTTGATGTTGGCGGTGGTCAAAACCTTACTTTATTAAATATTGGCTCCATTGTCGGGCTGATGATCTGCACTATCATGACTATCGTCGCCTCACGGGGGCGTGGCTGGTTCTTGCTGCCTATTGTTTATAGCTTTGCCATGATTAATCTGGCGCTTGCCAGCTTGCTACCAGGCGAATTTATTACTCATTTGGAAGCCAGCCCTACCATATTCATCCACATTGGGTTGGCACTCTTTGCTTACGCAACGCTTATCATCGCGGCTTTGTATGCCCTGCAACTGGCTTGGCTCGACTATCAGTTAAAGAATAAAAAACTGACGTTTAATGCGGATATGCCACCATTAATGAGCATTGAGCGGAAAATGTTCCATATCACTCAAATCGGGGTGGTATTACTGACACTGACGCTGTGCACTGGTTTGCTTTACATGGACAACATATTCAGTAAAGAAAATGTCCACAAAGCGGTGTTATCGATCATGGCCTGGTTTGTTTATATCGTTTTACTGTGGGGTCATTATCATGAGGGCTGGCGCGGGCGTAAAGTCATTTGGTTCAGTTTCGCTGGCGCATTTCTGCTGACTCTGGCTTATTTTGGTAGCCGCCTGGTTCAAGAAATCATGATCTCTTAGTCATTATCTCAACCATCCGCATATAGCCCTGTTGAACTGACCGGGCCTTTATTGCCATTAAGGAACACAGTGTTGGATCAGGTATCAACTAGCACGCTGATCATTATCCTTATCATTATGGTCGTGGTTTCGGCTTATTTTTCCGCTTCCGAAACCGGCATGATGACACTTAATCGTTATCGTCTACGTCACTTATCCAAACAGGGTAATCGTGCCGCACGCCGGGTTGAGAAGTTATTGCGTCGCCCTGATCGCTTGATAAGCCTGGTGCTAATTGGCAACAATTTAGTGAATATTTTGGCTTCAGCGTTGGCGACTATCGTGGGTATCCGCTTATATGGGAATGCTGGGATCGCGATAGCAACCGGGGTTCTGACCTTTGTGGTGCTAATTTTTGCCGAAGTGATGCCAAAAACTATTGCTGCTCTCTATCCTGAACGTGTTGCATACCCTAGCAGTGTGTTGCTGGCTCCTTTGCAAAAAATCATGCTGCCATTGGTGTGGTTACTCAACACCATCGCCCGTGGCCTGATGCGTCTGTGTGGTATTCGGGGGAATGTGCACCGCAGTGATGCGGTTAGCAAAGATGAATTGCGCAGCATCGTGAATGAATCCCAATCACAAATTTCTCGCCGTAATCAAGATATGTTGATATCAGTACTGGATCTGGAAAAGGTCACGGTCAGCGACATTATGGTACCGCGCAATGAGGTGGTCGGCATTGATATCAATGATGATTGGAAATCAATTATGCGCCAGCTCACCCACTCGCCACATGGCCGTATTGTGTTGTATCGCCAATCATTAGACGATGCCATTGGCATGTTGCGTGTGCGGGAAGCCTATCGGCTGATGACTGAGAAAAAAGAGTTCAATAAAGAGAATCTGCTGCGGGCAGCCGATGAAATCTACTTTATTCCGGAAGGCACACCATTGAATGTACAACTGGTAAAATTCCAGCGAAATAAAGAAAAAGTCGGCATGATTGTCGATGAATATGGCGACATTCAAGGATTAGTGACAGTTGAAGATATTCTGGAAGAGATCGTCGGCGATTTTACGACATCAATGTCGCCAACACTGGCAGAAGAGGTCAATCCGCAAAGTGACGGTTCCGTACTGATTGATGGCAGCGCCAGCGTGCGAGAGCTGAACAAAGCGTTTAACTGGTCGCTACCGATAGATGCCCGCACTATCAATGGCATGCTACTGGAAGCGCTCGAAGAGATCCCACAGGTAAATGCCCAAGTCCGCATCAGGAATTACCTAATTGATGTGCTGGATGTACAAGAAAATATGATTAAACAAGTACGCGTGACCCCTATTGTTCCTCACGACCATTCAGCCAAAAAATAACGCGGTGCAACCGCCCCATCCCCATGTAGAGCAGAAATAAAAAAGACGCCTTTATCAGCGTCTTTTGCGTCTATCTAGAAAAACAAATTGATCCAACTAAGAATCAAGCTGCTACTGGCTGAGGACTAAATGTGTAATTCAGCCAGTTTATCTTTTGGCAGAGCCAGTTTTTCACTGTCGTTGATACCCACATCTCTCTCAAGAATGTGTCTGGCAATTTCCTGTGCTTCTTCCAGTGAGTGCATATGATAAGTCCCACACTGATATTCATTCAGCTCAGGGATTTTGCGTTGGTCGGTAACGTTCAACACATCCGCCATTGCCGCTTTCCAGGCATCAGCAACACGTTGCTCATCCGGTGTACCAATCAGACTCATGTAGAAACCGGTACGGCATCCCATTGGCGAGATATCGATAATCTCCACACCGTTACCATTGAGGTGGTTACGCATAAAACCAGCGAACAGGTGCTCCAGCGTATGGATCCCTTTCTCTGGCAACACTTCTTTATTGGGTTTACAGAAGCGTAAATCGAACACAGTTATCTCGTCACCATGAGGGGTTTTCATCGTCTTAGCAACACGCACAGCCGGTGCATTCATGATGGTATGGTCTACGGTAAAGCTATCCAATAATGGCATTTAGTTACCTCCTCATAAAAATAATTTTAATTCGATCTTTTTTCGCAACCTATGAAACTTTTCCCTAACTCGCACGTCTTAATAAGTGAAAGACGCGCATTTGTTATCATCATCCCTGTTATCAGAGATGTTAATTTGGCCACAGTAATGTGGCCTTTTCTTTTTATTGGCCGCCGTGAAGCACCAAATACTCTTCAAAGCTTAGCTTATCTTTGAGTTCCAGCTCACTTTGGCGCTGCCATGACGCATCGCGCTCTTCAGATAACTGCTCTTCAGTCAGCAATTCCAACGGTTCACTTTGCAGCATTTTCCGGTAACGCTCGGCTAATTCAAGACCCACACCACCGATCCCACCTTCTTTCATCGCTTGCAGAATGCGCGCGGAGAACGTCAGGCTCGGATCATCAAAATATGCTACCAGCTCATCACAGACCTGTTGATACTCGGTGCTATCTTTGCCATCCAACACTTCAGCAACGCGACGCAAGTCTGCAAACAGATCCTTGCCAACCTTTTCCAGCGGTTCGCGAGTATCGTTACACCCACTCCCGATAGTCTGCCCGGGTTTACGCCCTTCCAAAATAACCCGATTCCAGTTCTTACGGGTACACAGCAATTCGTCGCTGCTCATTTCAGGCGCATCAGCCAGTACACACCAAATCAAGAATAAATCGAGGAAGCGCGCTTGTACGGCATCAACACCAATCGGTGAGAATGGATTAATATCCAGTGAACGGACTTCAATGTATTCAATACCACCGCGCAGCAAAGCATCAGATGGCGTCTCGTCAGGACGGGTAACCCGTTTAGGCCGGATAGGGGCATACAGCTCATTTTCAATCTGCAACACATTAGTATTCAGTTGCAGATGACGATCACCGTCTTTTAGACCCAGTGCGGCATATTCTTCTGATGGCGTTTTAATCGCACGTTTCAACCCGGCAACATAGGTGCCCAGGTCATTAAACGTAATACCCAAATTGCTTTGTGATTTATTGGTATAACCCAAATCACTCAGACGCAATGAAGTGGCATAAGGTAGATAACACATCCCGTTATCATTTCGCTCAAACGGTAATTCCGTCTCTCGCCCTTGTAGGAAAGATGAACAAATGGCCGGCGAAGCACCAAACAGATAAGGAATAACCCAACCAAAACGATAATAGTTACGAATCAAGCGGAAATAACCCGCTGAAATCTCTTCCTTACCGCTTTTTTCGTCAGTGACACCAGCCCATGCCTGCCAGAACTCCAGCGGCAAAGAGAAGTTATAATGCACACCTGAAATTGTTTGCATCAGAGCACCGTAACGGTTTTTTAAACCCTCACGGTAAAGTGTTTTGAAACGGCCAATATTTGAAGAGCCATATTTAGCCAGTTCAATATCCTGCTCAGCCTCAATAAAGCAAGGCATGCTGAGTGGCCACATGCGCTCATCACCCAGTTTACGTGCGGTATAACGGTGGATATCACGTAAAAAAGTTAGCAGATGGTCAATATCGCCATCTACTGGAGTAATGAATTCCAGCAATGCCTCAGCAAAGTCGGTAGTAACCCATTGATGTGTCAATGCCGCACCCAATGACTCTGGGTGGCCCGTCGAGGCTAATTGGCCATCGGCAGTCACTCTCAATGTTTCCCGCTCGATACCGCGACGGATCCCTTTCAGGACTTTAGGGTGCGCTTCCAGCCAAGTAAGCGCGTGTGATACATCCGGGATCAAATCGACCTCCCGCTCTTGAAAACCATAACCCGCCAGCATACTAAAGCTGCATAGATGTGACTACGTAAGTTTGTCACACTCTTTACTGCCACCAGGCAATTCCTTGCAGCGTAATTATCGTTAACACGATATAACGCAATGCTTTTCCCAAACACAGAAATAAAGCGACAAGGCCCCAAGGCATACGCAACCAGCCTGCCAACACACACATCAAATCGCCTACTATCGGGAGCCAGCTCAATAACAAAGCGGCAGGGCCAAAACGTTGAAGCCAGACAAGTGCTGTTTTCATCCCTCGTTGTGGCTTTAGTTCCGGCAGTAGACGGCCTATAACAACATTGGTTAGCCCCCCCAAGGTATTTCCGACGGTAGCAGATAACACCAGCATCATCACTGGCGCACTGCCCGCCGTTAATAAGGTGACTAACAGAATTTCAGAATTTCCGGGTAAGAGCGTCGCGCTGAGAAAGCTACTCCCAAATATTGCAGCAATAGCTAGCGTACTACTCACAGCAGACGTACATCAACTATGGCCATATTGGCTCTTTTCGCTGCTTCAACACCAAAATCAGCATCTTCGAAGACGACACATTTATCTGGCCGCACACCGAGTAACTGTGCGCATCGTAAGAATGTCTCAGGCTCTGGCTTGTGTTTAGTGACATCATCAGCACCAACAATGACATCAAAATAATCACGTAAGCCCAGATGACGTAGGAGCATCTCTGCCATAGCGTGCTCGCTTCCCGTCCCTACAGCCATAGGTTTACGCCCATGATAGGCTTTAACCACGTCTATGAGCGGTAGAGGCTTCACATTATCCAACAGCATAGTCTTCGCTAATGCCGTTTTCTCAGCGGCCAATAAATGGGGATCCAGATCCAATTGATGATGCGTAATGATTGCGCAGGCAATTTGCCAGGTTGGCGCACCATTCAAAGCGACCATGGCTTGCTCGTCAAAATGCATACCATAAGGCGTTAGTACCTGACGCCATGCCTGACGATGTGTGGACTCGGTGTCCAGAATGGTGCCATCCATATCAAAAATCAGGCCCTCATAGCGATCGTACATCGTGACCCCACGACTAAGCAGAAAATGAAAAGCTACTTTATCGCAAACTAACTAAATTGTCGCTTACTGTATAATCAATTGAATTTAATCAAAAAAATATCAATCTCATTTAACTAAGACTCTCTTTTGTCGAGTGGAAATCAATGAGTTGAACACTTAATTGAGAATAAAAACATTTCAACTGACTGAGTTATCTACGGCCCAAAAGCAGAAAACCCCGCCATAGCGAGGTTTCTTAATGTAGTGCCCTCAGGAGAATGACCCGGCTTAGGCCTCGCCCTACGGGCCGTTGCTGAAGCAACTTTGTCCCGCTTCGCTCAACTTGAACTTCCGAGTGCTCGGTTCTGAAAATTATCTACGGTTAAAAAGCAGAAAACCCCGCCATAGCGAGGTTTCTTAATATGGTGCACCCAGGAAGATTCGAACTTCCGACCGCTCGGTTCGTAGCCGAGTACTCTATCCAGCTGAGCTATGGGTGCGGTTTTTTATTTCTAATTTTGCGGGAGCGTTTCAACAAGTGAAACTTAACAACAAGACTGATGACCTAGAAGATGGTGCACCCAGGAAGATTCGAACTTCCGACCGCTCGGTTCGTAGCCGAGTACTCTATCCAGCTGAGCTATGGGTGCAATTAATTCTTTGACACTACCTGATGTTCATTTGACTACTTCACCATACTGCAAAATATGGTGCACCCAGGAAGATTCGAACTTCCGACCGCTCGGTTCGTAGCCGAGTACTCTATCCAGCTGAGCTATGGGTGCATAGTAAATGGCGGTGAGGGAGGGATTCGAACCCTCGATACAGCTTTTGACCGTATACTCCCTTAGCAGGGGAGCGCCTTCAGCCTCTCGGCCACCTCACCATACGCTTCTTTCGAATTGTGCCTGACTTACTTTTGAAGAAGCTCATCGGCACTGCGTGGCGCACATATTACTTTCCCGCACTTATAAGTCAAACAATTTTTCCCAACCCACGTTCATTTGCACAATTCACACGCAATATGACCAGTTTGACGTCAAAAAGAGTGTTTTATCAACAGGCAAGATGACGTTTATTGAGATGTCGTCCGTTGGAGGAAAAACGAAATTATCCCTACCACCTGATTAATTAGGCTGAAAACAGAAAATCATTACTGGAGGATAAGTGCAAAACGGAAATAAAGCGGCAGAACGGGGATAAATAAGCAGCAGTAGCGCCTCGTACAACACGAGACGCTGCTTCAAAATCAGTAAGTCGTCGGTTGAGACTTTTCTGCTTGGATGCGCTGGTAGATTTCTTCACGGTGAACAGAAACCTCTTTCGGAGCATTTACACCAATTCGAACTTGGTTGCCTTTAACCCCTAATACAGTAACCGTAACCTCATCGCCAATCATGAGTGTTTCACCAACTCGACGAGTCAGAATAAGCATTCTTTGCTCCTTGAAAAATTAAAAGAGTCGGGTCTCTCAGTTTCCCCGCCATTATCCATCATACACCGTGAAAACGTAAGCCATTACATTCACATAAAATGTAAGTAGCTTGGTCGAGTCTCTAACTAATACAAGTTTAGCTGAAGCAAACAACTTTGCGTTTAACTTTGTTATCGAACTATGACAGGAAAATTGAAAAACGCCATACCTAGCACAGAGATATGGCGTATTGATTTAATAGATCATTACTTGTTTATAACCGAGATGCTACCCAAGCTTCTACGCTTGCCAATGCTGATGGCAATGCATGAACATCAGTTCCGCCCGCTTGAGCCATATCAGGCCGCCCACCGCCTTTACCACCCACCTGCTGGGCAATATCTGCGATTAACTCACCCGCTTTTACTTTGCCTGTAAGATCTTTGGTTACACCAACAATCAAGCTAACCTTATCATCTGCGGTTGTTGCCAGTACAATAATGGCTGATCCCAGTTGATTTTTAAGATCATCGACCATGGTTCGCAGCATTTTTGGTTCAACATTGTCCAACTGACTCACTAAAAGCTTCACGCCATTAACCAGTTTTGCACTGGATGACAATGAGGCGCTTTCCTGAGCTGCTTGTTGATCTTTTAATTGCTGGAGTTCACGTTCGAGCATTTTACTGCGATCCAGCACCGAACGGACTTTATCTGCCAGATTATGAACATCACCTTTCACCAGGTGAGCAACATCCTGAAGCAGGTCACTTTGCTGATGCAGCAATGCAATAGCACCCTCGCCAGTCACCGCCTCAATACGACGAATACCCGCCGCAGTACCTGACTCCGACAATATGCGGAACAAACCAATATCGCCGGTACGGCTGGCATGGATACCACCACAGAGTTCGGTTGAGAAATCCCCCATGGTCAAGACTCGCACCTGGTCGTCATATTTCTCACCAAACAGGGCCATCGCACCTTTTTCTTTCGCCGCATCCAGTTCCATCACTTCTGTCTGGACCGGTAAGTTACGGCGAATCTGCTCGTTGACCAGATCCTCTACCTGACGAATTTGTGCTGGCTTCATTGCTTCAAAATGAGAGAAATCGAAACGCAGATACTTGTCATTCACTAACGAGCCTTTCTGAGCTACGTGCTCCCCCAAAACTTTACGCAATGCCGCATGCAGTAAATGGGTTGCGGAGTGGTTCAGACGAATACGGTTACGTCGTGCAACATCTACCTGAGCATCAATGCTGTGGTTAACCCGCAGAGTTCCATGCGCCAATTGGCCCAAATGCCCGATAGCCTGACCATATTTCTGAGTATCCGCGACAACAAAAGTTGCCGTCGCATTTTTCAACTCGCCTTTATCGCCAACCTGGCCGCCAGACTCACTGTAGAATGGCGTCTGATTCAGAATAACAACGGCCTCTTCACCTTGCTGTATTTCATCAACAGACTCACCATTACGGAACAATGCCGTAACCGTTGCATGTTGATGAACGTGGTCATACCCAGAAAACTGGCTTGCACTATCTACACGGATAAGGCTGTTGTAGTCGGCACCAAAGCCACTGGACTCACGGGCACGGCGACGCTGAACTTCCATCGCTTGTTCAAAACCCGCTTCATCGACTTTCAGATTACGTTCACGACAAACATCGGCGGTTAAATCTACAGGGAAGCCGTAGGTGTCATACAAACGGAAAGCCGTCTCACCGTCAAGGGTGTCTCCGGTCAGTTTACTGAGTTCTTCATCCAATAGTGCTAAACCGCGCTCTAATGTACGTGCAAATTGTTCTTCTTCAGTTTTCAGAACTTGTTCAACCATCGCCTGCTGTTGTTTCAATTCATCCGCAGCAGAACCCATTACAGCGATCAACGGAGCAACTAACTTGTAGAAGAAGGTATCTTTAGCACCCAGCATGTTGCCATGGCGAATTGCGCGACGAATGATGCGACGTAAAACATAACCACGATTTTCATTCGACGGAATTACCCCATCAGAAATCAGAAAAGCACAAGAGCGGATATGGTCAGCAATGACTCGCAGCGACTTGCTAGAAAGGTCAGTCGCACCAGTAACTTCCGCTACAGCCTTAATCAAATCACGGAACAGGTCAATATCGTAATTGGAGTTAACATGCTGTAATACCGCCGCAATACGTTCCAGGCCCATACCAGTATCAACCGACGGCTTAGGCAATGGCAGCATAGAGCCATCAGACTGGCGATTAAACTGCATGAAGACGATATTCCAGATCTCAATATAACGATCGCCATCTTCTTCTGCCGACCCTGGGGGCCCACCCCAGATATGATCACCATGGTCAAAGAAGATCTCTGAACATGGGCCACAAGGGCCAGTATCACCCATTTGCCAGAAGTTATCAGATGCGAAGGCACCGCCTTTGTTATCACCAATACGGATGATACGTTCACGAGGAACCCCGACTTCATTAGCCCAGATGTCATAGGCCTCGTCGTCAGTTTCGTAAACAGTTACCCAAAGTTTTTCTTTCGGCAAATTAAACCAATTTTTACCGGTTAATAATTCCCAGGCAAAATTGATGGCGTCATGCTTGAAATAATCACCAAAGCTGAAGTTACCCAACATTTCGAAGAATGTATGATGACGCGCGGTATAACCTACGTTTTCAAGGTCATTATGCTTACCACCTGCTCGCACACAACGCTGAGAGGTTGTTGCACGGGAGTAAGCCCGTTTATCCAAACCTAAGAAAACGTCCTTAAACTGGTTCATCCCGGCATTGGTAAACAGCAGCGTTGGGTCATTATTGGGGACTAAAGAGCTGCTTGATACAACCTGATGTCCCTTGCTATGGAAGAAATCGAGAAACGCTTGACGAATCTCAGCGGTGCTCTTGCTCATAATTGCCCCGGAAACAAGCTAAAAGAATAGCCCGTGAGCAGATCGCATCCCTGTAACGGGTAACACAATGGGTAAGCTCACGAACAAAAAGTGGGGATAAGATAAATTTTCTTCGAGGGGAAGTAAAATCCCGCGTGCATTCATTCGACAAAATCATTGTAAATCGACTGAATTTCTTCTTGGAAGAAGCCACGATAGAGGAGATAACGCTGAACTTTAGCCTTTTCTTTCCATTCAACCGGTAAAGTTTCACTAAATTTGCACTGTGCAAGCTCTTTTGCGAGTAAACACCAGTCAATCTCACTAATTTCAAAAGCAGCTTGAATTCGTTCTTTATCGACACCTTTTCGCATCAATTCTGAACGGATACGCTGTGCCCCATATCCTTTGCGGCTACGGCTATTAATATAGCTGGTCGCAAAACGGGAATCGTCTAACCAATCGTGTTGGTAGCAATAGGCAATAACCTGATCAATAACTTTTGGATCAATATCGTCGGAGGGCTTGCTACCCTCACTACTGGCGCACTTCCCCCAATTTCCTTTCGCCGAAAATGGCTGTATTGCAAGTTTGCGACGCAATTCAAATTCACTATGATCACGTTGGGAGAGCAATCTCATGGCACGGCTTAGTAAATCATTCATATACCCTTCTTACTTGAAACTGCAGCGGTGTTAGCCGCTCTCTCTCACC
>NZ_CQAZ01000049.1 GCF_001152565.1 Yersinia pekkanenii | reverse complement strand
TCGTATTCTTCGGGGGCCAGATTATCTTTTGAAAGGTAGTACAAATAGCTTCCGGGCAGGTTCAAGCTCATATCCCATTCCTTGTGGGGTTAGTCGCACCGGCATCACCTTACATTTCTTAGGGGGTTGTCGTCCAGTCGCAGGATATCGACGAAAAGCCACCCGCCAAAAGAAAGATTTAAAATCAATTAAGTAGATAACTTGAGATTTTAATCGTATTAAATCTAACCATCAATTTAACAGTTGATTATGGATTTGAGTGGGTAGTTTTTTTTGTATATATAAGCAAAAGTATGTTGGTTCAGTCGGTTCAGTTGGTTCAATTTGTAAAGACGATTGTTTTTAAAAGAAAAAATATGAATCTCTGAACCAACAAATGCCCTTTTTGAACCAACAAACGCTATTTTCGTGTTGGTTCAGTGGGTACGCTGTGTAATGTTTAGCCAGCCAGTGAAGGCATCTCACGGTTCGTAGCCTCAAATGTTGGTTCAAAAGCCCCGTTTGTTGGTTCAGTGTTGGTTCAAAATGGAAATTAAATTCCTTATAAAACAAACATCTTTACGTATTGAACCAACTGAACTAACTGAACCAACATAAAAACCTCGCATGTGATAAATAATTATTCGTCTGGCTGGCTACTTTCCGGCATGTGCTGGATCACGTAGACATTGATCTGACGGCCATCAATGCGCGGTGATTTACGCTGATAGCCTCGCCCGCTTGCCGGTGGGGTTAACATCCCTGCGCCCGCTAATGCTTTGGCGAAATGTTTTACATTGAAGCCCCGCGCTATCTCATCTTCGAACGCAGCCGGGAAGGTGTAGAACACCATTGCGTCACGGTCATGCTTNGAACGTGGCTTTCCACCCGTTCGCTGATAGTTCCGACATTTCACTGAAGCGTTAAACGCCTCGATAATCTTTGCGGCCCCTGTCAAGCGAAAAGCATGAGGATCGGCTGACATCAACTGACCTTCTCCATTGATGTAGAACAGCCGGGCGGGGCCATAGATATCACTCAGCATCACCACTTCACCGGAAAATACCATTTTTTCCAGTTTCTCTTTTTCGCGTGATCCGCCAGAGGAAGCCTGAGTGTGGTAAGTCCGGCCCTCTCGCATATTGATAAGGTAACGGCTGGCATTGTAGCCATCGTCAAATTCATACTCACGGCAGATACGTGACCAGGCATCATGAGGGCTGATTATGCGCTCGTATTCTTCGGGGGCCAGATTATCTTTTGAAAGGTAGTACAAATAGCTTCCGGGCAGGTTCAAGCTCATATCCCATTCCTTGTGGGGTTAGTCGCACCGGCATCACCTTACATTTCTTAGGGGGTTGTCGTCCAGTCGCAGGATATCGACGAAAAGCCACCCGCCAAAAGAAAGATTTAAAATCAATTAAGTAGATAACTTGAGATTTTAATCGTATTAAATCTAACCATCAATTTAACAGTTGATTATGGATTTGAGTGGGTAGTTTTTTTTGTATATATAAGCAAAAGTATGTTGGTTCAGTTGGTTAAATTTATAAAGACGATTGTTTTTAAAAGAAAAAATATGAATCTCTGAACCAACAAACGCTACTTTCGTGTTGGTTCAGTGGGTGCCCTGTATAATTCTTAGCCAGCCAGTGAAGACCTCTCACAGTTCATAGCCTCAAATGTTGATTCAAAAGCCCCGTTTGTTGGTTCAGTGTTGGTTCAAAATGGAAATTAAATTCCTTATAAAACAAACATATTTACGTATTGAACCAACTGAACTAACTGAACCAACATAAAAACCTCGCATGTGATAAATAATTATTCGTCTGGCTGGCTACTTTCCGGCATGTGCTGGATCACGTAGACATTGATCTGACGGCCATCAATGCGCGGTGATTTACGCTGATAGCCTCGCCCGCTTGCCGGTGGGGTTAACATCCCTGCGCCCGCTAATGCTTTGGCGAAATGTTTTACATTGAAGCCCCGCGCTATCTCATCTTCGAACGCAGCCGGGAAGGTGTAGAACACCATTGCGTCACGGTCATGCTTACCTTTGTCCCGATACCCGGCCAAATCACGAATAGGAAGGCTCTGTGGGTCATAAGGCAGGGGCGCGAACCGACTCAGGCCGTAAGCGTTCAGAAACCCTTCCGTCTGCTCTATAATCTGCTGGTGCTCTTTGTTGCCGGTACCAAATTCTTTTATCCAGGCATTGAAATTATGCTGTATCGCATCCCGGCACTCTTGCTCATCCCAACCCGTGACCACCCGCCCAAACAGTAATGCTGCTTCAAGCACTGCAAAACGGGCCGCTACACGGTGAACCTGTTCCCCATAATCAGCCGGTATCAATGAGCGCCAACGGCTTTCTGCCTCTCTAACAGCGGCTACAGCCTGTTGCTGGTGGTCTGCAAGGTGCTTAATCCAGTAACGCCCTGCGGCCCCGTAGTTGTGCTGGTAGGCATCTTTCAGCGCATCAGCGTGGGCTTTGCCGTTGGGGGTTTCATGGTGCTGGTGTGCCTTCTCCAGTGGGATATTCAGCAAGCGAACCAGTTGACCGGCCTTCACCTTACGCCCTGAACTGGCGATAAAGGTTTCAATGTCCATTTCCCCGGTACTGAGTGCGACAGTACGCCAACGTTTTAAATCACGATTGCCGCCTTCTTTGGCCCCCTGGAGCTTGCCAACACCGTTAAACAACGTATAGGCAGACTTAGCCACGCTATCAGGATCAGCACCTTGCCCGACCTCATCCAGTGGCATCAGGCCGTCATTGTGGGCGGCGGCTTCATTGGCAATACCGAGCGCCGTTCCGAACCAGGTCAAACGCAGGGCATCCGGTTCACCGTATAGGCTGCTGGCAATATTGGCGGTGGTAGTTTTCCCTGAGCTGGATTGTTCGTAGAAGTGAATACCGAACCCATCAGCACCGGCAAGGCCAATCAGCGGCGCGGCAAGTGCGGCACCAATCCCCGCCATCATGGACGGATTGCCCCGCGCCAACCTTGCCACTGAATCACGCCAGCTTTCCGGTGTACCTTTCACTGTGTACCCGGCAGCAGCAGCACTGCGACCATTGAACAGAACCGGCTTTTCAGGTGTTCCGATGATTTCACCGTCCGGCATGATGTACGCGCCGCACTGCCAGCCGGTGGCCTGAGCCACACGCCATATCTCAAGGGAGCCGCTACGCTGTAGCCAGTCGGCCAATATCGCCCTGAGTGTGCTTTTAGTGGTCACGTTCACCCCACCCGCCTTTAGCGTGCGCCAGCCCTCACGCTCACCAATATCAGCCAGAGGAATTGCTGCTGTAGTCGGTATATCTTCACCTATCGGTAGCCAGCGGATAATCAGGTATTGGTCTTTATCATCCCTGCCAGTGCCGATCACCTCTAAGGGCGAACACAACCAGCTTTCATTGCTGATAATCTCGCCACTGTCTTTGTCCACCTTCGGCGTGATCCAGTAAACTCCGTCTTTCCGGCTGATAATGTGAGGCTTGAGCGGGTCAGTCTGTTGACGGTCTTTTTTACCGCCCTCTATCGCCGTGAGCTGAACGGACATACTCGCTCCCTTTGGTTGGTGCAGTGATTCAGTAAAAGCGCGTATAGCGGCTTCTGTGCCGTTCTGTTGGCGGTAGTCGTCCCAGTCGGCTTTATGGTTAGTGGGTGGCAACGTAACCCAACCAGAAACAGAAATGGTGGCTTTTTCAGCGGAGATAACGCCAACATTCTGCTTAGGTTTGCCTTTTTCGTCACATAGCCCCGGTTCGTGCCAGTCGTTATCTGCGGCAATGATGATTTTTGCCAGTGGCCACTTTGCCCGGCAGACCTTCGCGACGTGAATTAGGTTGCCTTCGTCCAGTGCGGCCAGTACTACTCCATCATCCAGTAACGAAACGGTAACGCCGGTTGCGTAACCCTCGGCGATCAGCACCGTTACAGGCTGTCCGTTCTCTGTTGGTGATTGGAGCCTGACCGGAATAAATGAACCTTTTTTTGTGGTACCCGCTAATAACCGCTTCGAGCCGTCAGGGTTAATCACCTGTGCGCCGGTGGTGGTGCCGTCCATCGCTTGCAGTATCAGCAACAGTGAACCGTCACTGAGCAAGGCCTTGGAGGGGCTAGGAAGGCCCTTATTGAGAAGGTACTGAGATTCACCCGATACCGTTTTAGCCACCAGCGCCGCCACCTTGTCAGCTATAGCGATGTTGGATTGAGGCTTATCTCTGGCTGGCTTCGGCTCTGGCAAGGGCAGCGCCATCACACCCGCGACCATTTCCGCCGCTGAACGGGCGTCACACTGATTAACTTTCATCACTAAATCCAGTCCGGTACCCGCGCCACAATGTGAGCAATGGTAGGTTCCGCGACCCTCCCGATCATCAAATCGATAGCGGGTTTTACCGCCACAACTTGGACACTCACCCTCGCTACGATTGGTTGGAATATCCAGATGTTGGAAAATAGCTTCCCAGTGGCCTTTAGCTTTGCTGCGAACGTCATTAACAAAGTTATCTTTTACCATTTGGGAAAGCCCCCACGGTGCCAAATTTCGAACCGTGCATTTTGTGCGTTATCGTTTAACGCAGCGGCAATACGTGGTAAATACATCAGCGCCTCACCCAGCGAGCGCAAATCTTTGGCGGCTAAATCATCGCTGTAGTTCTCACTATCTGTCGCCCAGAACGCCACGCTCCCCATGCCATGAATGCCAGCCATAATCCCGTTGAAGGCATCTTCACTTTGATTACGCACCTCACTCAGTGTCTTGCTGTCCATCTGACTGAAATCACATCTTGCCAAGTGGTTATATATATCAGTCATGATTAATTACTCCCGGTAGAAGTGAACTCAGCAACAAAACGCGCCAGAGGCATGATGCAAGGTGCCTGATATCCATCACGGCTAAAGGTGACTCGGTTAAACGCCACGGCCTGTACAGTGACGAGTAAGCCGTGACTGTCTTTGTAGCGGTCATTAGGCAGCGGTTCGCGCATAGTTCACCTCCGTAGCTTTTTGAAGGTGTGATAGCGCTTCATGCATAAGACTGTGTACAGCGGCAACGCGATTGGCTTCGTCGTTGTCGTTTGCTGTAAGGGTGTCCATCCACATATTCAGCACAGCGATAGCCTGATTACTGTATGCCAGTGCGTTTTCTGCGTGATTCACGACTTCAAAGGTTTCTTTATGCATGGCTCACCTCCGGCAGGCGACCAGCAAAGGAAAGCACGAACTGACCGGCCAGAGAGCGACGGGCGTCTTGTTCAGAATGGGCGGTTACTGATTCACGGTGCGGCTTGGCGTTCAGGTCAGAACGGTGCACGGCGAGAAAGAGAAATTTAAAGCGAGTTGGGGTATGATTTAACATAGCTGCCTTGATACGTACTCTATCGTTGGTGGTAAGAGGCCCGGTTAGTGTTAGCGCACTTCCGGGCTTCGTTATTTCTTGAGCATCTAAAGCCCCAAGGTGGAACACACTATAAACATCAACAGTGTTCCACTTCAACCATTTTATTAATTTATTTTTTGTGTATACTGTGTTCCACCAAATGATTGAGGATTCAGTAATGGCAACAGGTAGCGTTAATGCCAAATCACAAAAAATACATGCCAGAGTTCCGCATGAAGTTATTGATGAAGTTGAATTAGTGAAAGATGACGGTGAAAGTACCTCGCAATTTGTCGTGGCTGCTTTGCAAGGTGAGATCAAACGCCGTAAGCGCAAGAAGGCCAAGGAAGCACCAGAGGGCTGACCTACGAAAGTTTCGCATGTACGAACATGCTGTTCTGCAAGATGTTGATTTATCTNTCGTATTCTTCGGGGGCCAGATTATCTTTTGAAAGGTAGTACAAATAGCTTCCGGGCAGGTTCAAGCTCATATCCCATTCCTTGTGGGGTTAGTCGCACCGGCATCACCTTATATTTCTTAGGGGGTTGTCGTCCAGTCGCAGGATATCGACGAAAAGCCACCCGCCAAAAGAAAGATTTAAAATCAATTAAGTAGATAACTTGAGATTTTAATCGTATTAAATCTAACCATCAATTTAACAGTTGATTATGGATTTGAGTGGGTAGTTTTTTTTGTATATATAAGCAAAAGTATGTTGGTTCAGTTGGTTAAATTTATAAAGACGATTGTTTTTAAAAGAAAAAATATGAATCTCTGAACCAACAAACGCTACTTTCGTGTTGGTTCAGTGGGTGCCCTGTATAATTCTTAGCCAGCCAGTGAAGACCTCTCACAGTTCATAGCCTCAAATGTTGATTCAAAAGCCCCGTTTGTTGGTTCAGTGTTGGTTCAAAATGGAAATTAAATTCCTTATAAAACAAACATATTTACGTATTGAACCAACTGAACTAACTGAACCAACATAAAAACCTCGCATGTGATAAATAATTATTCGTCTGGCTGGCTACTTTCCGGCATGTGCTGGATCACGTAGACATTGATCTGACGGCCATCAATGCGCGGTGACTTACGCTGATAGCCTCGTCCACTTGTTCGAACGCAGCCGGGAAGGTGTAGAACACCATTGCGTCACGGTCATGCTTGCCTTTGTCCCGATACCAACCCTTCGCCAATAATGACTACCTGCGGATGTTCAGATACGTTTACGGCGTGATATGCGCCCCGTTTGGTGCCGTCCGTTAGGCTGGTGGTGTTTCGTATGAAGTGAAATAAAGCAGCAGATGCCCTTGGGGGTTTAGTGATCGTGCCAATGACAATTGGCACGGAGTATCGAGTATATTTGTCATTATTCGTACTCCCTGTTCTTGATTCTGTCAGTGTCAAGTCATTCCAGACACTCAGTTAAAAATATAATGAGTAATATTAATAATATTTCTTAATTAGAAAATATCTGCGGCGTAAGAGAAAAAGAATCATTCCTACTGGTCAGATTTTTTAGATCACCCGTTTATATCATTCAGGCCCATAACAGAACCGACTCAGTATACTGTTAGTGTATAAACACGATCTAACCAAGATATATACTTAAGTAAAATAGCGCCCACACAAGAATTATCTTACTGCCAAGAACGCTACCCCATAGAGTCGTAAAATATAAATTAGTCTTCAGGATAATTTATGATGAACCAAAATAAAATATATGATATTAAATCAATATGTTACATTAATTTTATTGATTATAATATGCAGAACAAATAAAACATCATTTGCGATTATTACCGCATTTATATTATTATGCGCGAAATTTACTGTCTTGTGATTATAATGGAATTTTTTATACCCATAACTCTATTGTTAATAAAAATAGGGACATATAGACAGATTATATTATTTCTAGGATAAAAGGGTTATGGACGATAAAATAATGCAAAATAAAACACTGTATGAAATGAGTTTCAAAGGTAAAGGTAGCGAATACTTCGCTATCTGGTTGGTTAATTTGCTGCTAACGGTAATTACACTCGGTATTTATTCTGCATGGGCCACCGTTCGACGCCGCCGTTACTTCTATGGTAATACCGAGTTAAACGGTGATCGTTTTGATTATCACGCACAGCCAGTACAACTCCTTAAAGGGCGTTTATTAGTTATTGGCAGCATAATTTTATTCTATATATTATTGGCGGTGACCCCACAGTTTGCCCTCGTGGTCGCGCTGGCGTTTCTGGCATCGGTGCCATGGATTATTCTCCGCAGTTGGCGCTACAATGCAATTATGACAAGCTATCGTGGTGTTCGTTTTAATTATCACTGCCAGACTGGGCGTGCTTATTGGGTATTGCTATTTTGCCCGCTACTGTTAATTATCGGGTTGTATGCCGCTATTTGTCTCATGGTAATGATAGGCTATACCGTGAACAGCCTTTCTGCCGTTATAACACTAGCCGTTATCTCTGCTATTTTGTTGTTACCTCTGCTGGCCGTTATCAACGGCATTATGGCAACGTTACAACAGAATCTATATGTTAATAATCTGTCTTTTGGCAATTCATCTTTTATTACCACGCTAAAAAAATCAGTCTTTATTAAAATACACTTAATCAGCACTTTGATTTTTATGCTATTTTTTGTCATCGCCATGATATTCGCCGGTTCGTTTTTGCTCGGTCTGTCCCAACTAGCCTTATCTGCTGAAGTGACCGATGCCATGGCTGGTGCGCTGATCATTAATAATGCTGGCAACTTGCTACTAATGATAGTGGTGTTACTGCTAGGATCAATGAGTTCCAGTAGCTACCGCACGGTGGCACAACGTAATTACCTGTTTAGTCAAACAACATTGCAAGGTGAAATCAAGCTGCACTCCTCGATGAAAACCCTACAATATATGGGTCTTTTGATTACTAATAGCCTGATAACTGTGTTCTCATTGGGGTTTGCTGCGCCAGTGGCAGAAGTGCGTCATGCACGCTATCTGGCCCATTCAACTAAAATTGAAGGTGACCTGTCTTTACTCAATATCCAGGCTCATCAGGATACCGCGAATGATGCCACCGCCGAAGAAACAGTACAGATGCTCGATCTGGGAACCCGCTTTTGAGTAAACGTCAGTGATCCTTCAAGGATATTATCAGTGTCCAGGCCGGGCCACCCGCGAGGTGGCCCGGTTACTGCTGAATGACCTGGGAGATAACGTGACATTGCTGCGCGATGGGAAACAACATTTTATCTCTCTGTCGCAACTCAGTGTTTCTGATTCACTGGGTACTATTCCGCTGAACCTGACATTTCCTGATGGTGGTCGTTTTGTCCCCACCGATGATGCGTTGTTCCGTCAATGGCTGTATCAACGGCGTTCACCTGGGTTGGTACACCGCTTAGAACGCCATAAACGCGGGGTATTGCTGGCGTTGCTGATGACCATAATGCTTATCTTAGCTTACATTTATGTGCTACTTCCTTGGGCGAGCAGTGAAATTGCGCTGCGTATTCCAACGGTTGCGGAGCAGAAGCTGGGGGAGCACTCATTTAAACTTCTACAACATAGTGGGTTTAAACCTTCACAGTTGCCCGCCGAGCGGCAACAGGCGATTCAACAATTATTTGTACAGGTGATGCCCGTACAAATGCAGCAGGAACGTACTCCGCCCAAACTGATATTGATGACAGCGCCGATGACAGCCAATGCCTTCATGTTACCTGATGGCACAATGGTGTTAAGTGACGATTTGATCAAGCTGACTACCAGCGATGATGCCTTGGCTGCGGTGATGTTGCATGAGATGGGGCACCACGCCTACCGCCACTCGATGCGAATGCTGGTGCGTTCATCGTTGGTCGCATTGACCTTGATGTGGATGACGGGTGATGTCAATGGTATTGGCGATACGCTGTTACAATCGGCCTCATTTGTACATGAGATGCAGTTCTCCCGCGCGATAGAACGTGAGGCAGATTCCTGGGCAATAGCCGAAATGCAGCACGAAGGGCGTTCGTTGTCGGCCATGGAAGATATTTATCATCGGTTGCAACAAGTAGCAATGCCGGGGGCTGAAACTCGAATTGACATGACGGAGTGGCTGAGTACCCATCCTGATATGCAGGACAGGCTGGAAGCCATACGTGCCGCAAAAGAGAAAGCGCCCTCTGGTGGATAAAATGTTTAAGTGAGAAAGCCATGCCAATCGCCGTTATCGCGCAGTTAAACTTTATAGGGTGATGTATAGGCTATCGTCTTAAAGCCTCGATGGCATTTACCGGCATGGAGATCACTGATTTCAGGCTGCTCTCAATGCGCTCAATAATTGCCATTCGCGGCCCGAAACGCCATCCATCACTGCTGTAAAAACACGCCTCAGCACGCGCTAACACCTCAGACTATCACAGGCATGCATTAGGTAGTAAGCATCTGGATTATAGAGTGAAATTCCGTAAGCGACGACGTCTATCCCCTCTCTGAGGTGTAGCGGAATGCTGATTTCCTGCATGATTCGCTGGAATTCAGCACCCGTCCCTGCTGGATATTATGGCAACGGATCTTAACGTTAGCCCGTTGACGATTGGTCTGGTGGTTACCCCGACACCGTCAGGTTATGCCCTGGGGTTGATATTCATTGTACTGTTGGGTAATCGTTGGGATCGTCGAAAATTAATTATCGGGCAGTTATTGTTATCTGCTGAGGCATTGATTTTGGTGAGTCTTGTCCCTACTTTTTCACTGCTATTGATGGGCGATGCTGATTATCGGCCTGATGGCTGTCGTTGTGCGGGTTATATGTTGTTTCACTCAATTGGCAGCGCCATCAGTACAACGACAGTCGATGCAAATGCAGGTTGGTCAGGTGTTTGTGTTCTTGGCGCGATGATAAGTGCCGTCGCAATGCTATTTTTACATCTGACGTACAGGAAATATTCCACGGTATAATTAGTTGAATATCATAAATTTTATTTATATATCTATTGTTCAACCTATACTCATGATAGTTATCGTTAACTGAGTTCAGATCATACAGGAGTCATCGTTATGCTAAATATAGATCAGAAATACCTGATGAACCTTGATGAAGGTACGCTAAAAAAACAGCGACTGATCATGCGGGTCATTGCCGTTCTACTGCTGTTAGGCGGGATTTTCTGCCTGATTAATCCATTAGCATCCGGTGTCGTACTGAGCAAGATCATCGGTGTCCTGCTGCTGCTCAGTGGTATTGCAATGGTCATAGGTATGGTCGCTAACCGCCGCTCTCACGACGTATGGCCCATGGTGACCGGTATTTTACTGGGCGTGGCATATCTCGTAATGGGTTATGTATTCATTACCAATCCAGCAATAGGCATGATCAGTCTGGCGGTGGTGCTGGCGGTATTGTTTGCCTTTGGTGGGGTGATCCGGTTGATTACCGGCGTTAAAATGTGGGGAGTACCGGGGGCATGGCTACAAATCTTGCTTGGGGTGCTGGACCTGATAATTACCTATCTACTGGTCAGTGCCGGGCCATTGATGTCGATCACGATGGTAACCACATTGGTCGGGATTGAGATGTTATTCAGTTCATTTAGCTGCTTTATGGTCGCTGGTTTATATAAACGCAATTCATAGCTCTCCCCCTGAGCGGTATCGTGAACGGCGATACCGCTGCCCTGGAAATATTCTCTAACGAGTCAAGCCTGTACGGTAAACGGTTTATCGGCCGACGACAGAAAGCCTTTTAGTTTTGCTGCCATTGAATAAAACGCGGTCATATTCATGACGGCTATCACAATCAGCACATTGCGATTTCCCAAGCTGCACAGCACCGTCTAAATTTGAATAAAAATCTCATCCGACCACTTGCCGAACTCGGCTAGGGTGGCAGAGAAATAACAATAATGGTTTGGCTGTATTGAGTTGATTTATACCCAATATAGCCAGAAGTACACCCGATGGAGACTGCAATGTTAGCTTACCCTCACCTGCTCACCCCCCTTGACCTTGGCTTTACTGCCCTGAAAAATCGCGTGTTAATGGGGTCAATGCACACCGGATTGGAAGAATTGCCCGATGGCCCACAGCGCCTGGCGGCTTTCTATGCCGAAAGGGCCGCCGGTGGTGTCGGCCTGATTGTTACTGGTGGCATTGCACCCAATAAAAAAGGGGTGGTGTATCAGGGCGCATCGGTACTGAATGACGTAACACAAGTGCCGCATCATCAACTAGTTACCGATGCCGTGCATCGGGCAGGCGGTAAAATTGCGTTACAAATTCTCCATGCAGGTCGTTATAGCTACCAGAAACAGCCAGTGGCCCCCTCAGCCTTGCAAGCCCCCATCAACCCCGTTGCCCCGCAGGCATTAAGTGGCGATGAAGTGCTACAGACCATTGCCGACTTCGCCCACTGCGCGCTGTTAGCCAAGCAAGCCGGTTACGACGGCGTTGAGGTGATGGGATCTGAAGGTTATCTCATTAATCAGTTCCTAACGGCCCGAACCAATCAACGCGATGACCACTGGGGCGGGGATTTTACCCGTCGGATGCGTTTTGCCTTAGAAATTGTACGTGCAGTCCGACAGGCCACCGGGCCGAATTTCATTCTGATTTACCGTCTGTCGATGCTCGATCTGGTGGAGGATGGTTCCAGTTGGGATGAGATAGTGCAGTTGGCGCAGGCCGTCGAACAAGCCGGTGCGACCCTGATTAATACCGGCATTGGTTGGCATGAAGCGCGGATCCCTACCATTGCGACTATGGTGCCACGGGCCGGGTTCAGTTGGGTAACACGCAAATTGATGGGGAAAGTGGCTATTCCGCTGATCACCACCAACCGGATCAATGACCCCGCAGTAGCAGAGCAAGTATTGGCGGATGGCTGTGCGGATATGGTGTCGATGGCACGCCCATTCCTCGCCGATGCCGCTTTTGTCCAAAAGGCGGCACAGGATCGGGCGGATGAAATTAATACCTGTATAGGCTGTAATCAGGCTTGTTTGGATCAGATTTTCGAAGGCAAACTGACCTCGTGTCTGGTGAATCCGCGAGCCTGCCGTGAAACCGAAATGCCGGTTTTGCCGACAGAAACGCCAAAACAATTAGCCGTAGTGGGTTCCGGCCCTGCCGGATTGGCTTTTGCGGTGACTGCTGCCAGCCGTGGCCATCAGGTAACGCTATTTGATGCCGCTGCAGACATTGGTGGTCAATTCAATATTGCCAAACAGATACCCGGCAAAGAAGAGTTCTACGAGACACTGCGCTATTTCCGCCGTCAATTGGTACTCCATGGTGTCATTCAGCGGTTAAATACCCTGGTGCAGCCACAGCAATTAGCTAACTTTGATGAAGTGATCCTCGCCTGTGGCATCCAGCCACGCTTGCCAGCCATCAAGGGTATTGACCATCCGAAAGTGCTTACCTATCTGGACGTATTGCGTGATAAAAAACCGGTCGGCGAGCGAGTGGCAATTATCGGTGCCGGTGGGATTGGTTTTGATACTGCTGAATATCTCAGCCAATTCGGTGATCCCAGTAGTCTGGATAGCCACGCATTCAGTCGCGAATGGGGCATTGACCAGAATCTGGCACAGCGGGGAGGCTTATCTGTGGAGGGGGCCAAAGTGCATCCATCACCACGGCAGATTTTCCTGTTACAGCGGAAAGCCAGTAAGGTCGGCGAAGGCTTGGGTAAAACTACCGGCTGGATCCACCGCACCAGTCTGGCGATGCGCGGCGTGAAGATGCTCAACAGTGTTAACTACGAGAGTATTGATGATGAAGGTTTGCATATCACCCATGCGGAACAGACCCGTTGCTTGCCCGTCGATACCATCATTATCTGCGCCGGTCAGGAGCCGCGCAGGGAATTGCATCGACCCTTACTGGATATGGGGAAAACAGTGCATTTGATTGGTGGTGCTGACGTAGCAAGTGAGCTGGATGCCCGCCGGGCGATCGATCAAGGGACGCGTCTGGCGCTGGCTATTTAGTAGACAGATAAGTAGCCGCAGGGGGTAGCTGACATCACCCCCTGCGATTTCAAGTACGAAGGGCGATTAGAAATCGCTATACGACATATCAAGACTACCCGAACCGCCGCCTTCTGAACGGGATGAGGCCGTTTTCACGGCCTTCAGCACCATAAACTTCTGGTTTGAATCCAGCGTTTCACAGTTACCGAACAAACGTTTAAGTTTGTGGAAGTAATCCAAGTGACGGTTACCGACGATCATTAGCGCCCCGCCCACCTCCAGACAACGTTTGGCATCACAGAACATCTGCCAGGCTACATGGTCACTGACTGCATGTTGTTGATGGAAAGGTGGGTTGCAGAGCACCAGTTGCAGGCTCTCACGCTCAACACCGGCCAGCCCATGGCTCACCATAAATTCACAGCGTGACAAGTCTTGTGGGCGGTTATAGGTGATATTCAGTTCACTGGATGCCACTGCCATGTAGGACTCATCCACAAACAGCATTTCTGCTTGTGGGTTTTGTTCCAACGCAATCAAGCCGACAACACCATTACCACAACCCAGATCGGCTATTTTCCCGGTAACATCATACGGCAGGATCTCCATAAAGAAGCGCGCACCGATGTCCAGATTATTACGGGAAAAGACGTTAGCATGGTTATGGATAACATATTCGGTATTCGCCAGCGGCCAGTCGGTAGTGGCGGGTGCCTCTGCCAGTGGGATATCAGCAACTTCACAGTGGATCAGACGTGCTTTTTTCCATGCCAGCGTGGTTTTGGTCGGCCCCAGAATTTTTTCAAACAATTGCAGCGTCGAGTTATGCACATCGCGGGATTTTGCCCCCGCAATAATCACCGTATCCGGTGCGACCACACGGCGTAAAGCCTGTAATTGCTGCTCCAACAGCGCCAATGCTTTAGGGATTTTAATCACCACCAGCTTAGGGGCTTCTGGCAAAGCGTCAATGCTACTTAGCAGGGTGACCGCCTCTTCATCCAGATGATTTAAACGCAAGTTATGCGCTGTTGCCAATTGGCTCATATAAGAGTCACTGACACTGAATGGACGATAAGCGTGTAAAGCACAGGCCAGCGTACCAAACTGATCGTTAAACACCAGTACCGATCGACCATCAATCTGACTTAAATCAATGTGTTGTAGCAGATATTCATCTGCTGCTTCCCACGCCTGTAGGGTGGTAGAATTTTCTTGTGGCGGAAAACGCTCAAGCTCAAGACTTTGCGTTTCCAGAGAGAGTTGGCTCATCACCGCTCCTGAATAATAAATTTGGGCTGTTTATCCCCTAAAACGGGCGATCAGTAAAATGTTTTTTTGCTTTAATGCCGTTTTATCGCAACCCAGGCCAGCAAAACGAGAAGAATGCTTGCAGCATGACAGAGAAAATAATTTCACAAACGGCTTAAGATAGCTTAATGAAGGACGTATTTTACCCCGGCACCAATCGTTACCAAGACTTAATTTCATGTTAATTCATTACCAATCGACTCAATTTTTCTTGAAATCGACTTAAAATGGCCCCGCAACACCAATAAAGATTATTAGTATCTATTATCAGGCATTCACCAAAACAATTAAATAACAAATTATCAGTTACTTGATAGTTTGTTATTTAATTCTTTTATTTTTAAAAAGTTAACACGATTGGAAGTTATTTGTATATCAAGTCTGCAATCTATAATTGCAAATCATATTGCGCGTAATAAAAACGTTTAAATATTAATTACAAGGAAGGTAACCCAACAATGTCTATATTAAATATTATTCTGCTGGAACGCCGTTCCCTTACCCAGACCATCCCCTCAAATCATACCAATTATCATTTATCACCATGCGCCAAAGCCATCGGTGGAGTGTTATTGGTATTGAGTAGTAGCATTGCCTGGGCTGATAGCTATGACGAGTTTCATATTTACGGGCCAGACCCATTTATCGCTGCTGACGGAACGGACCATAATGACTTCTTAAGAAGAGCAAACGCACAAGTATTACATGAGCAACAGAACTCAGCTAATTGGGCAAAAGCACAAAAAATGTGGCGCGAACAAGACCTTGAGAGGATTCGAGAAAAAGCAAAAGCATCAGCAGCGATCAAACAACAGGAATTTGTACAAGGACTTCTAAAATTGCTGACTGACACACCGCCCATCAAGGCTACTTCAGATACTACGCATGAAAAAGTTATCGAAGATACTCTGGGCACTGAAGTTAATGATGTTGTTACTGAGGTGGGTAATGTCAGTCAGACAATACTATCTCATCCAATATCTAACTTATTGCTCCACGCTAAACCTGAAGTTAGCGCAACAATAGCTGAAACCCAAACGGCTAAAAAACCACCACCACCGGCCCCAAAACCTAAAACGCAGCCCACCCCTAAACCCATACTCAAATCAACCCCTATCATTAGCCATACTCCGCAGGCCGGTAGCTATATTGCTAACCTGATGGCGGCTCAACAAATGTTTATAACAGATGACTTACAGCACCGCCAAGAAGCAACCCCCTACACCGACCCAATAACCGGTAAGAAGAAAATCACCAATATGTGGCTAAATACCACTGGGGCAAAAAACCGGTTTAACTCAGGTCAGAACCAACTCCACACAAAAGGAACCCGCTATTCAACTCAGTTTGGCGGGGCAATAAGTCAATGGAGCAGCGGTGAGAATGGCCTGGGGATCTTAGGGATAACGGCCGGTATTGGTAAAGCCACCAGCCAAAGTCGTTCCACTTCATCCCATCACCAATCGCATGGTTCAGTAGAAGGTTACAACCTCGGCTTATATAACATCTGGTATGCCAATAACCACACTAAACCTGGGCCTTACGTTAACCTGCTGACGCAATACGGTAAGTTCAAGAATCAAGTTAAGGCGTCAGAAGTTGTGACTGGGGCGAGTTATAAGTCTTATCTGTTTACCACTGCATTGGAAACAGGCTACAAAGCTCAACTGATCGAACAAGCAGATGTCCGGCTATTTGTACAACCTAAAGCGAAAGTAGTATGGCAGCGCAGCAGTGGGTTACTGCACGAAGAAACTAATGAAACACAGATAACGGTTAACGAAAACAGTGCGGTGACCACCACGCTAGGGGTACGTACCGCACTGGAGTTCGATATTGCAACCTTATCATCGACCAAAACCCTGCAAATCAGCCCCTCCTTTGAAGCTAATTGGATTCATAGCCGAATGAATCAAGGAATACAATTATCCAATATCAATGTCATCAAACAACAGTTACAAAATAAAATAGAATTAATGAGTATTAATGTTACACCGCAAAGGAACAGCAATATTGCTGACCTTAAGCTAGGTATTGAAGCTAACATTAACAGCGACCTACGGTTGTGGACTCATTTAGGCTATCAATTTGGCGGCCAGCACTACAGCTATACTCAAGTCACTTTGGGAGCAAATTATCGTTTCTAAGTGAGTGACGATTGCAGTGACTCCCCATTGAGTTAAAACCACCCATATCAGTAAAACGTAATAATGATGCTGATATGGGTGCCCCGCGCTGTGAAAGACTAAATTGTGTGTAAGCCGACTATTTTTAGTCCCTATTTTTATGCAAAGTAAGTGACTTTTGTCTAAACGGCGGGAAAACGTTACTATCATCGGCAAAATGCCTAAAACCATTGGCGTTGCCGGTAGACAACCAGTCGCGCCAAGGACCAAGGGGATTCATCAACTAAGCCAGAGCGAATACACATGCCGGAACTGACCTATCTGCAAGGTTACCCCGAACACTTACAATCTCAGGTACACCAACTCATCACTGAACAACGTTTGGGGAGTGTATTACGTCAGCGCTACCCACAACCTCATGATTACAATACCGATAAAATGTTGTACCAATATGCGGTTGATTTAAAAAACCAGTATCTGCGTAATGCTCAACCGCTCAGTAAAGTGGCCTACGACAGTAAAATTCAGGTGATGAAACATGCGCTCGGTCTCCATACAGCTATTTCCAGAGTGCAGGGCGGCAAATTGAAGGCCAAAGCCGAGATCCGTGTCGCCACTGTATTTAAAAATGCCCCAGAAGCCTTCCTGAAAATGATAGTGGTCCACGAACTGGCTCATTTAAAAGAGAAAGATCACAACAAAGCGTTCTACAGTTTGTGCTGCCATATGGAACCGCAATATCATCAGCTAGAGTTTGATACTCGCCTGTATCTGACCCACGTGGATCTGTTTGGCACAATCTACTAACCGTTGATAGGTATAGCCAATAGATTTCATGGTGCAGAAAATCAGCCAACACCCCTGCAATTTGAAAGATGGCGGGTAAGAAACCAAACCGTGGCCCTGCGGAGCATGATAATCTGGCGGCCAACGTGTTTTTCTTCTGTAGGAATGGAGTTCACTATGATTCGCTTAGCCGTTATTGGCACCAATTGGATCACCGCGCGCTTTATTGATGCCGCCCATGAAAGTGGCAAAATAAAACTGGTCGCTGTTTACTCTCGTAAACTGGAACAAGCTCAAAATTTTGCCGTGAATTATAGCGTTACTGACTGCTTTGATAATCTGGAAGCATTGGCGGCGAGTGATCAGATTGATGCGGTGTATATCGCCAGCCCGAACTCCTTACATTATTCTCAGGCTAAGCTGTTCCTCAGCCATAAAAAACATGTTATTTGCGAAAAATCGCTGGCATCTAATCTGGCAGAAGTCGAATCACTGGTTGCCTGCGCACGCAAACATGAAGTGGTCTTGTTTGAAGCGTTTAAAACGGCCTATCTGCCTAACTTTATTCAGCTAAAGCAGTCACTGCCGCGCATAGGGAAACTACGTAAAGCTTTTATTAATTTCTGCCAGTATTCCTCACGTTATCAGCGTTATCTCAACGGCGAAAATCCCAATACCTTTAATCCGGCATTTTCTAACGGCTCGATAATGGATATTGGTTACTACTGCCTGGCAAGCTCGCTGGCATTATGGGGCGAGCCAAAATCAGTGCTCGCCAGTGCAAGCTTGCTACCCAGTGGTGTTGATGCCCACGGTACGGTTTGTCTGAATTATGGTGATTTTGATGTGGTTATAATTCACTCAAAAGTCAGCCAGTCAGATATTCCCAGTGAAATTCAGGGAGAAGGCGGTTCGTTGGTTATTGAAAGTATCTCTGAATGCCAATCTATTGCCTTTACTCCCCGTGGGAGCCACTCACAGGATCTGACGCAGCCACAGCATATTAATACTATGCTGTATGAAGCTGAGGTTTTTGCCAATTTGGTGGAAAATAAACAGGTGGAACACGATGGGTTACAGCTTTCTTTGCTGACATCGCGTATTCAGACCGATATTCGCCGTCAGACTGGTGTTGTGTTCCCGGCCGATACTCAGCCACCTGCGGTAAGCTAATTTTTGTTTCAATGATTGACCTGCGGGGGGTTTTCTATTATTTTTGCGCGGCAAAGGGGAGTAACTTCATTGCCGGTCTGCCGTCATTACGGTGCGAAAGCACCCGGTTACCGGGCAACCTCATTATGTACAAGTCCTTTTAGGGCGTTGACATTATCGATGTTGTAAGTGAGACCTTGCCGGAAGGCGAGGTTTGCTTGCAGCTCAGACATAGCGGCTGGCGTCTTCCGACGTTGGCCGTTTTGTTTTTTAAGAGGTTTTAGATGATGAATACCGTGGGTACTCCTTTATTGTGGGGTAGTTTTGCTGTTGTCGTGACAATCATGCTCGCCATCGACTTGCTGTTGCAGGGGCGTCGTGGCTCACAAACCATGACACTGCGCCAGGCGGCCTGCTGGTCGCTGGTGTGGGTTAGCTTGTCTTTGCTGTTTAATGCCGGTTTCTGGTGGTATCTGGCCGAAACCGTGGGCCGTGAAATCGCCGATAAACAAGCACTCGCCTTCCTGACCGGCTATTTGATTGAAAAAGCCCTTGCCGTAGATAATGTATTCGTCTGGCTGATGCTGTTCGGCTATTTTGCTGTTCCTGCCAATTTACAGCGTCGGGTGCTGATTTACGGGGTCTTGGGTGCAATTGTACTGCGTACCATTATGATCTTCGCCGGAAGCTGGCTGGTATCGCAATTCAGTTGGATCCTGTATCTGTTCGGTGCCTTCCTGCTATTTACCGGTATCAAAATGGCAATGGCAAAAGAAGACAATACGCCGATTGGCGAAAAACCGCTGGTACGCTGGATCCGTAATCACCTGCGTATGACTGACGAGTTACATGGCGACCGCTTTACCGTGCGTAAAAACGGACTGCTGTATGCCACCCCGCTGGTGTTGGTATTGATTCTGGTCGAGTTGAGCGATGTTATCTTTGCCGTCGACAGTATCCCGGCTATTTTCGCGGTGACCACCGATCCCTTTATTGTGTTGACCTCTAACCTGTTTGCTATTTTGGGCCTGCGCGCCATGTATTTCTTATTAGCAAACGTGGCCGAACGCTTCTCAATGCTCAAATACGGTTTATCGGTCATTCTGGTGTTTATCGGTGTCAAGATGATGATTATCGATCTGTTCCATATCCCTATTGGCATTTCATTAGGCGTGGTAGCCGGCATTTTGGCACTGACATTGCTCATTAACGCCTGGGCAAATCATCGTGCAGACCACCGTGCAACAGCAGATAAGTCTAACCATAAGTAATCACTCTAACGCTACAATCTATTATACGGGGTGGTTATCACCCCGTATTTATCCCGCATATACCGTCAACAGCAAAATGTTATTGCGATCACATAAATGTAAACAAAATGTTATGAAATATTGATCCTCATTAGATTTTGCTAATTGACTCTTTCCTGCCCAATAGATTCCCTTATACTGACCATGCAAACACACCTAGTTACAAATAAGATTAAGTTACAGGTGTGAAGAGTCATACTCAGCCCCGTTCCGGTTTGAGTACTAGATAGGCAAAAAAAATAAAACAAGTTTAACTTGGGAAGAGGTATCACTGGAAACTATGGAAAAGACACAATCAGGATTTATCGGGTTTATCGCCCGTGGTAGTTTGGTTAAACAGATAATTATCGGCTTAGTCGCAGGTATTGTTTTAGCATTGGTATCCACCCAAGCTGCGATAGCCGTCGGTTTGCTGGGTACACTGTTCGTGGGCGCATTAAAAGCGGTTGCCCCGATTCTGGTTCTGATGCTAGTGATGGCCTCGATTGCCAACCATAAGCAAGGTCAAAAAACCAGTATTCGCCCTATTCTGTTCCTATATCTGTTGGGCACCTTTTCAGCGGCACTGATTGCTGTGGTGGTTAGTTTTATATTCCCATCAACTCTAATTCTGGCTACCAATACCGCCGAAATCACCCCGCCAAGCGGAATAGTAGAAGTGATGAAAGGTTTACTCAACAGCATCATTGCTAACCCAATCCACGCGCTGCTTAATGCAAACTATATCGGAATTCTGGCCTGGGCAGTGGGTTTGGGTGTTGCCTTACGTCACGCGGCGGATACCACTAAAGCATTAATTAATGATATGTCTGATGCTGTGACCAAAGTGGTGCGCGTGGTTATTCGTTTTGCGCCACTGGGTATTTTTGGCCTGGTAGCATCCACTATGGCAGAGACGGGTTTTGGTGTATTACTGAATTATGCGCAACTGCTGGTAGTCTTGATTGGCTGTATGTTATTGGTAGCATTAGTGGTTAATCCACTGATTGTTTACTGGAAAACGCGTCGTAATCCCTATCCGCTGGTGTTTACCTGTCTGCGTGAAAGTGGCGTTACCGCCTTCTTTACCCGCAGTTCAGCCGCTAACATTCCGGTAAATATGGAAATGTGCAAGAAGATGAACTTGCACGAGGATACTTATTCCATTTCGATTCCGTTAGGTGCCACCATCAATATGGCCGGTGCGGCGATCACCATCACCGTACTGACTCTGGCGGCGGTTCATACCTTGGGTATTCCGGTTGATTTACCCACAGCTCTGCTGTTGAGTGTGGTAGCCGCGATCTGTGCCTGTGGCGCATCTGGTGTAGCTGGCGGCTCGCTGTTACTGATCCCGCTGGCTTGCGGCATGTTCGGGATCCCGAACGAAGTGGCAATGCAAGTGGTCGCCGTTGGTTTCATCATTGGTGTGCTGCAAGATTCAGCCGAAACCGCGCTGAACTCCTCAACTGACGTCATATTTACCGCCGCGGCCTGCCAGGCAGACGATGCCCGGCTGGCAAATGCTGATCCGCTGGCAAGCCGTAAAACGGTCTAAGTTAAGTTATCATCGACTCTTGGGGGGCTGATATCGCCCCCCTTGGTACTTTACAAAGTGACACCACTTTTAAAGATCGCCAGTTCACGGAAGTCATTCACTTCATTGCGCGCGGGTTTCCCGTTGGCAATCTCGACAATCAAATCAACAAACTCAGTCAACAGCGAATCCATGGAAGTGCCATGAATCAGCTTGCCAGCATCAAAATCAATCCAATGTGGTTTCTTAGCCGCCAGTTCACTGTTCGTTGCCAGTTTTACTGTTGGTACAAAACCACCGTAAGGTGTGCCGCGACCGGTACTGAACAGCACCATATGGCAGCCAGCACCGGCTAATGCACTGGTTGCCACCGCATCATTGCCCGGCGCACTGAGTAAATTCAGGCCAGGGCGTTGCAAGCGCTCACCATACTTCAGCACATCAACCACTTCGCTCTGCCCCGCTTTTTGGGTACAACCCAGTGATTTCTCTTCCAGCGTGGTGATACCACCCGCTTTATTGCCCGGTGATGGGTTTTCATAAATCGGTTGGTTATGTGCAATAAAGTACTGTTTGAAGTCATTGACCATATTGACCGTCTTTTCAAACGTGGCTTCATCGCGACAACGGCTCATCAGAATACGTTCGGCACCAAACATTTCCGGAACTTCAGTCAGAACCGATGTACCGCCATTGGCAATAACATAGTCAGAGAAACGCCCCAACAATGGGTTGGCAGTAATCCCTGACAAGCCATCAGAACCGCCGCATTCCAGACCAAACTTCAGTTCACTCAGCTTACCCAGCACCCGTTTATCATTGCGCATCACCTGATACAGAGCGCGCAGATGCTCCAAACCGGCTTCAACTTCATCATCCTGCTGCTGACAGACCATAAAGTGCACGCGATCATCATCCACTTTGCCCAAGGTGCTCTGGAAAACGTCTACCTGATTGTTTTCACAACCCAAGCCAATCACCAGCACAGCCCCCGCATTGGGGTGACGCACCATGTTTTGCAGCATGGTACGGGTATTTTCGTGATCCTGACCCAATTGTGAACAGCCGAAGGGGTGGCTGAACAGATAGACGCCATCAATACCTTCAGCATCCTGCGTTTCTTTCAAAAAACGTTGCTGGATCTGGCGCGCAATGCCATTAACACAGCCGACGGTAGGAACCAGCCACAGTTCGTTGCGCACTCCCACGTCGCCATTGGCCCGGCGATAGATTTGTATCTCACGATCCGCCATTTGTGGTGGCAGTTCACTGAATTCCGGCTGATATTGATACTCATCCAGATCACTGAGGTTAGTCTTGGCATTTTGCGAATGGATATGTTCACCCGGCTGGATCAGCGTTAATGCATGGCCGATAGGCAAACCATATTTAACAATCATTTGCCCAGGTTCGATAGCCGTTAAGGCAAATTTATGGCCCCGCACCACTGGCTGAGCCAGCTTAACGCTAGACTCCCCGCTTTCGATGACCTCATCAGCAACCAAATCTTGCAGTGCAACGGCAACGTTATCCAACGGGTGAATTTTTATAATACTTTGCATAGTTAAACCTTTAGCTATATGCCGCTACCGCAGCTCTCATACCGTTGCTAACGATAGTTTGCAGTTGCTCTGTCACCTGATTTGCCAATTGCGGTACCGCAGTCAAATCCTGCCCCCAGTGGTTAGCATCGGACAATACGCGGTTAACCAACTCAGCCAGAGTAATGTCGTTATGTTTTACACCACTCCACAGCGTTGAATAGCGCTCCAGCCAATGAGCATCATCCTGCAACGGATAAGTTTGACCATCACGTTCACCACGATAAAAGGCGATAAGTGCCGCCAATGCAAAGGTCAGGCGTGGGGGTAACTTGCCTTGCTGCTGCTGATAAGTCAGTAATTGCGGCAAGATACGGGTACGAAACTTTGTCATACCATTCAATGCTATAGATAGAAGTTGATGCTGAATAAACGGATTGCGGAAACGGCTCAATACCGCCTGAGAGAATGACAGCAGTTCGTCTTGCGGTAAATCCAACACCGGCACAATCTCTTCGGTAATAGTTTTCTCTACAAAGCTGCTGATGAGTGCGTCATCCATCGTCTGGCCGACAGTGTCCAGCCCAGCGAGGTATGCCACGGGCACCAGTGCAGTATGAGCGCCGTTCAGAATGGCAACTTTACGTTCTTTATACGGTTTAATGTCATCAACGATACGGATATTCAGATCGAGTTTATCCAGACGTAGTTCTTGTGCCAGCTCTTTTGGCCCTTGAATAACAAACAGATAGAAATACTCTGCCGTATCCAGGAAGCTATCCTGATAACCCAGTTCGCTTTGCAACTCGGCGACTTCATCACGCGGATAACCCGTGACAATACGGTCAACTAACGTTGAGCAGAAGGTGTTGTTTTCCGTCAACCACTGAGTAAAAGCCGCTGGTAATTGCCAATGGTTGGCATAGCGCAATACCCGTTCACGCAGCGCTTCGCCATTGTAATCAATCAGTTCACAAGGCAGTAATACCCAACCCTTATCCGCCGCACCGGCAAAATGCTCAAAGCGTGCGAACAACAAACGTGTCAATTTCGCCGGGAAAGAACTCGGAGGCGCATCGCTGAACTGATCTGCTTCATTCCAGGCAATACCCGCCTCGGTGGTGTTGGAGAACATAAAGCGAATATTGGCATCACGGGCCAGCGCCAGATATTCATCAAATTGACGGTAGACATTGATTTCACGGTTAACCGAGCGGATCAGGCGGAATTCACGCACCGCTTCGCCCTGTTGGTTCAAACCACGGATCACCGCAGTATACAGGCCATCTTGCGTACTGAGTGAAGGTGGGAAATCGGTATCGATCGGTCGGATCACCACGATCCCAGCATTCAAATCGGTATGTTCATTCAGTAAGTCAATTTGCCAATCAACAAAAGCACGCAGGAAGTTACCTTCGCCAAATTGAATGATTTTGTCAGGGTGGCTACGGCCAGGAAAGTCACGACGGTTCAGGGTTTGCATCAGGGTTCATCTCATAACGCTTACAACCGAGCGTTAAATAAATAATAAGTTAGAGTTCGATGGCGAAATATTGCTTCGCGTTATCAAAACAGATGTTTTTCACCATTGAACCCAGCAGTTCAATATCCGCCGGTGCTTCACCATCTGTAACCCAGCGGCCAATCATCTGGCACAGAATGCGGCGGAAGTATTCATGGCGGGTATAAGACAAGAAGCTGCGGCTATCGGTCAGCATGCCAACAAAGCGGCTTAGCAAACCAAGCTGTGCCAGTTGGGTCATCTGACGCTGCATACCATCTTTCTGATCGTTAAACCACCAGCCGGAACCGAACTGCATTTTCCCGGTAACACCTTCACCCTGGAAGTTACCGACCATAGTGCCGATCACTTCGTTATCCCGTGGGTTCAGGCAGTAAATAATGGTTTTGGGCAGCGCATTACGCAGACCTTGAGCATCCAATAAACGAGACAGTGGCTGTGCCAGTGGTTGGTCATTGATGGAGTCAAAACCAATATCCGGCCCCACCAGATTAAACATGCGGCTGTTATTGTTACGCAGAGCCCCGATATGATACTGCTGCACCCATTCACGTCGGTGATATTCGCCAGACAAGAATAATAAAACAGCGGTTTTAAACTGAGCGATTTCTTCGGGGCTTAGCTGTTCACCCGCCAGACGACGCGCCAGAATCGCATCCAGAGTGGCTTCATCAGCTTCACCGTACACCACCACATCCAGCGCGTGGTCAGAGACTTTACAACCATGCGCGGCAAAGTGATCCATCCGCTGGTTCAATGCGCTACAGAGATCGACAAAGCGGCTGATAGAGGTATCGGCGGCGGCTTCCAGACGTTGCATATAGTCGTTAAAACCGGCGGCTTCAATATTGAAGGCTTTATCCGGACGCCAGCTTGGCAATACTTTAATCTTGAAGCTGCCATCGGCGGCAATAGCTTTATGGTGGCGCAGGTCGTCAATCGGGTCATCGGTGGTGCCGACCATTTTTACATTCATCTGCTGCATAATGCCGCGCGCAGAGAAGCTGTCCTGTGCCAATAGCTCGTTACCGCGTTGCCAGATTTCTTCTGACGTTGCAGGAGATAACAGCTTACCTGTAATACCAAATGGCCGACGTAATTCAAGATGTGTCCAATGATACAACGGGTTACCGATAGTATGAGGAACCGTTGCCGCCCAAGCGTCGAACTTCTCGCGGTCACTGGCATCGCCGGTACACAGACGTTCTGCTACACCATTAGTTCGCATGGCACGCCATTTATAGTGGTCACCTTTCAACCAGATGTCATACATATTCTTAAAACGAGTGTTTTCTGCGATCTGTTCAGGCGGTAAATGGCAGTGATAATCAAAGATCGGCTGATCTTTTGCATAGTCATGGTACAGACGACGGGCGAATTCAGTATCCAGCAAAAAGTCTTCGGTTAAAAACTGCGACATATTAGGTTCCTCACTTGAGTACATCTTAGAGTACTGCTTTCTGTTATCGCGAAGTTATCACACCAATTTAATCTATCGTCCAGCACTTTTTTATGGATAGAGATCGCTAAAACCTAACAAAAAGAACAAATACTCAACATTTATCGTCTATTTAGCCCCTTGCGGCGCTAGGTCTGTCGGGTTCTATTATTCCCTAATTGAAAAGTGGTTTTTGTGATATCACTCAACTTTTAAATCTGTATGACAAGTTATTGTTGCGTCGCCATCAGTCATCTCATTCGCGTGGATTTATCAAGCGCATTGATTTGGCCCAAAGGGACTGACACAGAGTGAGAACCGTAACAGCACTACGGCTCTCAATAAGGAGGGTAAGGTGCCACCGCATGCACAGTGATGTCGGATTGGACCAAATTGCGCCATGAAATGCGACGTTAGGCTGTCTTTCATAGCAGTAATCTCAGACTGGGAGAAAGTTACAAATGATGCGTAAAATTAAAGGCTTACGCTGGTACATGATCGCTTTGGTCACCGTTGGCACCATATTGGGTTACCTAACACGTAACGCTATTGCCGTTGCCGCACCGACGTTGCAAGAGCAGTTACATATCACGACACAGCAATACTCCTATATTATCGCCGCTTATTCTGCTGCTTACACCTTAATGCAACCGGTAGCCGGTTATGTTCTGGATGTGATGGGCACCAAAGTGGGCTATGCCATGTTTGCCATTATGTGGGCCATTTTCTGTATGAGCACCGCATTAGCCAGCAGTTGGGGCGGTTTAGCCATCGCTCGTGGCGCGGTAGGTATGGCAGAGGCTGCTATGATCCCTGCGGGCCTGAAAGCCAGTAGCGAATGGTTCCCGGCAAAAGAACGCTCCATCGCCGTGGGTTACTTTAACGTCGGCTCCTCTATCGGTGGCATGATCGCACCACCATTAGTGGTGTGGGCTATCGTGATGCACAGTTGGCAGATGGCATTTATCATCACCGGTGTGCTCAGCCTGATTTGGGCGATTGCCTGGCTAATCCTTTACAAACACCCGAAAGATCAGAAAAAGCTGACTGACGAAGAACGTGAATACATCCTCAGTGGCCAGGAAGCACAGCATTCCACCGCTAACTCTAAAAAGATGTCTGCATTACAAATTATCCGTAACCGTCAGTTCTGGGGGATTGCGATCCCACGTTTCCTGGCGGAACCTGCCTGGGGTACGTTCAACGCATGGATCCCGCTGTTCATGTTCAAAGCTTATGGCTTTAACCTGAAAGAGATCGCCATGTTCGCCTGGATGCCAATGCTATTTGCCGATCTGGGCTGCGTTTTGGGTGGCTATCTGCCGCCGTTCTTCCAGAAACATTTCAAAGTTAACCTGATTGTTTCCCGTAAGTTAGTGGTCACTATGGGTGGCCTGCTGATGATCGCTCCGGGGACTATTGGCCTGTTCACTAGCCCATATGCTGCTATCGCGCTGCTATGTGTTGGCGGCTTTGCTCACCAATCGCTGTCCGGCGCACTGATTACGCTGTCATCGGACGTTTTTGGGCGTAATGAAGTGGCAACAGCTAACGGTTTAACCGGGATGGCGGCCTGGACTGCCAGTACTATGTTCGCTCTGGTCGTGGGGGCTTTAGCCGATACCATGGGCTTCAGCCCACTGTTTGCAGCACTTGCGGTATTTGACGTGTTAGCCGTTGTGGTTATCTGGACCGTACTGCAAAACCACCCGGCAGTCGAACCGACTATCGATCCGGCTAAACAGTCGCCAGCCGGACAGAATTAATCTCAACCGTTGATTATTGAGCCTTAGCCCGGTTCACATTTACCGGGCTTTCTCCCCCTTTCATTGCCCCTCAGTTCGACGCACATCCTCCATCATAACTGTGATAGTAATGACTAGAACCCGATAGGGATAAGTGGTATAACAAGTCCAATTGTATCCGTTCGGGATATCATGCCTTCCAGACAAAATGAGCAGCAAAATGACTGCCTCAATTGATCCCAAGAGCCTTAATCATGGAATTCACAGAAACCAGACGGTTGTACCAGCAGTTAGCCGCAGAGTTAAAGCGTCGCATCGAAGCGGGTGTTTATCAGGTAGGCGATAAATTGCCAGCAGAACGTTATATTTCAGAAGAAATGAATGTCAGCCGAACTGTGGTTCGTGAAGCGATTATCATGCTGGAAGTTGAAGGCTACGTCGAAGTGCGTAAAGGTTCCGGTATCCATGTGATGTCGAATAAGCAAAAGCACTTAGTGATGCCTAACCAAAGTATTGAATTCGCGACTGCTGGCCCCTTTGAACTGCTACAAGCTCGCCAACTTATCGAAAGTAATATTGCCGAATTCGCCGCCACACAAGTAACGCGGCAAGATATTGTGCAATTAATCGAGATCCAAAAACATGCGCGGCAGGAAGATCGCTTCCGTGATTCACAATGGGATCTGAAATTCCATGTGCAGGTTGCTCTGGCGACCCAAAATACCGCCATGGCAACGATTGTCGAAAAGATGTGGAGCCAGCGGGTACATAACCCTTACTGGATCAAGCTGCACGAGCATATCGATGATAAATCGATCGAGGGCTGGTGCGAAGATCACGACAAGATCCTCGAAGCGCTGATGCGTAAAGATCCCTACGCCAGTAAGCTTGCTATGTGGCAACATTTGGAAAATACTAAGCAGATGCTGTTCCGGGCCACTACTGATGATTTTGAATTTAATGTCGATCGCTACCTGTTTACCGAGAATCCGGTCGTTCATCTCGATATACCCAAAGAAATTGATGTTGCAGGTAGGCAGTAAGTGATTCGGGTGACCAATCTGCCGGGGCAGATTTGAACACAGCTTGCAGCGGCCTCGCAGCGGTGAGGCTCATGGATGGGCCGAGTGACGCGCACAGCCAACCCCCCTGCGGCTTCAAGTTCACCAGATAGACCCAAAATAATGGGTGTTGTAGGTCGGCGGCAAGAGAACGAATCCCGATGAATTCTTTCTCTTTCCTGCGGGATTATCTCACTTTTTGGTCAGTAAATGTCGACTTCTGTCAGCAAATGTCAGTCTCACGCCTGTTTTTAAACCATTGCTTAATAAATACCCAGTTGGTATCTATATTTCCCTGTTTCATATCCCGCTATTTTGCTAAAGTGACAATACTTTTTTATTCGGCTGCTTTAGGAGCGAAACGCAAATATATGCGCTGGTTGTTTGCTCTATTTATTGCGGTGTCTGGCTGGACCGGCTCGGTCTCCGGCAATCTGCTATCGCCCACGTATTCCCCCTCATCAGCGATGGCGTTATCCGTGCTGAGCGCCATTTATCCTGATAATCACCCTGTCAGCGATACGCCATCAACCGTCAGTGTCTTTTCGTCATACCTGCGACTGCAAAATAAAATCATGCATTCGCAATACCGTCAGATTGGTGTACCAGTCAAAAAAACCGCCATAAAAAATCGACTGAGTGTGGCCAAGTTTGCGGGTTCAACCACGCCAACATTCGCCAATAACACCGGGCCTGGCGCATATCTGACAATATTACGCAGTAACCGAGCCGATGATATCTATAAGCAGCCACGGCAATCACTGCCCCTGCTTAATTACGCCAACTGGATGTTCCATACATCGACACAGCAAAATCGTGTGGGTGGCTGGAAAGAGAGTAATATTCAATATAGCGGGATGCTTACCTACCCCCCCAAAGGCGTGATAATTTCTCTGTTGTCATAGTACCCGTGCTGTCATAACGAGAAGTTAACCTTTTGATACCAGCGAATTGGTTTGTCCTGAGTACATTTATCAAAACCATCGCTTAACACGAAAGCTATCGGATATCTTCGTGGATCGTGTTTAAAAATAACGTACTTAGCCATAACTCGCGGATATACCTAAGGGTATATAACAATGACGTTTTAGGAATACCAGATGGATATCATTAAAGAACTCTTACATGCTCTATGGGCACAGGACTATGAGACACTCGCGAACCCGTCTCTGGTGTGGGCCATCTATATCCTGCTGTTTGTGATACTTTTTCTGGAAAACGGCTTGCTTCCTGCGGCTTTTTTACCGGGCGATAGCCTACTGATTCTGGTTGGCGTACTGATTGCAAAAGGGGCCATGAGCTTCCCGATCACCATTGTGGTATTGACCATCGCCGCCAGTCTTGGCTGCTGGGTCAGCTATATTCAGGGTCGATGGCTGGGGAATACCAAAATAGTACAGGGCTGGCTGTCCCATTTACCTGCCCATTACCACCAGCGCGCCCATAATCTGTTCCATCGTCATGGCCTATCCGCCCTACTGATTGGCCGTTTTCTGGCATTCGTGCGTACCTTGTTGCCAACTATTGCTGGCCTTTCCGGTCTCAGTAATGCCCGCTTTCAATTCTTTAACTGGATGAGTGGGTTGTTGTGGGTCGTTATTCTAACCAGTATGGGCTTTGCCTTTGGTAAGACCCCCGTATTCCTGAAATACGAAGACGAAGTGATGTTCTTCCTGATGTTGCTGCCTCTGGCGCTACTGGTGATTGGCTTATTTGGCTCTTTGTATGTTCTTTGGCGCAAGAAAAACACGCCTGAAGTTGAGAATAGCGACGATAAAAATAGCGGTAAGCCAGAGTGATCAACTTCAACGGCCGCTTTCGTCGCCCAGCCTGGCGCTATCTTATCCTGTTCGTCGCAAGCGTGCTGCTGGCAACCCTATTGTTTACGCCCCTAATTTTGCGTACAGAAAGTGCGTTGAAAATTCGGCCTAACCAGCAGGGGTTGTCATTGCCTGATGGATTTTATCTGTACCAACATCTCGATCAACGTGGGATACGCATTAAAAGCATCACCCCAGAGAATGACAGTCTGGTGGTAAGTCTGGAATCTCCAGAGCAACAGAAAGAAGCCATTGAAGTTTTGCAGGATATCTTGCCGAGCGGTTATGTCATTGTCTCCAGTGAGTCAAAGAAACGTCATCGTTTGTTGCCCGCGTTCAGAAATAATCTACAAAACCTAGGGTAATCTGCACTACGGGGGAGCCATCCCCGTAGCGATCTCGCTTTATCACCCTTTTATTCTGCTGATATCTGATTAATCTATAAAAAATCCCGTGGTAAACTTGGGTATCACATCATTCAGCGCTATGCTTAATCATTCACGACAACAGGTTTCGTTTTTTGAATCGTGCTGTAAAAGGAAGCAATACTATGTTGTTACGTACCGTTATTTCTCTACGGACTTTTCTTTTGTTGGTTTTACCGATTATCGCGTTTTGTGGCGTCGCTCAGGCTGCGACTGATAATGAATGCGACATTAAAGCCAAAGAAATCCAACAACAGATAGATTATGCCAAACAGCATGGTAATCCCCGCCGCGCGGCGGGTCTGGAAACCGCCTTAAAAGAAGTTAAAAGTCATTGTACGGTAGAAAGTCTAAAGGCCGAACGGCAGAAAAAAATCAGACAGAAACAGCACAAAGTCACTGAGCGTCAGCAGGAGTTAAAAGAGGCTCAGCAAAAAGGCGATACCAGTAAAATTACCAAGCAACAGAAGAAGTTAGTACAAGCACAAGCTGAGTTAAAACAAGCTCAGGCACAGCAGTAGTCGCAACTCCGGTTTTAAATGAGAATGGCGGACTATTAGAGGGGGTTTTTAAGATTATTAATCTGTTACCTCGCTGAAAAATTCGCTACGTCAGTCCGTTATCCAAGCTATGTTAAGGAGCTATAACATGCCACAAGATAAAACCTCTGAACATTTACGCGCTGAACTTAAATCACTGGCAGATACGTTGGAAGAAGTGCTGCAATCCTCAACAGATAAGCCAAAAGCTGAGTTAGATAAGCTGCGGGCTAAAGCGGAAAGCGCGTTGAAAGATACTCGTGAACGTCTGAGCGAAACCGGTGATAAAATTGCGGCCCAAACTAAAGAAATTGCTGACAAAGCTGACACTTATGTCCACGACAACCCTTGGACTGGCGTAGGTATTGGTGCCGCTGTCGGCGTGGTGTTAGGCGTTCTGTTGTCTCGCCGCTGATTATGGCAGAGCTTCCTCATACTCAGGGCCCCGGTAAAGGGGTCCTAGATACTGTTCATCGCATCGCCACCATTGTGGTGGGCATGGTTGAAACCCGTGTACGGCTAGTTGCTATTGAGCTGGAAGAAGAAAAGGCAACACTGATTCAGTTGCTGCTGATGGCAGGAATTACCCTGCTGTTTACTGCTTTCGGTTTGATGAGTCTGCTGGTGTTGGTCATATGGGCTATTGACCCTGCCTATCGTTTAATGGCGCTGGGTACCACTACTGCGGTGCTATTGGCACTGGCGATAATCGGTGTTATCTGGACACTCACCAAGGCGCGCCACTCCACTCTGCTGGGTTCTACCCGTAAGCAGCTGGAGACGGATCGCGAGTTATTGGAGAAAGACCGTTGAGCCGCCGTCAATTAGCACTGGAAAAGGCGGCATTGTTACGTGAGATCCAGCAGCAACGTCTGGATCTCGCTAACAGCACTGCACATTGGATTGACGTGACCGCCCCCTATGACCGAGTTTGGGCGCAGATTGTCAGTATGCGAAAATATTTGATAGTTGGCTCAAGCCTGGTGGCGCTATACAGTATTCGTCATCCCAGTAAGTTGATTCGCTGGTCACGCAGGGCTGCCAGCGTATGGGGCACTGTCCGATTGTTCCGTAGTACTTTTTTCTTACGTTAACCTGCCGCAACCTGCCTTTGCGGCATACCGTATCACCTCATTCACGATTATGAAATAAACCACATAACACAATG
>NZ_CQAZ01000048.1 GCF_001152565.1 Yersinia pekkanenii | reverse complement strand
ATAGACATAACCGTGACTGCCCAGCGTATCGGCGTCACAGACAAATTCTCCATGCCGAACGGTAATGCCTTGCTGACGGCGAGGGTCAAGCTGACCGGACAGCAGCTGCGACTCCAGTTTGGTTATCAGCGCTGGGAATGCCACATCAAGAGCCTGAGCGGCTTGAGGGGAAAAGGTGCCGACAATATTGGCTCTGTCACTCAGAAAGTGCAGGTGTGTTCCCTCCTGTACCAGTCGGGCCCCCAACCGCGGCGTAATATCACGTTTCAGGCCCCATGTTGGGGAAGTAGTCATGTGGTTATTCATGTTAACGGTCTCTGTGGAATAGGATTGAGGGACTCGGTTGGGTACAGCAACGTGGGCGGAAAATGTGCTCGCCACAGCCCTACGGCCTGTCGTGCGCGGGCGATATCACCCTTGCTCAGCATCGGGTCTTGTGCCAGTACGCTGAACCCGTTACGACCAATTCGCACTAATGCATATTTCTCAACCAGTGTGTTGATGGTGTCGCCGACTGAAATCCCTTGTTCAATCTGTTGTGCAATCGCCTGTTCATCGTGATAGGGCGTATCGTTGAGGCTCAGGCCGTAGTGATGCTCCAGCAGGAAAGCGAGCAGTTGTTGATAAATAGCAGGCACGGGTAATGCACCCGCTGTTGTGGGGTTTGGTTTCATGGGGATGTTCTCAATGTGGATAATTTGGGATTAAGTCAGGAAGATGCTAAGGGTTACCAAATCGTTTGGTTGAATGGAGCATCACCTTATATCAATCGATTAATGCAAAAATGGCATGACTTTCTGGATGATGCAGCGCGTAAGCACGCAACCGATAGAAGTGTTCGGTCATAAGCTCATTTTCAGTACGGCAGGCATGGTGACTGTAAGCCATCAGGCAGGCGGTAATACCCGCAGCTTCACGACTGACGGTGGCCCCGTTGCCATTGAGTGCGTTAAACAACGCGTAGTCTTGCTCCGTACCCGGCACCATAAATGCGCCGCCGCCGCTGAGCGTATAGTAATCCCAGAAGTCGCCGCGATAGTCATCACACAATCGATCCAGCCAACCAAACACCTGTGGTTCAATCAAAATCCATTGCGGTATCTCACCAAAATGGTCTGGCCAGAAGTGAATGCGCTGAGAGTCGGTAACCGGCGTGGCGGTTAGTGTATCCATCTGAGTTGTCGTTGGGATATTCATGAGTAATGTCCTTCTTTAATAAAGATAAATAGCAAAACAGCCCTCCGGGAATACCGGGGAGCCTGTTTATTTAATGGGTTAAGAATTTGATTCAATATTTAAAGTCGTGAGTGAAGATAGAACGCGGGGAGAGGCAGGACCTCTTAGATTAAAAACCCGTTATCGTCGGGATAACGGGCGGTGGTTTTCCCTGAATATTGGCATAACGCCTGTGCCTGACTGCTGTTTTGAATACATTTTGCTGACAGGTAACCCTATCAATTTTATCGATGGGTAAAGAGAAAAGATAATGGGTTGTGCAGATCAATAACGCGAAACCGATCGTTGAAATCGATCGTCACTGGAGGTGTGAAACAACATCAGAGCACAGCCTGCTTAAGCTGTTCAGCCATGACCCACAGTGCACGATTGAGTTTGATGTCACCGTCGATACCACTGATAGCACGGGTTCTGGCACGTTTTCCTCCAGTGCTCTTACCCGATAGCCCACCTTTGGTCAGATTCTCCTGCACACGCTGAAATGTTGTCCAGAGGTCATCTTTCTTATCTTCCCAACGACGAGGCATCAGGATTTGCGACTCTGTGACCGGATGGTGCTCCTCACCGTAACGGTAGGTTAATGCAGCATGGGCCAGTGCATGTTGGTGCTCCGCTGATAGCGTCAATGACTGCATGCTTTCACGACTTTCTTCTATCTGGTCAAATATCCCCAGTACTTCGTAGGCCCCTTCAATCACCTTTTCCACCACATCCCCTTTATGCGGTACACGAATTTCGCCAAAACTCTGACCACAAACCAGACCGTTGCTACAAATTTCACGGAACATACCCGGCAGCATTTGATAGCTACTGGAGCCATCATGGCTGTTGAGCAGAACAATCTCCTGCACTTCTCTCTGCGTGATTTGCCCTGTTCGGCGTAACCGCACCATATGCTTGGTATGCTCACGTTTCTCGGGGTCCCGTACTCGGGTTTGGCAGGCAAAGAACGGCACAAATCCTTCTTCGCGCAACTTATCCAATAAGGTAATAGTAGGAATGTAGGTATAGCGGGAACTGCGGGAGGCATGCTTGTCTTCGCCAAAGACGCTGGGCACATAGTAGGCCAGTTCATCATGGGTCAGGGGGCGGTCGCGGCGAACGGAGTTCACCCGGCCAAAGCGGGACGCTAAACGGGTCATAATTCATTCCTTAGCAAAAAGTGGGCATAAAAAAGCCACCCCGAAGGATGGCCCTGATTGAGTGGCAAGATTGTTTACAGTGTCACGGGGGGCAAAACCGGTTGGGCAATGTGCTCCTTATCAGGCAAAGCGGCGGGCTCTTCAGCCCGGCTTCTTTCATCCCGATAAAGCTGCAGTTTCACCAGAAGCGGTGTCTTACGCGACTGCAGGTAGCTCAAACACCATTCCCGCTTCACCACCATTCTTACTGGTGCAGGTAAAAGCTCATAGGCTTTGCTGAAGACAGATTCAACAAAAATATCGTCGTTTAATTTATCTTCAGCGATATTCAACAGCCCATTGATAACGATATTTTCAAGCAACGGTTTATATTTTGATAAGCGAGAAACTGACTGTTCAACTGTTTCAATTGGTATATCGACAGGAGACGTCTTTCGGGCAAAGCTTAATTTATCTTTCAGCCTGCCGAATTTCCCTTTGGTATTTTCAGGCATATGACACTTATCCTCTTGGCCAGCAGGTCGGGTGTTCAGGCCAATATGGCGAGTTTTTTGATAGCCCGTATTAGACTCAGCGTAGTCAGGCTTGCCCCTAATGTCTGAAGCATCACTGAACGGCTGCGCATCAACGTGACTCCGGCAACACACAGGACAAGCTGCCACGTGCAGTCCGGCAGCGGTAGTGCTTCTTGTTGTCTCATATTCTTCATTTCCCCTCTTTGGTCTGACCGTGCTTAATGGGCATGAAACAGCACTGAGCTGCTATTTATAGCCATTAGGAAGCCAGAGTCCCTGCTTACGGATATCAGTAATAATGTCCCCTTGTATGACAGAAATCGTACGCCAGCTGGGTTCTTTACTGGACGAATTGCCATAGGTGTACCCCACTCTCATAACGAGAGTTTCCCCTGAGGTGGTGGTTAAATCAGCTTCATACGCAGCTTCGGTATTGTACTTATGTAAAAAGCGCACGGCGTTAATGGTGCGACAACGCAGACTACTTTTGGCATGTTCAAATGAATTATCGGCCATCTGGCAACCCTCAGATTTAATTTCATCCGTTAAACTTGCAGATGCATTGAAGTTTTTAGGTGCTGGAGTGAAATCAACCATATCACTTCGCATACTCGGGGGATCTGTCTGAAGAACAAGATAGACCGGGCAATCTGATTTCCCTACCTCGCAAGCTTTCGCCACGTAATCGCGCACCGGCCATCCGGCATTACCGAAATATTCAGCGCCAATTTCGTCTTTACACTGTGACCAGGTGGTACGTTTCCCGAAAGCAACACCATCAACCAGCACACAGGTCACTGCCTTTACCGGTTTCCCATCCCAGCGGACAGCTTTAAAAGGTTGAATACCGGTCTGGTTCACGTCAAGCGTATAAGCCTGTGGATTCTTCGCTATCAGGTCATTCGCCAGCTTCAGTTGATTGCCCCCTTCCTGAGTTAAGAAAAAGGTGTAACGTTCAGGATGAATATCGCCATGGATCGTCAATGCAGACGATACAGACGGAATAAGCAGAGTCAGGGTGCTGAGTAATAACATAATGAATCTACGCATGAGATTTCCTTTCAATTGATTAATGGCTGGTGCAATCCTGCCAGGTGATGTCCTGCAGAGCCTCTTTCAGGCCCTGAGCACTGAAGGGGGCTGATTCCCCGCTCTGACGCGAGGAGAAAGTAATATTGTCTTTTGCACTGCTGTGTTTGAGTGCGGAAAAGGCTGAACTGTTCAGGCTGTACGCCTTCTTGCCTATTAGCAATTGGACATCATTAAGGCCTTCGCTATTGACACGGTAATGTCCTTTTGTATCTTCATAAGTCACTGCCAATTGGCTATCACTGCAACGCAGCGTCAGGGTTTCTCCTGCTTTATTGTTCGTGTTCAACGCAAACTCCATGGCATCGATATTGCCGTACCATTTCCCCCACTGCTGCTCCCCGACGACGGCTTGTGTTGTTGTGCTAAAGAGCGTCATCCCTGCCAATAGCAGCCCGGTGCGTATAGTTTTAGTCATTGAGTCTCCTTAAAACCCCGTTTAATAGGGGCATGTTGTCGATAGGCTCGATGGCCTAATGTAATGAAAATCAGAGTGTTCTTTTGATAGATACAGAGAATACTTCTGTGCAATCGTATTCATTTTTCGGGAGATGGGATAATCGTTAGTACAGATCAATAAGCTGAAACCGATCGCTATAACCTATCGATAATGTCGATCGTTTTGCAATAATTGATAGGTTATATCTATTTATTGGGGTGGGTTCGATCGGTATGACAGATCGATGAATGACAATCACGTCCATTAATTCACATCGGTGTGACTTCATGTAAGTGATATAGGAACGAAATAATCTGGGCTAAGTAAAGCAAGTTATTCACAGGGTCAATTTTATCGATAATTACTTTTCACGCTTATTCTGTTGTTCGTATTCATTGCAGATCAGCCACTCTAGGACTTCGGAAACACGTATTCCCCTTTTAGTTGCAATTGCATCCAGTTTATTTCTTGTGTCTGATCGGAGAGTGGTTGTAATGATTTTTTTCTCCACCATGCTGCTTCGATAACGCTTCTGAGACATCGTTTTATTCATTTTCAATAGAAGCAATTCTTTGAATTCTGAACTATCACCCCAAGTATCTAAGACACCATAAATAGAAAGGTATTTTTCATGATCACTCATTGGAGAAAGTCTTCCTGCTGATGTGTTGATGTAACTCCATCCACACTTCTCAGTTCTTTCTTTTAACTTCTCACTGAGGTATTGCCATGCCCACTGACACAGTTCCTCATTTTTCTTATCAAGTTTTTTAAAATATGATGGTTCGTTACTCTTTCTAATCCAAGTTGCCTTCGACATTTCCAATGAATTTATTTTTGAACTAGGACTCATTTCAATTCTGTCATAAAAATTCCTTATCGCATCAAGTCGATTTTGATGTGAGAACGGATTTTCAGATAAATATAATGATTCATATGTAGGTCTGTTATTTTGCTCTTTGTCAGGGAATCCATTCCTGATAACTATCCACATGTACATACATGCGCGATCTGAGTTTTCCAGCCATTCAAAATCCTTATCAGATATAGAAACCATTGCACGTGCATGCTGTATCATTTTATCTATGAAAGCATCATTTGAAATTATAGAACCATCAGACAACCTAATGCCATCACATTTTTCCAGTGTGCTGTTTATTATGTATGTATATTCACTGATGGACTCTCTTGCAGGATATGAAATATAGAATCCGTGAACTCGAATGTAATAAATACAATACCTATAGATACGAATGGAAAGATTTTTGTCTTTTTCTTTTAACATAATTATCACTTTTTGGTTTTTTTGTGAGCTTATCTCCAGATTATAACACGACATAAAAGTGATGTACTACTGTTGATGACTGACTTTAACACGTGGTTCTCATGAATCACTCACGATGACTACATGTAGGTTTTTATTTCTGATTATCTTGTCAACCCCTTTCAGAAAGGGTATCAAATGCACTTTTAGAGCAAAACAGTTATACGAGACATGCTTTGCCTCAATTTTCAGATGGTATCTGTATATGTGCAGAGAAACTGAAAGACTCCAGCGATTAATATAGTTCTGGGGAATGTAGAAAATTAAAATTATACATATACTAACTATGACAGGAAAGGATGCCACACGGGTGTCCTCTTGATACATTCCCGAAGACTTTCATGAGCATGATTGATATTCACCATGACCAGGTGATCGACATGGTATCCATTGTCCATTTTACAGGTATGACTGATAAATGGATTTATAAATTGACCTAGAAAGAGGAGTTTCCCAAGCCAATTAAACTGGGTTGTAGTTATCGCTGGCTTGAAAGTTAAATAACAGAGTGGGTTAATGATAAAGTGATGAGTTCACGTAATAAATAGCATAAGGATTAAGTTAAGGTTATTGGCGATTTATTAATCTTAATTTGGGTTAATTAGTGTTATTGGTTTAGGAGTCTATCTATTAACACCTACATTCAAACCCATATCCATACCTATTCACAACCTTATTGACAAGCACTCCATTACTCCAATGTGTAAGCTATTACATCATGATGTGTGTTTATGAAAGATGTTTGAAAATTAACTTAATCACCTATCAGTATTTATTTCCTGATAACTATCAGGAATACGTTTTACTTAACATAATCACACAATGACATGAGTTAAAAACCCAAAAGAGGATTTATCATGTCAAACGTCAACACAAACTATGCGCTGAACCCGGTATTGTTATCTCATCTATTTTCACATGCAGAAGCATTGAGAGGGACGTACTCCAGACTCCTTACGTTCAGAATGGATTTCTTTTATCTCAAAGGAACCCCTTTATTTGAGCAAAGAATAAATGACTGGTCTTGTCGGGATATGTATATGCTGGCTGAGCGGCTTATCGATACCAGTAATATTGTGGGTTACAGTTGGGTAATGGAACGAACAGCGCAGCACGGTATTCATTTTCATGCCATGTTTTATCTGAATGGTCATCTGCATCAGAAGTATTATCCGACGGCACAGGATGCATTACAGCTCTGGTCATGTCTAACTCAGGGTCAAGGGTATGCGCATATCTGTGACCCTGGTAATAATAATTATCCGGTTAATGGTCAGGGTAAATTCAATTACCACCATGAGCAGCGTTTTAATGAGCTGTATTACACATTAAGTTATCTGGCGAAAGAAGAACAGAAAGAAGGGTTGTATTGTTATGGCCTGAGTGATGTCCCAGAGCCTGATGGCAGAGGAAGACCAAGAAAAGAGATGTAATAGTTATTCATGTCGAATATCAATGCCAGCAGATCTACAGTGTCCCACAAGGTTACTTGCTGGCATTTGTCGTTTAATGCCGGAGTTCATCATGTCTGAATTTGTATTTGCACCACACGCCATCACGCGCCACGGAGAATGGGTGACACCCTTAACCGCAGCGCAGGAAGATTACGATATTCTGTTTTGTGAATATTGTAGATTGAAAATTGGCGTTGTCATTGACCCCTTAACGAAGGTGATAAGTTTTATCCATGCACCCGGTAGCTTAGAAAATGTAAAGCGGCTGGTTAGCTGTTGCTTCAGTTCTGCAAATGACCGTCAGAAATCTAAGACCGGTGAAAATGACCAACAAACCGAGTGGGGGATAATCAAACCCCGTCGACTTCCCTGTAATACCCTCAAACGACGCTGGAAATGCTGCTTGTGCACTCATCACTGGCACGGGCCTAAACAGTGCCCCGAGTGCCAAGATTGGCTGTACGCGCTACCTGCGTGATGAGAGTTTGCCTTCAGACAGTTCTGTCATAGTGGCCAGTCACCGCGTTCACTTATCCCGTCATTCTTAACATCACTGCACCACTGCACCAGATACGGACGTATCTGGCCGACCTTTACGACCCGGATCTGCAGGTGGATGCTGTAAGCCTCTTGCCATAGCGGGTACGCGGGAATCCGGGGGAGCCGCGTCATCACGCGTCCCGCCAGCCAGACGAAGCTGGCCAAGTATTTTTATACATATGAACCCTATCCTCTGAGGAGAAACGACGTCTACCCATTCCACAGCGTCGGTCTTCTCCCGCCATTAACCACTCAGAGGGAGAGATAGAATGAACACCGCACACACCAGTCAGTTTTCAGTCGAAGACCCACTTATCGATATGACCTTTATCACCACGTTTACCGGGATGACCGATAAGTGGTTTTACAAACTGATTAAAGACGGGGACTTTCCTAAACCCATCAAACTGGGACGCAGCTCTCGCTGGTTCAAAAGCGAAGTGGAAACCTGGATGCAGCAGCGTATCACCCAGTCCCGCCCTGAGTCCCTTGTGACTCGTTAGCCATTAGTCGACATCACACCTTCCCCACGATTTTCGCCTACTGCTTTCATCGATATCAACACTGTAGTAAATCATTGGGGAGTAGGTCACTGGCTCCATATCACTACCTTCCCGTTACTTTTGTCGACTATCGCGCCCCCCCCTGGATACCAGCAGGAAAATTTATTAAATGATGTCGGCTATTCTAGCCCCAGCAGTCGATCCATCCGATGGCTACCCCACACTTTTTCATGGTCTCCTCATACGAACAATGGTGGTTTATCGCCTTGCCTGCATGAAGAAAAATGGAAACAGGTTATTACGATGTCTTGATTTTGTGATCCACTACAGTGCTATTTCACCACCGGATTAAACCTGCTTCACACTAAGGCTGAAAGCCCGTAGCAGAGAACATATATCCTCATTATTATGGTGAAACATTTTCCTTAAGAAGGATCCCCGAGTGAAAGGCTCACAATGGAATAAATGGGATTTACACATCCACAGTCCGATGACGTGGCTGGCCAACAATTATACTTCTGACGATATTGAGGGCTATGTACGTACACTCGGGGAGCAGCAGTTATCCCTCGTTGCGGTGACGAACTATTTTTACTTCAGGCAGAACGAACTGGAAACCATCCGGGATGAGAGCGCAAGACAGGGTCTGGCGCTCACGGTTCTCGGGAATGTTGAATTCCGGATTGACCAGCAGAACAAGAATAACGAATGGATAAACGTTCATATTCTATTTTCAGACAAACTAAGCACAGAACGCATTAATGACACCCTGTCACGTTTACCGCTTAAGCTGACGGATGGTGGCCAGAAAACTATTTACTGCTGCGAGCGTAGCGTGAAAGAAAGTGGTCATGGTGTTGATACAATTATGGTCGATTTCAGCCAACTCCTTAGCTATCTGAACGCAACCCTTCGCCCCTGCAAGGATTACCTTGTTGCTATCTGCCCGAACGGATATGGTGGCTATCGCCCTGATGCAACCGGACGTTCGCAGGCAGCCGCGACCGAAATAGATCGCCACGGACAGATCATTTTTGGCGGATTACGTGACCGGGATTATTTCCTGAAAACTGATCGTTACGAAGGAGCAAGCATCCGGCCCGTGTTCCAATGTTCTGATGCACACTGTACGGAACACATTGGACGGGGCTCTACTTGGGTGAAAGCATTACCAACGTTTGAAGGCCTGCGCCAGGCCATGCTGGAGCCTGAAGGACGCCTGGCGTTAGATATATCATCACCCGCCCTGCAACTACCGAAAGTACACTTCAGTCGCCTTAACGTGGAAGGTACTATTTTTAACGACCAGAGTATTTGTTTCAGAAAACTGTCCATCCCCCTTAACCCAGATATGGTGGCCATTATTGGCGGGCGCGGAACGGGAAAAAGTCTCCTGCTAGATGCTGTTCGTTCGCAGTTTGCCGGCGCGGCCAGCCGTGGCAGTGAGATCCGTGACGTTAATGTCCAGCATCTAACAGTAGAGCTTGATAAAGCTAACGGTGAAAAGGTGCTGTTTGAAAGGCGAAACGAGGGATACGAATACCTACATGTATCGCAAGGTGAGATAAAACTTCTCTGTCAGCAGCCTGGACTGATCAGCGATGAAATAAAGAAAATGTTACGTCTGTCTACAGAAGACATTCCGGAGGGGCTCAGGGAGGATCTGATTGCTAATCTGGGCGACTATCGTGCATTTCGTGAATACCACAGCTTCCGTGATGAACAACGGCAAACCATAAATACGGAGGGTTACCACCTTGGCGTGATAAAGGCCGCTCAGGATAAAATTAATACCCTGACCAGCGCAAAGAACAAGCTTCTGATCGAACAGTTTCAGACCAATAGTACCCGAGGTACGGCTCTGACCAAGGCACTGGTCAGCACAAGGCTCCTGCTTCGTGAGTCAGCAGAAGCGGAAACCAGTCTGAATACGCGGATTCAGGAGGTTAATGCCGCCAGTACGAACATCGTTCCCATCCCTACACTCGATTTGTCCGCACACAAAGCCTGCGTTTCGGCCCATGTCGCCGCACTGGAGAAACAAAACGGGCAGCTTGAGGAGGAAAATAAAGGCATTGTTATTGCCTTCCGGGAACAGGGGATCGAACAGGATATTTCAGGGGTTTTGGAAAAAATTCGCGGTTATCAAGAGCAGATCCAGCTTGCCACCCTACGTCAGGGAGAAATTCAACAGCGTGTACAGCAGGCTAGACTCGGAACAGAGCTGCGGGCCACGCTGTCGACAGACTTTGTACACCATCTGTTGGGCAAAAAAGAAAGAATCGATAGCACCTTTGTGTCCCTGACAGATAAGGCACATCTGACCCCAGCCCAGCAGGTGCTGATACGAGAAATACTGGTGGATATCCGTATATTCGGGCAACCTCATTTTGATATCCCGGCTTTTTACAGCGGGATACTTGAATGCCTTAACCGAGGAAAGTTTCGCGTTTCTGGCGAGTTATCTGCCGAGGAAAAACTCCGAACAGTCTTTGGCGTTTCCAGCATTAAGGATTTTCAGGCCCTTATTGCTGGACAGGAAATGATTACATTACCCGAGAAACCGAACGAAAAAATCACCATCGAGACATTTTTGTGGAAAAGCGAGTATTTCAATTCCCAGGGGCCTTTTGCACTGCTTGCCTTTCTCTTCAGCCCGGAGCACATTTCAAGATATCTGACGGTGAGAGCTGAATTTGAATACAAAGGAAAAACTGTCGAAAAGCTATCAGCTGGGCAACGGGGAACATTTTACGTTTGCCTCAAGCTGGCCACTGATACGTTCGGTTCGCCCTTTATATTCGATCAGCCTGAAGATGATCTTGATAATGACTTCATCATGCACAATCTTGTACCTCTGTTTCGCAAGATAAAGCAGTATCGTCAGGTGATCATCGTCACTCATAATGCCAATCTGGTCGTTAACTGCGATGCAGAGCAAGTGATTATCGCCAGTAACACTGATGAGGTGATCAGCTATCGTTCCGGAGCCCTAGAATATGGTGACCATGGGGATGTAAACAGTATGCGAAAAGCAATATGTGATGTCCTTGAGGGCGGGCGGGCCGCATTTGAGGCTCGTGAGCAGAAATATGGCATGCTGTGGCTGAGTCCCCTCTGATGCCTGAGCGATGATGTTCTGAACCCGTTTTCGAATCGAGCAGCTCACAGCCCCGTAGCTTACTGTCCAAAGCCATGTTGAACAGAGCCAGATCGCGTGTTTTACTTTCCAGTTCAAGCCTGATTCGGATCCCCCAGATATGAGATATCTGAAGTGGTCTTTTTTGGCCGACGATACGGCCTTTGTTCCACGGTGACGTGTTCATGCTCAAATCTCCTGCGGTGTGGGAGATTTGAGTATGGTTGTCCTCCAAGAGCGAGAAGCGCACCCTTTGGGTGAAGGCGTAAACGAATCAAAAGGCACGTAAATCAGATTTGAAACAAATGGCTAGCAAACTCATTTTATTTTGTACGTAACTAATAATTTCTTAAAATTATCGCACTTTCAGTGAATAACTTAGCCATATATTAACAATCGATAAAAATTAAAATTTTTAGATGTTTTAGATGTTTTAGATGTTTTAGATGTTTTAGAGATAACCATGATTCATCAGTAGGTTATCTCATTAATATTAATAAAATTTATATGGACACTATTTTAACATGTAGTCCAATTCATCCTTTATAGGTATAATCTGTTCATAAAGTCGATGATATGCCTTACCAATAGCACCTCTAAACTGTATTAATTTAGGTGGCATATATCCAATATTCATAATATGATCTTGTGTTATCCCAGGATAAGGATCGATAAAAATAACCTCTGAAATACCAAGTTGATATGCTTTTTTTGCACATAACTCACATGGGCTCGCAGTAGTATATAATTTTCCACCAACAATACCAGTTCCACCATATTTTACTAATTGTAAGAAAGCATTCTCTTCTGCATGCAAAGCACGAGTGTGCACTTGGTTATTCTTATTATCTATACTGTTATGTATATCCTTAAAACAATATGAAATATTTCTTCCTTTGAAAGAGGTTGATTGCTGAATTAGTGGTTTAAAAGTTTCATAAAATTCTCGCGCCTTCTCTCTAAATTTTTCATTATTCCTTTCATAATGGCTATATGTTTCTGAGTGAAAATCATTTATTAATCCATCAATTGACCTCATTGCACAAGGGATCTGTCCTTTAGCCACATCATTCCAACCAACTGATTTTATTGAATTATCATTATCAGTAACAACGGCCCCCACTTGCCTTGAAATACAACCAGAGTTTAATTTTACTGTATATGCAACTTGCATGACCCTTTCCATCGATGTAGGAGAAATTAACCCTGGGTGCTGCATTAATGCAATATACCATGCAATTTGTGCCTTTAATACGTTGTTATTATCGTATTCGTTTTTTGGATTAAATAAATGTATATCAGATATCTCTATGCATTTTTTTACATTTGGATTCGTTAAGTGCTTATATTCGCTGTCTCCTTTACCTGATTCTTCGTCATCAATTTTTTTGATCTGTTCTGCTGAAAACTTATGCAATTTTTGCAAATATCTTGTTCTGTGCTCATCTGGCGCATTAATTGATACTAAATGAAACGCTGCATAGCGATCTTTAAAAAACTTAGCTTCATAAGGATTTCTTATTGCATCAATAACAATGTATGCTCTCTCATTTTTTACTTTCCTTATTGATTTAATAACTCTATTAATGGTTTCCGGCAAATGGAACACAGAGTTTGGAATGAAGTCTTTGCTTTCGTATTCAGCATCAACCTTGCCAATTCTTCTAATTGATTTGCCAGCAGATTGATACACTGAGACATATAAACCGGACTCTAACTTGTTTAATTCAGATTTAAGATCTCTAGTAAATTTCCTAACTAACTGTAGAATTCTGATGAACGAACGTGTTATCTTAGGAACGTTAAAATCAATTTCAGACTGATGATCCAAAAGTTGTTTTATGATATCACTATAATTCTCTTTTAAAAAACTTTTTGATAGCACACCATTTCTAACTAAATGCCTACTGGATTTTTTAGTAATACTTTCCCCACAAGAATAGATGAAGTTAATTAATTTTGTAGTAGGTAGTAGAAGTAAATATATTGATATAAGGTCACTAACCTTTATTGAATAAAAATTCTCCCAATGTTCTTCAGCAAATCTTCTAACTATAGAGTAACGCCTTTCATCTAATCCATTATAAAAACCGCTTAAGCTATTTAATTCAGGAAAGGAAATGCTTTTACTTTCTAATATATTTGCCGTAGTAGTACAACCCGATCCAGTTCTCCCAGTTAATCCGACTAGGATGAATTGATTATTTTCTAAAAATAACTCGCTTATGAATTTTTGTTCCGCCATTGTCTTCATCCGTTATGCCTTAACACATCACAAATTATGTGGTCTCCTTACAATTATTGTTGAGAACTTAAAAAAATCAACAGGTTAATTAATTTCCTGATGAAAAATAAACATAGATCTTTAAAATCGCCACCCAGACAAAGGTAAGTTTTTGAAAAATAATGGTTATGTAGTTTGTAATCCAACGGTATGTTCTATTGCTTTGTATCTAATGGTACCAACGTCCGCTTCACGCCCTGAGACATTCGACAAGCTTTTATGACTTCAGTAAAGGCGAATTTCGCTCTTTGAGTGACAGCAAATATTTCGCTTCGTCATAACATGTTCTGGCCTTCCAGCAGCGGTAAATTATCCGGATCCATTTGAACGCAAGCGCCCGAATTGCAGACTGGTGAGATTTCCCCTTCTCTCTGAGGCCCTGATAATACAGTTTTGCCCAGTAGTATGAATTTACCGTTTTGGCAGCCCATTCGACGAATGTCTGCCGGACGAACTGGAACATTGCCAGCGCCAGTGTATCCAGGATTTCTGGCCATTCAGCTCGGTTACAGGCGCAATACCTGCATAGTTCTGTATTTCCTCGGCACTTCGTCTGTAGTGAGAGGGATAGTATTGGCAATGCTCGCTACACGTTGCTCGGTAAGGGCTATTGCGCGGCCACCTTTGGCATTCATGAAATGTCGCACAGTGTCACCCCTTGCCCGTTTAAGCTGTTGCAGACTGGGCCAGCGGATTATTAGCTCGCAGAACAGAGAACTGTCCCGATGCGAGAACCATTACAGGGGCTGAGGATAATACTGCTTAAGCGTGTTGATGAGACGATTCACAAAACGGCGTTTGTCTTCGACCAGCAGTCGACGCTGTTCAACTAGCTGTTGAAGTAATCGAATATCCGCATTGTCGGGCTCAATGGCTTTGATCTTTTCGAGATAGCGTAGCATCAGCTCTAACGCTAACTCAGCATCCTGCGGATCATCCTTCGCACCACTTGGCCAAAAGGTCTGCCGATAGCGGGCCAGTGACAACGCGTGCACAGGAAAAACAGTAACAAATGGGTACTTCTGGAGAGCATACACCACCGGGCCTTTCTTCAGCTCAAGGGCGATAGCGATCCTGCCTTTCACCTTCTGGTGCAACTCGTTGAGCCAGATATCAAGCGCTTCCGGCGTATGTTTAATCACATGGAATATGCGCTCACCATTTTTAAACTGAACGCAGACATCGTGCTTTTTATCCGCCCAGTCCAAACCAACATGAGCAGCAAACTGATCTATAGCAGTCATCACCAACTCCTTTTTACCGGGGATTGGTATGCATTCCACGCTCTTCGAAAGAAATATAGTCAGCAGTTTGTCTGCATGCCTGAGTATTCGTTAGCGAACGTGGAGCACTTACTGGCTCGAAAGCAAAGCGGCAATCATCACATCACATGATTCTGGCACAATATTCGTAACCAGTAAGCGCATACCCTGAATCACTTAAAAGTGTAACTCTCAGGGTGCGAATGACTATATCTGGCACAGAGCTGCTGTTACAGCCCTGACAATCTTAGACTTCAATCGACTCAGAGATTTCTAACGCATCATCGACTTCAATGCCCAGATAACGGACTGTGCTTTCCAGTTTCTTATGGCCCAACAGAAGTTGGATCACCCGGAGATTCTTGGTTTTCTTGTATCTCAGGTAAGGTTTTGTTCTTCTCATGGAATGTGAATCATCGAGACCAAGCTTTGCTGCCCATCCATGAAAAATGCGATTGTATTGTCGGGTTGAGATATGTTGGCAAGAACCGACCCGGGATTGGAACAAGTAGTCTTTACTGTGCAGATTGCCCAACTTTATTAGCGCTGAAACTGCTTCTCTTGTCCCTTTGGTTATCTCAAATTGGACAGGGCTACCGGTTTTTTGTTGCAACACCGTTGCTCTGCTTGAAACATAACTGACATATGCAACATCTGATACTTTGAGTTTAACCAGATCACAGCCCCGTAGCTTACTGTCCAAAGCCATGTTGAACAGAGCCAGATCGCGTGTTTTACCTTCCAGCTCAAGTCTAATCCGGATCCCTCAGATATGAGATATCTGAAGTGGTTTTTTTTGCCGATGATAAGGTCTTTGTTCCAAGGTGACGTTTTCATACTCAAATCTCCTGCGGTGTGGGAGATTTGAGTATGGTTGTCCTCCAAGAGCGAAAAGCTGCCCTAATCCCCTGTCCAGCAGGGGCTGGCAAAAAGTGTAGCACTATTCCGCGCAGCTATTTAGCTCGATAGCTGACTGCTGGATGTGCTCTACAACAGTGATACCCACAGTAGCTGGAATATGCTAGGAATTCAGAATACACAGGATGATGTGATTATTAATCTGGTGATGGAGTCGATATTTCTGGTGCTGCCTACGTTCTGGCTGGTGGCGATGACGTAGGCTGGAGCGAGGGTTGGCGTGGCGGTGAATGATGCTCTGGCGAAGGGGGGAAGGCTGGGGGGATGATTGGAAAATCATAAAGCTATCATGCGCTTCTCTTAATAAGTTATATTTTCCTGAAAATAGCAGAAAAGGAAAGTTTTTATTGCAGCGCTAATTATTTTTATTTTATTCATCATCCCAATATCCAGTTTAATAAAATATAAAAGATGATAAGTAAATCTACCCTTTCATCTTTTCGAAAAATAGTTAATCAATAACGCCAAGCCGCGTTAGAATATTCACGTCCACCTTCGACATCTGAAGCTGCATCGGCTAGTAATTCACGACCTTTACTATCAAAAGCTAAGCCAACATAACTCTCTACAGACCATCTATTGCGAACATACGCTTTTGCAATAGCTAAACGGAAACGATAACCTAAATCCCAACTACGTAGCCAACCAACATCTGGTAATTGAGGAAGAAGCATATTACGAGCTTTTTGTGATAACTTAGACTTCAATATTTTATGATGTATATTTTCATATAATTTTTCAATTACATGAAGTCCTTTATCACCACCTGACTTTATAGCAAGGAGAATAAAAAAACAATCAAGCATATCTGCTTCTGGTTCATCAAGATCGTTAGTAATAGTTATTAAAGAGTTATACCAAGGTTCTAAACCTTCGACAATCACAGCATTCGACAGCCAACCAAGCGCATCTGCAATATTAAAAAGTAAGCTTGAATGAGTTATATGTCTAATTACCTCATCTTTAAGGATATAATTATATTGTGATAAGAACTCTTCCTTCCAAATATTTGGTACTATTTTCTTTGTATTTAGTCTTTGAACAACTTGTGCAACAGCGATATTCGGAAAATTATCAAACACCATACTTGCGATATTTTTATCATCACGCGCAACTAAGTCGTTTATGAAATGTATAAGTCCTTTAGTACTGGACGGAACCAAAGGAAGCAAATTTATCACATCGATATCATCTAATATATATCTATTCGCGAGTAAAAACTCAGGATTTCGTTCAGTTACAATTTCACGAGCAATTGGATGAGCATAACTAAGCGTCCAAAAATCAGATGATTGAATAGTCTCTATCAAACTTGCAAAAATGAGTTTGCCACTATCAGAATTCGATCGTGATGATAAAATAAAAAGATCTAAAACAGACTCTGATTCTTGTGGCCAAAAATCAATTAAATTACCGACCCCAACCATTGTGATTGCTGGAAATATCATTTCCATTTCATTATTGTTCAACAGAATATTACTGACCAACATCATTTGCTCATGGCCAGCAAATATACCATCAACTAAATCTTGTTTTAAATGTTTCGCATCACTTAAAGTCGGAAATGATTCAGAAATAATATCAGTGATGCGCTGAATGGCTCCCACTTGAGATTTATGACCAAGCGAATGAACTTCAGTCAATGGTCTAAATGATCCTCGCTGCTTACGAACATCTCGCCCATATACCCACAGGAAAGTACGTAATGAAGTTTTACCGTCACTTTGCACATCGGTTAGCGCATCATTTAACCAACCAGAAGAGGTATTCTCAATTACAGAGTTATTAGATTCCTCTTGTACAAAGATAGCAATAATATCAAAACGAGCAGAGCCTGTTGATCTTGGCATTCGGGAAACGGCTGTCTGGAATCGAAAATTACGCCTAAGCCTAGGCCATTGCTGTGACCAAACAGCAAATAATGGCTTATCAAGCCGATCTGAAGAAAGGACCTCAATGTTTGTACTTATTCTTCCATACAATGAGTCAATCAATTTCTTCGCAATTGTAATATCTAATAATCTCTGAGAGGGATTTTTTTTAATTAAATCAACCTCCAGAGGTTGCCTGTAATAATCTATATCTAAAGAAGCACCAGGGCGACAAATAACCTCCTGTAATATAGACAAATCCTCTATAGATTCCAACATAGTTGGCTCTAGCAATAAAGCATGAGTCCAAACACACCCTGGTCTTGGCATCTCTGGAGCAGGCCATGTATACATTAAGACATAACGCCCAATCGAAGGCGCGGGTAAACCAGTCCAGTAGCCCTTTGAACTTCCGAAAACAACACCCGGAGCAAGATCACTTAGCTCTGTAAGGTATGCATTTTCTTCACCGAGAGGTAATGACGAGGCTATTAATCTATGACCATCATCATAACCAAATAAACAATGATCTAGTTTCATTTGCCCGCCGACATAAGCCATATAAGTGGTTCGGTCAAATCATTTCCTTCACTTTCCAGACCAACTATTTTAATTCTTCGACTTGCTAGCAAATTGGCAATCTCATCAACCGCTGAATCATCATTAAGGTTAACCCCTTGAGCAGAAACTCCATAAATCTGATGCTCAAAGTAATCCTTATTAGCCTTCAGGAATTGAGCTACAAGTGGCATATTTACTTCTAACCAGTCGTAAGGTGTTACTCCATAATGATGAACTAAATCCCATGCAGAGATTAATAACGCTATTCGCCGCAATCGTGGCTCAAAAGGTGGCCGGATAATATCACTAAGCAGTTGCACAATTTTAACTTGTGCTGGCAATAACTTAGGTTCCCATTCAGTTATTCTCGTTTCAGCCGGAGAATCATTTAAGCTTTCATCTATCTCGCTATCACTAGGCAATCTTGCATTGAGTTCAGTAACTGAAATAAAATCTTCCCTGACATCTGAACTAATAAAGAATAAAATCCCATCATCCTCGGAAAAACCTTTCATGAAATCTTTTCGGAAAGTTCTATCTTCAACCTGACGATCAAAAGTCTCTCCTGCTAGATCAGGGAAAAATGCAGTTCCTTTCTCATCTGTTTCGCGATTTCGCAAATGGATTGCTACGTTCATATCCCCGATTTGAGACGTTCTCGGTACAGGCTCAAAATTTCGCCATGCTTCAGCTATGCGATTAAGGTAAGTAAGATCTCCATTATAAGTATCTAATTCTAAACGACAAGTGGTCTCATTTGACTCAATTAAATGCCAAAGTGCGGCTAAAAAGGTTGTCTTACCTGATGCTGGCAATCCCATGATTATGAAATTTGAATTCACTGAACGATTCTCCTTAGCAACAGTTTATCAAATTCATCTGTCAACTCCGGAATACTCAGATTACGAATATCTTCAGGAGGTTTCGCTTTCAACCAAGTTCTCAAAAGAAGAGCTAACCCTTGTGCTGGTTCTGAGTGAGGATGTAGCGCACGAGCAGCCGTATGAAATACTTCGATATTAAACTTTCCAGACAACATGGATTCAATAGATTGTTCAAATGTAGCTAAAGCATCTCGAGCTTCAGTTTTATCAACACCATCAAGCAAATCAAATTTCGTAACAACTAACTGAATTTGCGCATGAGCTGCGATATTCCCCGAGTTGGCTACTACACGAACGATATTCCTTACAGAAGCAAAAACCTCTGCTCGTTTTCGAGGTGCAGCTACACGTTCACCATCGACGATAAAAGCAATAGTTGCTGCCTTACAAATCTCTATCATATCTACAGCACGATCAGGGCGGTCTCGGATTTCCCGATAAACTTCCCCAGCCCGTTCTGAAATAAGAAGGTCATGACGTAAAAGATCTGTCTCATCTGACAATGCCAAATGAAAGAAACGTAGGCCATCTTGAGCTGATGTCCTATCTGTGTCTGGATAGGACCTTCCTGACTCAGCCCGAGAATGGAAACTTTTTCTTTCAAATCCCATTAAAGTCAGACTGTGACAAAAATATGTATTTGCAAAAGCACCATGCAAAAAGCGACCATAAATCTCAGTTACTAATGTTGTTTTACCACCATTACGCTCCCCGACTATTGTGATTATAGAAGCATCACGCCAACACAAAAGCTGATCTGCCTCCTCAACGGTAAGCATCGTAGAAGCAGGCAGTGATACCCAAGCTTGACTAGGATCAGCAACTTGAACCTTTACAGATTCCGGTTGCTCAAAAACATCAACATCAGTGTCTTCTTCATTGAGCTGATTTGTCACAGCAGCCGCCCTAAAAGATATTCACGGTAAAGTTGCTCAGCCAAAGGTAGTAACTCTAACTGAATTGAAGATTCAAACCCTGTTCTTGACTTAAATTGAGCATGCCAGGAACCAATACCAATTGTCTCCGCTAATTCAATTGCGGTCGAAATAGGCGCAAGCTTAGCTGGCAGCGCAGAAGGAACCTTAAGACAGCGAAGCTCCTCCAGAGTAAAACCATCAATAGCTGTAGAAAGCTCCTTTGGTTGTGCCCCCCGCCCTTTTTTTGCAGTTAAAATCACGCGTTCAAGCATAGCTGGTATAGCAACAGGACCAAATTCGGATGAATCAGTCAAAGTGCCTAAATCTATAGCCGCGACTAAAGCTGCTTGCTGAGTAGAAAAGGTGGTGAAACTCCGATTAAAAGTTCGGCTATAACCACCAATCAGCCACCAAAGCATCTGACTTTCCTCCCGCATCAATGTTGCCTGACGTTCAAATTTTTTCAGTATGCTCATACTCTGATTTGCAATCGTTTTCGACGACGTTTGAGCTTCTATCCGAATCTTTCCAAGCAGGGTGATCAATGTTGCCCAATCGTTTGTGGTGCTTAAAGCTGCAATCTCTTCGTCAAGTTTAGGGGTGATCGTAGGAGCTATTTTGATCGGAATATCTTTAAACGCTCTTCCAGCAATGGCCAGCTTAATAAGGCTCTCTTCAGCGTTGCTTAAAAGCCACAAAGATTCTAAAGGCCGCCGAAGACCTTTTACACTCCCAACGCATACTGCCAAGATAGCAACAGCATTTTCTTGATCAATCAATTCCCCCATAACTGATGCTGATAGTACACGGGCTTCTCTTTCATTATTCAACAGACTAAAGCTTGCATCTTCTTGTACGAACTCATCTCGAAACCACTCTAAAGGGACACCAGTACCGCCGTAGTAAAATGATGTTAAATCAATAATTTGTGAATTATTGATATTTTCCACGATTCGTCTTACTGGTTCTTGACGAGCAATTATTACTTCAGAAGTAGGAGATAATCCCGCATCTGCATAGCGGTCCGCAAATGTTAACATTGTCATACTAGTCCCTTTATCGTTGTTCAGCTTCGGTCACTGCTGCTGCAAACACATCAAGCATTCCTCTCTCATGAGCTCTGAGCAACACTTGTCGAAAACGTTCATAGTCAGGTAAACGCATATCATCGTCTTCTAACAACTCCAGACGTCCGGCAATCTCTAATTTTTGACTAAATGTTAGTCGGTAGAAACGCAAACCAAGATCACGAAGGGTATTCATTGAATTTCCTTCCCTCACAGACATCATTTCTGGTACGAGCTCGGACGGGGGAGATTGTGCTACTAAACTTGAGGATGTCTCAGTCGATGAATTCCAGTCTTCTAGTCGTATAGAATGCTCAAATACTGAAGAGTCCCTATCCATTTTTGCCTGAAACCCGCCAGGTGCAGTTTGCCACACTCTGATATGAGCTCTAATGTTAAGTATTCGTCTTGTTGGTCCCCCACTAACATCTAATTCGATTAGATTGTATCCGGGTTCCCAACCATCTTCATGCCGATCAGGATTCATGGCACTAGCTGCAAGCCGCACATAATCGCGAACCATATCCACTCGATTAGTGTGTATATGACCGAAAATTTGTAATGGAGCAACATCATTGAGATGATCTTCAAGCCCACGCGCATTACCTAACCAAGTAAGATGATGATGAGTAATCACTGCATTAACAATACCATCTCCACGCGTAATCTGGAGGCTAGCAGGATCAACAAATAACTCGCCAGGAATATCGTGACTACTTGATACAAAAGAACTATTAAGCCCCCATAGTCTTAACGTCGAGCCATCATTTAACACAAGATCTCGAACAACTCGAGTTCTATCAGGGGGAAGTAAGTCACAGAAAAATTGCTGTGCGAATTGATTGTAGTTGTCCAGACTTTCATAAAGTAATCGTCGAGCATCAGGATCACTTAACTGTTTCATAATCTCAGTATTGGGATTTGGTGCTGACTTGATTGTTCGGTGAATCATCTGAACTAAGTTTCGATCCGCTAAGTTTCGTACAACATCATGGTTGCCCGGCACAACAAATACCGATGCCATTGAGCACCGACAAGCTTCACAGAGACGCTCCAGCCAATCCGTAGCAAATGAAAATTCCTCGGGATCCCCTGAAAATGCAATGTCTCCCGATACAATCACTACATCAGGTACACCTATGTGTGCGCACTTTTGCGCAGCATCACGAATCAACTCATTCCTTAAATGGAAGTTTGGATCCTGAGCGGTCTGAATTTCAGATTTTCGAAAATGAATATCAGATAAGTGCAATATGAGCAAAGTACGACTCCTTCAGGTTCGGCCAACCGTCAAAGCTAATTGAAAATCAGATGTACTATCCTATCAAAAGGTTACCCATTTTACTGCTATGACCCATTGCCAGCGTCTGAGCATGTTCACTCCTTCTGTTTTTTTCAGGGACAGAGCACTCCAAAATAACATCAGTTCATGCGCTCAGATATAGCAATCAATTGCCTATTCATTGTGACGCATCTGATTAACTTCCGCTGCTGGCACATAGCCGAAAGTCAGATTACGCGATACGACTGTTAATAAGAATACCAGTTCGTTGATGACCTATAACTAATATCTCTAAGTAAAATATTACCAATGCAACGCTTTTTTCTGTCCCCATCCATAGCATTAAAATTTAGTGCCGTTAGGGGACAGATAATTGTGCTAAGTATTTAACGTTCTAGTTAATGATTTTTATATTATATTTGGCCATCTTTACGGCCAAATATAATTACCCTACTATGAAACATTCTTTAACTTGGGTTTGGTAATAGTATCGATAAAATCCCCATACCACTGCAACATCTCCCTACGCTGCTCCAGATACTGTGCATGGTTATACGTGCCACGAATGGTGTTTTTATCCACATGAGCAAGTTGTAGCTCAATCCACGCTGTGTTATAGCCTTGTTCGTGCAGGATAGTACTCATCGTGTGCCTAAAACCGTGCCCCGTAGCCTTCCCGTGATACCCCACCCTTTTCAGAACCTGATTGATACTCGCCTCACTCATTGGCTTAGTGATATCGTTACGCCCAGGAAATACCAGATTGTAGCGACCTGTCACTGCCTGGATTTCACGTAGTGCTGCCACAACCTGATCGGACAATGGCACCAGATGTGGGCGGCGCATCTTCATCCTTTCGACTGGTACTTCCCAAACACGCTTGTCGAAATCGAACTCTTTCCATTCAGCCATGCGGAGTTCAATGGTACGAACGCCCGTTAGCATAAGAATCTTTGTTGCTAGCCGAGTTATTGGGCTACCGGAATAAGCGGCGAGAGCCTCTAAAAGAGCAGGAAGTTCATCAGCTAACAGGTGAGGATAGTGCACAGATTTTGGCGGAGTTAGTGCGCTTGCCAGTTCTGAGGCTGGGTTAGATTCAGCGCGACCCGTGACAATGGCGTAACGAAACACTTGGTTGCAGGCCTGGCGGATTTTACGCAGCTTATCGAGAACACCACGTTTTTCGAGTTTGCGAAGTGAACTAAGGATCTCCAGAGGCTTGATTTCTGCAATTGGGCGCTTACCGATATCCGGAAAGATATCGTTTTCAAACGCTTCCATAATGTCTTCAGCATAACCCTTCGACCAGTTAGGCCGCTTGTACTCATGCCATTCCAGCGCGATAGCCTTGAAGGTATTTTCTACCGTCGCTTTGCGAGCTTGTTTATCAACCTTTTTCTGTTCACTAGGATCGATAGCGTTAGCGACTTGTCGCTTAGCGTCATCTCTACGCTGCCTGGCTTCAGATAAAGAAATTTCGGGATAGATACCCAACGCCAGCATCTTTTGTTTGCCGTCAAATCGGTACTGCAAGCGCCAGTACTTAGATCCATTAGGATGCACCATCAAATGCATCCCTTCGCCATCAGTAAGCTTGTAAGGCTTCTCTGTTGGCTTTGCACTTCTTACCTTCACATCGGTTAAGGCCATTTGTGGCTCTCCGTTGCTGGCTGTTGGTATAAGATTTCATTGAACGGGGATGTACCATCACATATACCAACAAATAGTACTTGATGTGGGTTGATGTCGATAGAGCTAGGTAGACTGAAGACACACTAAAATCAGCTAATACACTGAATTTTAGGCATAAAAAAAGACGTCAGTTGACGTCTATTTACTTCGAGATGGTACGCCCTACAGGATTCGAACCTGTGACCTACGGCTTAGAAGGCCGTTGCTCTATCCAACTGAGCTAAGGGCGCATTTGATATTACCGCAGTATAGAACGCTGCCGGTAGTCAGTTGCGGGTTGGATTATACGGGCAGCCGCTTTCGAGTCAATGGGTTTTCGCCTTATGGTTTATCATCTGGCTATTTAATCGTTAATTAATCGTTATTATACGCCTGACAGCACGCCTCGCTTCTGACAAAATAGGCAGATTCCCGCTTTTAAAATTGATGGACCCCCACTGATGTCAGCAAAAATTATTGATGGTAAAACAATTGCGCAACAGGTAAGAAACGAAGTTGCTGCATTAGTACAGAAACGTTTAGCTGCGGGTAAGCGCGCCCCCGGTCTCGCCGTGGTGTTGGTCGGCGAGAATCCGGCTTCACAAATTTATGTCGCCAGTAAGCGCAAAGCATGTGAAGAAGTGGGTTTTGTTTCGCGTTCTTATGATTTACCAATGACCACCAGCGAAGCAGATCTGTTAACACTGATTGACTCACTGAATGACAATGGTGAAATTGATGGCATTCTGGTACAACTGCCCCTCCCTGCGGGGATTGATAATGTCAAAGTCTTGGAGCGTATCCATCCGGATAAAGACGTAGACGGTTTCCATCCGTATAACGTGGGTCGCCTGTGCCAACGTGCGCCGAAACTGCGCCCTTGTACCCCTCGCGGTATCATTAGCTTGTTAGAGCGTTATAACATCCCGACTTATGGCCTAAACGCTGTCGTGGTCGGTGCATCAAATATTGTTGGTCGCCCAATGAGCCTTGAGTTACTACTGGCCGGTTGTACTACCACCGTAACCCATCGTTTCACTCAAAACCTGCGCCAACATATCGAAAATGCTGACTTACTGGTGGTCGCGGTGGGTAAACCCGGTTTTATTCCCGGCGAGTGGATTAAACCCGGCGCTATCGTAATTGATGTGGGCATTAACCGCCTGGAAAGTGGTAAAGTAGTCGGCGATGTAGAATTTGATGCCGCCGTTGAGCGTGCAGGTTGGATTACACCGGTTCCCGGTGGCGTCGGGCCGATGACCGTTGCAACACTGATACAAAATACCTTGCAAGCCTGCGAGGAATATCACGACATTAACGAAATTGATTGAAAGGACAGTAATGGACATTTTTCGTTTGGAAAAACACCCGCATGTCGAGCTGTGTGACTTATTAAAGTTACAAGGCTGGAACGACAGCGGCGCTTCAGCAAAAGCCGCCATCGCTGATGGGCAGGTGAAAGTCGACGGGAATGTAGAAACGCGCAAGCGCTGCAAAATTCTGGCTGACCAAATTGTTGAGTTTCAAGGTATGAAAGTACAGGTTAAAGCCTCATAATCTTGGCACCGGCGAGTTTTAGCTGGTTATTGCGAAAAGCTGCCATTGCAACAGTGACAAGTACAAGATGTGGGTAAAAAAATGCGGTTACTGGTCAGCGCCAGAACCGCAATTTTTTTAGACTTATTTTGGGGCTGAGTAGCCTAACAGTTACCCATTCGGCTCTATAACACCGCGTTATTTACGGCGCCATGTCGTCCCCTGTGGGCCATCTTCCAACACAATACCCAGCTCATTCAATTGATCACGAGCAGAATCCGCTAGCGCCCAATCTTTACGACTGCGCGCATCATTACGTTGCTTAATCAGCGCTTCAATTTTGACAACTTCATCGTCATCAGTCTGTGCACCGCTTTGTAAAAACAGCTCCGGATCCTGTTCCAATAAGCCCAGCACATGGGCCAGTTTACGCAGTTCTGCCGCTAAACCATTTGCCGCAGTAATATCTTCAGCTTTTAGGCGGTTCACTTCACGGGCAATATCAAACAGCACAGAGTAGGCCTCTGGTGTATTGAAATCATCATCCATTGCAGCACGGAAACGCGCTTCAAACTCAGCACCACCCGCAGGTGTCGCATCGACATCAGTGCCACGCAGCGCAGTATACAAGCGCTCCAACGAAGCACGTGCCTGCTTCAGGTTCTCTTCGCTGTAGTTAAGCTGGCTGCGATAATGGCCGGACATCAGGAAGTAACGCACAGTTTCAGCATCGTAATAGGCCAGCACGTCGCGGATGGTGAAGAAGTTATTCAGAGATTTCGACATTTTTTCTTTGTCGATCATCACCATACCTGAATGCATCCAGTAATTCACATACGGGCCATCATGAGCACAGGTAGACTGTGCAATTTCATTCTCGTGGTGCGGGAACATCAAATCAGACCCACCACCGTGAATATCGAAGTGCGCCCCTAGCTGCTTGCCGTTCATCGCGGAACATTCAATATGCCAACCTGGGCGGCCTGCCCCCCAAGGTGACTCCCAGCTTGGCTCACCCGGTTTAGACATTTTCCACAACACGAAATCCATCGGATTGCGTTTAACATCAGCCACTTCAACCCGAGCGCCTGCTTGTAACTGATCTAAATCCTGGCGAGACAGCACACCGTAATCTGGATCACTGTCTACCGCGAACATCACATCACCATTTGACGCGACATAGGCGTGATCACGGGCGATCAAACGCTCGGTCAACTCAATGATTTCACGGATATGATGAGTCGCACGCGGCTCCAAATCAGGGCGTTTGAGGTTCAGCGCATCGAAGTCCTTATGCATCTCCGCCAACATACGCGAAGTCAGTTGCTCGCAGGTTTCATTGTTCTCAATCGCACGTTTAATGATTTTATCGTCAACATCAGTGACATTGCGAACATACGTCAGAGAATAGCCTAAATAACGCAGATAACGCGCAATGACGTCGAAAGCGACAAAAGTACGCCCATGCCCAATGTGACACAGGTCATAAATGGTGATCCCGCATACGTACATACCAATTTTACCGGCATGAATAGGCTTGAATTCCTCTTTTTGGCGACTCAGTGTATTAAAAATCTTTAGCATCGGGACATTCCGTGGTTTTTTGTTTTTTGCAATACGCATGGTTTAACAGGATATCATCAGATTATGCGATAAATCAGCCACTGATACAGCACTTTTTCGCCCATCCTGGCGGCGTTTCGAATGCTGACTCAATCTCAGAGATATGATATAAGAGCCATCTAAAGAGTTACGACTCATTTCTGAATGCACTTATTACAACACTAGCAGGAACATTATTATGGTCACTTTTCATACTAATCACGGCGATATCGTCGTCAATACCTTTGCTGATAAAGCGCCGGTTACCGTTGAGAACTTCCTGAACTACTGCCGTAAAGGTTTCTATGATAACACTATCTTCCACCGTGTTATCGATGGTTTCATGATCCAGGGCGGGGGTTTTGAGCCGGGCATGAGCCAGAAAGAGACTGATGCTCCTATCAAGAACGAAGCCAACAACGGTTTGAAAAATACCCGTGGTACTCTGGCAATGGCGCGCACTAACGATCCACACTCCGCGACTGCTCAGTTCTTTATTAACGTTGCAGACAACGACTTTCTGAACTTCCGTTCAGAACGCCCGGATGGCTGGGGTTACTGCGTATTTGCTGAAGTTACCGACGGTTTAGACGTAGTTGAAAAAATCAAAAACGTGGCAACCGGCCGCAGCGGTATGCATCAAGATGTGCCAAAAGAAGATGTCATCATTAAAAGCGTTACTGTAAGCGAGTAATGCGGCTTAATGAGCACGCTTTTTATTGCAGATTTGCATCTTAGCGTTCAGGAACCGGCAATCACTGCCGGTTTCCTGCATTTTATACAGCGTGATGCTATCCATGCCGATGCTTTATATATCTTGGGCGACTTGTTCGAATCCTGGATTGGTGATGATGATCCCGAGCCGCTGTACCGGCAAGTGGCTGCTGCACTGAAATCACTCCAACAACAGGGCGTGCCTTGCTACTTTATCCACGGTAACCGTGATTTTCTGCTGGGTAAAGGCTTTGCAAGGGAAAGCGGCATGACCTTGCTACCGGAGGAGAAAGTCGTTGAGTTGTATGGCCGTAAAATTATCATTTTACATGGCGACACCCTGTGTACTGATGATACGGATTATCAGCATTTTCGCCGTAGGGTGCACAACCCCCTAATTCAGAAACTATTTCTGTGGTTACCTCTGTGTTTTCGTTTACGCATTGCCGCTTATATGCGCCACCAAAGCCAACAAAATAATAGCGGTAAATCGCAATTGATCATGGATGTGAATCCGCAAGCTGTCGTTGATACTTTCCAACTTAATAATGTCAGTTGGATGATCCACGGACATACCCATCGCCCGGCAGTCCATACGGTAGCACTACCGGCTGTAACCGCACATCGCGTCGTTCTGGGTGCCTGGCATGTTGAGGGTTCAATGGTTAAAGTCACCGCAGAGAGTGTCGAGTTAATTAAATTCCCGTTCTAAGCCGCACATCCCCCTCATTGCCACTCTATATGCCATCATCGTATAACGAAAAAAACCGATAAATCCGCCCAAAAGCCACGACGCAACCGTTTTCCTCGCCTTTGGCTCATGATATGCTCTACGCCCTCTTCGCCAGTCACGATTTAAGTAAAAATCATTCTGGCCGACGCTTGCGCAATCACAGGAGCTTTACACCCATGGGAGCTAACCTCGATTCGGCTTATGCAGCCGGGGTTAAAATCGCTATCGTAATGGGGTCCAAGAGTGACTGGGCCACCATGCAGTTCACCGCCGACGTGCTCACCACGCTCAATATCCCGTTTCATGTCGAAGTTGTTTCTGCACACCGTACCCCGGACAAGTTGTTCAGTTTTGCCGAACAAGCCGAGGCTAATGGCCTACATGTCATTATTGCCGGTGCTGGGGGGGCGGCTCACCTACCGGGTATGCTGGCGGCAAAAACGCTGGTGCCGGTTTTAGGTGTGCCAGTACAAAGTGCGGCATTGAGCGGTATCGACAGCCTGTATTCCATTGTACAGATGCCTCGCGGTATTCCGGTCGGCACTCTGGCAATCGGTAAAGCCGGTGCGGCAAATGCGGCATTGCTGGCCGCACAAATATTGGCGTTACATGATGCTCAATTGGCTGCCTGTCTGGCTGAGTGGCGTAAAAATCAAACCGACGAGGTGCTGGATAACCCAGACCCACGAGTACCAGATCCACAGGAACTCACTGTGCAGGTAACAAAATGAAGCCAGTTTGCGTACTGGGTAATGGCCAGTTAGGGCGCATGCTGCGCCAGGCCGGTGAACCACTGGGCATTGCTGTCTATCCTGTCGGTTTAGACGCCGAGCCAGAAGCGGTGCCTTATCAGCATAGTGTTATCACCGCAGAGATTGAACGCTGGCCGGAAACCGCCTTAACCCGCGAACTTGCCACACATACCGCTTTCGTTAACCGCGATATTTTCCCGCGTCTGGCTGACCGTCTGACACAAAAACAATTGCTCGACAGCCTGAATTTGGCGACCGCCCCATGGCAGTTATTAGCCAGCAATAGCGAGTGGCCGCAGGTATTCGCCACACTGGGTGAGTTTGAAGGGGCAATGGTTATAGTGAAACGCCGGATTGGCGGCTATGACGGTCGGGGTCAGTGGCGTTTACGTGCTGGTGAGCAGGATACATTGCCAACTGATGCTTATGGTGAATGTATTGTCGAACAGGGGATCAATTTTTCTGGCGAAGTCTCGCTGATCGGCGCACGCAGTCACCAAGGTAACTCGGTTTTTTATCCGCTAACCCATAATTTGCATGAAGATGGCATCTTACGCATCAGCGTGGCGCGGCCTCAGCCAGATAGCCGACTGCAGCAGCAAGCTGAAAAAATGCTGTCGGCAATTATGGATGAGCTGAATTATGTTGGTGTGATGGCAATGGAGTGCTTTATTGTTGGCGACAGTTTATTGATCAATGAGCTGGCACCACGCGTGCATAACAGTGGCCACTGGACCCAAAATGGGGCCGCCATCAGCCAGTTCGAACTGCATCTACGGGCTATCTTAGATTTGCCGCTGCCCAAGCCGGTGGTGAATACGCCATCCGTGATGGTTAATCTGATTGGCACTCCAGTGAATATCGAGTGGCTGTCACTGCCATTGGTGCATCTGCACTGGTACGAAAAAGAAGTGCGCGAAGGCCGCAAAGTGGGTCATCTGAATTTGAATGATCCCGATGGCGCAGAACTGAGTGCCACACTGGCGGCACTGGCTCCTTTGCTACCAGAGGAATATCAGAACGCACTGCGCTGGGCGCAAGCCAAGCTATAACGCAACCAAAGCGGTTTCAAGTCACGGTACTCGCCGTGACTTGAAA
>NZ_CQAZ01000047.1 GCF_001152565.1 Yersinia pekkanenii | reverse complement strand
ACTGCGAATGCAGTTTGAACAGCGCCTGCGCTGGCCCCTTTAGGGGTGAGACTCATCTTTAAGATGAGATGAATACTACTGCGAATGCAGTTTGAACAGTGCTTGCGCTGGCCCCTTTAGGGGTGAGACTCATCCTTAAGATGAGATGAATATTGTGGACACTACCAGGCATCAAATAAAGCCGAGACCCCATGCCAAAAGCGTGGGGTTTTTGCTGTGTGCGGAAGATGAAACGTGGTATGAATGAGATATTTGCTTCTGTTGCCCCTAATTCTGACTACTTAAATGCTAATTAACTGCGTGATAAAGGCCGTAACCTGTCATGGCACCGGCGACATCCCAGGCAATATCCTTCCAGCTCCAGCCAGTCCCGCCTTGACGACTATCATATAATTCCTTACCTGCACCGATGCCAATCGAAAATAGCAAACCGAAATTACGGCTTTTAGCATCAGACCAATTCTGATGTTCACCATAGGCTGTACCAGCAGCGGCTAAGGCTGCGGAAGCAAAGAAATGTTGTGTTTTATCTTTCCCAGTCCAGCGGTCATTAGCCATATGGGTGCATGCCGAATTGAGTAAAAATAGTGGAGCAATAAGTAACGAACGAAGATAGGGGGGACAATACATGCCGCCTCTCCTCTGGCTGGAGGACAAAAAACCCAGCATATATATAACCGGGTTTTTATATTTCAGATTTACAGTATACGGCTAATCAGACGATCGACACGAATTCTGCGCAAACGGCGGATCAGTTTGCGTACCTTGACTGGATATTGCTGAATATTCTCCAACTCAAGATAATGTGAAACAACTTTAGTATGAGTACGGATACATTCCAGCTCGTTAGCTCGCTGCTCATGCATCTCATGCTTAGGGTCGTGGATCAAAATGGCATTTTCCAAATCCAAGCGCCATGCTCGTGGATTCAGGTTATTACCGGTAATCAATTGCCAGTGATCATCTACCCACATCCCTTTCAGGTGGTAGGTGTTGTCACCATCTTTCCACAAGCGAACAATGAGCTGCCCGTTATCAACAAAGCGCTGTAAGCGACTCAAGAATCGACGCAGGTTAATTTCGTATAAATAGGGCAACGCACCGATAATTTTAAACGGCTGATCTTCTGGAATATAAAAGTCATTTGCTGTTTTGTCACCGACAATAATTTCGACCTGTTTACCTTCACGCAGCAGATAAATGATATTGCGAACTAATAGAGCAGGCAGGTTAAAATATGGCGTACAAATAATGAGACGCTCGTCAGCAGAAGCCATTAAATGATGAATTGTTTTATTCAACTGGCTCTTTTTACCTAACCCAACCAGCGGGGTAACTGCTAATTCATCATTACTGGCTTGTGCCGGAAATTGATAACCGATATCACGCAGCGATGAGCGGAATTGCCGGGTCTCATTTTTGATTTCAGGATTGGTTGGCCGATCAGCACGATCAAGGCGTTGAACTGCACCTGCACTCAATATCCGTTGTTTCAGATAATCAACCATAAGATCAGCCAATGATGGATTAGTGATTAACTGGTAGCGATCGTAACGATATTTATCGTTTTGATGGAGATAGACATCATTGATACTGGCACCACTATAAACCACCGTATCATCAATGATAAAACCTTTCAGATGTAACACGCCAAGGGCTTCACGGGTATTAACTGGAACACCGTAAATCGGAACGCAAACATTTGGATGGCTGATTGCCATTTCACAATACCAATCAGCATTAGTATTAACGGCTGCGGCACCGATACGGCCACGTTGGGCGCGATGCCAGTCTACCAGCACACAAATTTCCAGCTCAGGATGCAGCAGCTTTGCCTGATAGAGGGCGTTCATCACGTCACGACCCGCATCATCCTGCTCCAGATACAGCGCCACCAGATAAATACGTTTAGTCGCCTGGCCTATTAAATCCAGCAGAGTAGAGCGAAAAACCTTGGGGCAATAAAGCGTTTGGACATCATCAACTGGCTGGGGGAGTTTGGGCAGTTGTGCAAGGTGTTGTTGATGTTTGCTACGTTTGAATTTTGACAACATCACAGTGCGCTTCTTCTCTTGTTATTTGATGGCAGAACCGCCATATCCTAAAAACACTAATCCATTGAGTTGGGCGATAATACCATTACTTTTCTGGATTGTGCGCAAGTTTTGCCTACCAATAACTGAATCGTTTAGCTATGTGGGTGATATCACGATGATTCATGTAACATAAATCACAGTGTCAGCTCCAGATTAACGATCCCATCTTCCATTTGTACATCGATACTAAAACCGAGTTTTTTTGCCAAACCAATCATGCCTCGGTTGTTTGGCATGGTGACCGCGGTTAACCGCGTTAACCCATGGCTGCGGGTGTATTGAATCATCTTTTCAAGTAATTCCCGGCCCAGGCCCAAGCCTTTAAGATCTGAACGCACTAACACGGCAAATTCAGCGTCGATGTTGTCTGGATCAGAGTGTGCCCGAGTTACGCCAATAATTTCCGGGCCATCGATTTTTTGTCGCACAGCAACAAAGGCCATTTCCCGATCATAGTCAATCTGCGTCATATTCGCCAAATCATCATGGCTGAATTCGTTGATCTCGTTGAAGTAGCGATAGTAGAGATCTTCTTTAGTGACTTGATCAATAAACAGTTTTAGTAACGGTTCATCTTCTGGCAATATTGGGCGGAACAGGCAATGAGAGCCATCGTTCAGCACGACGGTTTGTTCCAACTCGTGTGGATAGGGGCGAATAGCCAGTCGGGCCTGTGGGTCGCCGCTGACGGGAGCCAGTTGCATTGAAACATCCAACAACGTGAACTCACTACCGGAAGCAAGCACCGGGTGAATATCTAAACGGGTGATTTCAGGGCAGTCAAGGATCAAGTTGGACACTTGTACCAGTAAACGGCTTAGGCCCGGTATATCCAAAGGTTGTAACGAGCCTCGGTTGCGAATTTTCCCGCCTTTGACGGCTTGTATCACCAGATAACGAGCCAGTGCCATATTGAGAGGTGGCAGTGCCACGGCGGCTTGTGTTTCATGGTGCCACTCGACCCCGCCTTCGCCCAGCATAATCAAAGGGCCGAAAATGGCATCCTGTTCTACTGCAATTCGCAGTTCTTGTGCTCCCGCCCGGTTAGCCATACTTTGCACCAATAGCCCCTGAATTCGGGCTTGAGGGAAAGTTCGTTTTACCCGGTCAAGAATATCGTCAGCTGCACGCTGTACTTCAATTGCAGTGCGCAGATACAGCATGACCCCTTGGACTTCAGATTTGTGCGGGATATCAGGCGAACGCAGTTTTATTGCGACCGGATAGCCCAGCCGTTCTGCGATGTGTACTGCTTCTACACTATCACTGGCAATCCAGGTTGGCAGCGTACTGAGGCCGTAGGCTTCAAGGATTGGCTGTACTTCATGAGTATCAAGCTGGGTTGCGCCCTCTGCCAGTGCCTGGCGGATCAACTGATGCACATGGGTGGTGTTGGCGGTAAGGCCCACAGGCAGTGCCGGTGTTTCTTTCAGTTGTTTCTGGTTACGGCGGTATTCCACCATATGCATAAAGGCGGTAATTGCGCCTTCAGGCGTGCGATAGGTTGGGATCCCCGCTTCAGTGAACAGTCGGCGTGCATCCTGTGATGAATACTCACCACACCAATTAGTCAGCAAAGTTATGCGTTTACCACGTGGATGTTGACGAATAGCAGAAATCAGTAATTCCGCTGTTTTACTGCCGGGTGCTGCGGCGCTCGGAGAGTGAATCAGTAGCAGCGCGTCATAGTCGGTGCTGTCGAGTAACGGCTTAAGCGCCGCCAGATAGCGCTCAGCGTTGGCATCATCGCGCAGGTCTATTGGATTGCGTAAGGAAATAAAAGACGGTAGCACCGCACTCAGCGCGGATTGGGTGGTATCAGACAGTGTTGCCAACTTACCATTACGGCTGATGAGCTCATCCAGCGCCATGGCAGCCGGTGCCGAGCCGTTGCTAACAATCAGTAGACGCTCACCCCGCAGTGGGTGCATATGGCTAAGTGTTTCGACGGCAGAAAATAATTCATGGGTATCCTGTACTCGCAGCAGTCCAGCGCGCTGGATAGCCGCATCATAAGCGGCATCTAGCCCTTGTTGGCCATTCAATAACTGCTGAGCACGTTGGCTGCGGCCACTTTTGACCACCAGAATCGGTTTATTACGGGAAGCACTGCGTGAGGCCGATAAGAAACGGCGTGCATCACTGATATGTTCGATATACAGCATAATGGCACTGGTTTTGCCATCTCGGGCCAGGAAATCGAGTAAGTCATCTACATCGATATCCAGGCTATCGCCCAGTGCAATAAAGTAAGAGAAGCCCACTTCCCGTTGCTGCGCCCAATCAAGGATAGTATTGGCTACCGCCGCAGATTGGGAGATAAACGCCAGTCGCCCTTTCTTGATAGGAACCGGTGAGAAGCTGGCATTCAATCCTTGCCATGGTGCCAGTAAGCCCAGGCTGTTCGGGCCAAGCAAGCGTATATGGTGGCGTTGTGCGCAGGCTTTCAATTCAGGAAATTGTTCAGTGGCGGCAGACAAAATAATGACGGCCTTACAGCCCCGGAGAGCTAAATCCTCCAGTAACGCCAGATTGCGGCGGTCATGAGTACACAAAATGGCCAGATCAGGCGTGATGGGCAAGCTGGCAATATCGGCGTAAGCCAGCACACCGCAAACAGCTTGGTGGGTGGGCGTGACCGGCAGGATCGGGCCACTGAACCCTCCATCGAGCAAATTACGCATCATCAGGAAACCGGCACGTTCAGGCTTTTCAGAAGCCCCGATGACCGCAATAGACTTCGGGCGTAGCAGTGCTTCTAATCCACGTTGACTCATGTTCGATCCCCTAAGGAAAGGATGGTTTACCTGATTTTATGCGCTTTCTTCGGCAGTTGCTGTGACTCGTCCCACTGGATGATGAGGTTTCCCCGCTAAATATTGCTGGCGAAAATAATGGAAATGGGCGGTTAAACCCTCTGCGGCCTGAATATCGCCGGCTTGCACCAGCAAAGCGGATGCAACCTCAACAGTACAGTGTTGTTCCGGGCGTTGTGCCTCACGCAGCAGGTAATCAGAAGTATGACTGACATTCAGTGACAACATCGGTAAAGCGGCGAGATACGGACTCTTACGAAACATCTTTTTGGCTTCGGTCCAGGTGCCATCCAGTAGAATGAATAACGGTGGCTTATCGTTTGTAGGTAATTGATTGAGAATCTGCCGTTCTGGTGCGGCATATTTTTCCGGGAAAACCACATAAGGCTGACGCTGAGGATCAGCGATAGCCGCCAATAATGCGGGATCAACTTCAGTGCGCGACCAGAGAAAGGCTTGAGTATCCGGCAGAATATCAGCAATCAGGCGGCCGGTATTACTGGGTTTCAGCGGTTCAGTATCAAACATAATCAGACAAAAACGGCTGTTCGCCGGTTGCGGTTTGATGGTGTCACATAAACAAAATCGCTCAGTCAGCAGGCAGCCTTGGCAGCGAATAGCACGACAGCCACGGGCGCGATAGGGGCGGGTGGAAGCGGCCAGCCGTAATCGGCGTAAATGCAGTACGGCATTCCCCGTTGCAGTGACCGTAGGTAAACCGAGAGTGGTCAATAAAGCGTTGGCCGCTGGTAACCTGGGGTCGATAGTTGATGATGCCGTCACGGCGAACTCCTGAATAAATAGCGTTATTCTAATCAACCCTGACTCTCAGTTATACAATAAACCCCGCCCCGGCAGAAAACTGTCAGGGCGGGGTTTCGGGTTATAACCTCGTTTTATCGGGCGACGACCTTGCCCCGAGAGGCAATAAATGGGTTAAACTAGCTTAGTGGTCGACCGAGTCTATGGCTAATTGCTCATCTAGCCACTGATCAAACTGCGCTTTTGGCAGGGCACCACTCAGCATGTCGGCCATTTTTCCGTTCCGATACAGCATAATAGTCGGAATGCTGCGGATACGGAAACGGGTGCTAAGTGCCGGTTCTGCTTCAGTATTGATTTTTACGAAGCGGACTTTCCCGGCACGCTCTGCGGCGACATCTTCAAAAATAGGGGCGAAGTTGCGGCAAGGGCCACACCATGGCGCCCAGAAATCGATGACGACGGGCAGATCATCTTGCAGCAATTTATCCAGTGTTTCGGCGGTGGCGTTAATGACTTCGCCATCAAATAAAGAGTGGCCACAGCGCCCACATTTTGCGCCGTCATCAATACGTTCTTCCGGCAGGCGATTAGTCGCCATACAAGCTGTACATACCGTATTCATACATTAGCCTTTATTTTTGTATCTAAGTAGATAAGAGAAACCAGGCAGTCCAAGCATGACTGAATGGTTTCGTGGTTGTTATCTATTATGGAGACAAATGAGATAAGTGCCAAAATGCTTTATTCGATGGATACGATAGTTGATAGCTTTTAGTGCTTGCTTATGGCTAACCGGGCGGACATCAGGTAATCTTCGCGCCCTGCGCGTTGGTGGAGAAGACAATGAACGATTCATTTAGTGGCAAAAACGGCAAAGTTAAAGTGATGTACGTCCGCAGTGACGAAAGCAGCGACGACCGTAATAACAATAACCGTAGTAAAAACTCGCGTCCGGCAGTTAAAGGTCGTCCGGGTGATAATGCGGGTCGGAGTAGTTCACCGCGGAGTAATGACTCACGTCGTAATGATTCAGGCCGTAATGAACGCGATCGTCCTAGCCGTCCGGCACGTTCAGAAGGCAGCGGTCCCTACGACTCACCGTGGAAAACAGTGTCTCGTGCGCCGTCGGAAGAGCCGGAGTTTGATCATGGTGGTATCAGTGGTAAAAGCCATGTTGACCCTGCGCAATTGCGCCGTCAACGGGCTGAAGAAACACGCGTTTATGGCGAGAATGCCTGTAAGGCGCTGTTTGAAAGCCGCCCTGATGCTATCGTGCGGGCTTGGTTTGTGCAGTCAGTTACGCCACGTTTTCGCGAAGCGCTGAAATGGATGGCGGCTAACCGCAAAGCTTATCATGTGGTTGAGGAAGATGAGCTGGCGAAGGCTTCGGGTACTGAACACCACGGTGGCGTGTGCTTCCTGATTAAAAAACGTCAGGGGCTGGATGCAGAAACCTATTTGCAACAGCAGACTCAGGCTAAAGATTGCGTGCTGGCGTTGGAAGATGTGGGTAACCCACATAATCTGGGCGGTATCATGCGGACTTGTGCCCATTTCGGTATTAACGGCGTGTTGTTACACGATCCGGCGGTGCTGGAGTCTGGTGCGGCAGTTCGTACCGCGGAAGGCGGAGCCGAGCATATCAAGGCTATCAATGCAGACGATTTTCTCTCGGTGCTGGATACCTTCCGCAAAGCCGGTTACACCATTGTCACCACCTCGAGCCATAAAGGTGTCAGCCTGTCAAAAGCTGAACTGCCTGCCAAGATGGTGCTGGTATTAGGGCAAGAAAGTGACGGTCTGACAGACAGTGCATGGCAGCAGGGCGACATGAGCGTGTCTATCGGTGGTACCGGTAAAGTTGAAAGCCTGAATGTGTCTGTCGCGACAGGTATTCTCTTAGCAGAATGGTGGCGTCAAAATAGCGCTCAGTAAGCCAGAGGGTTGATACTCTGTTAGGCTACTGAATCATAAAGTAAAAAGGGGCGCTGAGATTAATAATCAGCGCCCCTTTTTGTGGCTCAGTGTTAGCCGCTAGTGCGCGCCACCGCCCCTACCACCGGAGGTAAAGGGCGGTTTGGCAAACCAGACCAGCCCCAGCAGTAGCAGAAATACCCCCGCAGATAGCCAGAAAATCTCGTTTGCCGAGATAATCAGCCCCTGATTAGTAATTTCCCGTGCCAGATAAGCCGAAGCCTGCTGCTGATTCATCCCCAGTTTTTCTAATTCCTGATAAGCCTGCGTGGCATTCGGGTTGAACGGATTAACAAACTCAGTCAACTGCGAATGGTGCATAGACTCTCTTTGCGTCCATAGTGTGGTGGTGATTGAGGTACCAATCGACCCCGCCAGGGTTCGCAGGAAGTTCGACAAACTGGATGCTGCCGCCATTCGCTCCGGCGGCAAACCGGATAACGTAATGGCAGTCAGTGGCATAAAGAAGCAGGCAATAGCAAAGCCTTGCACAAACTGCGGCCACGCTGAGGCACCAAAATCCATTCCCGGTTCGAATGTATATGCCCGCCAGTAGAAACAAACTGCATACATAATGAAGCTGAATGTTACTAACTGCCGCATATCAATTCGATGTGAGAAGCGACCAATAATAGGTGACAGCAATACCGGTAATATTCCTATCGGCGCTGATGCCAAACCGGCCCAGGTGGCGGTGTAGCCATAGACCTCCTGTAGTAGCTGTGGCAGCAAGACAATGGCACCAAAGTACAACATATAGGCCAGGCTGATACACAAACAACCAATGGTAAAGTTTCGCGATTTGAATAATGACAAATCGATCACCGGATGGTCGTCGGTTAGCTCCCAGACGATGAGGAAGGTAATGGCAATCACGGCAATCACCGTCAGGACGATAATCTCGGTCGAGTTAAACCAGTCCAGCTCCTTACCTTGGTCAAGCATGATTTGTAAGGCACCGATACCAACCACCAATAGCACCAGCCCCACGGTATCAATGGGCTTGATTTCGGTTTTGGTTTCTCGCCCTTTTAAGGTGCTGCCTGCCATCAAAATGACGACCAGACCAATAGGGATGTTGATAAAGAAGATCCAGCCCCAGTGATAGTTGTCACTGATATAACCGCCGAGGATCGGCCCACAGATTGGGGCGACAACAATGGTCATCGACCACAATGCCAGGGCCATACTTCGCTTCGCCGGCGGGTAGTTATTCAGTAGTAAACTTTGTGATAGCGGGATCAATGGGCCAGCAACCAGCCCTTGGATCACCCGGAAGAAGATAAGCATCCCCAGGCTGTTTGACATACCACACAGCCATGAGGCCAGTGCAAATAACCCCGTGGCCCACAGGAACAAGCGTACTTCACCTACGCGTTTTGCCAGCCAACCAGTAATGGGAATTGAAATCGCGTTTGCCACACCGAATGAGGTGATAACCCAAGTGCCCTGTGAATTGGACGAACCCAGATCCCCGGCAATAGTCGGAATAGCCACGTTAGCAATGGTGGAGTCCAGCACCTGCATGAAAGTCGCTAATGATAGCGCGACCGTCATCCAGGCGAGTTGGGCACCTTCAAGCGGTTTTTGTGCCACAGTGGCCCCCGGTGCTTTTAATCTGCGTTGGCATGGACATTAACCTGCATTCGCATGAACAATGTCGCTAATCATTTGATTAACCGGCGCTAAATCCAGTGACAGCGCGTTGGTGACAAAAGCGGGGTCTTTACGCACCTTTTGCGCCAACACTTGCCCATCGGTATTGATGGTGTCTACTCTCACCGTGGTAGACAGGCCAATGCGCAGCGGATGTTCAGCCAGTTGTTTAGCATCTAGCGCAATACGAACCGGTAGACGCTGGACGACCTTAATCCAGTTACCGGTGGCATTCTGTGCCGGTAACAGTGAGAAGGCGCTGCCGGTCCCCATATCCAGACCGACCACTTTTCCCTGAAAGACTACGTCATCACCGTAAAAGTCCGTCACCACCGTAGCGGGTTGACCGATGCGCATATTGTCTAACTGTGTTTCTTTAAAGTTGGCATCAATCCACATTTGATTAGCCGGGATCACGGCCATTAATGGTGCCCCATTGGCAATCTCCGCGCCGACTTGCACACTGCGACGTGAAACAAAGCCGGTGATTGGGCTAACAACTTTGGTGCGTTGCAGCGCGAGCCAGGCATCGCGTAGTTTAGCCGCGGCCTGTTCGACCGCCGGTTGTTTTTCCAATGGCGTATTCAAAACCAGTGCCTGATTGGCATTGTATTGCGCAATAGCCACATCCAGTGAAGCTTGCCCGGCCTCTACCGCATCACGGGCGTGTTGCAGTTCTTCACGGCCAATGGCATCAGCAGAACCTAGCACCACTCGGCGTTTAAGGTCATTTTGTGCTTTACTCAGTTCGATTTTTTTCAGCGCAATATTGGCTTGGTACTGTTTGCTATTAATCATGAGCTGGTGAGTTTGACGAACACTGTTAGCCAGCGTGGTTTTCGCTTGCTCATAGGCTTGTTCAGCATTGGTTGGATCCAGTGTCAGCAACACATCGCCGCTTTTGACCAGATCAGTATTTTCAAAATTGACACTGACTACACTACCAGGAACCTGCGACATGATCTGAACTTGGTTGCCTGAAACATAGGCATTATCAGTTTCTTGATGATGACGCAGCACCAGGAACCAATAAATAAGATAGGCCACCCCGATAATAATAAAAATAACCGTCAGCAGTAGAAGTACGTGTTTACGTTGCTTCTTTTTATTCTGCGGTGGTGGCGCTATTTGATTTTCCGCGCTTTCACTCATGCTCTTCTCCACACTATATATTATTTTATATTGTTGTATTTTGTGAACCATCACTGACTGGGGCCTGATAGCCACCCCCCAATGAACGGATCAAACCAATCTTGGCCTGCAATAATTTGTTGCCAGCATTTAGTTCTGATTGTTGCTGTTGTAGATATTGTGACTGGCTGATCAACAGTTCATCGCGGCCAATAATCCCTGCCTTATAACGGGCATTTGCGACGTTATAAACCTTCAACATAGATTGTGATGCTGATGTGGCCTGTTGCAGTTGGAGCTGACTGCTTTGTTGGATGGTGATGGCATCCGCAGTTTCCCGCACGGCATTTAGGATGGTCTGATTGTAGGATTCAACCGCTTCATCATAACGTGCTGATTCTTCGCCCAACTTACTGCGCAACGCCCCCGCATGGAAAATAGGCAGTGAGATGGCGGGGGCAAAGTTCCATGCCTGGCTAGCCGCTTCTAACAGATTGGGATTGGTGCCTTGGAAGTTAGTGGTAGAGAAACCGGCAAACCCGGTAATGGATAAGCTGGGATAAAACTCTTTGCGAGCTGCTTTGACCCGCTGCTCATAAGATTCAACCAGTTGGCGTTGGGCGGTGATATCCGGTCGCTGGCCCAGTAAGTCCGTGGTTAACTCACCTTTAGGGGTCAGGCGGGTGATATCGGGTAAAGGGACCGGACGCAGATTTTGCGTAGCACTCGGGCCTTGGCCTGTCAGGGCCGCCAACTGATGTTTCAGTTGTTCGCTCTGCGAGTGTAACTGGATCATCTGCTGCTTGGCGGTATCGGCCTGAGCCTGTGTTTGTTGTGGTATTTCAATACCATAGATACCAACTTCATATTGCCTGGTGCGCAAGTCAGCCAGCCGTTGGTTATTATCGACTTCCTGCTGCAACACATTTTGCAGGGCAAAATTACTCTGTAACTGGTAATAGACCGAGGCCACAGAGCTGGTTAGTGTCAGTGTGGCCTGCTGCTGTTCTGCGCGAGCCGCATTCACCTGCGCATTGGCGGCATTGACCCGATTGCGGTATTTACCCCACCAATCAAACTCATAGCTGAGATTCAGGCCAAGAGTATTGGCGGTTTCATACAGCGGTTTGTCGGGATAGGCTTGCAAAAACGGTTGCAGGGTGTTTTGCGCGATTTTCTCCCGGTTACTGCTGCCGTATAAATCCAGATTAGGACCATTAGCGGCATCAGCCTGGCCCATCACGCTTTGTGCTTCACGCACCCGTGCCGCCGCTTGTTTTAGCGAAGGCGAAGTTTGTAAGCTTTGGGCCATCAAAGTATCAAGTTGGGGATCTTCCAGAACCCGCCACCACTGAGGACTTAGTGCCAGCGAACTGACTTTGGGCGGTGCCAATTGCAGTTGTTGGTTATCCAACATTTGAGACTGAGGAGCAATATTATCGCTTGAGGCGCAGCCCGCCAGTAAAAAAACGGCGAACAGAGGCGTGAGTCTCCAGCTATCTGGGGATGACATGGTTATTTACCTAGATAGAAATGTTGGAATTACTGTTCTGGTACTTCCATTTGATCTAACCGATCCAGTAACTTGCGCGTCAGCGTTTCAAGCTGTTGCTGTTCGTCGGCGTCGAGTGTGGACCAAAGAAAATGCAGACACTTATGTTGAGGGGGAAGCAGTTGATTTAAAAAATCAACGCCTGCCTCGGTCAGGTGCAAATGCAAACAACGGCGGTCATTTTGGCTTTCGCGGCGTTCAATCCAGCCTTTCTTTTCCAGTTCGTCAGCAATACGGGTCGCATTAGTCCGCGAGGAACCCAATGCAGCGCTTAACTCTGACGGTTGGATACTGTGACTTTCCTGCGCATCCAGCGTAATTAACGCCATAAACAGAGTTTCGTTAATCCCTTGCGCTTTCAGCATTTTGTTGCGATTTTCGAGCAATTTACTGTGCATATGCATACACAAGCGCGTCAGTAAAATTTCCTGGTAAGGAAAGTCTTTCTGGCGTTTTGCACGAAAATTAAGCATCTGTTCTATAGGACTAAACGAACTTTCCATTATAAGGATCCTCATTAATTTCAAGTGGTACAGTAACGATAGTTACTAATAATGTAAACGGGTTAATTCGGGAAAAGTTTAGCAATTCGTGTTATTCAGTCACTACGGATAAGCAATTAATCTTATTGTTTATAAAGCTATTATGCTTCAAATTCATAATCTGGCCAATCTGTTACGCCATAATCATAAGTAATTTGAATGTCAGGCCGTAGCTAACGGCACCGAATAAAGTGGCGAAGATAATACTGTTAGTTTTATAAAAGAATCCGCAGATAACCAAAAAACCAATCAGTGTCGGGATCAGTTTCTGCGGGTTATGCATGATTTCTGGTGTACTGGACACCACCAATAATGCACAAATAGACGCAATACCAATGCTGTCCAACAACAGTGACACTCTACCCCGTTGCAGACCGGCTTGTTTGCGTGCTGGCCCAAGGCGCAGCGGCAAATAGCGAAATAGATAATTTACCGTTCCCACCACTAAACCAATAATCAGGACAGCAGTATTCATGGTGTCGGCTCCTGTGGGTTATTCTCGCGGTGTTTTATCGCCACGTCAGGGGTGGGCCGGAGCAGCGCTGCCAGGCAGCCGCCGCCAATACCGGCCAAAATAGCCACCGGAATAGAGAACAACAACACACCGAGCAATGCGCCACTGAGCGAAGCGATAACCGTCAGGCTGTATTGGCGTTTAAATGAAGCCAACAGGAAGCTTAAGAACAACGCCGGTAACATAAAGGAGAGGGAGGCTTCAATCGCCGGGTAATTTTCCAGCGGGCCATTGCCAAACATCGCGCCAATAGCGGTACCCACCACCCAGGATAACCAGGAAGTAAACGCGATGCCGAGCATCCAGTTTTCACTCCAGCGCCGTTGTTCTTTCATCAGTTTGGTGGTGGCAGCCGCAAACACTTCATCAGTCAAACCAAAGGCCCAAAGGGCGGTTTTTTTACCGGATAATTTTGCCAAAATACGGTGTTTGAGGGCTGGCCCATACAAGATATGGCGGATATCCATGGCCATCACGGTTAATGCGGCAATCCACAACGACATTCCGGCACTAAGTAGTGCAGTAATCACAAATTGGCTGGCTCCAGCATAAATGATGCAAGAGAAAAAAATCCCTTCCCATGGGGTAAAACCCAGTTTTACCGAACTCAGACCAAAGGCGAAAGCCACCGGTAAATAGCCAATAACAATGGGTAGACTATCGGTGATGCCTTCAACAAAGGTGGCAGTTGATTGGGGGGGGGAGGGGATTCGGTGATTTGGCTTTGCATAGAGTCAGCTATAAGTCATTTGGGCTACAGGGTAAAATAGCAAGTCAGCTAACATTACCAGAGAGGTTATTGTCTTAATACCCTATAACCCAAATTTATATCTACATTTATTATTAGTTAGCTAATTAATAATCAATTTGAAATCACTCAACAGGTTGGTTGGCCGGAGGATCAAAGCGTTTACCGGCCAGCCAGGTGGTCATGTTCAAGATGCACAGCATCAAACCCGCCAGCGCCACGCCATACCAGCCAGCATGTTGATAAGCTGCTGCTGAAATCAGTGAGCCTAATGCGCCGCCAATAAAGTAAGTGGTCATATAGCCTGCGGTTAACCGATTTCTGGCTTCCGGCATCATGCGATATATCACGCTCTGGTTAGTGACATGCACCCCTTGAACCGCCAGATCCAGCACCACAATCCCGATAATCAGCGCGATGATTGAATGTTGCCCCAAGGCGATAGGTATCCATGACAGCAGCAGTAACCCCAAACCCACGCTGGTGGTGATGCGTGCTTTGCCTTTATCCGCCAACTGGCCCGCTTTGGTGGCCATTAATGCCCCAGCGGCCCCCACCAGACCAAATAGCCCAATAGTGGCTTCTGAATAACCAAATGGCGGGGAGGCCAGCAAGAAGGCCATTGAGGTCCATAGAACACTGAAATTGGCAAACGACAATGCGCCGAGCAGCGCGCGGGTGCGTAGCACTGGGGTGTGGATAAATAAGGAAAATATCGATGCCAGCAGTTGGCCATAATTCAGCCCGCTATGCTGCTTATAGCGTGGCAGATAGCGCCACAGAACCAATGCCATGATGAACATCAGCGCACTGGCGGCCCAATAAATAGTGCGCCAACCGCCAATCGAGGCCAGTGCGCCCGCCACCGTCCGTGCCAACAAGATCCCCAGTAGCAGGCCACTCATGATAATACCGACCACTTTGCCGCGTTTTTCCGGTGCTGCTAAGGTGGCAGCCAGTGGCACTAACAGTTGTGCCACGACAGAGAACAAGCCGGTGAGGGCGGTGCCGACAATCATCATGGTGAGATTTTGCGACATTGCCGTAATCAGCATACCGCCAGCAGCCAGCAGGGTCATACCGACAATTAGCCCACGGCGTTCAAACATATCCCCCAGAGGGACCAGGAACATCAACCCCACGGCATAACCCAACTGGGCGGCCGTGACGATAAACCCGGCTTGATTAACCGAGAGATTAAAAGCCTGTGCGATAGTTTCCAGTAGTGGCTGGGCATAATAGTTACTGGCAACGGCCAGCCCGGTGGCGACCGACATCAACACGATTAATGCCGGACTTAAACCGGAGTTTTCAGCTTTTTGTATCATGGGAGAAATTATTCTTATTTGAGAAGGCGTGCAGTATTCGATAATTAAGAATGATAAACCAAGAGATACTCCTTAGGTGATGAATTTTCGTCAGTACCACCTCTGGTGACTTCCCATGGCCCGTTTGCTGGTTGTTTTACTTTTATAGCAACTGAAAATGGTCAACATCGCGCCAAGCTGGAAATTTTTCCCGATAGGCCCGTAAGGTTTCTAAAGATAACTCTGCATCTAATTGCGCGGCCAGCCCTGGTTCTGCTTGTGCCAGCGTTTCGCCTTGGGCATCCAGGATAACACTGCCGCCCTGATAGTGATGACCATTGTCATCGTCACCGACCCGATTACAGCCCGCGACGTAAGCCTGATTTTCGATGGCGCGCGCGGCCAACAAGGTTTGCCAGTGTTTGGCGCGCGTGGCTGGCCAGTTAGCCACATATAGCGCTAAATCATAATCTTGCTGATTACGAGACCACACCGGGAAACGCAGGTCATAACAGACTTGTGGCAGAATTCGCCAACCACGCCATTCGACCACTTTGCGCTCGGAACCCGCCTGATAGTGATGGTGCTCACCGGCCATGCGGAATAAATGGCGTTTGTCGTAATGATGGATTTGTCCACCGGGTTCCGCCAGTAGGAAACGATTAACTGCGCCATTGGATGTTGTCAGTGCCACACTGCCACCGATCAGCGCATTGGACTGAGCTGCCCAATGGCGTAACCAGTTGCTGATCTCGGCTTCCGATAGTGCATTTTCAGCCGCATTCATCGCAAAACCGGTGGTAAACATTTCCGGTAATACAATCACATCACGCTGCCGCAGTGGTTCCAGCAGCATGTCAAAGTGACGCAAGTTAGCCTGAGCATCCAGCCACACCAGTGGCTGTTGCAAAAGAGTCAGTTTTAAAGTTGACACAAGCGCTCCGCAGCGGCGTCCAGCGTGGCATCCTGTTTGGCGAAGCACAAGCGGATCAGTTTATGCGGGAACGGGCCTTCGCAGAATACCGATAACGGTATCGCGGCCACCCCCACATGTTCGGTCAACCATGTGCAGAATTCAACATCATCGAGATCTGAAATGGCGCTGTAATCGGCCAGCAGGAAGTAAGTTCCTTCACTTGGCAGGATTTTTAGGCGACTGGTGGACAAGGCATTGACGAAGCGATCGCGGCGGGCGCGGTAAAACGCGGGTAACTGTTGCCAGTGCTCAGGTTCGGCATTGAGCATATCTGCCAGCGCAAATTGTACCGGTGTGCAAACTGAGAATGTCAGGTATTGATGAATTTTGCGTACTTCGGCACTGATCGCGGCGGGGGCGATGCAATAGCCAGCTTTCCAGCCGGTCATATGGAAAGTTTTGCCGAAAGAGGAAACCGCAATGGCGCGCTGACGCAGTTGCGGATGAGCCAATACGCTGGCATGGCCGGCAGCGCTAAAACAGATGTGTTCGTAAACTTCATCACTCAGGACATAGATATTGCGCTCGGCAATCACTTGCCACAGTTGTTCAAAATCTTCTGCACGCCAAACGGTCGCTGAAGGATTATGCGGTGTATTGACGATAACCAGCCGGGTACGTTCAGAAATCAGATCGGCAAATGCCGCCCAATCAGTGGTGAAAGCCGGGGGTTTTAGTGCGATACGTTTGAGGATACCTCCGGCCAGTTTCACCACCGGCGCATAGCTGTCGTAGCTGGGGTCAAAGCAAATCACTTCATCGTCAGGGCGCACCAGCGCGGTGATCGCGGCAAATAAGGCTTCACTGGCACCCGTGGTTACGGTGATTTCATGGTCAGCATCGGGCTGCCAGCCGTAGATTTTAGCGGTTTTTGCCGCGATGGCATTACGCAGCGGAGCCACGCCGGTCATGGGGGCATATTGGTTGGCCCCCTGGCTGACATGATAAGCCAGCCGTTGTTTCAGATAGTCCGGGCCATCAAAATCAGGGAAGCCTTGTGACAAGTTAATAGCCTGATGTTTTTGCGCTAAGGCACTCATTTGCGAGAAGATGGTGGTACCTTGGGCAGGCAATTTGCTGTCTGGAATTAAAGATAAAGTACTCATGGCAGGTAAATACTCCTGGTGCCGTATGTTGCCGTAAATATAACACGATGTTAAGATTTGGCAATCAAGACGCTTAGATGTTTAAACGGCTAAACGATATAGTTTTGCTAAGCAAAGATAAAAATGTGCTAAGGGTCATCGCCAGGCTGATTGCCGTGGCAATATGCTATGGCACACCAACACCACAACAGGGAGTTGCAATGACCGAAAATGAACAACTTAGCGCGCTGTTAGCCGTCTGCCACTGGATTGGTGAGAAGGGCTGGTGCCCGGCGACCGGCGGTAATATGTCGCTGCGGCTGGATTCGGCGCAGTGTCTGGTTACCGAGTCCGGCAAAGATAAAGGCAGCTTGACCGCCGACGATTTTTTGCTGGTAGAAACCGCCAATAACCATGTTCCCAGTGGCCGTACACCTTCAGCAGAGACCGGCCTGCATACCTTGCTTTATCGCTTGTATCCTGAAATAAATACGGTATTACACACTCACTCGGTGAATGCCACCGTGTTATCACGGGTCGAGCGCAGTCACGAGCTGGTGCTGCATGGCTACGAAATGCAGAAATCGTTGTCGGGTCAGCGCAGTCATCTGGACCGCGTGGTGATCCCTATTTTTAATAATGATCAGGATATCCCCGCGTTGGCACAGCGGGTTGCTGCGCTGGCGGATAACAGCCCGTTACAATACGGCTTCCTGGTACGTGGTCATGGCTTGTATTGCTGGGGCAATAGTGTGGCCGAAGCTCGTCGCCATTTGGAGGGATTGGAGTTTCTGTTCCAGTGTGAACTGCAACGCCGCCTGTTGAGCGTCAATTCTAAAGCGGAGGCAAAATGATCCAGGCAATAGTGAGCGATATTGAAGGCACCACCACCGACATCCGCTTTGTCCACCAAGTGTTGTTTCCCTATGCCCGTGAGCGGCTGACGTCTTTTGTACAAGAACATCAACAGAATGAAGACGTTGCTGCCGCATTGGCCAGTTTGCGGCGCGAGATTGAACAACCGGACGCCGATATTGAAACGTTGATTACCACATTGCATGGTTTTATGGATGAAGACCGCAAATCCACCGGGCTAAAAGCCATTCAGGGCATTATTTGGCGCAGCGGTTATTTACACGGGGATTTTCGCGGCCATTTATATTCCGATGTTGCCCCGCAACTGGCAGATTGGCAGCAGCAGGGGCTGGGTTTGTATGTCTATTCATCCGGCTCGGTGGCAGCGCAGAAATTGCTGTTTGGTTACAGTGATGCGGGGGATTTACAGCCATTATTCAGCGGTTATTTTGACACCCATGTCGGCGCGAAGCGCGAAGTGAGTGCTTACCAGAACATTGCCAATCAGTTGGCCATTGCACCGCAAGTATTACTGTTTCTCTCTGATATCCGTCAGGAGTTGGATGCTGCGCAACTTGCCGGCTGGCATACCTGTCAGTTGATCCGTGACCTACCTGATAGCGAGAGCCATCACCCACAAGTAAACCGTTTCGATCAGATTGATTTAGCGCGTTTTAAATAAAGAACAAAGGAGTTTACCGCATGAGCGGATTGACCATTTTCAGTGACCAGCAGCCAGAACAGCCGCTGTGGCAAAGCCGCAATGCGGAAGAAATTCAACAGCAACTGACCGCCATTGGCGTACGTTTTGAGCGCTGGCAGGCAGATCGTGAATTGGGTGAAAATCCGCAACCTGAGGCAGTGATTGCGGCTTATCAACATGAGATTAATCGGCTGGTGGTTGAGAAAGGCTATCAAAGTTGGGATGTTATCAGCATGCGTCCCGACAATGCTCAGCGCGAAGTATTGCGTGAGAAATTTTTATCCGAGCATACCCATGGTGAAGATGAAGTGCGTTTCTTCGTTGAGGGAAGCGGGTTATTTTGCTTGCACCTGAACGGTAAAATTTACCAGATCTTGTGTGAAAAGAATGACTTGTTATCGGTGCCAGCAGATACTCGTCATTGGTTCGATATGGGTTCAGCCCCGAATTTCACGGCTATTCGGGTGTTTGATAATCCTGAAGGTTGGGTGGCGCGTTTTACCGGCGATAAGATAGCCGATAGCTACCCGCGTCTGGATTAAAAATATAAAATCTTTTCGTACGGAGACTGGCGGGGCGACTGCACCGATGGGCGCTCCGGCGACTCTCGTCGCTACGACCCATTCGGCACATTTCCCCGCGTATAAACGTTATTAACAGAATGAAATCGAAGACTATAATACCGTCTTCGGTTGGAAGAAGCCCGCTGCGACTTGTTGTGGCGTGATAACGCCGCTGTCTAATACCCAACCGCTGATTAATGCCGCAGGGGTGACATCAAATGCCGGGTTATATACTGGGGCATCTTCTGGTGCCCATTGGCAATGACCAAAACCCCCAGACACGCCTTTGACTTCGCTGGCATCACGCTGCTCAATGGGGATTGCTGCACCATTCGGGCAGTCAGGATCATGAGTGGTATGCGGAGCCGCCACATAGAATGGAATGCGGTGATAATGCGCCAATACGGCCAGGCTGTAGGTGCCAATTTTATTCGCTACATCGCCGTTTGCAGCAATGCGGTCCGCGCCTACCCAGATAGCATCTACTTTGCCTTGTGCCATCAGGCTGGCGGCCATCGAATCACAAATTAATTGGTATGGAATGCCCAGTTCACCCAGTTCCCAGGCGGTTAAGCGCCCGCCTTGCAACAGGGGGCGGGTTTCATCGACCCATACCTGTCGGAGGTTGCCTTGCTGATGAGCGCGCAGCAATACGCCGATAGCGGTACCGCTCCCCGCAGTGGCTAGCCCGCCGGTGTTGCAGTGGGTTAGCAGGTTACTGCCGGGTTTTACCAATGCCGCGCCATGATGGGCGATGCGCTCACATAACTCTCGGTCTTCATCAACCAGACGCAGTGCTTCACGGGCCATGGCTTCGACCCAATTGGCTTGCAATAACGCCTGCTGCATCCGTGCCAGATTATTCATCAGATTAACCGCAGTGGGACGTGATCCCCGCAGCGCAATCAGTGCCTGCTCAAGCTGAGCTGGTGATAAACCCCGCTTTGCCAGCAAGGCCAACAGTAGGCTGGCTGACAATCCAATCAACGGCGCGCCGCGCACCCGCAGTGCTTGAATATGCTCAATCAGTAATTCCACCGTGTCGGCTGACAGCCATTCCTGACGCTGCGGTAGTGCCTGTTGGTCAAGTATCCAAAGCTGGTTATTTACAATTCTTAAGCTGGTTGTTTGTAAATTGATTACGTGTAAATTGAGCGTGTTAAGCGTCTGCATTGTCAGTTAAATCCATGTTGCGTTATTGCATCTGGTTTCTTATTCTGCCAACATATCTTACGGATGTGTAGACGTCTATATGGTTTTACGCCTAAATACGGATTTTTTTGCTCTAACAGGGAATAATTTCACAGCTAAGCAAATGGTTGGCAGTGAGTGAATCAGAATCAGATAAAGAACAACGAGGTTGAAGATGTCACGCTACCATACATTTACTGCTGCGGATGCGGTTGAATATGCTCGCCAATTTGGCCAGGTGGCCGATCCACTGGCTTTGGTGTCTGCGGATGAGATTGGGGATGGAAATCTCAATCTGGTATTTAAAATCCGTGATGCGGCTGGAGTCAGCCGGGTGATTGTCAAACAGGCGCTACCTTATGTGCGCTGTGTTGGGGAGTCCTGGCCGTTAACCTTGGATCGTGCCCGAATTGAAGCCGAAACCTTGCTGACACACCGCCAATTCTGCCCACAACATACGGTTAATGTACTGCATCACAATGCAGAACTGGCGGTTATGGTGCAGGAGGATTTATCTGATCACCACATCTGGCGCAGTGAACTGCTTTTGGGCAAACACTATCCACAGGCTGCCGGGCAACTGGCTGAGTACTTGGCACAAACCTTATTCCATACCTCTGATTTCTACCAATCAGCGCAAGCTAAAAAAGCCGCAGTAAGCCGCTACACCAACCCGGAATTATGCCAAATCACCGAAGATCTATTCTTTACCGACCCTTATATCGACCATGAGCGTAATAATTTTGATCCGGCGCTATTAGCCGATGTGTTGGCATTGCGTCAGGATAATGTACTCAAGTTGGCAGTGGCCTCGCTGAAACACCGTTTTCTAAGTAAAGCGGAGGCGCACCTTCACGGCGATATTCACAGTGGTTCAATTTTTGTTGCTGATGGCCAACTGAAGGCGATTGATGCTGAATTTGGTTTCTATGGTCCAATAGGTTTCGATGTAGGTACAGCGGTGGGCAACTTGCTGCTTAATTACTGCGGTTTGCCTGGATTAGCTGGCCCACGGGATGCGGCGGCGGGTCGTGAACAACGGCTGAACGATGTTTATATTCTCTGGGAAACCTTCGCCAGCCATTTTCTGGCGTTAAGTCAGGAAAAAACACAGGATCCCTCTTTGGCAACAGAGGGGTATGCACTACAGTTCCTGCAACAGGTGTGGCAGGATGCCATCGGTTACTGTGGCACTGAATTAATTAGGCGTACCATTGGTCTGGCACATGTTGCTGATCTGGATAGCATAGTTGATGAGGATATGCGCAGGGCATGTCAGCGCCATGCTCTGAGTTTGGGTCGTACCCTGATATTGGCAGCACCATACATTGGCAGTATTGATGATTTAATTGCTCGCATTCGGCAGAATGGGTAGGCCACAGTGATGTTACTTACTGAGCTATTATAATACTCAGGAAAATATAGAGACCCTGCAAAGTAATGCGGGGTTTGTTATTATTAACGTCATAATTTAAATTTAAATTTGTATTTTTATGGTTTTTTAGGTGTGAATAAACCTATCGACAACAAGCCTTTAGTCTTATTTTTGTCATGTTTTTATTTTTTTATAACTTATTTATCTATTGGGCTAACTGAGCGGGTAACTAATCGGGTTTTAGTTTTATTTATAACCTCTGTTTTTCATTGTCTTATATTGTTTTCTGGCGATTAATATAAATATATTGTTTTTGGTAATTATTACAAGCAATAACTTACTATTATTTTATGTTAAAACTCCCATATCTAACTCAATTAACTGTTTGGGGTAAAGATGTCTGACTATTAGTCTTGTACAACAAAGGGTAAGTTTTTTTTGGTAATGAATACATAATTTATCTTCATGTTCTTGCTTTAAATGTTAATGATTAATTCTTTAATCGCCAATTGAAATGACTAACCATGCGGGTCAGTGCTTAATAATAATGGTAATTATTATTTTGACTGGAACATTTCTATTTAAAATGGGTGTATTTGTATGCGATATTTTTATTATCCAGCAGATTTATGGCATCAATTGAAATGCAGAACAGTATTACTTCCTCTTTTTTTTTGCTCACAATTGTTTTTTAGCTCACCCGTAATCGCGGCCCCTCAAGTTAGAAATGTGCCTAATGCCGGCGCTATTGGTAATGAAATACGGCAGTCGACAATAGAGCCACTGTTGGCGCCACATGAAGCAGAAATCAAGCTCCCGCCATTGGCTGCGCCACCGCCTTCCAGTCACCCTGTCGCAGGGGGGAATATCACGCTACGTGAGGTTCACTTTGAGGGTGATTCCGGGTTGTTGCATTCAGGTAGTATTGGCCGGGATGGGCGTAATAAAGCTTTGCAAGCCGTAGTTGCCCCTTGGTTAGGTCGGTCATTAACATTCTCTGATTTACAAGCCATGGCGTTGGCGGTAACTCGCTTTTATCGACAGCAAGGATGGGTCGCGGCTCAGGCAATATTACCACCACAAACTGTTCGTGACGGTATTGTTATCGTGCGTGTTATTGCTGGCAGATTAGATAAACCAGAAGTAAACAATCAGAGCCGCTTGAATACTGACTTTGCTACTGCGGTGATTGAAAGTAATAGTTGCAGTAAAATGGTGGGCTTTTTTGGTGGTAAAGATTGCGCAGCATCTCCAGCTGAATTATCCCGTCTGGAGAGAACGGCCCTTATTCTTAATGAAATACCCGGAGTTGATGCTGCTTTAGCCTTAAAACCGGGCACCCAATCGGGAATGACGAAAGTTTATGCTGATATTACCCCAGGCGAAACCGCAATGGGATATATCGGTGTAGATAATCAGGGTAATGATTACTCTGGTCATAATCGGTTATTAGTTGGAGGTGCATTAAATAATATGACGGGCTGGGGTGATCAATTACGTGCAGATTTGATTTTATCCAGTTCGGCCGATGTATTCAATGGCATGTTAGACTACAATTTTCCGATTAATACTTACGGCACCCGTGCAGCACTTAATTATAGTTACCTGGATTACACCCTTAAGGGGCCTTTCGAGGTCTTGGATGCTCGCGGTCATTCTAATACTTGGGGCATTGATTTACGCCATCCGTGGATCCGTAATTCGGCAGCCCGAATTGATGTGAATACCGGTTATTATCAGAGCAGAATGCGTGATTCACTGATTATGTTACCGGACCAAAAACGCAATTTAGATGCCGGTGAATTGGGTATTAATGGCACTTTTACCGCAGTACCTCGTGGGCTGAGTAATTTTAATTTACTGGGTACGGCAGGCCATCTGTCACTGGATGATGAATTCAGTCAAAGCATAAGTTCTTTAACCGGTATTGGCGGTACTTTTGCTCGTTTTAATTATCGTGCTGGTCATGATCAGGGCTTTGGCCCTTACTTCTCCTTCTTCAACCAATTCACCGGTCAAATGGCCAGTAAGAACCTTGATAGCTCACAAAAGCTGCTGCTGGGTGGGCCGTTGGCGGTTCGAGCTTATGGCATTGGTGAAGGGGGGGTGGATAAAGGCACTGTTTTTACCACCGAATTACGTACCCACTGGCAACCCCCACTCCCGATTTGGGCAGGCACGGGGAATCAAATCACTTTTGCGGCATTCTTTGATCAAGGGTGGGGTTCTTATTATCGTCAGCCTATCGAGGGCCTGACAGGAAATAATATTAACCTATCTGGTTTTGGTGCCTATATCACACTCTCCCGTCCGGCAGATTACTCCTTGAATCTGACCTGGGCACATCGAACCGGCCAGGCTGCAACTCCTCAACCGGATAACGACCAACTTTGGCTTAGCGCTTACAAGATGTTTTAGCGCTTATCGGCATATTTGTCAGATTTAATGGACGTGAATAATGAACAGTAAATTATACAAACTTGTTTTTTGTCGTCGGTTGGGATGTTTGGTTGCTGTCGGAGAATTTACCCGATCTTATGGACGATCGTTTTCGTCTCCCGGTAGAAAATTAATTAATGGTAATAATACGAAGGCTGGAATATTAAGCCACTTGGCCATCTTGACGGGATTAGCGCTCGGCACGTGGCCTTTACTGGTATTCGCCCATCCCTCACTGCCCGTTAATGGCAAGGTTGTTATCGGCCAAGGCGTGTTAGATATTAATAGCACCACCCTTACTGTGACCCAGCACAGCGATAAGTTGGCGATCAATTGGGGCAGTTTTGATATCGCGCAGGGTAATAGTGTTATTTATAACCAACCGGGGCAGCAGAGTATTGCGCTGAACCGGGTGCTTGGCCGCGATGCATCGCAGATATATGGCAACTTAAAAGCCAATGGTCAGGTCTTTTTACTTAACCCGAATGGCATTCTGTTTGGTAAAGGGGCACAAGTTGATGTGGGTGGTTTAGTCGCCAGTACTAAAGCCATGTCTGATGGTGATTTTGTTCGCGGTAGCTATACGCTGACCAGCCGAAAACATGAAGGTAAGTTGATTAATCAGGCCAATCTGCGCACCACTGAAGGCGGGTATATCGCGCTGATTGGTCAGCAGGTGGATAATCAGGCTTCAGGTGTTATCAATGCGCCACAAGGGAAAGTAGCATTGGCAAGCGGGAGTCGTGTCACCCTTAATCTGGACCACGGCAGCTTGCTCGGGGTGCAAGTTCAGGGCGAGCAGGTCAGTACTTTGCTACAAAATGGAGGGCTGATTCAGGCTGATGGCGGGATTATCCAACTGACAGCGCGTGGCAAAGAGATGTTAATGAATACCGTGATTGATAATACCGGTATTTTGCAAGCGCAGGGTTTGGCTGAAAGAAATGGCGTTATTTACCTTGATGGCGGCAGTGACGGGGTAGTGAGCCAGCAAGGCGTTATTGATGCCAGTAGCCCGCAGGGCCATGGCGGCCATGTCATTTTGCAAGGTGAAAATATTCATTTGGTTGCTGCGAGCAAAATTGATGCACACGGGGCTACTGGCGGTGGCAAAGTATTGGTCGGCGGCGACTGGCAGGGTAAAAATAAGCGGATAAAAAATGCCCGCGCGGTTGTGATGGATAAAGGGGCGGCTATTGATGTTTCTTCCTCAAACATAGGGGCGGGCGGCACCGCCGTATTATGGTCTGAACATTACACCGGTTTCTATGGCGCTATTGATGCCCGTGGTGGGCCACAGTCAGGTGATGGTGGGCAAGTAGAGACATCCAGTAAGCGTAATTTACAGGCTTTTGGTCAGGTTGATGCGGGTGCGGTGGTCGGTAGCAATGGCCGTTGGTTACTCGATCCGGCCGAGGTCAACATTGTTAGCAGTGGTGCTGAGAGTGGAGTGTCAGTTCAGGCCGGGGATATTCCGGCCGGATATGTGAAAAATGCACAGGTCTTCACGCCAACCGCCAATGTTGCACAAATATTGAATACCAGCATCAATACTCAACTCGATCGTGGCACGAATGTGACGATAACCACCAGTAATAGCAGCTTAACCAACTGCCGCTGGTGTAATATTACAGTAGGTGCTGATATCAATAAAACTGCCGGAGGCGATGCTACGCTGACGTTGCATGCTGACGGTAATATTGCCGTTAACAATAATATTTCGTCTAATGCCGGCAAGCTGAGTCTTAATTTGTTAGCGGGCAATTCCACCGCAGATTCTATTATTACATTAACCAATGGTAATATTTTATTAAATAAAGGGAATTTACTGGCAAAACATGCCGATGCTAAAAGTGCAACGCGTATTATTATTAATGGTGGGCGATATGAGGTCGGCAATCTCACTCTGGAAGGTAATACCGGAGTCGCCTCCCTCATTGGGGTGAGTATCACTAATTCCGCTAATATTTCCGTGGCAGGTGAAACGAGTATAATCGGTGAAAGTAGTAATGTTAATGGGCAAGGGTGGCGTGCTATTGATATATCTGATAACTCAGTCCTAACCGGCTCGGGTAATATGTCATTTACTATGAAGTCTAACTCTAACAGTTCGTGGATGGGAACATTCACTAATGCAACCATTACCAGTGATAAAGATATCAGATTCCAGGCCAATGCCAGTGGCAATAATGGTGTGTCAGGGGGCGTAGATATTGCTAATGGGAATATCTCTTCTAAGCTGGGTGATATTTCATTTGATATCAACGGCGATATTTTTACTCAGATTAATCTTGGGCTGCGGATACAGGATTCACAAGTTAGTGCCAATAATGTTAACGTTAAAATTAATGTCACCGGGGTTGATGCTTTCTTATTCAGAGACAGCAATCTTACCACCACCGCCGGTGATATTAATGCCAATGTCACTACCACCGATAAAGGAATTTGGTTTTCAGGTAACACCAATGTAAAGGCCAGTGGTAATATCAATTTGCAAGCGGTGACCAGTAACTCTACTACTGCGGGCGCTGAAGCAATAAAGATAAGCGGTAACGCCAGTAGTGTTCTGGTTAATATGACTGCCGGTGGCAATATATCGCTGGTGGCGGTTAATAACGGAACAGAAATCGGCAGTACTGTCGATGGGGACTTTGCCACGATAACCGCTGAGAATGGAGATTTTAATTTAAATATCACGGGCATCAAGGGGAGCCCTCTCAATAATTTTTCTATCAGTGCCAACAATGTGTTACTGAATGGCAATATCAGTGATAATAATGCCGTGGTGATGAATAACTCAATTATTACGGCTAAAAATGATATTAGAGCCAATTTAAGTTCTCTCAATTATAAAGCCTTTATTTTCCAAGGTAATGGTGGGATGACTGCAGGGCAGAATATATCAATAGTAGCTAATACCTCACGGCCAACTGTGGAGGCCGTGACAATCCTGTCAAACTCACCTAACAAAACAATAAATATCACTGCGGGAAAGGATATATCAATAACCGCCAATAATTATGGTAATAATTCAGGTGCGGGTGTTGGTATTAATGGCGCTAACATTGAAACTAACAACGGAAACTTCACGGCAAATAACAATGGTTCAAAAAGTGTAGCACTGACTAATGTCAATGTTACAGCAAATGAGGTTAATTTCATCTCTGCAGCTAATAGTGCTGACGGGTTGATATTGGATAATACTAATATCATAGCAACTACGGGTGATATTAATGCCAATGTCAGTTCAGCCACTAATAAAGGGATTTCAATTAAATCCAATAGCTCGTTAAATGCAAAAAAAGATATTAATTTGAAAGGTGAAACACTTGTTTCATCTGACGGGGTTAATATTGAAGGTTATTCGGATGACTCCCGTAATAATATTACTGCCCTAGGCAATATCACTATTATAGGGAAGAATGGTAGCGGTAATCGTAATCAAGCAACATCTATTGATTTGGAAAATGTCAATCTGACATCGGCTACTAAAAATATTAATGTTAATGGATCTTCTACTGGGTCAGGAAATGTTTATTTTAATAACATTAATTTTAATGCCTCACTAGGTAATGTTGCGGTTTATTCCGAATCGGTGACGCCATTACTGGCTGGCCAAAGTGGCACCTTAAGCTTGGGCGGGAATAGTGCCATAGTGGCCAATAATGGATCATTTGTAGGCAAAGCACTGAATACTACGCAGGGCACGGCACTTATTTTTAGAGCCAATAGCACCTTGTCGGTTGAAGGGAATATCGCGTTTCAAGGCGAGACAGATGGCACCGGTGCGACCCGCAAAGGGATTGAATTTAGTGGAGCCAATACCCTCAATATTGCCAAGGGTAGCCAATTATCCCTGCTCGGTGAAAATAAAGGCGCACAAGCTTCCGCGGGTGGCAATGGCATAACCTATACCAACCCCAAACAATTAACGATTAATAACAATGGTTCTTTAATCATGGAGGGGCGCGCAACTAGCGGCGTCGGCATTAACTTCCCTACCAGTAATAATACCATGGTATTAACAGGTGAAGGTGACACGTTAATTAAAGGTAGTAGCGTTGCTGGCAGCGGGGTAGCTATTTCTGGTGTGGTTAATAACGCGACCGGCCCGGTCACTATTGAAGGTACTAGTACCGATGGCACCGGGGTTCATCTCTTCAGTGCAGAACATCAAATTAATCGCATTAATGTGACAGGCACTTCAACCCATGCCGAAGGTTTGCGCATTAGCGGTAATGCCACCATTACTGATACGGCACTCACCGGGCAATCAATTAACGGTATCGGCATCAAAGTTGACTCCTTGCCGGGTTCTAGTGTTGTCACCCATGCAGTATTAGACAACGCGGCACTGAATGGCAGCAGTACCAACGGTAAAGGTGTGGAGTTAACCAGTGATATCAATGGTATCCATCACAGCACCATCACTGGCACTACTGAAAGTGTTGGTTATGGCATTGATATAGCAGAGAATTTGCATGTCACTGGCACCAGTGAAACCGACTTGCTAACGCTAAGGGGCGTGGCGATAAGTGACACCAGTACTGGGATAAAACTCAATGGTAATAACGATTTAAGTAATACCAGCTTGAATGGCTCGGCGGTAAATGGTGTTGCATTAGATATCACCGGTCCACTCACCAACCAAGGCAAGACGGAATTGAACGGTACTGCGTCTGGCTCCGGTATTGGTGTACAGATTAATGGCCCGCTGAGTGGCAGTGTAGTGAATGGGACTGCGGCCAGCGGCATTGGTGTCCAGGTCATGAATGGCGTGCTTGACGATAGCCGCATCAATGGCATCTCGGCCACAGGTACCGGGGTTGGCGTGGATGGCAGCACTGTGCTTAACAATGCCGCGCTGGTCGGCAACAGCACGGATGGCAAAGGAGTGGAGATCGCAGGCGATCTGACTGGTGGCCACGGCAGCTCAGTGCAGGGGGATGTGGTCAATGGCACCGGTGTGTATATCGATAGAGATGCCACTCTCACCGGGAACGCCTCTGACGATCTGTTAGCGATTAGCGGTAATGCGACGGGTGATAAAGGCACCGGTGTTCAGGTGGGTGCTGGTGTTCAGTTAGGGGGCAATAACACCCTTGATAACACCTCATTAAATGGTAACGCCACCAGTGGCATCGGAATAAGCATTACTGGCCCGTTGACTAACAATGGGACCACCGTGCTTGCCGGCCAGGTGGCTAACGGTATTGGCGTGCGGTTAGAGGGTGCAATTAAGGGAGGCACGATCAATGGGACTTCCGCCAATGGGAGTGGCATCAAGATAGATGCCGATAGTGGGCTAGATAACGCCACCTTACATGGCACCAGCCCCGACGGTAAAGCGGTTGAGATCACCGCTAATCTGACCGGGCGCAACGGTAGCGCGGTGCAGGGCGAAACCGTCAACGGTACTGGTATACATCTTGGTAATACCCTCAGTCTCACCGGCGGTGATGCGGATGACTTGCTGAGCATCACCGGCAATGCGACCGGGTCGAAAGGCACGGGTATCACGTTAATTGGCAGTAACACCCTCGATAACACCACGCTGACGGGTAACGCGACTGATGGCTCTGGTATCGATATCGATGGCCCTATGACCAATATCGGCAATAGCACGGTGGTAGGGAGTGCTGGCAATGGCGATGGCGTACAACTTAACGGTGCGGTGAGTGGTGGCAGGGTCAACGGGACTTCAGATAATGGCAGCGGCATCAAAGTGGATGGTGACTCCCGAATCAAAAACACCATCCTGTATGGTAATAGCACCACCGGTAAAGGAGTGGAGATTACTGCCAGTCTGAGCGGTAGTCAGCGTAGCTCAGTACAAGGCGATACCGTCAGCGGTATCGGTGTTGATGTGGCTAAAAATGCCAATCTCACCGGGGCAGGCATTGGTGATCTGCTGGCTGTCAGTGGCAATGCCACTGGAGATACAGGGAAGGGTGTCGCGCTGGACGGCAATAACATCCTCAATAACACCACCCTGAACGGTAATGCCACCAAAGGGCCGGGTGTCGATATCGACGGCCCATTAACCAACAAAGGTAATACTACCGTTAAGGGCAAAGCCACGGAAGGTGATGGGGTGCAACTGAACGGAGCTATCACTGGCGGCACTGTCAACGGTACCTCGGATACCGGCTCTGGTATCAAAGTCGAGGGCGAGACCCAACTTAATAACACCACACTTAAAGGCAACAGCTCTGATGGCAAAGGGGTGGACGTCACCGCCAATCTAACCGGCAATCATGGCAGTGCAATACATGGCGACACCACCAATGGTACTGCTATTGATGTGGCTGTGAATGTCGCTCTGGTCGGCGGCGGAGCGGATGACCTGCTGGCGGTGATGGGCAATGCTACTGGCGATACCGGCACCGGCCTGCAACTGGAGGGCAATAACACGCTGGATAACACCACACTGGCCGGTAATGCCACCAAGGGTACTGGGGTGGATATTGACGGCCCGTTAACCAATAAAGGCAATAGCAGCGTGGGCGGCAAAGCCACCGACGGTGATGGGGTGCAACTGAATGGGACCATCACTGGCGGCACCGTCAACGGCACCTCCGACACCGGCTCCGGTATTAAAGTCGAGGGCGAGACCCAACTGGATAACACCACGCTGAACGGTAACAGCTCCGCGGGTAAAGGGGTGGAGGTTACCGCTAATCTGAGCGGCAATCATGGCAGTGCAATCCATGGCGACACCACCAATGGCATCGGTATTGATGTCGGCCAAAATGTCGCGCTGGTGGGCGGCGGCGCCGA
>NZ_CQAZ01000046.1 GCF_001152565.1 Yersinia pekkanenii | reverse complement strand
CCCGCCAGCAGACGCGTTAGACCCGGATCTTCAAGCTCGCGTTGCTCCAGTTGTTCTTCGATTTCGGCATCGAGACTGATGTCCATATCCCGAGGTAATAACGAGGGGGCGTAATCTTTGAGTTTTTCGTAACGCATGGCCATTTTGACCACCGGATATTCGCCTGGCAGGGTGATGTAACAACTCAGATTGGGTAATGACTGGATATCGGAATAGTTGACCAGATACACGTCTTCTTCCGACTTGCTGAATGAGACCCCATCCCTGACGGTATCGGCCCCGTAGCTGTATTGCTCGCTAAAGATTTTGGCCCGACGCTGACCCAGTTCCTTCATCGCGAAGGTCGCTTCATGCTCACTGGGCGAGCGGAAGAAGAAACGGGTATTGATCAGGTCAAACATGGCGTTGGCATATTCCACACCGTAGGTGTAATCCAACTGGGATTTATTCTGGAAGCCCAGCGTAAAGCAACCACCAAACTTACGGGCCTGAGCCAGCACATCCGGCAACTCGGCCAGTTTGTGCAGGGAAATCAGTTCGTCGTAAATAAACCAGACACGGCGGTTGGGATTCGGTGTCATGGACATCAGATTTTTGGCCGCGATGGCCAGCCAGACAGACACCAGGGGCTTAACAGATTCGTGATACTCATCATGACTGGTGATAAATAAAATACCGTTGTTACCACTGTCATTGACGCCTTTCATCCATTCCCGGATGGTAAACGGCTTTTTCCCATTTTTTTCAATCCCCTGCAAATAACGCAGTGCCTTGACATAGTTAGTTAACACGCTGCGTATGGAGATGGCGGTTTTTTCGACCTTTTCCTCCATCAAGGACGCGGCTTCAGTACCGGATAAAAAGGCCCGGAGGTCTTTCAGGTTGATGGCGAGTAAGGTGCGCAACAGTTTGTTATAGCTACGCTTGGGGTCTTTTCCCATTTGATAGCCCACACCGGTAAAGATAGTCCGGGCAGAACCTTGCCAAAACGGATCTTCTTTGGCACTCATGGGGATAAGCGTGCTGGACATGCTGTCGAACTCGGGGATTGAACGGCACTCCGCCCACAGGTCCCAGTTCTCACACCGGCTGTCCATGGCATTCAGTAACTTATCGGTGTTTTCGTTGTAATGCTTCTCTGTATAGGTCCCAGCCTTGTCGTAAATAATGGCCATATCGCCACGTTCACGGGCCTGCTTAATCAGCTTATTAATCGCATTGGTCTTACCGGTCCCTGGCGAACCCAACATGGCAATATTTTGGACTTCACTGTCTTTTTTCAGCGGTAAGTCATCAAAGTAAAGGGTGGAGGCATCATTACGTTTACGCATAAGGGCCGCGACGGCTTTCACATCGTCGGTCAGGTTCCTGCCGCCAATCAGCTCATCTTGCGCCTGTCGTTCACCGAGCCGGTGCAGGAAGCGGTAGACCAGATAGGCCAGGAACAACACGATGACTGACGTCCAGAATGCTGCCAGCCCCAACTCCTGTAACACCATTTGACCGGCATAAGTCATATAAGGGTCTTTCAGGATATTTTCAGAAGTGAACTTCAGCACCATATCGTTGTAATGAATGTCATACACTGGCGGGACGCGGTACATGGCCCCTTCACTTTTATGGGTCAGGTATAACCACCAGTATTTCCCGCCGTTAATAATTTCCTGATTGGGTAAGCGAAAATAGAAAATGGTCGGCATGAAGATAAGAAAGCAGAGGATAAGCCAGAAAGAGATACGTTTATTGACCTGCATAAACATACCCAGCATATAGCTGAATACCTGGCCTCCCTGAGTAATATGCTTACTGGAAGAGGTCATTTTATATTACCTGTGGATAATTAAATATAATGAAAAAATGTCAGCAACACGACTTAATCAACAGGGTATCTATTAATAGATGAAAGGAGTTTTACGATTTAACACCCACGCCATCCCGATATAAATAAACAGCACCAAGATGGAGAAAGTAGACGACAGATGAGCAAGGTTGGTGATAAATTCACGATTAATTACGACACTATTGTCATAACAAGCAACAAAAACCCAAAATGCAATAACAGGAATGGCAACAGCAAGCCAACCAATAATATTAAATAAAGTCATTACCAAAATAAAGACGGTATTTATTATTGATATAATTACCCCTATTATGTTACTCATCACGAATGGAGATAATTCTTTCTCCCTATGATTATCGCCATGGTGTCCTGATTCAACGCCCGTGCCATTTATTACCGGAACGGCATTAGATCCTTCTTGCGAAGAATTATTCATATTGAATTCCCTATTAAGCATTCATAAAAAAATATTGATGAAGTACAAATGATGATCTGTCGCCCTGGCAGGTGCAGATGTCTATATATCCATAATAATGTAGAGGCATCCCTGAGTGGGAGGTTTGGAGTGTCGCAATGAATATCGAGGACGCGGTGCCTGAAGAACATGAACACACAACACAACTGAGCCGCGAAAATGGGGGGGAAAACCTCCCCCGCACATAGGCTACTTTCTTACTTCGTAGGCAAGCGTTGCCAGCAGCACCACATCCCCCCGCTCAACCCGGATTTCACAGAGTGAATCCCGAACCAACAGTGTGAACATCAGGATGGTGATACACACCATCCCCAGCCCATACAGGGTGAATTTGCTAAACATACTTGCCTCCTGATAAGAAAGAGGCTTACAATTGAACTGTTGAGATTCATCGTCGGCCTCGTGGGTTAAAGGATTTAACTTGCGAGGCTTTCGTCTTTCTGTCCTTTGCATCATGCTTGAGACAGAAAGCCTCAAGCACCGCGCCGCCATTCTAACGACCTTTTGATGAAAATCCTACGCTTACCGACCGCTCAATCTGCGAGCACACAATTACTTTTCAACGACAGCAGGGGCCGAAGGTGAAAGTATATCCTTAATTTTACCAATAACTGCAAATACGGCAGGTGTAAAATAACGGCTTATTGACATGTTAAAAACAATACAAAGAATCATAGTGGTAACAAAGTACGACACACCAACAATTAAGCTTCCCCAGTCAGCATAAAAAAGATAAAAAATTGAAACCATCGTATTGATTCCGAAGTAAAAACTTAAGTATAACTTTAGCTTCCTTTTTACTTCACCAATAAGAATTGAGTCTCTTCTCGTTTTTAAATCCAAACACAAGTACATAGCCACATTATTATATGTCACACCAATAATTAGAATTGAAGCGAAAATACAAATCCCGACGGTAAATATTGACTGCATCAGCAATCGTTCTCCGCTCCAGTCAGGGTAAATATACAAGCTTGATACAAATACAAGTAGTTGGGTTAAATAAAGGAATTTTAGTATTTTAAATGGATATGCCAATACGTCTCTCCCTGAAGGGATTACGTAGTCATAACTGCGAACTGATTCCAGTATTTTATTTACATCATTCTCTATCAATGTTCGGGTTAACCTCATTTATCCTTTCCTCCTGTAAGATCATCCACACCATTTTTAACCTGATCTTTTAGTTCTGACATTTTATTTTTATCTGAGTCACTATAATAACGGAATGTAGACTGCTCATCCTTTTCTTTTTCTAACGCTGAATTAAAGGCTTTACCACTCCCCTGATGCTCTTGCTTAAGAGTATTATATTCTTTTTGAACACCCTGTCTCGATTCTGCCACTGTTCCTTGCGTCGAATCAATCTGTTGTGTCGCATTTTGGCGCTGTTCCTGTACAGACGCCGATATAACACCCCTGTCCTGCACGCCATTATTCTTCGCATTATCACTAATTGCACTTTGATTATGTGCAAACTGGGCCTGTATCCCCATCGACCCTTCATCTGGCGCAGACACACCGCCCATACCGCCAGCCGCTCGGACTTTGTTGTTCGCAAACTCCTGCTCTAACGCCGGTTTCAGTTTTTCATCCACAAACTGTTCTGCCAGTTGCTCTCGCTCCGCACGGATGGCCGGGCTGGAGGTATCAGTCAATATGGCGTCTGAGTTCTGAGGCTGCTTGGTCTGGACATATCCCACAAACTCCTGCGCATAATTGCTCTGGATATTGGCACTGTTATTTTCAGCATAACTCGCCATCTGACCGTATTCATGGCTGCGATTGAGTGCATCATTATATTGACTGACCTGAGTACGCATCTCACTGAAGGTGCTGGACATCTGGTTAGCCAGTGAACCCGACTCATTCTGTGTGTGACTGCCACTGTCCGTCACTCGCTGGCTACTGATAACATCCACGGCTTCCCGGATATCCTTCAGTTCCTGTGCGGAATAGCCTTTGCTGTGCCCGGTCTGGTTAGTGGTATCCGAGCTGGTGCCATGTGATGAGCCACTGTTGCCGGTATACTCCCCTTTGACATGTCCTTCTGCGGAGAAGCTCATCCCGGTGGTCAGTGAGGCGACCTTGCCCAGAATCTGACGGTCAGTATCGAATTTAGCCTGCGCACTTACGCCCGCCCCCACACTCATATTCTGACTCTTATCCATCGCCTCACGCACCGCTTCACTCTGCGACACATTATTGTCACGCTGATAACGCGAGGTAATATTACTCAGCTTGCTCACCGCCTGATTAAAGTTACTGCCACGGCTGTTGTCGGTGCCAGAGGTGGCGGTATCACTGTTTCCGCGCTGCTGACTCCACTGCGTCAGTTGACTGGCCCCCACACTGGCGCTTTGATTAACGCCTTGACTCAAGCTCTGGACCTGGCTCATCGTTTCACGTTGTTGCGCCTGATAGCTGCTGCTCAGTCCTTTAGCTAACTGAACATCGACCGGCAATTTCGACATCCCGGTTGACGAGTCATACACTGTCTGACCACTGCCCGTGCGGGTTGAAGTCGCCCCACTGGCGTGCTGTGATGTCATTTGTCCGTCACGGTGAGAGAAGTTCGTATCCCACTTTTGCCCGCTGGCGTTATTCATCTGCATGTTATTAAACGCCCAGGTGCCATCGGTGGCATTGGAGGCTGAGGCACTGGTCGAACTGTTGGTCGCCGTCCCCAGATAACTCCCTGCCTGAGAGACCCCTTTCCACAAACCAAACACAATCGCCCCCGCAAGGAAGGGGATGGAGTTGGCCAGCCACCCTGACATGGTGGCGACATCACTGTGCATCTGCTGAACGGAGGCCACATTGGACAGGGTAATATCCATCCCGCTCGCGTGGCCCTTCAGGTAGAACGTCATGGCATAATTCAGGATGGCATACAGCGGGGGCCAGGCTTGCAGATAGACCAGTGTAAAGACAAACCCTTTCAGAATACTCACCGTCAACGTATGGATAGACGCCAACAATATCATCAGGGGAAACATGCCAATCAGCATCGCCATCAGTACCGTGTGCATCACCGGTAAGAAAGTCATGCTGATGCTACTGGATGCCGCCCAGCTCATGCGCATTTTGCTGTAAGACGACTCCGAGGCCATATTCACCAGACTGGCCGTATCGCCATTGCGGGATGCGGTGCCTGCAATGCCCGACCGCAACGCACTCATGGTCACGTTCTTGCGCATCACTTCACTGGCGGACTTCCCACCGGCATAATAAAAGTCGTAACTCTCACCCACCAGGTTGGCGAACAAGACATTGGCATCCGGTTTTGTCCCAAAAAAACGGCTGACATAATGCACCCATGTGGTCCCGCCGTTACTGGTATCTAATCTCAGTTGCGGCTCCAGTACATTGCGAGCCAGCGCCTCACAGGTATGAAAACCGGCGGACACCAGTGTGCTTCCTCGCGGCACCATTACGCCCCGCAACGGGCTGGGTTGTGAGAAGATGAGCGTGTAAGGGTCGGTTGAATTCATCAAATCCTGCATACTGTATTTATGGTTGAGCATCATGTCGCCAATCACACAGTTTTTGACGTACTCACCGAATAAGTTCGCCAGTTCCCCGTTTTGCAGGAAAACATCATTGGCCCGCTGAACCAGCGTGGCCCCAAACAACATGCCCGTTTTGCTGTAAGTAGCGGAATCCGGTGTGCGGAAAATGAGTTCATACAGCTCCGTCATGTCTGTTCCAATCGAGGTGATGAGTCGGGCAGGTACGGCCAAACCAACAGGCACATTGTCGACCACATACACACTCGCGGGGTCACTCCGGTCAATAATCTGTACCGTGGCTTTCGGAATGAGCAATAAACTGCTGACAATCACCAGCACCGCAATAAACTTGATAAACTCCAGTGGGTCATGCTTTTGGATGTAGGTGAAATAAAAGACGAAGGCCGCAATAAATAGCACAATACGCAACATCGAGTCCCACGAACTGGAACCGATAAGGGCCGCGACACCATTAAATGCCGCCTGAAAGTAGTCCCCGGAGGCCAGGACATAAACCGTCTGAACGTCCATTATTTCCCCTCGTAGCCGTAGTTTTGCTGATAGCGTTCAAGCAGCTGACTGGACACTTGTTGGCGCAGATAACTCATCTGCCGATCAAGCTCCATCAACGCATTGGATTTCACCTGTACCGCCCCCTGCAACGAATTAAGCTGACGTGCGGCGGTATCCATACTGTCTTTCAGGTTCCTGGCGGTTTCTTCGGGGAAGTTCTTGGCAGCCACCATCATGCGGGCCTGTTGCAGCACTTCTTTCAGATACTGAAGCAGAATGTCATAGGCGACATATTCCGACAGGCTGGACAGCATATTGGGGCCAATACCGGCCATCTGGGGGTCAACCAAATATTTTAGGATGGGAACCGAGGTGCTTTCGATAAAGCCTTTCTCCGCATCTGATAAAGGTTCATCACTGCTCAGTTTGTTATAAATGCCGTCAATCATGGTCTGCACCCGCTTATCCAACCCGTTACTGGCACTGATGGTCATGGTTGAGAGAGTCGGGATTAAGCACGCGTCACTGTTACAGGCGTAGACTTTGGCCTGCCCCCCGTGCATCAGGGCTTTAATGATGTCCTGGTTATCGGCCAGTGACAGCAAGGGGATCACTTTGCCATCATTATCAAATATCAGTGTGCCGGTGATACTCATCGCAAACTCTTTCAACTGCTGATTGCCACTGAACATGGCATTCTTACTGAGTGCATCCCACATCAGGTTTTTGTTAGTCACTATCTGGTCTTTGTACTGCTCCGGGGCATTGGTCAAAATACCACTGAGTTGACCGCCGACCGTACAACCCTGACGAGAAGCGGCCCAGTCACTGAAGATGTTTGATTCACCGGCAATGTCCTGACAAACCTTCTCAGAGCCTAACTGTGTCTTGGGCCACAGCCCCCCGATAATGCCTTGTGCTGCCTGACACGACGACATGTTCATGCTGTTAACATCGGTAGCCAGTTTCTGCACAAAATCCTTGGCCTGCTTCATGCCGGGTACGGCGGTTTGCAACGCCAAATCAAAAAGGTATCCGGCGGCATTGGCCATAATCTGTTTGGCGAACCGCTCCAATTGCTCACTGTTGATGTGGGAGAACGCCCCAAGATAGGCATCGATGCCGCCGCAACCGGCGTTAATGCTGGGAACGGTCATGGATATCATCTGGATTTGTTTCACGTTGCTGCGCAAATACAATGAGCCACCGGTCGCATAACCTGCGGCCTGCCCTTGCCAGACCTGCGCCGCCGTGGCATTGCCCTCAAAGCCCAGCTTATTGAAGAAGTTATTGAGGTCATTATTTACATCCGCATGGAGGGGGGCGGTCATCAGGAGTAGTGAGCCAAACAAGCGTGACTTATTCTGCATGGTGCGCCTCCTTCTGTACTGAATGAACCTCAATAGCTTTAACCGGTTTGTGCAAAGAAGTGAGGGAGTCCATTTCAAGCAAGATCCCAATAACAAATGCAGACGAGACGACAATAGAAATAATAATATAAAACCGAATAAGAATTAATGATTTTTGTTTTTTTAATCGCTTATTTAAATTCGGCTTATTATCTTTTAACTTCTCTAATGAAATTAATTTATCTTTAGAATTAAGCATGTACAGACATCCTTTACTATAATTTAAACTATCAATAAGGAGGGGCAATACAAAATAACCATTATCAGTCGTGGGTAGGTTCTGTATTTGTTGTTTTGACAACAACCAAGCCTTCCTTTTCAAGTGCGTTCAAAATAGCGTCAACCCAGTAAGTGTTATGTCCATCCTCAGTTCCCGTAGTAACAATGCGGTCTACAATATCCGGCGTCATTGTCGGGGCGAAGAGCTTCTGGCGGGCTTTAATGACTGCGCAGCCCAGATGTGATTTATCCTGAGCATCCAAGTCTTCAATTTCCCAAGTCACAATCTGCTGTTGGTACTCATCAATCGTCAGGACAATAAAACCACGGGTATGGGCTTCTTCACCAAAGGCACACATCAGACATTCCCAGTAAGCGATATTGGCATGAACCGCAAGAGCAGTTGCCTTATGATGCAAATCCAGTACCGAAACATAGCCACGCTGTTTATATTGAATATCATGAGGCTGCGTTTGCTGAGGTTCATTTGTATTTTTTTCTTCCTGCTGACGTTTTTTTATTCTCTTATTCAAACTATAAAACACGAGAGCAGAATACCCAATTTCAACCGAGGCAATGGATGCGGCGACACTCATTAGTCCAAGGCTGATGAACCCAAAAAACCATGGCATGATATACATCACCATATTCAGAACAAGCTGGACTCTGGTGTCAAATCCATCAACGCGGGTTAATGTATCAAACAGTGTTTTTAAAACATAATCACTAATTAAATACATAACAAAAAAAGCCATACCCATAAATAAAAGATTTGTTGGAAAATCCAATTTTCTATCTAACGACTTAATCTGTTTTTCTCTATTTTCTTTCAGTTGTTCTAAAGAAATAGACTTCCGTTTACATGAAAACATATTTAATTCCTTTCCATGGCAATATGGAATTCATTGAATAGGATAAAGGTGTACTTTCGGGGCGTTAATACAATAAGACTGACAACGGCATAACTAATCGTATTCGACTTTTTTATGGCCATCAGATTGACAAGCCAGAATTGTGACCATTTCTATACCCAATACACCTCGATTAACGGGGCGCAACAGAGTCCGATTTTGTTATCGCAGACAATGTTGGATTTGGGCAGCCTCACTTCTCCACCCGAAAATCTTCGTTTGTAAAGGCCTGGCAGTCCTGCCAGATCATTCGGCACAGTGGACAGGTCACTTTGCCAGCAGCCAGTATGTAGGCACTTTCCACCTTTTCTGCGAGCATTTCTGAGCAGCATAACGACTCATAACCATGAACACCGGTGGCAATATGCGTATAAGTTTCATCACGTTCCAAGTTCTCCCAGCGATACACCGTTCGTTGTGTCACTGTCCGGGACGCTGGATAACGCTTAATCCGTTCATCAACACAGGCAGCCAGATGTTGCCAGCCTTTAATTTCACTCGGATCTGAACGCATTTTTTTACCACAAATGAACTCCCGTGCGGTTTTTTCTGTGGCTTTCAGCTCGGGTTCAGATGACAAGCTATTCTCATCAACAACATCGACTTCCGTCACTGGCATTTTATTTTCATGACAATTCATAGACTCACTCTCCTTCAATATTACATTCATTAAATACGATAATAGGTGTTCTTTCGGGGAACAAATAACCCTCGGACTGACAACGGCATGACGCTATTGTGGTCGCTGAGAGATAACCAACACTTCATCTAAGCGTGCCATCAGTTGGTCGGGCGTCATCACCCCCTGAAACAACGGATAGGTCTGCATGGTATGCACATTCACCAGAAACGCCGTGGGGGTGGCCACCGGTAATTCCTGAAAGAAACTCACCACCACTTCCGGTGGCGCGGGTAGCGCATTCGGGTAACTCTCATCTCCCTGACCGTCCAGCGTGTAAGGGAAAACCTTCAGTCCGGTCGATTCGCTCACCCCGCGTAAAACAGGGTCAAATTGTTTGCAGTAACTGCAACTTTGCTGCATAAACAGCACGATATTGAAATCATTCAGATTGACCACTGCACCACTGGACAGGCGTATCGTATTGGCCGCTTTAGGGGCTTTTACCGGTGACGGAACGTCTTCGATTTGTGGTGCTGTTGAGGGTATTTTATGCGCCTCCAGTTGGGCTATCTCGTCACGCACCGACGCCTGAGCGAGGCCATAACCACAGAGCAGCGTAATAAACAGGCAAATCATTCCTTTCTTCACTGTTTTTCCTCCCCGTGGGTAGTCACTGCCATAAAGGTTTTCCAGGCGTTCATGCCCGAATAGAGCCAGCCTGCAATCACCAATCCAGCGCCGATAACGAACAGGAACAAGGCACCGCCCACCGATATCAGGTGCAAGGTTTCCTGGCCGGATAACGAGAGCGTGAGTAACCGTGCGCTGATGGCCAGTTTTGCCAGAAAGTGAAAGGCAACGGCGGCACACATCAACGCACACCCAAAAAAGAGCATGACATTTTCGAGAAATTTTTCGTTTTTCATCGGTATTCCTTTAAGAGACGGGCGCGAAATCAGTCGCCACATTGAGAAATTGCTTCGAGAGGTCGTCCTGGGTCATGAAGCCATACGCCAGCGGTTTGAATTCCTGCGTCGTAGGGTTGACCAGAAACAGCGCCGGAAAATGGGTTACGCCCATCGTCTGAGCCTGACCGCTATCAATACGGCTGGTTGGGAACGCAGAACTGCGGGCACCGTCCATGCTGATGGGGATAATGGCGACACCTTGTGCACGGGCAAAATCCCGTACTACCGTTGCCAACAGGTTATCCAGCGGCTCATTGCCTCGGTAGAAGAAGAACACACCGTATTGCTGCGTCAGTGAACGAATGGCGTCCACCTGTTTGGCTTTATCCGCCGCCAGTTGGGCCGGGACGGTACTGTTGTAATGGCTGTATTGCAGGTTGTAATCCAGCTCAGGATAGGACAGCAGCGCTTTTTTACCGCCCTGTCGGAACGCGCTGGCCTGATTGGTCCAGAACTGTTGCAAGCGCAGGAATTTACCCACGTTTTCCGCTGATGGATGCAGAATGGCCGTATTGAGTTGCGTTTCGGTCAGTTTTTGCAGTAACCGCATTTGCACATTGGGGGGTAACTGAGAGAGGGGGACGTTGGGGGCTTTTTCTTCCTCTTCGTCCTCTTCAGGCTGCGGCTCGTTGTACCAGTGCCAGCCCACTATCGGTTCGTCCGTATAGGTTTTGGTCGATGTGACTGGCGCGGGTTTCTCTGCCGCCAGTGTCAGTGGGCTTATCAGACAACATAACGCCAGGGTTAACAGGGAATCTCGCATCATTTCCCCCTCGCGGATTGCTGTTGCATGCTGGCTGCAACCTGCTCTTTGACGCGCGAAATAATGTCGGCATCCACTGGGATAGTGGTCCCGCCAGTCAGGTCACTGTAGAAGTTGCTGAAATCCACTTTATCAAACAGGATACGTTGCAGCTCATCGATGGTTATCCCTCGGCAATTGGGACTCTCTGCACTCCCAAAGTTAACGCCAAGTTGCCAACCGCGCCCCTGCTCCTGAATAATTTGGGCAAGTTTGGAATCAAACTGGCAGTAGCTCTTTTTCTTCTGTAGACAAACGCCCAACACTTTCCTGGAACAGTAGTCCCCGATATACACAGTCAGTAACCGCTCTTTTGCTTCGCCCAGCGCTTTTTCGTCGCTGTCACAATGGGCCAGACCGATACTGGCTCCCCAGCCACTGTCCTTGCAGCAGTTACTAAAGCCCGCCGCTGCCTGACGACAGGATTTTGGGGCACCGGTAAACGCCGTCACGTTGATGCCGTTCAGTGCAGCAACATCCTCCCCAGCCGCCGCCAATGCAGCGAGTCCAGAGACCGCATTACCAAAGCTGTTTGATTTATCGTTATTCAATAAATCACAGGAACCGTCATTGCAGACCAGCTCACCGGCACACAGTTGCGCCTCACCGCTGATTTTGGTTTCACAGGAGAAATACACCTGCTCTTGCGTGCAAATATTGCCAATAGAGGTAAGGCATTTTTGCGAGGACAATGTACAGGCACTGTCGGCCATGTATTTACCGCAAGTGCCGTTATCCGCCACCTGAGAAAAATAGGTGTCCTTGTACTTCCAACAATCACTGTAAACCGAGTATTGTTTGCCCTCTACCGTGATAGTTCTGTTGCCACCGGCTTCAACACACTGACTGGTTATCAGCACTTCTTCCGCCTTGTTAAAAGGACAACTCTCGGTCCAGACCACTTTAGGCTGGTATTCTCTACTGCCCGTATGCACTCTCAGAACCACAGTAAACCAGTGCTGTTTACTGTTGTAAAAGTTCACTGTGGCACTCGGGCTGGAAGACAACACGATATTCACGGGTATCTGCTGTCCGGCCGTCAACGCTGTAATTGTGGGCGTAAAATTGCGAGTGCCGTCACTGATATTGACTTCAACCCCCAAGACTTGCATCATCAGGTACGTCGATCCCATCCCAATATGGGTCATAGTGGCACTTAAAATAGGGCCATTGATATTAGCCGGTACGACAAACGTGGTGCTCGCACCCGATTGATATTCTTTTCCGGTCCCTATCGCATGAAAAAAGAGTTGTCTCGAATCAATAATCACATCCACATCCGCCGTACTGTCCACCCAGGTCCCGTCAATTGAGGCAGTTCGGGTGCAAGCGACTTCTATGGCCGGTGCCCGGTCACAGCGAAAGGTGTTTATCTCGGTCTTGTTCACATTGACCGGCTCACAAAACTCATTACTGCCCTCGGTGATAATGTCGGCCTTGTCCTGAATTTGAAATCCATTGTCAATAAACGGCGCATCAAGCGAGAGTTGATCTGAAGGCCGGTTTAATAAGGACTCTTGCGCGACCTTCCCCACTTCGGACGTGTTCAACGCATGATTACCGGCATTGAGAATGTCGGCATTTGACATCGAGGTTTCACCGCCGTAATAACCGGTTTCTGGCGGGGTGGCGGTAAATCCAGGGAAGGTATTGGGGGCGCTAAAGGAATTTAACTGGTTGGTGCCCTGCCCCTGAATGGATTTGGCAAAATCAGCCCCTTCCTTGTATTTATCATTGGCGTCACTGGTTGTCATCAACACCAGACTGATAAACAAGGGCAAAAAAAAGAACTTACTCCGTTGCTTCATGCAATTTCTCCCCGAGCAATTCCCGTGCTACCTCCGGACAATCGCCCTCGCGGACAATTTGCTCCAGCGCGCTTTTGATCCGGATAGAGCCACTGATGAGATCTGATTTATCCCCGCATATCACCACCAGTGCCGGAACGTGAGTAATGTTGTAAGTCTGAAATTGCACAGGGTCGATTTGTACGCCCCCGCGATTATCCTCTTTGACCAGGTTAAAGACGGCACCGGCCGTTTTAGCAAAATCATCATCAATCAAACCCTTTAAGACAGACGGAATACCGACATCAGCGGCTTCCTGCAAAATCAGCTTGAGGCCGGCTTCCGGAATGGAAAACGACACAAAGTAGAGTGCTTTTGGCTGCGGTTTCTCCGGGCCGGACAAGGCCGGTTGCTGCTGTTTTTTCAGGGAGTTGATCCACTGTTCATCAAACGCGCCCTGACGGGGTGAGGTAAACGGGAGTGACACCGGTGCCTTTTGTTTTTGCAGGGCATCATTCTTATCGCGCATAGACTCAATGAATGCCTGGTTATCTTGTTGTGTTTCAGCCAGTACCGGCATGGCTCCAATGACAACGCTCAACAGCGTGACTCTGAAAAGTAATTTCAAGGGAGTGTTCCTTTTATAAAAAGACGCAATTACGTTTACGCCAGATGAGATAGCCGAAGTTCTTACGACTGGCGGGGGTGGTATGACCTGTTTCCCAGCTCATGACCGTGCGGCCAAAGGGGTGACACATCCGGGCATCGGCATGCATATTGACCATCTGATAGCGGTAGCGGTCTTTGGGGATAATCGGCGACGGGTACTCAAAACACACGGCGTTATCTTGACCGACGCTGTTCATGATCAACCCCTGTCGGTGCAGCTTAAATGCCATGCGTTCAGAGAGCAGAATGGAGGTTTGTTGCTGGCTAAATTCATCAGAAGCAAAGCCGGTAAAGGGATACATGCTGCCGTGCGCACCGGCACACCAGAACAACGCATTGATGGGTTTCCAGCTCGCCGCCACGGCATCAGCCGCACAGGCAGCCTGCGCAATGGGATTGCCGAATAACAGGGCTTCCGGATTGATGATAAGAGAAAGCGTATCGTCGTCCCACATGGGGTCCAGCTCCGAGAGATAGCCGATATCCATGTCACCTGTTTGCAAGCAGCCCACAGAGGTAATAATGTTAAGCCAGTAAGTGAGCGGGTATTTGTACCAGTGAACGTGATACATCGCCCCGGCCGCCGTCTTGTCACTTTGCCCGGCCATACCCGTGCCGACTTTACCGACATTGAGATTAAAACCGCCCAGGTTCACCATGCAGTAAGGGGAAAGCGTCACATCCGTCAGCGCAAAGGGTTCCCAGTAACCGATAGCTAAACCCACGCGGTACAAAATTCCCATCGGGCATATCTGGATGGGACTGGAGGGGTTTTCAGTATCAGCCGCCGGTCCCGAAGCGATTTGAATATTGCCGATACTCAGCGGGAAAATGCACTCCCAGCAGATATCGGTGATCGGGTTAACAAAGCGCCCCTCGCACATGACATCGGCGTTGGCCAGTGCGGGAAAGAGGAACAAACAGGCCATCAGCCATCGACGCAAGGCCATTAGCGGTTCTCCTGCATCGGGGCGCTGACAATTTTCAGCCGTTTATTGTCCTGCGTTAAGGTCGCAGGGACATGGGTCAGACCAAAGCGGCGGGTGAGTTCGCCGCCCTGGTCAAAATAGATACGGGTATTGAGCGCAGCGGTCGCGGTTTTAATATTGCCGTTAACCAAAATGACTTTGTAGTTCACCGTGGGCGGCTTTTGCGTTTTCATCCAGTCAACCTGACGCGGGTCGTCAGCATCGATAAAATACAGCGTACTGTTAAGCGGTATGGTATCAAGCGGGTTGATCTTCTCCCCTTTACGCGCAAAAACGGTGCCTTTTGGGTCACTGAGTGTCTGGCCAACAATAAAAGTGGGGTCATACCAGCGCGTGTGGGATTGTGTATCGGTGCTGAGTCCTTCTACTGCTGGCGGTCGCAGGGTGTTTTCGATAACGTTATCTTTGAAACGCTGTTGGAGTTCGGCCATTTCGCCGCTTTTCTCCAGCGCCCCCAAACGTTGTTGTATCAGGTTTAAAAAGCTCTGCTCCTGTACCGGATAAATATCGCCCCATTTACCTAAATCACGGGCACTGGTGAGCAGTGGACAACACAGAAGTGTGATGGCAATAAATAGACGCATGATGATTGACTCATAATAAAGAGGGGAATGATGAAATTTAGTCTTCAATTATTTTAATTGAGAGGAACAATGCAACGCATGAAATAACAACCCCAGTAATTAAAGAGAGTCTCAACTCTTCGTGAAGTGGAATTTGCCATTCAAGCAAAACGAATGACTTTATCAATAGCCAGATGAGATACGCAATAGAAATAGAATACAACGTAAATGAATTACAGAGGCAATAGATAATCCTTTCTCTCCATGAGCAAATAATTGAAAATCCAACCAGATACAACACCATAGGTATAATAGAAGCCAGAACAACAATGCGCCAATCCCGCCAGTACACACTTTCTTCATTCAGGGATAAGTCATACATTTGTGGTATTAATGATAATAAACCTAATAAAAACAACAAAGCCAATGGGTAGGATATTGCTATAACAGCTCGGTTAAATACAGTGTCTTTCATCCTGAGTTAACATCCTGTAGAAATAGTTTAACGGCGGTTATGACCTGCAAGAACAATACGGTGTGTAAACTCCAGTTTTTCCTGGCATGTCACACAGGTTGTCACGCCACCTAACGCCTGTCGTGCTGGCGGGATAGGGGTATTACAGTGTTGGCAGATACTGAGGCTGGGTGTTTTCAGTGGGGCGCGAATGTTGAGCAGCGCATGATGAAGTTGAATGTCGGTATACTCTTGTGCAACATCAGCAATATCGGGCATCAAATACTCCTTACGTTCATGATATACAAGATGGATATGGAAGGAACTATCACTTCGACCAGTAATATATTCCATTATCATTTTTATGACATTCCATTGCTAAACTTTGATGTATAGCGCCCAGTGAATACGCCTTGCCGTCAAATAAACAGTGCTCGTTATTACGTAAAGTCGCATCACGAATAATGTCAATATTGATTGATATCTTTTCAATAAGCAAAATCAGACGTTCTTGCTGAAGCGTTTCCCGCTCCGTTCCTTTTAAATACGCTCTGGTTTGTTTTATAAATTGCTGGGGTTCTGTTTTAACCGCTTTCTGAACGGGGGAGAATATTGGGGTATCATTACGCTGTAGATTTTCAGCCGCAGCAACACAGGAAATAAAAGCAGTGAGGCACAATAGGATACGTTTCATTTTAACTCCAGCAAAGCACTAGGGACATTGATTCAGTTGTTCAAGCATCGGCTTTTCAATATGAGATGTGCACATTATTGTCCTCCCGCCATTCGGGTGGCGATAACCGCCTGAATATCTTTGGTGACATCTTCTGCCCCACTGACCACCGCCGAACTGACCAGCACGATGACGCGATGATTATGTTGATACTCTTCAAGACTCCCCATCAATGCTTCGTTAAAACGGTGCGTCAAGACGTTGGTATTATCTTCACTCAGGGTCTTGGCCGTCATTTGGGTCATGAAATTATCAATCGTGCCTTTCATATCAAAGGTCACGGTTTTAGGGGTAAGCCACTGATTCATCAATAACGTGACGCCGGTATTCAGGCAAAGCATACAAAACGCCACTGTCGCGACCTGTCGAATACAGCGATTACGCCGTTTACTGCGTTTAACTTTACGGTCGGGGAGTGTTTCATTAGGGGGGATTTCAGCATTCATGGATAGGGCCTCCTGTTAATCATGCTGTGGGTTAGACGGGGGGCAATTTTGGCCCCTCAAACTGACCTTCTTTCGGCGTTCTCGCGCCTGAACACTAGGCCAGATAGATGAATGATGGTTCCAATGCCTAACGGCTTTCTCACTTGAAAAAGGTCTGTCATAGCTCCATGCATCATGACGAAGTTCGCAGCATTCGCACCGAAAAACGTACCCAGGTAAAACATGCTCATACTTTTTTGGGGGGTGGTCATAGAGCGTCATGCAAACTCGACTCCCACATTCAGGACACTTATTCATCTGAATATTATTTCCCATGTTGCCATTAGCTCCGGTGGATCACACTGTTATTCATTGAGGTGTCACAGTCCCCTAAACGGCTGTACCCCAGGCTTCCAGTTTCGCCATTTCTTCGGGGTATTCTTTGAGCGCAAGTTGGTAAATCGTACTGTCTATGTCCATTCCCTCTCGCATACAGCGCTCACGGAATTCAAAGTCGTCACCATTGGATGAGCACATAGCCCGGCTTAACGGGTCGAGCATCAGACGATGGAAGGTAGACTGTCCACCGACACGCAGCATAAATGCACTGAACCCAGAGAGCTTAGCAGCCGGGAAATTCTCAATCAGGGCCTGTTCGAGTGAATTAAATTGCCCCACGTTTTTGAGGTTATATTTTTTGAAGGTATCGATGTCCTGCCGCATGATGATTTTAAATGACGAGTTAGACCAGCCAGCTTGTGCCGCACCACTGGCTTTATCGCCGTCAAAATCCTGTATCCCCTGCGAAATGGTGATATAGGCCCCAAGATATTTACGGGCTGTCCGGTATCCATCTTCGATAAAGGCCTCAGCCCGTTTGTTTTCGTTGGACAGCAATTTCCAGGCCTCATCAATTACGCACGCCTTGATTTCATTACGGGGTGCGAGATACATACGCTGTTCAACGTAGATCATCATCGAGAACATGATGGCCGCCAGCAGGTCGGGTTTGTTCTGCAATTTCCCCATTTCCAAGACGGAAAATCGGACTTCATCATCCAGTGACGGTTTTGCACTGTTGAAGTAATCCCCGTAAATCCCACCGGTGGTGTATTTATCCAGTGAGATAACAATCTCTTCCATGCGTCCCCGCACGGTAATGGAGTCTTTGTAATCCCCCGTTTTAATCTCTTTTTTAATGTAATCAACCACATCATCAATCAGGGCTGAATTCTGTTTTTTCTTCCAGACTTCATGCACTGCTTTCAGCATGATAGCCTGATGAGTGTCATCCATATCCCCTGACGGGTTAGCCAACACAACCAGCAGGTTACGGATGCTCTCTGCGGACTCGCCAATATCGACTATGTTGGCAAACGGATTGAATCTCAGTTCTGAGGCATCCAGATAGACACCGCCCACATTGGTGCACAATCCTTTGTATGAGTCGCCCATATCAAATACCCAGCACCGTCCCCCACTGTCGAGGATTTGTCGGATAATCGACTGCATTAGAAAAGACTTCCCACTGCCGGAATAACCCGCAATCGCCAGATTGTAGTTATCGTTGCCATAGGGTGAGTGCTGGTCAAACAGGTTCAGGAACGCGAGCTGGTTGCGGTAAGACGGGATCGGCAGACCTTTCATATTACCCCGGTTGTCACCGATGATCGGGAACATATTGGCCACATGAAAAGCTTCAGCCCGTAATGTCGCCCCCGTCCGTTTAAGGTCATTCCAGAGACCTTCTTGCGGGAGAAACGGGAAGATACTCAGGTAATTGCGCATCTGCATAAACGTGGGGCAAAACAGCGATAAGCCGTTATTACGGTAGGTATTCAGCACCGCATTTTCATTTTTCTGCGCGATAGCGTCATTATCTTCGTTGAACAAAGTGATGTTAAAGAAATAGCGGGCCAGTGAGGACTGATTTTTATTCAGGCGCTCACGAACCGCCCCCCACTCTTTATAGGCATCTTTGACACCCGGCACCCATTTAGCAAAGGCGGAGTTGGCCTTTTTATCGAGACTGATGAATTTGGTATTGGCCTCGTTCTGCGTCGATTTTTGCCCCTCAACTTCTACCGTCAGTGTCATGACAAACGGGCAGGGGATGCTCGATGTCGGGTCCAGCAAACGGCTAATATTGTCGCCCTGCTGCCAAAGGAAAAACTTATCCGGGTTCTTCTCTAGCATGAAACTCTTGATACGGGTCGTTTGGCGGCCCGAAGAAGAGGACAGGCTCTGCACGATATGGTCTGCCTGAATATTCAGATTGATGGATCGGTCGACACACTGCGTATTGATTTCATCATACGGGTTGTATTTGACGGAAGAGGGGGATATCTGGTTATGCCGGAAGTTCGCCATTTCGTGCACCACTGACAACAGCCCCTGAGCATCGAGTTCGCGGGAGAAAAGTTGAGCCGCATTCAACGCCTGTTGGATAGTGCTGAGTGTCTGATGAATTCCATTAAGGGTACTGTCGTCCGGATGGCTGTGCTCTTCGGCGTAGCTGACAAACAACCGGTAATTACGCAGCGTTAAGGGATACCCTTTTTTGTTAGGCAAACCATTCAGGGCACCACTTTCATAGTATGCCTGAGTGATATGATTGAATTTATGCCGCATCGGGCCTGTCCAACTTGAATCTGACAACCCGTAGTCAAGTAAATGGCTGACACATTTGCTCCCCAGTAACGTAAAGGTCAGCGGCACTTTGCGGGGCAATTTATTGCGTAGAAAATAATCCAGTGCCTCAACGATATTCTCATTGGCCCCCACCAACGGGGCACATTCCAGCACAAACCCTACCGTTTTATCATTGATGAACAATCCGGACTCGCGGTCATACATGCGGTATTTCAACAGACTGCTGAACTGCGGATAGTCCATCTCTTCCATCTGTTGATTGGCCTTGTTGGCCCCGTCAGGTTTACGCCAGTCGCCTAACAAACCGGAGAAAAGGTTATCAAGGTTCATTGCGGTGCTCCTGCACCCGCCCAATGGGACGGCGTGACCACAAATGACACGACAGAAGGTTGATGATAGGTGTCGTGTTCATCGACCCATGCGGCAACCCAAAGACGGGAGGTGGAGGCGTTCTGTCGGATTGGGGGGATCATGCCAATATCACTGTAGGTGTCTCGATACACTGTCACTGCCTGGGGGGCAACACTCGGACGAAATGTGGTGACGGGCGGTGTTACCTGAGTGACTGCATTTGCCTGAGCGTGAGTTGTTGATGGAACGGCGGGGGTTTTCAGCAGCGATGACGAGTGAGTAGCAGGAGCCATGCGGGATGTTACCGGCACGGATGACGGTTGCGGGTTAACGACAGCCGGTAACGTCACCGGCGAAACCGGCTTTCCCTTGATGGCCCCTGCCCCCTCTTGCTTGAAGCGGGCTTTGCTGTTGGCTTGCTCCATGGTCATGCACTGATCCTGCACCGTCTCGTTACAGGTAAAATCACTGTTCATGCCGACGCACCCGGTCAGTAACAGCACACTTCCTAATAAGGGAGTAAGAAGAATGTTTTTCATTATTTTTCATTCCCGTTGTGGTTGTCTGATGTGAAAGATATCCCCTTCCTCACTGCTTCAGCATTGTATGGCTTAGCCAAATAAATCAGGGTGGCATCCCCAGCGAGAACCCATTGTTTCAGAGGCAATGTGTCAGGGTCTTGTGGCAGCGTCATCGCCAAGTGAGTTAACCAGCTGTCCATATACGACAGATGATCGAGCAACATATAGCTATCATGGCATGGGGTTGGTGGCATCAGCCGTCGCACGCGTTCGGCCATCTCTCGACATTCAAGAATGCGCTTGTAGATGCCGCTGCCACTTCCAGCAGCAACCTGAATACCCGCCAGTGAGTCGGTACTACTGGCTAGCAATTGACGGCAGCTCTGTAGCTCGCTTTCAGTAGTGATGAAACATTTACGCGTGACAATCATGTTCATCCCTCTCAACTGGATAGGGGCTGGCTGGCAAACGAAGGATGATGCGAAAACTACAATTGGCCGCAGCGGCTTTAGCTGCAAGGTCTGAGTCGGAAATATCAGCGAGGCTGCTGGTACAGGTGATGACCGTTATTTTGTTGCGGATAAAACGCGGAAATTCAGAGTTATTCATCGGTATTGCTCCTTAGCCAGACACAAACCGGGCCGTAATCGCTGTCATGAATGGAGGCCATAAACCAGCCGCCTTTACCCTCATCAACATCAGAGGGTGTCCAGTGGCTGCAATCGCCCTGGCCACTTTTCTCATAGGCTTGATCCATCGACTCCTCAATATCATCTTCATCGGTCATAAAGGTGTGCCAGGCACGGAGGTTATTTTTTTGCAGCCAGGCGTCAAACTCACCGTCAACACCGAATTCACCGCCGTTTGCTGGCGTGAAAAAATCAGGGTGAGTCCAGTAACCCAGTGTGTCTCGTTCGACCGTTATGGCAGCTATTGTGTTTTGCATTGTCAGGTCCCTTACAGGCAGAATAAAAATAGGATTTCAGGAGGTCACTACGGTGCAGATTTGGGAATATAGTCGCCCATATTGATATCTCTCAGGGCATCGGCCGTGACGGTAATGCCGGTATTGGCAACATCTTTGGCTTGTTCTGTTGCAGTGGTTTTTTTAGGTTTATCCGCCACATACTTCAACTGAAAACCTTCCTGAAAGACCACGGTAACTTCAGCACCAGCACCGATGGGGATCACCGGATGGTATTGTTCCGCCCGCTTGATGTAATAATCACTGAGGGTTTTACCGACCTGTGAAGCACCTCCCCCCAACGCCCCTCGGGCAACATCCGAACCACCGGTACTGGCTACGGCACCCAAACCCACCGTTTGACTGCCCACATTGGCCACACCGTTGCCTATGCCGTCCACAGCACCGGCGGCAAACGCCCAGCCTATTATTTTTCCGTTACGCATCACCGGTTCACCTTTAATACCATTCTTTCCGGCAAAAGAGACGTGTCCCTTAAAGGGGATATCGACCGTTTTACCGTTCAGGTGGCAGGACAGGTTTTGCGTGCGGATCAGGGCGCGTTCACTCGAAATATCGCCATAACCTGCGGCGGTGACCATGCAGCCTCTCGCATCATACTCACGGTCATTCGGCATGATGATTTTGCCGGTTAAACGGAATTGCATGGGCGACGGATCACTGCTTCCCGTCACCGATGCATTGGTGTCTGCGCCCTCAATGATGTCTGCCGAGGCAAAACTCCCGGATGGTACATACGGTAATTCCGGCCCCGCTTCTTTGTCCGTATCGTAAGAAATGGTCATGGAAGATAAGGTATTACTCGGTTGTGGCGATATCTGGTAATTAGCAGGCGCATTGCCCGGAGGATAAAATGCCGTCGGCGGAGGAACCGCGCCCTTGTTGGCACCAAAGTTGGGTTGCGGCATTCCGGCTGGGGTGCTGCCATCCTCACCTAATACACTTTCCAGCTGTGAACGTAACTGAAGCAGTTCATTTTCCTGTGAAACTATCTTTTCGTTACTGTGGCGCTTTTCTTCCTCCAGTTTTTTCAATCGGGCTTCAAAGCTACTGATTTTTTTATCGGCCTGATTAGCGGTATTCTGGATATCGGCAATCGCCTTCTGACCAATTTTCTTGTCAAACGTCGTATCGACGACACCGGTCATATCGGGCACTGGCTCTTTGGTGGTTTTCTGCTTGACTGATTTTTGGGCCGGTAAACTCAGGTAGTACCCTACTCCGGCAACCAACGATAATCCTACGGCAACGGCTATTAGCGTCAGGTTCTGTTTTCGCTTGGTGATGATATTAATATTCGCCATGCTTCCCCCTTATCCTGCCGACATTGTGATGAAGACCGTGGCCTGGGCGGAAGGTAATAACGTGGAGGTATAGGGCGAGATCATGACAGACCGAACACCGGGAGCTGAGAAAAACCGCTCAGGCAACGCCATACCGACCGTTCCGGTATTGCGCACACGATAGCGATACACCCGCAGTTCGCCTCCCGTCCACATGGTTTCCGGTTGAGCCTGTAACATCGCCGGTAACGTCATAAACGTCGGTAACTGGGTGGCCGGGCCTTCCGTGAAATGGGGGGGGATTTCACCACGAGAAACGGCTTTTTGGATATCAACCAACGTGGAAACATAAGGTTGTGAGGTTTCCCATTTCTGGGCCGCCGGACGTTTTACCGGACGTTGAGACATTAGATGATAGGTTCGGCCTGCGCTTTTTTGTGGCGTGGCGACCACTGACAGTGATTGTCCCGCCTCAGTACGCAGATAGAACGTAAAGGGTTTATCCTGCACGGTGGTTAAAACGACCCCCCCATTCTGCTGCCCCGTTTTCCCTTTACTGTCACCCAACATACCGTCATTACTGTCAATGGCGACAATCCGGTCGCCCGGCACAACCAGCATGTTCGGGTTCGTATTACTCAACACCAAATTGACCTGAGCATCAGGCGTAAAAGGGATTTGTTGCGGGGCAACATTGGCCTGTGCAGAAGCGCACAGTACTGTGCCACACACACCGGCGAGCAATAACTGAAGATGACTATTTCGTTTTTGCATCGACAATCTCCTTGAAACTTTTGAGCTGGGTAACACCGTTCTTATAGTGAAGTGTCAACCGATAGGATTTGTGCTCTGGCGGTAGGGGTTTATTGCCTAACCAGGTCTTGAGTTCCCCTTGAATGTCGATCACGCCAGAAGCGGGATAGACCTTAAATCCAGAGGCATAAAAAGCGGAGGTCACATTATTTGTTACTATCTGGTTTTCTTCTTCTTTCAGGGCTTTTGCCATTTCAACACGGTCTTCCGAAGAGAAAAATCTCAGCAGGGAGGTGTGTTGCGCAGCAACATTTTCAGGGGTGACATTGAGTCTTAAGAACAGAAAGGACTCGGCGGTCTGTTGCAGATAATTACTGTCGGCGTGGTTACGTGACAGCGTAAACGGGGCATCAAACATCATGGGAATGAAGGTTTCTTCCCGTGAATTAACGAGTCGTTCAATCTGCATCCAGGCAAAAAGGTTGCCTGCAAGACTTAATCCAAGAAAAAACAGCAGAAGAATATAAACCAGAGAAACAAATTTTGTGGTTGAGCGACGCGCACTCAATTCCATACATTGTCTCCTGTTACTTTAACCACAAACGGTAGCTTGAGTCGGGCAGTACTTTGTAAAGCCCCTTGAATAGATAGGACGGCAGATACCAGTAACACATGTTGTACAACCAGGTAGAACCGCGTCCTTTTTTGAACCAGTTCAGCGCAAACCAGAGCACCGCGCCAATAATCAGCCCTGCAAAGTGGTGATTATAAATAACCCCCCAACATAGGGGGGTCATGGCTGCAATCGCTTCATCCAGAGGTATTCCGATGATGCGGCGCTGTTCTGAGAACGTCTGAGGAAACTGATAGCGAGATTGTTTATCCTCATTCATAACGATTCATCCTGAAAACGCGACTTAGGTCCCAGTGCCACCAATCATGGAGAAAATAACTTTGGTGACGACGATGAATACGGGGATCAGCAGGAAAGTGGCTGGATTATGGGTTTTGAGGTACAGCAGGAAAACCAACACCACTTCCGCTACCATGAAGTAGTACATCATGGTGGAGTCTGAACCAAAGGTATCTTCCACATCAGTACGTCCCGCAGCCGCCAGGTCCTCAGCGCGAGCAAAACCCTGAGCACACATCCAGACAGCCAGTGGTGCCGCAAGATATTTCACCAATGCTTTGGCGGATTTGTTGTTTGCAGCCGCCATCACGCGGGTCAGTAACCCTTTTTTAGCGGGTTTAATATCGACCCCATTCATAATTGAAATTTCTGACATTTTTATCTCCGTATAAAATAGTAAAAGACTTCACCGGCAGAACTATTTCCACCGTGGATATCACTGTTAAAAAGAAATATCCAGCGTGGTGATAGACAGCTATGGCTACCGCACGGAAAATGCCTGCCCTGAATTTGGGCAAGCCTCACCCGACTGTTATTGCGGGGAATAACAAAATTGATTAACCAAGAAATATCTTAAATAGAATTATGTCGTCTCTTTGTCCGAAATAATTTCCCAGTAATTCCCGTCAACTTCAGGAATGGTTTTGAGGTGGTGAGCAATACGTAACATGGCTTCGATGCGCTTAGAGCGCCCAGCCTTTTCAGCGGCTTCAGTCAACCGCTTATTAGACTCACTGCTCAGTACAACTGACACGGTTATAGGTTTGTAGTTTTTATTATTATCATTCATTAAAAATGTTCCTAGTGTTGGTTCTATAACTATCTATATCGGAAAATTTTAGATTTCATGGTAATTATTCCATAAAAATTTTTGATTTAAAATCCGTGAAATTGAATCACCGTATAAATAACCAGTGATTTGAAATCACTGGTTATTTCGCATCTTTGTCCGTGATAATTTCCCAGTAGTCCCCATCAACATAGGAATCATTCTTAAGACTATGATTGAGACGTAACATGGCTTCTATACGTTTAGACCGTCCCGCCTTTAAAGCTGATTCAGTCAAACACTTATTGGATTCTGCACTAATAACTATATAGATTGAGATTGGCTTATATTTTTTATTTTTGGCATCCATACTAAATTTCCCTGGCACTGGTTAAGTTACTGCAAAGTTAAATATAGTCACTCTGTGAATATGGTTGATTGTTTCATACTTTTACCATGTTGAAAATACTGAACATTGTTCACTGATTTAATAAACAGTGAACATTGCTCACTGTTTATTAATACATGTGTAGCATGTAAGGGAAAATCTTAGGTTTATTAATAAAGGTGTATGGGATGAATTGCCACCACCCCAAGACAGAAGACACAAATTTAAATATATCTCTATCTGCCCCTCCGCCTAATGATGAGTAAATCTTCACAGCCATATTATCTACATAGCTCTTTCTTATATCCAGATGATGAGATATTTCTTTATGGGTATACCCCATAACTATCAGCCAACCAATATCCCACTCCCGATGTGTAAAAATATTTAAAGGATTTTTTTCTGAGAGAGAATCAATGAAATCATGTATTGATAGCTTTTCACCGCCTTTTATTAAATAACAGGTTGATACCTCATCAAGAAGATAATAGTCCACATCAAAATTAGAAGGTCGAGTGACCTTTGTGATAGTCAAGTCATTCGAGAATTTTCTAATAGAAAAAACAAAAGGAGTGAAAGATCTTTCCTCGATGAATTTATTGATTACTAATAATTCGATCGGATTACCAGATTCCCTAACATATCTTTCATGTGAGCTCATTTCTTGCTCAAGAGGAAACATCAAAGAAAAAGTATCACGCCCTTTTTTGCCTGCTAGCATAATATCCAGTGGCAAAGAAATCAGCTCATACCACGCTTTGCTGGCGGACACGTAGCACGATTCTGCGTCTTTTATATACCAAGGATCTGCACCAACCAAGTGGTGATTGAAAAATTCTTTATGAAAGGCTTGTGATCTGTCATGCAGATCAATAGGATCATGCGTAGCCATATAACCTGTTCCTTAGACTGAAGGGTTAGTGTGGTTAGTTCATGTGGGGAGGTTCCAACTCCCTGCATGGACGTTTTTCCAAATTATCATGTGCACATAGGAAAAAATGTTTCACATCTAATATTAAATATATCAATTTATTTCTTGTATAGCAAATAGTTATCACTCTAAAAATAGTAATAATCACAGATAAAAAGTTAATGCCCATATGATACCTTTAGATATAGCTAATACAACAAAAAATGCCAAGATTAATAAATACAAGTCTCATTCGATTATTGAAATTTTTCAATAATCAGTTAATACCGTTCATGAGGCTAATGTAAAATCTGAAATAAACTTTACATGAAAAGCCTAATAAATAAATGGCATAAACAGAAGTCGGAATAAGTCGGAAGAAAAAAGATATAGTCAGAACAAGTCAGAAAATGAGGTGGGAAGTTATAAACGCATGTAAATCAAATAGTTAAGTTCATATTTAAAAATATAGGTGATGGAGCATATGCCCTAATTTTGAAAAAAGAGCTCCATCACACCTATGAGAAGTTATGTTATTTTTAGCACACCATCGTAATCTACTAATCGGTTGGGGTGAAAGATGATAAAATCCGAACCACATGTAAAAAGCAAACGCTTCAGTTCACACCGAAAACCCATGGCATCACTGACCTTATTCAGATTAATATGTCTCCCTTTAAGTATTTTTTCATCCAACTCATCAAAGCTGATTTTACGATCAGGGTTGCTGTATAGATACTCAAAAAGCAAATGATTTAAAGATCCACTACGGAATGAAGTCACGACAAACTGACCATTCAATATCACTTGCCTAACATTGACATCATATGAAATAGATGGGCTCACTTTGTCTTTTTCATCATATGTTTCTTTATAATTAAACAAAATAATAATTAGAGCAAAAAGTGAGACCTCAGCGACTAATGCAAAAAAAAACAAAATCAGCTAGCTCAACTCAACAACTTGACTAACAAGCTTATCTATTCCTGACTTGGCTTCAATGATGGAGTTGGCAAGCATATATGCAGGTGTTGTAACAACATTATTAACTGTATCAACAACAATATCACCAACTCCCGCAACATGATGTACTCCACCCATGCTTTCAATGACTGCAATGGTTTCTTTGTCATTACCGATTGTCACGATAACACCTGCACCATAAACAAGTGGAAGTAAAACTGGAGCAATACACATATAACCTACAGGCTTTTTAGCGTTTTTAAATGCCTTCAAAATAGTTAATACGTCATTATTAATAGCCAAATCTCCTCCATTAAATGCAAAGTCAGATAGATTTTTTGCCACACCAAATCCACCAGGAATGATAAGTGAAGAGAAATCATTGACTTTACACTCACTAATAGGCTGTGCATTACCTCTAACAATTCTTGCTGACTCAATCAAAACATTTCTTTTTTCCTGCGAAGGAGAACCTGAAATATGGTTGACCGTATGATACATGTTGATATCGGGTGCGAAACACTGATATGAAACCTGATGTTCCTCCAATGCTAATAAAGTTAATACAACCTCATTAATTTCCGCACCATCATATACACCACATCCTGAAAGAATAATTGCTACCTTTTTAGTAACCATTTACAGCTCCTTGTGTTTTCACCAGATTATCAGTTAATTTACTATTAGTAATGTTTTGATAAACTTCCATTATATCTGTGATATTACGAACCTTATCGTCAACAGTTAAGCTTTGATCAAATACAACTTCATAAACATCATGTAGGAAATCATCAAAATCAAAATTATTTTGATACCAACTTCCCAATTCATTTACAGGGGTTTTTAATGAATTAAACTCTCTAATATAGGCAGACGAGCGATGCATTAACATATTTTTAATACGCATTTCTATACGAACACGCTTAGTTAAATCATCATTTAAAAGGATAGAACGTATCTCCTGTAACTTACCTCTTGAGTGATACCAGACCATAGATCTGACATAATTTATAGTCATATCTGATGATAATATATCCTCCCCTTTATAAGCTGTTGACATTTTTAGTAATGAATCATAATGATACCAACCAGACATTCCAAAAAGACCATACAAAACAAGAACAATAATTCTAGCCAATTTCAACATAATATTAATTTCAGATTATTCAAGTAAGCATATACTTAACAAATATTAATGATTGTTATTTTTACCACATATTCATTTCATGTAAAGAAAATTAATTCGACTTAAGTCACAATTAAAGATTATTATTTGTTATATGACGTTTATTTGCTGACTGCTTTTTAAGCAATTAAAGATCACATAGTGTTTTTTACAAGTTAAAACAAAGATTAACACCGAATGATAATTAGTATGATAAATGATGGAGTGACTTTTTTTAGAAAAGCACCTCACCTTAGCAAGGTGCCTAATTTGATGAGCTTAAAAATCATTCACTTTTGGGGAATGCTCTTTCTACAATACTAGCGACTTCTCCTTTCATCTTCTCCACCTGAAGTGAATAGCTGAAACGGGAATCATCTTTAATTTCCTGTACGCTAAAGAACATGCTAAGTATTTCTTGAATAGCGACGCGACTTTTAACACACTCTTCCATCAGGGTACGATTAAATATCTGCTCCGGACTTTCACCTTCAGTTTTCTTTCTCATATTCTGCGTAACACGCAATCCTATCTCAAGCAGTTCTGCCCCCATACTTGACATATTGACCTCAGAAGCAGAAGCCCCCTCGGCTTTTCGTTCATCCACCAGTTTTCTTATTCCATCGAGAGTCTTTTGTTTCATATAAATATTTTGCCTTGGCACGATATATATCTCCGTTCAAATAGCATGTAGCGCACAATCCAGCACCGTAGCATATTTAAGAGATTAATACCCCACACAATGCAGCAATTTAGGCCCACACCCAGCAGCCACAACAGTCATTTGATCAATAAATCAACAAATCAACCCCACATAGATAAGCACTGAATTAAGAGTAATCAGCACCAATCAACACACCGATAAACCACAAAGGTGTGTAAGCGAATATAATTAAGCACTAATAAGACACTAATAAGGCACTAATTAAACCATTATAAGACACTAATTAGCTCACTACTAACCTAGCCATTAATCATACAGCACAGGAAAAGGTAGGTATTAGCGCACAATCAGGCACACCCTCCCCCCGCAAACCCGGAACCAAACTCGCTAAAATTAGCCATTCACCTTAAAAAGCAGCACCAATCCACACACCAAAAGCAGCCACAAATGAGCCACTAGATTTGTAAGCCATTGAATATAATTAATTACACACTGATTACGCCTTATAACCATCCTTTGTAACCACTATACAGCGCTATATGTGGCTGGTAACATCGTAAAAACACTACAAAAATCACTTAACAAAAATGATAACAACCTAATTTAAAAGGCAAATCAGGCAAAATAAAATTTTGCGTGGGATGTGAGAAGTTATCTTTAGAAGAGACTATTTAACCCCCGTTCTCTGGACTCGATTTTTGAATATTCGAGTATCTCTTTTTTGTCAAAAATGGCAATATTCCATTATGCCTACTTTGAACGGATTCATATCATGAAGGTCTCTTGTCTACTTTTTCTTTTGCTTTTCTCGGTATCTAGTTTCGGCTCGGACTGTTTCGATAAAGCGGGACGGGATTATCATATTGATCCGGATTTATTACGAGCAATCGCATTCAGAGAGTCATCACATAGGGACACAGCATTGAATGTAAAATCACAGCAAGAATATGCGGTGGGTAGAATGCAAATACATTCTCAGAATTTTGCTCACCTTGCCGATTTTGGCATTACCCCTCAAAATCTGTACGCTGATGGTTGTCTTAACATCTATACAGGTGCGTATTATCTTGCGATCGCTTTTAAACGTTGGGGCGTAAACTGGGATGCAGTGGGTGCATATAATGCCGGATTTAAAAAAGACGACAAGCAAGATATGAAGCGCCGACAATATGCACAGGAAGTTAATAAAATCTACATGAGCTACAAGAACAGCAAATAATCACCTAACTTACCGAGTCAGCAAACTTATCCATATATGCACATGAAACAAAGCCAGAGAAATTTCACCCCCATCCAGGGGTGAAATGAACGCCAGCGGATTTTTTGCGGAGCAAGAAAAAAATCGTTGATTGTGTATATGTGGATAAGTTTGTCTAACTTGGGAGCCCCTTGGGGCAGATGGCTGATGCAAAAGTTTTTTATTTTGCATCGGGTGGGCGGGGAATAAGATATTAGCCCCTCAATGGGGAAAATATCTTACAGGCACGGCCATTCTCCCTATTTCGACAACCCATTCAGAAAAATAAAATTGGATCACAGTGCACATTATGAATCAAGCCACGATTTTTAGTCACAATTGAAATTATTATTTTCAACCGGCATGTCTTCTGCATTTTTACAACGTACAACTGGAATATTTATTTTAAAAAAACTCTCTGATCCAAAATTTAAATCAGAGAGTAAAATGATCATTCTAAATATCACTTAACTTAGTACGCATATTATCTATTTCTCCCTGCACTCCATGACCATGACAAAAATCACTAATTCCAATACGCCATAACTCCCCTGCTTTGTACTTATCTAAATTAATCTCTATATTGAACCTGTTTTCATTCTTTTCATTAAATTGTTTTATTGCTTTTTCTGTTAAAATGTCACTGTATTCGCGATTTGAAAAAAGATACTCGACACTCCCATAAACTTCATTAAATGGCGTTGAATTAGATTCATAGATATCCTTCATCCCATTAAAACGGCCGCCTTCATATTTCTTTATGATGGTTTTCACTTCATTCTGTGTTGGGCCATCAGTCCAGTTAACATAAACACAATTGTAGTTTCGTTTACGCACTGAAAATTTTGCATTTGGATACGCTGCTTTTAATTCTTTGCGGATATTACTTGTTGCTAGAGTTATGTCACTATTACCTTGTTTTAGTTTTGCATATTCTGGCGCTTTTTTAATATTCTCAACAGCATTGTCAAACGCGACTCTTTGGGCTTCGTCATCATTGAGTCTTTCCAGTTCTGCGGCTAATGCACTGCGATAAATTTTCACTACATCAGTTGTATTCATTACTTCATCGTAGATAGTCCATTGAACACCATGTAAAATACATTCAGGTAGTTCTTTGCTTAATGAGCCTGATTCAAAAGCTATATTAAAAGTTGCATTACCTCCGCTGCATATAACACCTCCAAAACTATTGTTTACAGTGTCAGGCGATTGCTCTCCTTGAATGCCATAGATAACCCCCCTACCTTGTTGATACAAATGGGTGTAAACCACCTGCCCTACAACGAGCAATTCGCCATTTTTTGCGTATCTTTCGGAAGATTTTGGCGTGGCGGTTTTGACGTTAATGTTCTGTGTGTTCATGCTATTTGTTCCCTCTCAGTGGTTAATCCTATCTCTCGGTGAGTTCAGTCGCGGCAAAGGGCGAAGGAGCAACGACGGCAGG
>NZ_CQAZ01000045.1 GCF_001152565.1 Yersinia pekkanenii | reverse complement strand
CTTCTGCCTGCCGAAACAGGCGTCGATATCGTCTTGCGAGTGCCCACACAGATTGTCTGATAAATTGTTAAAGAGCAGTGCATTAGCAACTCGTAGTTGGTAATGCGAGGTGCGCATATTACGCTTTCCTCATTCAGAGTCAACACCTAATTTCGTTGAATTTCTCTGTTCTCTTTGCCGGCCACTCAGTTACTTGATTCGCTGTGTGCCGTCTCGATGGATGCGCATTATAGGGACTTCCACGCCGCCCGCAACTGCTAATTTCAATAAAAATGACTGTTTGCTGCATTCCACAGCAAAACCCCGCTTTATACCCAGTTGTGCACAAGCTTATCCACAGATTGAATCTGCACTCAAAATTGACGAGCATCACGCAATCGTTTTCGCTACAATTCCCCGCGTCGAAAAAGAGTGACCTCATCGGCAAAACATCGATGGTATGAGGTCATTTTTATAAAACGGGGTAACGAGGTACGTGATAAAGCGTATTTTAATGCAGTAGCAGGCCCATCCTGCCGTAAAAGTAGCAGCAGAGACTGCCATTACCCCTATTTGGGACGTTATCTGAATCTGTTCCTTTCTATCTATAACTATCTATATAAAGGTGGGATTCAGATAACGCTCTATTGAATGATTGCGAAGAATAACTGCGACTCCAAAGCCAAGGGATAAAACCATGCAACAACGCCGCCCAATCCGCCGTGCTCTGCTCAGTGTATCTGACAAAGCGGGTATCATCGAATTCGCCGAAGCGCTTTCTCAGCGTGGTATCGAGTTACTTTCCACCGGCGGGACTGCCCGCCTGCTGGCTGATGCAGGTCTGTCTGTCACCGAAGTCTCTGACTACACCGGTTTCCCGGAAATGATGGACGGACGCGTTAAGACATTACATCCAAAGGTACATGGCGGCATTTTAGGTCGTCGCGGCCAGGATGATGGCATCATGGCTCAACATGATATTCAGCCAATTGATATTGTCGTGGTGAACTTATATCCGTTCGCCCAAACGGTGGCCCGCCCGGATTGCTCACTGGAAGACGCGGTTGAGAATATCGATATCGGTGGCCCGACCATGGTGCGCTCAGCCGCCAAGAATCATAAAGATGTCGCTATTGTGGTTAAGAGCAGTGACTACCCCGCTATTATTACTGAGCTGGATAATAATGATGGTTCGCTGACTTACCCCACCCGTTTCGATCTGGCTATTAAGGCTTTTGAGCATACCGCCGCCTACGACAGCATGATCGCCAACTACTTCGGTGCACTGGTGCCACCGTATCATGGTGACACAGAGCAACCATCAGGCCGTTTCCCTCGGACCCTGAATCTTAACTATATAAAGAAACAGGATATGCGTTACGGTGAAAACAGCCACCAGCAGGCCGCCTTCTATATAGAAGAAGATGTCAAAGAAGCATCCGTGGCTACCGCACAACAATTACAGGGCAAGGCGCTTTCCTATAACAATATCGCCGATACCGATGCTGCGCTGGAATGTGTGAAAGAGTTCAGCGAACCTGCTTGTGTGGTAGTCAAGCATGCCAACCCATGTGGCGTGGCTATTGCTGACTCTCTGCTGGCCGCTTATGACAAAGCCTATAAAACTGACCCGACGTCGGCTTTTGGCGGCATTATTGCCTTTAACCGTGAATTGGATGCAGAAACCGCCAGTGCCATTATCAGCCGTCAGTTCGTTGAAGTCATTATTGCACCGGCAGTCAGCGCCGAAGCACTGGCATTATTAGCCGCCAAACAGAATGTGCGCGTACTGACCTGTGGCCAGTGGCAGGGGCGTTCCGCCGCTCTGGATTTCAAGCGCGTTAATGGTGGTTTACTGGTTCAAGATCGTGATTTAGGTATGGTAACCACAGCCGACCTGCGTGTGGTGTCCAAACGCCAACCTACTGAGCAAGAGCTGCGTGATGCGCTGTTTTGCTGGAAAGTGGCTAAGTTCGTTAAATCAAACGCGATTGTCTATGCTCGCGACAATATGACTATCGGTATAGGTGCAGGCCAAATGAGCCGTGTCTATTCTGCCAAGATTGCCGGTATCAAAGCGGCGGATGAAGGATTGGACGTGGCCGGTTCTGCCATGGCCTCTGATGCTTTCTTCCCATTCCGTGATGGCATTGATGCTGCGGCAGCGGTCGGGATCACCTGTGTTATCCAACCGGGCGGTTCAATCCGTGACGATGAAGTCATTGCTGCGGCTGATGAACACGGTATCGCGATGATCTTTACCGATATGCGCCATTTCCGTCATTAATTAGTTATATCCCTCTTACATAAGGTGTGTGCCTCAGTTCACACCTTCACGGAGTCATCTGATGAATATTTTGATTATTGGCAATGGTGGGCGCGAACATGCGCTGGGCTGGAAAGCGGCACAGTCGCCTTTAGCAGATAAAATTTATGTCGCGCCGGGCAATGCCGGTACGGCGCTGGAACCTGGTTTAGAAAATGTCGATATCGCGGCTACTGATATTGCCGGTTTGCTGGCCTTCGCTCAGAGTCATGATATCGGCCTGACCATTGTTGGCCCGGAAGCGCCATTAGTGATTGGTGTCGTTGATGCTTTCCGTGCCGCAGGATCGACCATCTTCGGGCCAACGCAAGCTGCCGCTCAGTTAGAAGGTTCTAAAGCTTTTACTAAAGATTTCCTTGCGCGCCACACTATCCCCACGGGGTTTTACCAAAACTTTACTGAGGTAGAACCTGCTTTAGCCTATGTTCGCCACATCGGGGCACCGATCGTAATTAAAGCTGATGGGCTGGCTGCCGGTAAAGGCGTGATTGTCGCGATGACCCTGGCAGAGGCTGAAACCGCTGTTCATGACATGCTGGCTGGCAATGCGTTTGGTGATGCGGGTCACCGCATCGTGGTGGAGGAGTTCCTTGATGGCGAAGAAGCCAGCTTTATTGTGATGGTTGACGGCGAAAACGTGTTACCCATGGCCACCAGCCAAGACCATAAACGGGTTGGCGATGGTGATACCGGCCCGAATACTGGCGGTATGGGCGCTTATTCTCCGGCTCCGGTAGTCACAGATGAAGTGCATCAGCGGGTAATGGAAAGGGTTATCTGGCCAACCGTGCGTGGTATGGCGGCGGAAGGCCATGTTTATACTGGCTTCCTCTATGCTGGCCTGATGATTTCCGCTGATGGACAACCGAAGGTTATTGAGTTCAACTGCCGCTTTGGTGACCCTGAAACCCAGCCAATCATGTTGCGCATGCGTTCAGACTTGGTTGAGCTGTGCTTAGCCGGTGCGCAAGGCAAATTGAATGAGAAGACCTCTGACTGGGATGAACGCCCATCACTGGGTGTGGTTCTGGCCGCAGGGGGTTATCCGGCAGATTACCGTCAGGGTGATGTTATTCATGGATTACCACAGCAGGAAGTGGCTGACGGTAAAGTGTTCCACGCAGGAACCAAACTGAATAGTAATAATGACGTCGTGACCAGTGGCGGGCGCGTATTATGTGTCACTGCACTGGGTACCACCGTCGCCCAGGCACAGCAAAATGCGTATAAGTTAGCGCAAGACATTCAGTGGGAAGGCGCGTTCTGCCGTAAAGACATTGGTTATCGGGCAATTGCTCGCGGTAAATAATTGCTTACGGTAATAAGTGCACCGGTCTTTCAAGGGGTACGGTTCGCCGTGCCTCTTTATATTACAAACTGCCGGCTGTCGGTTCCCAGCGACAGAAATCCTGATCCGCAACCAACAGCAATTGTTGCCCTTCTGGTGAATCCAACCACGCTACACCCAGCGGCTGCGAGCTATTGTTGCCCCGTTTGGTCAACCATGCCTGCGAATTATCATCAAGGCTCAGGCGTAACGTCTTTTTATCACACGTGGTGACGAGGCCATCCTGCCATTGCCCCTGAATTAACCTGACATTTCCGGCACGTAGCGCGCTGCTCAGTTCCAGAATACGTTTAGCTTCTAATTGATACACCGCGATGTTATCTGCCGAGAGTGGTTCACGCCGTGACGCCAATTGGCGTTGCATAAAGCTTACCTGCCCTTGCTCATCGAAACGTAACTGAACATTTTGCGGGTCATGGCCCAAATCGTTACGCCGGATTTCCCGTAGCAGACCATTTTGATATTCGTAGAAGGTAACGCGGGTATTATCCCCAGAGTAGGGGCTATAAACACTCATCAGCACCAGTGGTTGCTGCTGCGCATTATCCTGACGCCATAAACGAACCACACCGCTGTCGGCGATATATCCGCTGGCACTGAATTGGGGGGAACCTGACTGACTGCTACAGGCACTGAGACCAAAGGCCAAGCCGAGGGTCATCAGCGCCCGCTGCATAAACAAAAGGGGCTTTGCCACCCCCCTGTTTATTATTTTCACTGACACACTATTAAGATTTAACAGCGTCTTTCAATGCCTTACCAGAAACAAACGCCGGCACATTAGCTGCCGCAATTTTGATTTCGTTACCAGTTTGTGGGTTGCGGCCAGTGCGCTCATTACGATGGTTTACTTTGAAAGTACCAAAACCAACCAATTGTACTGGATCACCCTCTTTCAGAGATTCGGTAATTGCAGCCAGTGTGGATTCCAGAGCAGCTTTAGCTTGTGCTTTAGAAAGGTCCGCTTTGTCCGCGATTGCGTCAATCAGTTGAGTCTTATTCATAAGTTATCCTTACAGTGTGTTTATCGTTTGCAAAGCATCAAGTGCGACGGATATGCCGATTGACAGCACTCTCCTGCATACACGCACCGATAGCCACTTTTTTTCGCCCCCCAAATGTAGAACAGACAGGGGGCAGATGTGAAGCCTTAAGACGTGACAAATCGGGCGTTAAATCACGTTTTCTTGCCTTATTGCGTTAAATTTATGCCAATGTTGCTAACAGCCGCTTCTCGTAGGTCAGATCGTAACCCTTTGATCAGATCCAAGTCGCGCTCTTCACAGTCAGCTAACAGCCGGAAAATCTCCCATTGGAGATCCCATTCTTCTTCGATTGCGGGCAAGATTTTCAGCTCTTCATCGGTCATTTCTTTACCAGCTAGCGTCATTTCTAACATCGCAACGGTACGGATAGACGCTTCGCTGATCGCGATGGCATGTTCCAGTGTTTCGCCACTCAAACGCGAATGAATAGCCTCGCTCAATGCAATACAAGCATCGATAGCAGGATAAACACCGTAGATAGCATAGTCATCAGCTGAGGGAATTGCCTCTTCCAATTTCTCCAACTGACTATCAAAATTGACTTTAGCGTCTTTTACAATCAACGTTTCCCAAATAAGGTCCAGAATACGGCGGTAAACGGCTGGATCGCCAAATTCAGTTTCCAGACAAAATTGCTGATAGTTGGGATACATCCGCTCACACAAACAAGCCATGAAAGTCAGGTGTTGCCAACTTTCCAGCTTTTCGAGGCGTAGATGAATCGGATTACGTATCATTATGAGTTCTCATTATTCATTATCTGCGCGGCAGTGTACCCGAAAATAAATCATATCCCTATGGTTGCCAAGCAAATCAGGACTTTTCCGCACCCAGAACTGAAATTGCGATAACGGCACAGGCTATCTCCCCTGCGGCTCAACGCCAACATTAGCCCCGGAAACTCTGGTGATAAGGTGGTGATAACGCATGCACCGCTTCCACAAAAGCGCCCGCATGTTCTGGTGGAACATCCTGATGAATACCGTGACCCAGATTAAAGACATGCCCTTCGCCCGGCCCAAAGCTGGCCAGGATCGTGCTGACTTCCTGCTCAATACGCGCAGGCGGCGCATAAAGAACAGAAGGGTCCATATTGCCTTGCAGAGCAACTTTATCACCCACACGGCGACGCGCGTCGGCGATATCTGTAGTCCAATCCAGCCCCAATGCATCACAACCGGTAGCAGCCATCGCTTCCAGCCATTGCCCGCCCCCCTTGGTGAACAAGGTCACCGGCACCCGACGCCCGTCATTTTCACGGATAAGACCATCGACGATTTTATGCATATAATTCAATGAGAATTCAAGATAGTCACGCCCAGTCAGCACGCCGCCCCAGGTATCAAAGATCATCACTGACTGCGCACCGGCCTTGATTTGCGCGTTGAGATACAAGATCACGCTATCAGCCAGTTTATCCAGCAGCAGATGCAAAGTTTGTGGCTCGGCATACATCATTTTCTTCAATTTAGTGAAAGCCTTGCTGCTGCCGCCTTCGACCATATAGGTCGCCAGCGTCCACGGGCTACCAGAAAAACCGATCAATGGCACAGTACCCGCCAATTCACGGCGAATTGTTCGCACCGCGTTCATGACATAACCCAATTCCTGTTCAGGATCGGGGATGGGAAGTTTTTCAACATCGGCGCGACAGGTAATTGGGGATTGGAAACGTGGGCCTTCACCGGTTTCAAAATAGAGCCCCAGCCCCATAGCATCGGGGATGGTCAGAATGTCTGAAAACAGAATCGCGGCGTCCAGTGGATAACGACGCAATGGCTGCATCGTGACTTCACAGGCTAACTCCGCATTTTTGCACAGTGACATAAAATCCCCGGCAATGGCGCGGGTGGCTTTATATTCTGGCAAATAGCGGCCCGCCTGACGCATCATCCATACCGGTGTCACATCGACCGGTTGACGCAATAACGCCCGCAGATAGCGATCGTTTTTCAACTCATTCATGGTGAAGCTCCCTTAATTATCTGGCTGCCATCTTTTACTATAGCGACGGGTATTATATCGCGACCGACTGGCATGTCAGATAATACTTTCCTTACCTGCCTGAAGGCGAACTTTCAGTGACTAGCCTGCACCTTCATGCTCTTCGCGACATAACACCACCGTATCTTCAATTAGCCTACGTGCCACAGTACCAGGTGGCGGCAATAACGGTAGTTGGTCGTAGCGATACCAACCCGCATTCAGCAACTCTTTAGGATCGTGTCGCAGTTCACCGCTGTCATACTCCGCCATAAATGCCATCATTAGCGAATGCGGGAACGGCCAAGGCTGTGACGTCACGTAGCGCAGGTTTTTAATGTGGATATTACTTTCTTCTAATACTTCGCGGGAAACAGCCTGTTCCAGTGTCTCCCCTACTTCGACAAAACCGGCCAGCACCGTGTTAATGCCGCCACGATGCCGTACATGCTGTGCCAATAAGATTTCATCGCCACGGCGAATGGCAACAATCACACAAGGGGCGATTTGTGGATAATAACGTTCACGGCAGTGGTTACAGAGACAGGCCCACTCGCTACGACTGGCATGCATTTGATGACCACAATAGCCACAATAGCGATGAGAGCGATAAAACTCGGCTAATTGCACGCCGCGCCCAGCCAGTTGAAACAAACCGCGATCCACATCCAGTAATTGCCGTACTGAACCCATATCAGTCGGCATCATTTGACGAATAAGCCATACCGCCTGCCCTTGCCATTCGCCAATCGGCCTTGCGGTCGCTCCCTGTAAGGACCAATTAGCCGCATTACCTTGTGGTAATTCCCCTTTTGGTAACCATAATTTGTTTTCATGGCTGACAATCCACCAGCCACTTTCTTTACCTGTAAGTTGTAGTTCCATATCGTTGTTGCACAACCTCGACTTCACTGGCAAGCTAGAATCCGGCTTGTTACATTTTTGTAACGTATTATTACTTCACGGAGTCGTTCATGCTAAACCGACTGGAAAGCTTGACTCAACGCGTTGGCGGCAGTAATGAATTAATCGATCAATGGCTGTATGCGCGTAAAGAACTTTTAGTTTCGTATTGCGCAGTGATCGGTATTAAGCCGCAAAAAGAAAAGCATACCCCGCTTAATGAAAAAGCGCTGGAGAACTTTTGCCATAATCTGGTGGATTATCTTTCTTCCGGGCATTTTCATATCTACGACAGAATTATCAAACAGGTAGAAGGCGAGTCCAGCCCCAAGATGGCATTGACCACCAAATTTTATCCCGCATTAAAAAATAATACTCAAACTATCATGGCATTCCATGATTGCTATACAAACATTGAGATCGATGACGATAGCTGTACCGAGTTTCAACAGGCATTATCGGATATCGGCGAAACTCTTGACGCTCGTTTCCGGTTGGAAGATCAATTAATTCAATGGGCAGCAGAGTCCTGGCAAGCCGCTCACCCAGTGAGCCAAGTGGAGGCGAGTAAAATAGCCCACTGATCAGCATGGGCTTGTAGTTTTAATTCAACCTCAATACCCAAAGTAATTGAGATTGCAGGTAGGCAGCAAGTGAATGCATCCCGATGAGCTTACACAGGTAAGTGATTCGGGTGAATGAACGTAGCTAACACCGCTGCAATTTCAAGTAAGAAGGGTATATACTAAAGACTCTTGTCGGAGTGCCTAGCACCTGTTTTCTTAGGAAAGCAACGCAGGCTGAGACCGTTAATTCGGGATCCGCGGAACCTGATCGGGTTAATACCCGCGAAGGGAACAAGAGTAATTTATCGCTACAGGCCCGGATTTCATCTTACAGGTGGCTGCCGGTCACTGGCCAACATCGTTACTCCCGCCAAGCTCCAGACAAGCAATTTTCCCTATAAACCATATTGGCTCTATAAACCACACTGGTAGGAATTGCTATGTCTAATAATATAACCGTTACAGATTCATCACGACCGCGTAAATCTATTCCACGTAACGCTATTCCACGTAAACAACAGCGTGAACAAGCCCAAGAGTTTATTGATACCTTGCAAGGTGTCACTTTCCCCAACTCACAACGTATTTATCTGCAAGGCTCGCAGCCTGATATTCAAGTGCCGATGCGCGAGATCCAACTTAGCCCGACGTTGATCGGCGGCGGCAAGAACTCACCTCGCTATGAAGATAACGAAGCCATTCCGGTTTACGATACCTCCGGCCCGTATGGCGATATAAACGCCAAACTGGATGTCCACGCCGGTTTACCCAAATTGCGTGATAGCTGGATAACTGATCGTCAGGATACTGAAGCGCTTACGTCTGTCAGCTCCGGCTTTACCCAACAACGTTTGGCCGACGCAGGCCTGGATCATTTGCGTTTTGAGCATTTACCCCACCCGAAAAAAGCCATTGAAGGCAAATGTGTCACTCAACTGCATTACGCCAGAGCCGGTAGAGTCACCTTAGAGATGGAATTTATCGCTCTACGGGAAAATATGGGTCGTGAGCGGATCCGCACCGAAGTACTGCGCCAACAGCATCTGGGCCAAAATTTTGGGGCCAATTTACCGGATAACATCACAGCAGAATTCGTGCGCCAAGAAGTCGCCGCAGGCCGTGCCATTATCCCGGCCAATATCAACCATCCTGAATCTGAGCCGATGATTATTGGTCGTAACTTTTTGGTGAAGGTAAATGCCAATATCGGTAACTCCGCCGTGACCTCTTCTATCGAAGAAGAAGTGGAGAAATTGGTTTGGTCTACTCGCTGGGGTGCCGATACCGTGATGGACTTGTCCACTGGCCGCTATATTCATGAAACACGTGAATGGATACTGCGTAACAGCCCGGTCCCTATTGGTACAGTACCGATCTACCAGGCACTGGAAAAAGTGAATGGTGTTGCCGAAAACCTCACTTGGGAAATGTTCCGCGATACCCTACTAGAGCAGGCCGAGCAAGGAGTGGATTACTTTACTATTCACGCTGGCGTGTTACTGCGTTATGTGCCGATGACCGCCAAACGCCTAACCGGTATCGTCTCCCGTGGCGGTTCGATTATGGCGAAATGGTGCCTTTCCCATCATCAGGAAAACTTCCTGTATCAGCATTTCCGCGAAATCTGCCAGATTTGTGCCGCCTATGACGTCTCATTATCTCTTGGCGACGGCCTGCGGCCTGGTTCCATTCAGGACGCCAATGATGAAGCTCAGTTTGCAGAGCTGCATACTTTGGGTGAATTGACCAAAATCGCCTGGGAATATGATGTGCAAGTGATGATTGAAGGCCCCGGCCATGTACCAATGCAGATGATCCGTCGCAATATGACCGAAGAATTGGAACATTGCCACCAAGCGCCGTTTTATACTTTAGGCCCGTTGACCACTGATATTGCTCCCGGCTACGACCATTTCACCTCCGGTATCGGTGCGGCCATGATTGGCTGGTTCGGTTGCGCCATGTTGTGTTACGTCACACCGAAAGAACATCTTGGCCTGCCGAATAAAGAGGATGTGAAACAAGGTCTTATCACTTATAAAATTGCCGCCCATGCCGCAGATTTAGCCAAAGGCCACCCCGGTGCGCAGATCCGCGATAACGCCATGTCGAAAGCCCGCTTTGAATTCCGTTGGGAAGATCAGTTCAATTTAGCTCTCGATCCAGAAACAGCGCGTGCTTATCACGATGAAACCCTGCCACAAGAATCCGGCAAAGTGGCTCATTTCTGTTCAATGTGCGGGCCAAAATTCTGCTCGATGAAAATCTCGCAGGAAGTCCGCGATTATGCCGCGACGCAAGAGCTAGCCGCTACGCAAAAACAAGCGAAGGCAAACAATGAATCTATCTGATGCCGCTCTCTTTTCCGCTGAAAAAGGCTTCCCCGCGACAAAACAGCGCCTTGGCCTGTATCCGGTGGTTGACTCATTACAATGGATAGAACGCTTGCTGACCGTAGGCGTAACCACCATCCAACTGCGAATTAAGGATTTAGACGACATGCAGGTGGAGCCGGATATTGCTGCCGCGATCGCAATGGGCAAACGCTATCAAGCGCGCTTATTTATCAATGACTACTGGCGGCTGGCGATTAAATATGGCGCTTACGGTGTGCATCTGGGGCAGCAAGATCTAGAGACAGCCGATTTGGCCGCTATTCAGCGAGCGGGATTACGACTGGGAATTTCTACCCACGATGAGCGCGAATTGGCGATAGCCAAGGCTATTCGGCCCTCTTATATCGCGATGGGACATATCTTCCCCACCCAAACCAAACAGATGCCCTCAATACCACAAGGACTGGCAGGACTCAAACAGGGGGTTGATAACGCGCCGGACTATCCGACAGTCGCTATCGGTGGCATTAGCCTTGAGCGAGTCCCCGCGGTATTGGCAACCGGCGTCGGCAGTGTGGCGTTGGTGAGTGCCATTACTCTGGCTGATGATTGGCAGCAGGTCACAGCGCAATTGCTGCACCTGATCGAGGGCAAGGAGCGAGCTGATGACCAACAAGCATGAATTAAGTGGCAGTGAATTTTTACGCTACAGCCGCCAATTGTTGCTGGAAGATATTGGCCCTGAGGGCCAATTGAAGCTGAAAAGTGCCCGCGTGTTGATTGTCGGCCTCGGTGGACTGGGTTCTCCCGCCACTCTCTATCTGGCAGCCGCAGGTGTTGGAAAATTATTATTGGTTGACGATGATCAGTTGGAACTGACTAATCTACAACGTCAGATCCTGTATCGCACCACCGATATTAGCCAGACAACCCCTGTTAACCAAAATAAAGCGCGCTTAGCACAACGTCATTTACAAAGTCTCAATCCGTTAATTGAGGTGGTCGCATTTGATACACGGCTGGCAGGTAATATCTTGCTCGATGTGGTTGCTAATGCAGATTTGGTGCTGGATTGCAGCGACAATATGGAGACACGCCATCAGGTGAACACCGCCTGTATTACAGCACAAAAACCTTTAATCAGCGGCAGTGCCGTGGGGTTTAGCGGGCAACTGCTGGTGATTGAACCGCCCTATTCCCAAGGCTGCTATGCCTGCCTTTACCCCGATAAAGAGTTGCCACAGCGTAACTGCCGCACCGCAGGCGTATTGGGGCCGGTGGTCGGTGTTATCGGCACCTTGCAAGCGCTGGAAGCCATTAAAATGTTGGCCGGTCTTCCGTCAGCATTGAACGGAAAATTGCGGTTATTCGACGGTAAACAACAAAGCTGGAGCACTTTACAACTCACGCGGGCGGCAGATTGCCCTGTCTGTGGAGGTTCACAGTGAAGACCACTCACCTACAGATTGTGCTCAATAACCAGCCATTAGAGGTGGAGATCAATATCACCGCCGAGATGCTGCTCCAACAACTGAACCGCCACCAGCCGGGTACCGCGCTGGCGATTAATCAGATCATCATCCCCCGTACTGACTGGGAACAATGTCAGTTGCACGAGGGTGATAACATTTTGCTATTCCAAGCGATTGCCGGGGGCTGACATGTTAAAAATCGCCGACACCATTTTCACTTCACGTTTATTCACCGGGACGGGCAAATTTGCCACCCCTGAACTGATGCTGGAAGCGCTGCGTGCCTCCGGTTCACAACTGATTACCATGGCCATGAAGCGGGTAGACCTACACGCCGGTAACGATGCCATTCTGGCACCATTACGCCAATTGGGTGTCCGTTTGTTGCCTAATACATCCGGTGCTAAAACTGCGCAAGAAGCTGTATTTGCTGCACGACTGGCACGTGAAGCGCTGGGTACTCATTGGGTCAAACTGGAAATTCATCCTGATGTGAAGTATTTGCTGCCCGACCCGATAGAAACCCTTAAAGCCGCCGAAATACTGGTGAAAGAGGGCTTTGTCGTTTTACCTTATTGCAGTGCTGACCCGGTATTGTGCAAACGGCTGGAAGAAGTCGGTTGTGCGGCCGTCATGCCATTGGGCGCACCTATTGGTTCCAATTTGGGATTACGCACCCGCGATTTTCTGCACATCATTATCGAGCAAGCCAAAGTTCCGGTGATAGTCGATGCCGGGATTGGCGCACCGAGCCATGCGCTTGAGGCCATAGAGCTAGGCGCTGATGCTGTTCTGGTGAATACTGCGATTGCCGTCGCTCGCTCACCAGTACACATGGCCCATGCGTTTCGGTTGGCAGTAGAATCTGGCGAGTTAGCGCGTCGAGCGGGGCTTGGCAACCGACAGTTTGATAAGGCAATTGCCACCAGCCCGCTGACCGGATTTCTCAGCCAGTTGGAGGAAAATCATCATGTCTGAAGATTTCAGCCTACGCTGGCAGCAATTGGATTGGGATGATATTTCTCTGCGTATCAACAGTAAAACCGCCGCAGATGTTGAGCGGGCCATTAATGCCGTCAAACCGGATCGCGATGATTTAATGGCATTAATTTCACCCGCCGCATTGGCTTATCTCGAACCCATGGCGCAGAAGGCGCAGCAATTGACCCGCCAACGCTTTGGTAATACCGTCAGCTTTTATGTTCCGCTCTACCTTTCTAATCTGTGCGCCAATGATTGTACTTATTGTGGTTTTTCAATGAGTAATCGCATCAAGCGCAAAACATTAAATGAAGCTGAAATCATCCGTGAATGTGAGGCTATCAAAGCATTGGGCTTTGAACACTTGCTACTGGTTACCGGCGAACATCAGGCAAAGGTGGGAATGGATTATTTTCGTCGTCACTTCCCGGCGATCCGCAGCCGATTCAGCTCACTAATGATGGAAGTTCAGCCATTGGCAGAAGAGGAATATGCGGAATTAAAAATACTGGGGTTGGATGGCGTGATGGTTTATCAGGAAACCTATAATTCGGCCACCTATCAACAGCACCATTTACGCGGCCATAAGCAAGATTTTCGCTGGCGACTGGCAACCCCTGATCGTCTCGGCCGCGCCGGGATCGATAAGATCGGATTAGGTGCATTGATCGGGCTATCTAATAGTTGGCGAACCGACTGTTATATGTTGGCGGAACACCTGTTTTACCTGCAACAAACCTATTGGCAGAGCCGCTATTCGATTTCCTTCCCGCGTTTACGACCTTGTACCGGTGGTATTGAGCCCGCATCGCTGATGAGTGAGGCACAACTACTGCAACTGATTTGTGCTTTTCGTTTGTTCGCTCCCGATGTGGAACTGTCGTTATCTACTCGCGAATCACCGTTCTTCCGCGATAATGTCATTCCGGTAGCGATTAATAATGTCAGTGCTGGCTCTAAAACTCAGCCGGGTGGATATGCCGATGAAAGTCCGGAACTCGAGCAATTTGCTCCTCACGATAATCGCACACCTAAGCAAGTCGCGCAGGCATTAACCTTGGCGGGGTTACAACCGGTGTGGAAAGATTGGGATCGCCATTTAGGCCGTTCTCTCCAATAGAGTATCGTTTGGATCCTGAAAAATAAGCAAAAAAAAACCGCCCCGAAAGGAGCGGTTTTTACGTTGGTGAACAACAAAGAGATTAACCTTTATTGTTACCAAAACCAGCGTTAAGCAATTCAGCCAGGTTAGCCGTTGCTTCATCCGCGCTAACTTGCGGAACAACCGGTGCTTCACCTTGTGCTTTACGGCGTGCACGTTCCTGATGATAAGCGTAACCGGTACCGGCTGGGATCAGACGGCCCACGATGACGTTTTCTTTCAGGCCACGCAGTTCATCACGTTTACCGGCAACTGCCGCTTCAGTAAGAACTCGCGTGGTTTCCTGGAACGAAGCCGCAGAGATGAAGGACTCGGTCGCCAAGGATGCCTTGGTGATACCCAGCAGGTCACGTGTGAACGTGGCCTCGATTTTGCCTTCTGCTGCCAGCTTACGGTTAGCGATTTTAACGCGAGACATTTCTGCCTGCTCGCCTTCCAGGAAGTCGGTGCCACCCGCGCTAACGATGGTGCCTTTACGCAACATCTGACGAACGATAACTTCAATGTGTTTATCGTTAATCTTAACGCCTTGCAGACGGTAAACTTCCTGCACTTCGTTGGTGATGTAACGGGTAACCGCGTGAACACCACGCAGACGCAGAATATCGTGTGGTGATTCTGCACCATCGGAAACCACGTCGCCGCGTTCTACAATTTCACCTTCGAACACGTTGAGCTGACGCCATTTCGGGATCATCTCTTCGTATGCATCACTACCATCCAACGGTGAAATCACCAGACGACGCTTGCCTTTGGTCTCTTTACCGAACGAGATGAACCCGCTGATTTCAGCCAAAATTGCAGGCTCTTTCGGACGACGTGCTTCGAACAAGTCAGCAACACGCGGCAGACCACCGGTAATATCCTTGGTACCGCTTGATTCCTGAGGAATACGCGCCAGGGTATCACCTGCACCGATCTGAATGCCGTCTTCCAACTGTACAATCGTTTTACCTGGCAGGAAGTATTGAGCAGGCATATCAGTACCTGGGATCAATACATCGTCGCCGTTAGCATCAACGATTTTCAGTGCCGGACGCAGATCTTTACCGTTACCGGTACGCTCTGCGCTGTCCAGTACGACCAGAGAAGACAAACCAGTCAGTTCGTCGGTCTGGCGGGTAATGGTCTGGCCATCGACCATGTCCGCGAAGCGAATGAAACCACTCACTTCGGTCACAACTGGCATGATGTGCGGATCCCAGTTAGCAACGGTTTCGCCGCCCTGGACTTCTGCGCCATCGCCTTTAGCCATTACTGCACCGTAAGGCACTTTATAGCTTTCTTTAGTCCGACCGAATTCGTCGATCAGCTTCAGCTCGGTATTACGAGAAGTAATAACCAACTTGCCGGCTGCATTGGTAACGAACTTGACGTTGCTCAGTTTCAAGCTGCCTTTGTTCTTAACCTGAATGCTAGACTCTGCCGCCGCACGAGATGCCGCACCACCGATGTGGAACGTACGCATCGTAAGCTGGGTACCCGGCTCACCGATGGACTGTGCTGCAATAACACCAACTGCTTCACCTTTGTTGATGATGTGGCCACGTGCCAGGTCGCGACCATAGCAGTTTGCACACACACCGAAGTCAGTTTCACAGCTTACTACGGAGCGAACTTTAACGCTGTCGACGGAGTTTTCTTCTAACAGATCACACCATTTTTCGTCCAGCAGGGTGTTACGCGGAACCAGAATATCAGCCGTACCCGGCTTGATAACTTCTTCTGCGGTCACACGACCCAGTACGCGATCACGCAGTGGCTCTTTAACATCACCACCTTCGATAACCGGAGTCATCACGATACCGTTATGGGTACCACAATCATCCTCAGTCACCACCAGATCCTGTGCCACATCAACTAAACGACGGGTCAGGTAACCGGAGTTCGCAGTTTTCAATGCGGTATCCGCCAAACCTTTACGCGCACCGTGGGTTGAGATGAAGTACTGAAGTACGTTCAAACCTTCACGGAAGTTCGCGGTGATTGGCGTTTCGATGATCGAACCATCTGGCTTGGCCATCAGACCACGCATCCCTGCCAACTGACGAATCTGTGCAGCAGAACCACGCGCACCGGAGTCAGCCATCATAAAGATGCTGTTGAATGAGACTTGCTGTTCAACAACGCCGTCACGGTTGACAACATCTTCAACAGACAGGTTATCCATCATCGCCTTGGCAACACGTTCGTTAGCCGCGGCCCAGATATCGATCACTTTGTTATAACGCTCGCCTGCGGTTACCAGACCAGATTGGAACTGCTCCTGGATCTCGGCAACTTCAGTTTCAGCTTCTTCGATGATCCCTGCTTTCGCATCTGGGATAACCATGTCATCGATACCTACAGAGGCGCCTGAGCGTGCTGCGTAAGCAAAACCGGTGTACATGATCTGGTCAGCAAAGATAACCGTTGGCTTCAAGCCCAGGATGCGGTAACAAGTGTTCAGCATCTTGGAAATGGCTTTCTTGCCCAGCGGCTGGTTAACGATAGCGTAAGGCAGGCCTCTCGGGACAATCATCCACAAAATAGCACGGCCTACCGTGGTATCGATAATGCTGGTACGTGTAATGCTCTCGCCTTCGACATTACGAATTTCTTCAGTAATACGCACTTTTACGCGAGCATGCAGAGATGCCAGGCCAGCACGATAAATACGCTCAGCTTCTTTCGGGCCAGTCAGAACCATGCCTTCGCCTTTGGCGTTAACACAGTCACGGGTCATGTAATACAGACCCAATACAACGTCCTGAGAAGGAACGATGATTGGCTCGCCGTTCGCTGGTGACAGGATGTTGTTGGTAGACATCATCAACGCACGTGCTTCTAACTGAGCTTCCAGTGTCAGCGGTACGTGAACGGCCATTTGGTCACCATCGAAGTCGGCGTTGTATGCCGCACAAACCAGCGGATGGAGCTGAATGGCTTTACCTTCGATCAGTACCGGTTCAAACGCCTGGATACCCAAACGGTGAAGGGTGGGTGCACGGTTCAGCAGTACTGGGTGCTCGCGGATAACTTCATCCAGGATATCCCAAACAACCGCTTCTTCACGCTCAACCATCTTCTTGGCAGCTTTAATGGTGGTAGCAAGACCACGCAATTCCAGCTTACCATAGATGAACGGTTTGAACAGCTCAAGAGCCATTTTCTTCGGCAGACCGCACTGATGCAGACGCAGGTATGGGCCAACGGTGATAACCGAACGACCTGAGTAGTCAACACGTTTACCCAGCAAGTTCTGACGGAAACGACCTTGCTTACCTTTGATCATGTCAGCCAATGACTTCAACGGACGCTTGTTAGAGCCGGTAATTGCACGACCGCGACGGCCGTTATCCAGCAATGCATCTACTGCTTCTTGCAGCATACGCTTTTCGTTACGTACGATGATGTCAGGAGCAGCCAAGTCCAGCAGGCGCTTCAGACGGTTGTTACGGTTGATCACGCGACGATACAAATCGTTCAGATCAGAAGTTGCAAAGCGACCGCCATCCAACGGCACCAATGGACGCAAGTCTGGCGGCAATACAGGCAGCACGGTCAGGATCATCCACTCTGGCTTGTTGCCAGACTGTACGAACGCTTCCAGCAGCTTGACACGCTTGGTCAGCTTCTTACGCTTGGTTTCAGAATTTGTTTCGTTCAATTCTTCGCGCAGGATCTCGCATTCAGCTTCCAGATCCATATTTTTCAACAGGGCCTGAATCGCCTCGGCACCCATTTTCGCGTCGAACTCATCACCAAACTCTTCCAACGCATCCAGATACTGCTCTTCAGTCAGGATCTGACGACGTTCCAGATTGGTCATACCGCCTTCGATAACCACATAAGATTCGAAGTACAGTACGCGTTCGATGTCACGTAATGGCATATCCAGCAGCAAACCGATGCGGGATGGCAACGATTTAAGGAACCAGATGTGCGCAGTGGGAGAAGCCAGCTCGATGTGCCCCATACGCTCACGGCGTACTTTGGTTTGAGTCACTTCAACACCGCATTTCTCACAAATAACACCACGGTGTTTCAAACGCTTGTACTTACCGCACAGGCATTCGTAATCTTTTACTGGGCCAAAGATACGGGCGCAGAAAAGGCCGTCACGTTCTGGTTTGAACGTACGGTAGTTAATGGTTTCCGGCTTTTTAACTTCGCCGAACGACCAGGAACGGATCATGTCTGGCGATGCCAGAGCAATTTTGATCGCATCAAACTCTTCGGTCTTAGTTTGCGCTTTCAGAAACTTTAATAAGTCTTTCACGGATTGGCTCCTGTCGGAGTTAGACCTGATAGGTGCCCAAACCTAAGTTTGGGCACCCCTGTGACCAGTGCGAACCACCAGCAGACTCCCGGCTGTGAGCCTGCCGTCTGGAGAAGAATTACTCTTCTTCCAGCTCGATATTGATGCCCAGCGAGCGGATTTCTTTCAACAATACGTTGAAGGACTCCGGCATACCTGGTTCCATACGGTGATCGCCATCCACGATGTTTTTGTACATCTTGGTACGGCCGTTTACATCGTCGGACTTGACGGTAAGCATTTCCTGCAATGTGTACGCGGCGCCATAAGCCTCCAACGCCCACACTTCCATCTCACCGAAGCGCTGACCACCGAACTGAGCCTTACCACCCAGCGGCTGCTGAGTAACCAGGCTGTAAGAACCGGTAGAACGCGCATGCATCTTGTCATCAACCAAGTGGTTCAGTTTCAGCATGTACATGTAGCCGACAGTAACCTGACGTTCGAATTGCTCGCCGGTACGGCCGTCAAACAGCGTAATCTGGCCAGAAGTTGGCAGACCACCCAGCTGTAACAGTTCCTTGATTTCTTTCTCTGTCGCACCATCGAAGACAGGAGTTGCGATTGGCATACCTTTTTTCAGGTTCTCAGCCAGACGCAGTACTTCGTCATCGGTGAAGGTGCTCAGATCAACTTTCTGACAAACGTTGTCACCCAGATCGTAGGCTTTCTGGATAAACTCACGCAGTTTGGCAACTTCTTCCTGCTTCTTCAGCATGGCGTTGATTTTCTCGCCAATACCTTTCGCTGCCATCCCTAAGTGGGTTTCCAAAATCTGACCGATGTTCATACGCGATGGTACGCCCAGCGGGTTCAGAACGATGTCTACCGGCGTACCGTTTTCATCGTAAGGCATATCTTCGATCGGGTTAATCTTGGAGATAACACCTTTGTTACCGTGACGACCGGCCATTTTGTCACCCGGTTGAATCTGACGTTTAACGGCCAGATACACCTTGACGATCTTCAGCACGCCTGGTGCCAAATCATCACCTTGGGTGATCTTACGACGCTTGGCATCCATCTTCTTCTCGAATACGGATTTCATTTCGTCGTACTGCTCCGCCAACTGTTCCAGTTGGTTTTGCTTGTCTTCGTCGGTCAGGCCGAGTTCCAGCCAGCGATCACGTGGTAATTTGCTTAGCTTGTCAGCTTCGATGCCACCAGAAACCAGTACTGTGTGGATACGTGCAAACAGGCCCGCTTCTAGGATCTGCAATTCTTCAGTCAGGTCTTTCTTGGCCTGCTTCAGTTGCATCTCTTCGATTTCCAACGCACGTTTGTCTTTGTCTACGCCGTCGCGAGTAAAGACTTGTACATCGATAACCGTACCGGAAACACCGTTTGGTACACGCAGAGAAGAGTCTTTAACATCAGACGCTTTCTCACCAAAGATCGCACGTAACAGCTTCTCTTCTGGCGTCAGTTGGGTCTCACCTTTAGGTGTTACCTTACCAACCAGAATGTCGCCGCCAGTCACTTCAGCACCGATATATACGATGCCGGATTCATCCAGTTTGGAGAGTGCAGCTTCACCCACGTTAGGGATATCAGCCGTTATCTCTTCTGGCCCCAGCTTGGTGTCACGAGACACACACGCCAATTCCTGAATATGGATGGTTGTGAAGCGATCTTCTTGAACCACACGCTCGGAGACCAAGATGGAGTCTTCGAAGTTGTAACCGTTCCAAGGCATGAAGGCTACGCGCATGTTCTGACCCAATGCCAGTTCACCCAGGTCTGTCGATGGGCCATCTGCCAGCACGTCGCCGCGCTCGATTGGCTCACCCAGATTCACACACGGCATCTGGTTGATACAGGTGTTCTGGTTAGAACGGGTGTATTTGGTCAGGTTATAAATATCAATCCCTGCTTCGCCCGGATACATCTCGTCTTCGTTAACTTTAATCACGATACGGGATGCATCTACGTACTGAACAGTACCGCCACGTTTGGCTACAGAGGTTACCCCTGAGTCAACCGCTACCGCACGTTCCATACCGGTACCCACTAGCGGCTTATCAGCACGTAGAGTAGGAACCGCCTGACGTTGCATGTTCGCGCCCATCAAGGCACGGTTGGCGTCATCGTGTTCCAAGAATGGAATCAGAGAAGCACCAACGGATACGATCTGCTGGGTAGATACGTCCATGTAGTCAACCTGGTCGCGGCTAAACAGGCTTGATTCGCCTTTGCTACGACAAGTGACCAGGTCTTCCAAGAAGCGACCTTCGTCATCCAGGTTGGAGTTCGCCTGAGCGATAACGAAGTTGCCTTCTTCAATAGCAGACAAATAGTTAATTTCATCGGTCACCACACCATCACGTACGCGACGATAAGGTGTTTCCAGGAAACCATACTCGTTGGTCTGTGCATACACCGACAAGGAGTTGATCAGACCGATGTTTGGACCTTCTGGCGTTTCGATTGGGCATACACGACCGTAGTGAGTCGGGTGTACGTCTCGAACTTCAAAGCCAGCACGTTCACGGGTCAAACCACCCGGACCCAATGCAGAGATACGGCGTTTATGCGTAATCTCAGACAGCGGGTTGTTCTGGTCCATAAATTGTGACAATTGGCTGGAACCAAAGAACTCTTTCACCGCAGCCGAGATAGGCTTGGCGTTGATCATGTCCTGAGGCATCAGGGTGTCGAGGTCGCCCAGAGACAAACGCTCTTTAACTGCACGCTCAACACGAACCAGACCTACACGGAACTGGTTTTCAGCCATTTCACCAACGGAACGAATACGACGGTTGCCTAAGTGGTCGATATCATCCACTTCGCCGCGGCCATTACGGATCTCAATGAGCTTTTTCATCACTTCTGTGATGTCTTCTTTGCTCAGGATACCGGAACCTTCGATTTCGTCACGCAGCAGGGAACGGTTGAACTTCATCCGGCCAACCGCTGACAAATCATAGCGGTCTTCAGAGAAGAACAAGTTCTCAAACAGATTTTCGGCGGCTTCACGTGTTGGTGGCTCACCAGGACGCATCATGCGGTAAATCTCAACCAATGCGCTCAGGCGATCGCTGGTTGGGTCAACACGCAGGGTCTCGGAGATATAAGCACCGTGATCCAGGTCGTTGGTGAACAATGTTTCAATGTGCTTGTGGCCAGACTGGCTCAGCTTAGCCAGCAAATCCAATGACAGTTCCATGTTGGCTGCACAGATAAGCTCGCCGGTGTTCTCATCGATGTAGTCTTTTGCGACCACTTTACCGGCAATGTACTCAACCGGAACTTCGATGCGATCAATGCCGTCTTTTTCAAGCTGGCGAATATGACGTGCAGTAATACGACGCGCTTTCTCGACGTAAACTTTGCCATTCGCTTCAATATCAAAGGATGCCGTTTCACCGCGCAGGCGCTCTGGAACCAATTCCATCTGCAGCTTGTTGTCACGAATTTCAAAGACCACTTTGTCAAAGAACAGATCAAGGATCTGTGTAGTGGTGAAATTCAATGCACGCAGAATGATGGTTGCAGGCAATTTACGACGACGGTCAATACGGACAAACAGGTTGTCTTTCGGGTCAAACTCGAAATCTAACCATGAACCACGGTAAGGGATAATACGTGCGTTATACAGCACTTTACCCGAGGAATGGGTTTTACCCTTATCGCTGTCAAAGAATACGCCAGGACTACGGTGCAGCTGAGATACGATAACCCTCTCAGTACCGTTAATGACAAAGGTACCGTTTTCGGTCATGAGTGGAATTTCACCCATGTAGACTTCTTGTTCTTTGATGTCTTTGACCGTACCTTCCGGAGCTTCACGCTCATAGATTACCAGACGCAGTTTAACGCGCAGCGGTGCGGAATAAGTCACACCACGGATTTGGCACTCTTTGACGTCAAATACTGGCTCACCAAGACGGTAGCTAACGTATTGCAGCTCCGAATTGCCGCTGTAGCTCTGGATTGGAAACACAGAACGGAATGCGGCTTCCAGGCCGTGCTGTCCTTCGGGATCTTGCTCGATAAACTTCTGGAACGAGTCAAGTTGGATAGAAAGGAGATAAGGTATGTCCAAAACTTGTGGACGTTTACCAAAATCCTTACGAATACGTTTTTTCTCGGTATAGGAGTAAACCATAGGGTTCCTCAGCTCGCTGAAAAGTCGACCCACTCTGTCTGCCCTGATAAAGATAGGACAGGTCATGCAACACTATTATTTAGAATGAGAAGTCGAAACACTTCTCGGAATACTCTTTTCTATCACTCTTAAACCATTTCATCGCATTACTTTGGCCACCGAGCTACCCGAGTGGGTCGTAGCTGAGAACGCAGTATATTAAGTCGTCAATAGAAAGGAATATTAGGGGTTAGTCAGTCGCTAAACAGTGTGAACTACGACTCACGCCCTACAGCGCAAAAAGGCTGATGACTAAATAGTCACCAGCCATCAGCCTATAAAGTTAGGCTGCTAACTCAAAGCTAAACTTACTTGATCTCAACAGAAGCACCAGCTTCGGTCAGAGCTTTTTTCAGTGACTCAGCTTCGTCTTTGTTCACGCCTTCTTTCAGAACTGCAGGTGCAGATTCAACCAGGTCTTTAGCTTCTTTCAAGCCCAGGCCAGTTGCGCCGCGAACAGCTTTGATTACTGCAACTTTGTTTTCGCCGAATGAAGCCAGAACAACGTTGAATTCAGTTTGTTCTTCTACAGCTTCAGCAGCAGCAGCAGGACCCGCAGCAACAGCAGCAGCTGAAACGCCGAATTTCTCTTCCATAGCAGAGATCAGTTCAACGATTTCCATTACAGACAGAGCGGCAACGCCTTCCAGAATTTGGTCTTTAGTGATAGTTGACATAACAAGTGTTCCTAAAATACAGAAATAGTTTATACGTTAAAAAGCAATGACTGAAAAAGTGAGGGCGAATTAAGCCGCTTCAGCTTCTTTCTGGTCACGCAGTGCAGCCAATGTACGAACCAATTTGCCAGCAGCGGCTTCTTTCATGGTTCCCATCAGACGTGCGATTGCTTCTTCGTAGGTCGGCAGAGTTGCCAGGCGGTCGATTTGAGCCGCAGGGATTAACTCACCTTCAAAGGCTGCTGCTTTAACCTCAAATTTTGCATTATCTTTAGCAAATGCTTTGAACAGACGAGCAGCTGCGCCCGGGTGTTCAGTAGAGAATGCAATCAAGGTTGGACCAACAAACGTGTCTTTCAGGCATTCGAACGGAGTGCCTTCAACAATGCGACGCAGCAAGGTGTTACGAACAACTTGCATATGAACGCCAGCTTCACGACCTGCTTTACGCAGTTCAGTCATTTTATCAACGGTAACGCCACGAGAATCCGCAACAACCGCAGACAGCGCACCTTTGGCTACTTCTTTAACTTCAGCAACAATCGCTTGTTTGCCTTGAAGATTTAGTGCCATTAGTTCTTGCTCCTGGATTAACCGGGGAATAATTCCCCGGAACTCACGTCACCCAACCCACGACAAAATGTAGTGAGCGGGCGTTGAAACACGGTGAGCAGAATCCAGCAAAGGCAATTCTTTTTATTTCTTGATAAACAAAAAAGAAAAAAATGCTTCAGGTTCTGTCACCGTCTACGCAGGAAATTAAGTGTCTTACAACACACCTGCGGTCTTGGACGGAGGCTTGGATAAGGCCAAGCTCCAACCGAAAAATTCTTGCGTTCTGCCGATTGAACACCGTTTTACACGAACAGGCTCATCACCAGAAGTATGGGCGTAAGATTCTAGACAAACCTTACGCCCACGTAAAGCGATAAAATCAACTCGTGATTAGATCACGACGGCTGACAGACCGCTTTGATCGATTGCAACGCCAGCGCCCATGGTAGTGGACAGGCTGATTTTCTTGATATAAACGCCCTTCGCTGTAGCCGGTTTAGCACGCTTCAGCGCAACAACCAGAGATTCTAAGTTTTCTCTCAACTTATCTGAGTCGAAGTCAACTTTACCAATGGTGGTGTGGATAATACCGTTTTTGTCGTTGCGATAACGAACCTGACCTGCTTTAGCATTCTTAACTGCTTCAGCAACGTTAGGAGTAACAGTACCCACTTTAGGGTTAGGCATCAGGCCACGTGGACCCAAGATTTGGCCCAATTGACCTACAACGCGCATTGCATCCGGGGAAGCAATAACAACGTCGAAGTTCATTTCGCCTTTCTTGATCATATCAGCCAGATCTTCCATACCTACCAATTCAGCGCCTGCTTCTTTCGCAGCTTCAGCGTTTGCACCCTGAGCGAAAACAGCAACACGTACTGAACGGCCAGTACCATGAGGCAACACAGTTGCGCCACGAACGTTCTGGTCAGATTTACGTGCGTCGATACCGAGGTTAACGGCAACGTCAACACTTTCTACGAATTTAGCAGTAGCCAGCTCTTTCAGCAGGGCAACAGCTTCGTTGATATCGTATTGCTTAGTAACATCAACTTTGTCACGGATCACGCGCATGCGCTTGGTCAGCTTAGCCATTTATTAACCCTCCACTACCAGGCCCATGGAACGAGCAGTACCTTCAATTGAACGCATCATGTCGTCAATTGAAGCACCAGTCATATCCGCAGCTTTGGTTTCTGCGATTTCACGAACCTGAGCACTGGTCACGGTCCCTACTTTGTCTTTGTTCGGCTTGCCGGAACCAGACTTAATACCTGCCGCTTTTTTCAGCAGAACTGCTGCTGGCGGGGTTTTAGTAACGAAAGTGAAAGAGCGATCAGAATAAACAGTAATAACAACAGGGATCGGCAGGCCTTTTTCAATGCTTTCAGTCTTAGCATTGAACGCTTTACAGAATTCCATGATGTTAACACCTTGCTGACCCAAAGCTGGGCCAACTGGTGGACTTGGGTTCGCCATACCAGCTGCTACTTGCAGCTTGACATAGGCTTGTACTTTCTTAGCCATTTACGATTTCCTCGATTTGGGTAGTATCGCCTCGTTTGAGGCTCCCCGTGTTTTATCTCGCTTATGATTGCCACGGGTGACAAAAAGCAAGACATCTAAAAACAAAAGGCGCGAAATTATATTTTAATTTCGCGCCTAAGACAAGACTCAAATTCCAACCACTGGTGAAAAATGAATCAGCCTTTCTCTACCTGACTGAAATCCAACTCGACCGGTGTTGCACGGCCAAAGATAGAAACAGACACTTTCAAGCGGCTCTTTTCGTAGTCAACTTCTTCAACAACACCGTTGAAGTCGGCAAACGGACCATCGCTAACACGCACCAGTTCCCCTGGTTCAAACAGTGTTTTGGGACGTGGTTTATCACCCACTTGTTGAAGACGATTCATAATCGCATCAACTTCTTTATCACTGATTGGTGCAGGGCGATCGGATGTACCACCGATAAAGCCCATTACACGTGGCACACTACGCACTAAGTGCCAGCTGGCATCGTTCATCACCATCTGGACCAGTACATAGCCTGGGAAGAATTTACGTTCACTTTTGCGGCGTTGACCGCCACGAATTTCGACGACTTCTTCCGTTGGAACCATGACTTCGCCAAACAGCTCTTCCATGTCATGTAACTTGATATGCTCGCGCAGCGATTGAGCTACACGGCCTTCAAAACCGGAAAACGCCTGAACGACGTACCAACGCTTTTTTGGTGCTTCAGACATCTTAGAACCTCAGGCCAGTAATAAATGATACCAGGCGGACCAGAATACCATCCAGCCCCCATAGAATCAGTGACATTACAGCAGTTACTGCAGCAACGATTAACGTTGTGTGCAGAGTTTCCTGACGGGTAGGCCAAATCACTTTACGCACTTCCGTGCGTGCTTCACGAGCAAAGGCTACAGTGGCTTTACCTTTTGCCGTCATCAGTGCAACAGCACCGGCAACAGCGATAATTACTACAACTGCCAACGCGCGCAGCGGCAGGCTGAAATCACGGTAATAATAATTACCCACAATAGCGGTAATTAATAATACAGCAACGATTAGCCATTTAGCCGTTTCCAGGCCGCGTCCGCTCCCTGGAGCCTCGGTATTCGCACTCATAAACCAACCTGTCACTATGATTCAGAACAAACAACTTTGCTTCGCATCGCAAAGCAAACCAAGCCGAAGGATGCTCTAGAGACTCTCTAATCGGCACCACTCAGCACTATTCGCCGTACTTCCAGAGCCCATCTCACCAGTAATTATGATGAAAAAACCGCTGATGAGATAGGTTCTAGTATGACAACGTAGAAAAAGGGCATCAAATGATGCCCTTTTATCGCATGTCGCGTCAAATCTTATTCAATGACTTTTGCAACAACGCCAGCACCTACCGTACGACCGCCTTCACGAATGGCGAAACGCAGACCGTCATCCATTGCGATAGGCGCTATCAGGTTAACAATCATTTGAATGTTATCACCTGGCATTACCATCTCAACACCTTCTGGCAATTCAATAGTACCGGTCACGTCAGTTGTACGGAAGTAGAACTGAGGACGGTAGCCTTTGAAGAACGGAGTATGACGACCACCTTCTTCTTTGCTCAGAATATAAACTTCTGATTCGAATTTAGTATGTGGCTTGATAGAACCAGGCTTAGCCAATACCTGCCCACGTTGTACGTCATCACGTTTAGTACCACGCAGCAGAACACCAACATTCTCACCAGCACGGCCTTCGTCCAGCAGTTTGCGGAACATTTCAACACCAGTACAAGTGGTTCTAATGGTATCGATGATGCCAACAATTTCAACTTCTTCGCCGACCTTAACGATACCACGCTCTACACGACCCGTCACAACTGTACCACGACCGGAGATAGAGAATACGTCTTCAATTGGCAACAAGAAGGGTTTATCAATCGCACGTTCTGGCTGTGGAATATAGCTATCCAATGCTTCAGCCAACTCGATAATTTTAGCTTCCCACTCAGGTTCGCCTTCCAGTGCTTTCAGCGCTGAACCACGGATAACTGGAGTATCATCACCTGGGAAATCGTATTGAGACAGAAGTTCACGCACTTCCATTTCTACCAGTTCCAGCAATTCTTCATCGTCAACCATGTCACATTTGTTCAAGAAGACCAGGATGTAAGGAACCCCAACCTGACGACCTAACAAGATGTGCTCACGCGTTTGAGGCATCGGGCCATCAGTGGCAGCAACAACCAAGATAGCGCCGTCCATCTGCGCCGCACCGGTTATCATGTTTTTAACGTAGTCAGCATGCCCTGGGCAGTCAACGTGCGCATAGTGACGCGCCGGGGTGTCGTATTCAACATGTGAAGTATTGATGGTGATACCACGCGCTTTCTCTTCCGGAGCGTTGTCGATCTGGTCGAATGCACGAGCACTACCGCCGTAGGTTTTAGCCAATACGGTGGTGATTGCAGCAGTTAGGGTAGTTTTACCATGGTCAACGTGGCCAATAGTCCCCACATTAACGTGCGGTTTTGTACGTTCAAACTTTTCTTTAGACATCGATTATCCCTCTAAGACACGGAATCGGTGGTTTCACCACATCAACCAAGCGCATGCTTGCTGAATCCATAACACAGAAAGAAAATCAGGGGACGAGAGGATGAGAAATGGTGCTAATAGGCAGAGTCGAACTGCCGACCTCACCCTTACCAAGGGTGCGCTCTACCAACTGAGCTATATCAGCACATCTTGGAGCGGGCAGTGGGAATCGAACCCACATCATCAGCTTGGAAGGCTGAGGTAATAGCCATTATACGATGCCCGCATCTTAGAACTCGGCTACCTGACTTAATCTGCAGAAACTTGAAAGGAAGGGCTTGGCCACTTCACTCTTCATCGAGAGCGCTGCTCTCGCCTTGAGTGTTGATTGGGGTTCGGTCTTCTGAATCACCCTGAGACTCAAGGTTAAATATGGTGGTGGGGAAGGATTATTCGTCACTTCGTTCCTCACCCTCCGGGCCGCCGCTGCGCGTCGTTGACTCGCTACGCTCGGCTCGAAACTTCGTCGAAGGTTTTCACCTTCCCCTCAAGTGGCTCATTTGGATTCCTAACTCCGAATCGGCTTGAGACTCAAGGGCAGATATGGTGGTGGGGGAAGGATTCGAACCTTCGAAGTCGATGACGGCAGATTTACAGTCTGCTCCCTTTGGCCGCTCGGGAACCCCACCTAATTTTTAATACTTGAATGGTGCCGGCACCAAGAGTCGAACTCGGGACCTACTGATTACAAGTCAGTTGCTCTACCAACTGAGCTATGCCGGCATCAAGTGCAGCGCATTCTAGGTAGAGCAGGCTTACGATGCAACAAAAAAATTGCAGAAGCGAATCTTTTGCTCACAAAATAGTCAATTTTTAAGTGCTCGCGGTATTATTAACCATAGTTAGCTCAATTTGCATCCAACACTTCAGCTATTGTAACCAACTGCTTAGCTGAAGATCCCCCCAAAAACCGGATCAGGTCTCATTACTGACAATCTTATCATCACCGATTGAATATAAATTTATTTCTATGCCCCAAAATGGGGAAACTCCCCCCCAATACGGTGCATATCTGCTAAAAGATTATTGGCCCAATGAGGATAATTGCGTTGTACATATTTGGCTTGTTTATTGCTTAAACCTTACCTACAGACTCAAACATAAATATAAACGCAGACTGGCAGTTGTTGAGGAATTTATCATGAAGATAGTTTTACTTAATGCGGCAACATTGCCTGTATACCGCAGCGAGCTGGCAAGTTTACTGATTGATGCCGTTTCTCATGGAGCCTCGGTGGGCTATAACACTCGCGCTCTTTCACAAGGAGAAGCCGAAAGCTATTATCATGGTCTTTGCCCAGCTATTGCCAAAGAAACATTGCTATTATGGCTCGCCCGCGATGAAACGGGGGTTACGGGCACTATCCAATTAGATCTCTGCCAAAAACCAAATGGGTTAAATCGTGCCGAAGTACAAAAATTATTGGTACATAGCCGTAGCCGTCGTACTGGTATTGGGCATAAATTGATCGTCACAATGGAGAGTACTGCCGTTCAACTGCGCCGCGGATTGTTATATCTCGATACTCAGGCAGGTTCTCCTGCTGAATCTTTCTACCGAGCGCAAGGTTATCGTTGTATGGGGGAAATTCCTGATTATGCCTGCACGCCAGATAACAACTACCATCCAACAGCAATTTATTTCAAACGTTTATTCACTATGAATCAACCACATACTGTCATAGCCAGTTAGTCGCTATAATGGCAATCTGTGCAAATGCCCAAACCAGTAATAGCCCTTCTTAATTGATGGGAATAACGATACACATCAAAGAAATCACTCACTAAGCACAAAAATGTCTACGCCAAAAAGCAAGCTGCCTATAATATGCAGCTTGTTTCTTATCTGGAGTTGGCGTCCAGCGCCTTTCCCAACCTGCGTTAACAGGCAGAATTTGGCTTATGACAAAAAGAGATCAATCTTTAGCGACGCCTTATCTACAGTTCGATCGTACTGAGTGGGCGGCTTTGCGTGACTCAGTACCATTGACGCTAACAGAAGAAGAAATCGTTAAACTTAAAGGGATTAACGAAGACCTTTCATTAGATGAAGTGGCACAGATTTATCTACCACTTTCACGCCTACTTAATTTTTATATCAGTTCTAATTTGCGTCGCCAGGCTGTTTTGGAGCAATTCCTTGGCACCGATGGCCAACGTATTCCTTATGTTATTGGCATCGCTGGCAGCGTTGCTGTGGGTAAAAGTACGACTGCGCGTTTACTACAAGCATTGCTGAGCCGTTGGCCGGAACACCGTAGTGTAGAGCTGATTACAACAGATGGTTTTCTTTATCCTAATAAGGTGCTTAATGAGCGCGGGCTGATGAAGAAAAAAGGATTCCCACAATCCTATGATATGCATAATCTGGTGAAATTTGTTTCTGAGGTAAAATCAGGCGCCGACTATGTTACTGCACCCGTTTATTCACATTTAATATATGATGTCGTACCAGATGGTAATAAAATCATCAAGCAACCCGACATCCTTATATTAGAAGGGTTGAATGTATTACAAAGTGGGATGGATTATCCTCACGATCCACATCATGTATTTGTCTCTGACTTTGTAGACTTTTCTATATATGTCGATGCGCCTGAAGACTTGCTTCAAAGCTGGTATATCAATCGATTCCTTAAGTTTCGACAAGGTGCATTTTCCAACCCTGATTCTTACTTCCATAGTTATGCAAAACTGCCTGAAACTGAAGCAGTTAATATTGCCACTCAATTATGGAAAGAGATTAATGGGCTGAATTTAAAACAAAATATATTACCAACACGTGAGCGGGCTAGCTTAATCATGACCAAAAGCGCCAATCATGCAGTTGAGAGCGTACGTCTAAGAAAATAATAAAAAGCGGGTAGTTATTTCTATCCGCTTAATTTATCAATTAGATACCGCGAAGGGATATCTCGCCACCAATATAAGGTCTTACGCTACCATACTGCTCTAATAGTAATGCCCCTTGCTGGTCAATACCTCTGGCAACTCCAAATATTTCTTGGCTTCCAATAATCAGTTTTACAGGACGATCAAGGTAATTATCCATTTCCCGCCAGCGAGAAATAAAGGCGGATAGACCTTCATTTTCAAATTTAACTACTGCTAGTCGTAGTTCAGATAATAACTCTGCTGTTAGTTTATTACGATCAATAATAACGCCAGCCTCCTGTAAGTTAATCCAGTCCTGATTAATAACATTGCTTGTTGATTCACGCATTGTTAGATTAATACCAGCACCAATCACCAGTTGAGCTGCATCACCTGTTTTACCAGTTAGTTCTACTAATATACCAGCCAGCTTCTTATCGTTTAAATACAGATCATTCGGCCACTTAACGCGAACCTGTTCGGCACCCAGTTTATGCAGCACCTCTGCCATGACTATCCCAACAACCAAACTTAATCCCATTGCCGCAGCAGGGCCCTGTTCTAGGCGCCAGAACATTGATAAATAAAGATTTGCACCAAAAGGAGATACCCACTGGCGGCCACGTCTACCTCGCCCTGCTTGTTGATATTCAGCAACACAAGCATCACCAGATTTAAGTTCAGCGATACGATCTAAGAGATATTGATTAGTAGAATCAACTACCGGTAATACCGTTACTTGACCTGCAGGTAAATAACTTAATATTGTTTTTTCATCAAGCAATTGGATGGGCGCTGGTAAGCTATAACCTTTGCCAGGCACGGTGAAAACATCGAGCCCCCATTCTCTGATAGTTTGCATATGCTTGTTAATTGCAGCACGGCTCATACCAAACATTTCGCCCAACTGTTCACCAGAGTGAAAAGCACCATCCGCTAATATACCGATTAACCGTAGAGGGACCTTAATATCTTTCACGATAAACGCTCCACGGCATTAACCTCGCCATTACTTGCAATAAAACGTACCTCTGGTTCCAACCAGATAGCAAATTTCTTTGCGACTTGCTGACGGATATAACGAGCAAGACTTAGTACATCCTGGCCTGTTGCCTCTGCGAGGTTAATCAGTACCAAAGCTTGCTGTTGATGTACCGCAGCCCCACCAATCTGGTATCCCTTAAGCGCACATTGATCGATAAGCCAACCGGCAGCCAGCTTTACTGACCCATCAGGTTGTAGATAGTGAGGTGCATTGGGATAGCACTTTACAATATCTTCAGCCACGGTTATATCCACAACCGGATTTTTGAAAAAGCTCCCTGCATTGCCAGTAACGGTTGGATCAGGTAGCTTACTACGCCGCATAGTGCAGACCGAGTTAAAGATATCTTGCGCTGTGACCGTCAATGGATCCATTCGCGTTAAATCGCCATACCCCAGGGTTGGGATCCATGACTTCATTAATTTGATGCCCACTGCGATGATGGCAAACCCACTACCGTAACGATGCTTAAATATACTATTCCGATAGCCAAACTGGCAATCTTCAGCTGCAAGACGCAGAACAGTACCTTTATTCATATCAAGTAAATCAACGTATTCGCATACTTTTTGTAGCTCAACACCATACGCACCGATATTCTGGATCGGTGCAGAACCCACACAACCTGGTATTAAAGCTAAGTTCTCTAGACCTGGCATATTATTTTGCAATGAATAGCACACTAATTGATGCCAATTCTCTCCAGCGCCAACATGTAGATGCCAGGCAATATCATCTTCGGTAAAAGTGATACCCTTGATGCGATTAAGCAATACCGTTCCTGAATAGTTTTCGATAAATAGTACATTACTGCCTTCACCAAGCAAAAGTACTGGCAGATGCCTAGAAATAGACTCACGCCATGCATCAACCAACTCTTCAGGAGAGTTGGCACTGATTACATTGCTCGCATAGGCTGATAACGCAAAAGTATTGAGATGTTTTAGCGGGGAACGTTGATTCGACATTACATTAGGTACTCATTCTTACTGGCTCTGGCACTAGTCTACCCGATCATATTACTCATATTGAGTTTCTTTTTAACTGAATGTAAAAAAAAGGGCTTGTACCAGATTCTGTGTAAACTCCCCTTTATCAATACCGGTCATTCGCTCCGGGTGCTCAATCATAAAAGGGCTTAAAGCCTGTCGCCAGTTGGCCAACTGGCATTGTCCATTTATCTGACGCTGACTCTAGGACTTTGTTAGAACCCATAACAAAAAAGGCCACCCGTTA
>NZ_CQAZ01000044.1 GCF_001152565.1 Yersinia pekkanenii | reverse complement strand
CCCATGCGAATGTGAAGCCGGTTACGGTTCCGGCGTCAACACCTACCAATGTGCTGACCGCATATTGCTTAATGTGGCTGCTGTCGTGGCGGAATTGGCTGGCGCTCACCTTTTTTTTTCAACCTAGCCTAAACATAAAAGACATACACCTTGACAGAGGTTGCGTGTAGTTAGAGCATCATGATGACCGTCTACAATCCACAATGTGGAGGTGTGTTATGCGTAATATTATTAGATGCTGTTTTGTCATTGCCACATTAACAATCACTAGTCCTGCCTTCGCAACCGCATGCATGCTACGACCTGACAACACTGCTGAGCAGTGTGCCAAAACATGCGTATGGGCTGCAGCTGGAGGTCTGTTCGGTTACCTCCTTTGCTTATGAGTAGCACAACTTAGTCAAAATACACTGATTGCTTAATAAATATAAAGGCCGAAGGATTTGGATATAAGCTCATGGAAACAAAGTCCCCGGCCTTACTGACGGCCTAATTCTATTAAAAACATCACGATAATAAGAGGTGTTTTGATTATGAAAACTCGCATGCTATTTATCATATTAACCATAATAATAGGGGCGCTTTTCTTCACAGTAACCGCAAATTCAATGAGTCAAGAGTGGGCAGAGTTCATTTGCAAGAACTGGACATCCTTAAGCGGAGAGGCACTTCACAACTGCATAGCGCAACTCGGCCCAGGTATTTACGAGTAAGTAAGCGGCTCTAGAAGAGACAAAGCCCCGCGATATGCGAGGCCTTAATGTTTTTCGTGGCGCTCATCTACAGAAACGCCCATGATTTACAGAATCTACGCCAACTTTATGCAAAACGCAAGCGATATGTATAAATTATGTCGCCATCAGTACCAATCGTGCCGCTATCGTGTAATTTTCTGAAATTCAGATTCTGCATAGCTCTCTTCGATATCACATTTAGCCACCAGCGACGCATAGAACGGCTTCCAGTTGCGCGACCAAGATGATTGGGTGAGTTCAGGAAGCAGCGCTGTAATCGCTTTGTAAGCCGTTGTCGAGGGTGTTCGTTTGTATCCAATTCCTGAGCACCGCTCACACTCTTTCTCAACTGGCGCGCCAATCCGTTTGGATTTCTCAAGGTCACGCACTTTACCGGTACCATTACAGCGGCAACGAATAGAGATTTTGCCCTTTCCGTTACAGGGGTTGCACAATTCGCCCACCTGCTCCTCTTTAATCCATGCCTCTGTTTTCTCACCGCATCCGGGGTGTTTAATCACTTTTTGAATGTTGTAAATCAGACCCTTCCCCTTGCAGTGTTTACATGTGGCGGTGGCTGCTGCTGAACTGCTGTATTCCTCATAGGCAAATTTAGACAGGATAACCATGCATTGAGCCATTCGGCGGCCCGATGCTTTACCGACATGCTTCGGGGCGTTCTTCATTGCAAATTGGGTGAGCTGTTCAACAGTTCTAACCCGGTCTTCTTTGCTGATACCGACCTTACCCAAATATGCCGCCATGCCGAAACTGGCCCGAGCCTCAACCATTCCCATTGCAGCAGCTAGATCCGGCCCCTTAAGCGAATCGGAAGAGGTAGCGCGGGGAGAATCCGTAATCATCTGGCTCTTGGCGCTGAACTGTTTCATTGCTGATTCTAGTTTCACTGTGCCGCCCTCTCTTTAAATTTTGTGCACGTTTGAGTATTTTCGGGTCTTTTGTTCTGGTTGCTGCTGGCTTCGCCGCGCCGCTTCTTCCTGATCAATTGGCATAAAATGCCCGTAACGGAATTGACGGTAAATTGTTCCCTGTGGCCCGTTGCGGTTTTTGGTCAGGTTAATTTCTGCAATACCTTTGGCGAGGCTGTTCTCGTCATAAAGTTCATCGCGATATAACATCATGATTAAATCAGCGTCAGCCTCTATGCTGCCTGAGTCTTTCAGGTCGGCATTCACGGGGCGCTTATTCATGCGCTGTTCCACGCCTCGGGATAACTGGCTTAATGCTATTACGGGGGTTTTATTGCGCTTGGCTAATGCTTTAAGGCCGCTAGAAACCTCACCCACAGCGATATCGTGGCGCTGACGCTCGTTAACGGATATCAGCCCAAGGTAATCAACAAAGACAGCGGCCAATTCAGGGTGCTTACGCTTGTGGGCTATTGCTGATTGTTTAATTTGCTCAACCGTTAGCTCGCTGGCGTCAATAATCCAAATAGGCCGATTGACCATGCGACCAATTCCGGCTGATATTCTGGCCCAGTCCTCATCTTCCAATTGTCCTGGTGATTTGAGTTTGGAAGTGGATAAGCCACCAGCACCGGCAACTTGCCGTTCCGCTATCTGGATGCCGGACATTTCCATACTGAATAGCAGTACACCGCCGCCCAGCTCGGTAATTTTATCAATCAGATTAAGCGCAAACTCTGTCTTGCCTACCGATGGCCGTGCCGCTATCAGCACCAAATCCGTCAGATCAAAGCCACCGGTTAAAGCGTCTAACTCATCAATACCCGTCAGCAATGTTCGCCCTTCCCCTACGCCTGCCATTCTCTCTTCTAACCGGGTTTCCACCCCCGCCAGCAGATCATTAATATGAACGGCCACCAGTTCACCCGAGTTCAGCTCCATGTGTTGTAGGCTTTCACGTAACTCAGCAATGGCCGTCATGGACTCATCGCCAGTGCGTGCGCCGTCTAACGCCGTTATCGCATTGGCCACCACTTCTTCAGCACTGCGAATGAAGTGATTCTTCACCACCAGCGAGGCGTACTGCTCCAGATTAGCGATCGCCCATGAGAGTTTTACCGATGCAGACATGATCGCCTGATACTCACCGCCCAAGGCTTCACCCACCAGCACGGGATCAATCACATTCTTGCTCAGTGCCTGCCGCATAATTTCACGATAGATATCGCGATATTGCCGAGTACCGAACGCCTCAACGGGCAAGGTAGAAAACACGTCAAACGTTTGGGGATACGCATCCAAATTACGCAGCAATAGCGCCCCAATCACCGCGCCTTCAATTTCTTCATGCGTCATACAGCCACATCCTTGCGGAAACTGTCCCAATCAAACACCAGAGTAGCCCCGCCGCCTTCGGTCATTCGGTCTACAATGCGATCGCCAACAATCACGGCCAATTCACTGATGGTCAAATTGCTGATCAGGATGGTGGGCTTAAAATTCTCATATCGAGTGTTGATGATTTCGAACAGGATCAGCTTTTCCGCTTCGCTACCGAACTGGACACCCACCTCATCGATAATCAGCAAGTCCAACGAGCTGTACAGGTGATAAATATCATCCTCTGTGTTTTCTGCGTCTTTCTGCCATGTGCGCTTGATGGCGCGAGTAATACGCATGACTGATGTCAGCAGAACGCTATCCTGATGCTCGGTTATGATGTATTTGGTCATGGCAACCGCCAGATGGTTCTTACCTGTTCCGCACGAACCACAAAGCAGCAAACCGGTGCCTGACTCTTTCACCTGCGGCCAGTGACTGACGTAGCTCTTGCAAACCTCAAGGTTGCTGATGGCCTTGTCATTGACAGGCTGGTAATTATCGAAATCGCAGTGCTCAAACCGTGGGCTGATATGAGCCTCTGCGGTAAGCTGCTTAATCCGCATGTCATTGATATGCCCGTTCACCTGATTAATCTCATCGGTAATGCAATCAGGGCAGCGAGAGCGGCGCTCAACAACGCGATCCGAGAATTGGCAGGTTAAGCCAACACTGGTGTAATTACCGTGGGTAGGACAATTTTGGGTTTCATCAAAACCTCGGGTGAAGTGGCGATCCTCAGTGGCAATAACGCCAGAGGAAAAACTCAGTTCGGCTTCAAGGTCACGGGCTTTGCTGTTCAGTTCCCGCATGGATTGCTCCCAGAGCGTAGGCATGCCGTTGATCATTTGTTAAACCTCTCCATGAATGGGGCTGTGGTAGTGCCATAATTGCGATTGGCGAAGCCGGTGTGTGTGCTTGGTTTTTGGTTGCTGACTGCTTGCGGAGACATTGCTGACCAGAGATTTTCATACTCACAGCCGGGGCCAAAGAAGCGCGTGGCTTGCATGACATACGCGGTGTTAGTCTGGCCCTTGGCTTGGCAGAACTTGGCGTAGCGCTCTACCCCCGCCAATAAAACCTCACTGGCTACCCCCTCTTTGATTCGGGCATTCCAGCACTTGAACGCAGCGGGTTTAGAATTGCTCCCCTCGCGTTTTGGGTAATTGGCCCACGCCGTTTCGAATTCTGCTGAATAATCGTTTTTAATTCGCTTGGCAGGGGCATCATCGCCAGATGGTGCAAGTGTGTTTGTATTCTCTGTAGTGATCTCTGTATGTGTAGTCTCTGTAGTAATCTCTGTATACGTCTCACTTTTCAACGTAGGAGGGGTTACGTCAGAACGTAATACCTGTTCCGCTTCTACGTGGGTAGTAATCTCAGCGATACGCTCCGCCACAGGCTCAACGAACAGGACATTACTTAGCGTTACGCCGGTTTGAGTCTGAACCGTGCGTAACTCAAGATTAATCAGACCTGCGCCACGTAAGCGCTTTAGTGCGTCAGTAGTTTCACGCTTGGAAAAACCAAACTGATCAGCAAATGCCTGGTAACTTCGCTGCAATTTATCCCCATGAAAACGCTTGCGCTGCCCAACAAGGACGCCACTATTTTCATCCCGAACATCTACAGGTCGATACCAGTAAACGATGTCAGAAAGCAGCATGATGGCGGTACTGTCTGGCTTACCACTTGGCAGTACAACATGACGCCACCAATTGGCGGGAATAACGTTCCCGCTGATATTTATGCTGCCAATTGCCGTTACGGTTGGTGTGGGAGTGGTGATACTCATACTAACCCCCCACTTTCGGGGTGATGGTGTAACCACGTGCTGACTCAAGGCGAACCTTTAGATCAGTGGTGAGTGCTCCAATTTTTCGGACTTTCAGACACCCTGCTCGCTCAAGATTTTTTACTTCTTTGAACATCGCCTGCTTGGTACAGCAGCAGAATTGGCTAAGAACATCATTATCGAAAATTCGTTCACCCTCACCATCACAACTGCCATTAGACAAGATACGCATCATAATCAGGCGCTGTAGCGGGTTATCGAACGGGTATTCGAAAACGAAACTTGATGGGGAAAAATAGATTTTACCGTTCATGCGGCACCTGCCCAGCCAATAGCTTGAAACAGGCCCATTTTCGGGTGATACCAACGAGTGCCACGCGGTTCCGCTTCGAACATCATCTTGCGGAATGCGTCCATGAACTCAGCCTCAAACGCGATGCTCATCGGGCGAGGTTGGTCGTCAGGTGTCATGATGGTGATGCTGTCAGTGGGGACGTGGTAGGCGTTAACAAGATTCTTGCACTTGGGGACGCTCATGCCGGATTTGGTCTTAAGCAGTGAATACCCCGCCCAGCCAACCGGAATGGAGCCACGTTTGATTTTCTCGATGGTTTCGGTAACCGCTATGACCCGATCCTCAACATGGTTCAGACGGCGCTCTTGCTCAAGGTTAGCCATAGCCATTGCCGCGATAAGTTCAGCCTGTGATTTTGGGCGGCAACGTTCGTCTTCCAGTTCACGCCAGCGATCGACCAGACGGGCGGTGAACTCAGGGCAGAGTTGAGCAACAACAACGATGCTGTCACGCTTGCCTTGGTCGCCTTCGAAATGGTAGACATCAGTAAAGCGGTTGGGGCTATTTGATTGTTTATCCTCAACTTTAGCCACTGGCGGGAGTTGGATAACTCCACGATCACTGAGTCGCCCAATGCTGCGCTTCACATCGGCATGGCGACTTTTGACTAAATCGGCGATATCAATACTGTTCATTGATGGTTTATTGCTAATTAGGTTATTCATCACTACCTTCCTGTTGTGGGTTAGTCTTGAGCGTAGAGAGAATGATTGAATTTAAGCCCTCCCTCAGTGCGGTAAGCGGCCTCCGCAGCCCGTCCCTTTGGGATTAATCGGCCAGGGCGGCACCTCCACTGGTAAACTGCCTCAGGAGAAATCCCATAGAAAGCAGCAACTTTAACTACCCCGCCAAAGTATTTTTCAATATCATCAGTGGTCATAATATCCCCCGTTAAAAACACAAAACTAATATAACTTAGATTTTAATTGCTAAGTTATGTTGAGTCAATTAAAATTAAGATAACTTAGGTTTTGAATACAGGAGATCGTGATGGAATCGATAGGGCAGCGCATTAAAAGACTAAGACAAGTGACTAAAACAACACAAAAAACACTGGGTCAATACTGTGGCGTTTCTGACGTTTCCGTTGGGTATTGGGAAAAAGATTTGAACGTACCCAAAGGAGAATCTCTTTTAAAACTGGCAAAGTACTTCAACACATCAGAAGGCTACATATTATACGGGTCTGAGCTGCAAGGTTTAGAGCCTCTAATTACAGATATGAGTAAATTACCTGTTCTTTCATGGGTCCAGGCAGGGATATTTACTGAAAGTGAGCCAAGAGAGTTATTTGAATCCGCTGATGAATGGCTAACTACTGGGTTGCGGGTATCAGTATCATCTTTTGCCCTCAAAGTTAGAGGGGACTCAATGACAAATCCCAATGGTTTACCAAGCATCCCTGAAGGATCTACTATTATCGTGGACCCCGAGGCAGAGGCAACCAATGGAAAGATTGTTGTAGCTAGGGTTGATGGAACGAACGAGGCCACCCTTAAAAAGCTAGTTATTGATGGACCTAACAAATATCTTGTGCCGTTGAATCCACGCTATAGCAACATCCCAATAAACGGTAATTGTGAAATTATCGGTGTTGTACGCGGAGTTCAGTACGAATTGTAGCCCTAGCGGCCTCGGGATCTTGAGGCCTTGCCTTCCCTTTTTTTTTCCCACATTTACCCCCACAACAAAACCGCAAGCTAATCTAACTTAATTTATCTTGACGTAAAAGCTAACTTAAGTTAGCCTTATTCCATCGACAACGAAAAGGCAGGAAGCCCACGCAGTAGCTGCCAATGGCATATGAAGCATTGGATAATTCGTTGACTGGTAAGTAATTATGCAAGCCAATTAATCTCTCTTACTAGAGAACTAATCATGACTAGAAAAAGTTTATTAACCCTTCCTTTATCCCCGGAAGAAAATTATGAAGTCTTAATGCATTACGATGATGGAACTTGCTTGGCATTTAGATTTAGTAGCCCAGAAAAAGTAACTCAAACACAGATCGAAAGATTGAATTTATTTAGCCCTCAAGTCATACCCAGAATAGAAGAAATACTTAAATGTAAGTTAGGGGAATAACCCAGCCCCGCACCTAATAACGAGGTAGATATGACCGAGAAAGTAGAAATAACAATTACCATCACTAATCACAATGATGGTGCTGATTTAGACATGAATATTAATGCTGACAATGTGAATTCACATAAATTACTAATAATGACAAGTGTTTTTTGCGATTTAATTAAAGGCAGCTTAGAGGCTAAGTTTAATGTTGCAAATGACCTCGCTGACTTTGCGGTGAAAACTAATCAATGCTGTTGCGATGAAGACTAATTAAAATAAATAATCCTTAGAGGTAGGTATGAATGATAAATCATTAAGTAATAAGGCAGCGCTAACTAAAAAAAGATTCTCGGCTTTATTCGACGATGCTGAGGCTATTCACACGACAGCCAGAATGCTTCTTAATTGCTTTAAAACAGATCCTTCCGCTGATGAGGAAGGAAAATATGAGGGTGTTATCCAAGGTTTGTGCAATATGTCAGGCGTTTTGATGCGCGAGTTGTTCGATATCAAAGAGGAGCAGGAAGATGAATAGCGTGACATGTCACAGCAATGCAGCTCCGGAACCGCGCCAACGAAACCAGAGCCTAGCCTTAAATAATGCATTAGAGGGTATTAATAAGGTTGAGGCGGATTCTAACTTAACTGTATTCATCTTTGCAACCATTAAGCGCTCAGATATTAAAGCCAAGCCAGTAATGAGACGTGTGACCGCCAGCAGCTATAACGAAGCTCGGCAACAATTGATAGGCGATTACGTTATTTCTTTTGCGGGTCGAATTCCTGCTCAGGAGGTGCGCCATGTCTAAACAGGAAACTAATAGTCTTATGGATACCCTCCTTAATGCACAGAAAGCGAGTGCGGTCATTCGTGCACTTAATCATTCATGGGTTGAACTTTCAGGTTGTGAAGTTGAACTACTACTTGATATGTCTTCTGAGTATGCAGATTCCGTTACTGAATATCTGATTAATCGCTCTGGTGAGAGTATCGAACGAAGCCCAGCAATAGGTGACCGTTATACAAAAAATGGCGGTGGAATGACGGCCCTTATTAAGGATCTTACAGGTGACCGCATAGTGTTCTCCTACGAGCCATACCATGGAGCCACTCACAACTATCCACTCAGTAGTTTTATCCATGAATTTACTCTGCTGGAGGCGAACCATGCCAATTAATGAAACCAATGCGGCAGGAAAAGCCGCCCAATTTGCATCTCTGTTATTAGCCATCAGTTGTTCGAGTGAGCCAGTCTCTGACTTTGATAAAGGGAATCTGTTAGATCTTGCTATCGACGCATCTAATCAGGTTGTGGATTACCTTACTTTAGCCGAGGCCAACCATGAATAAAGATAACCCATGCATCGCTCAGTCATTGGCTGATGTTCTAGGCGATATTGCACTGTATCTGCAAGCTGCGGAACGATTCAGTCTCGACCCCCATCAAGGCATTCAGATAGCCGATACCATTGTTGATTACTGTGCTGATTACGCCAAAACAATGTCTAGACGTGCTGCGCAGAAAGGGGCTGACCATGAAATCTAATCAATTGGAAGATGTCACCTGTCAGGTAAGGAAAGCACAAGCGGTTTTAGCAATGTGGCTTGAACTTGCCACCAGCAGCAAGAACGATATCACTGACAAAATCGGCGCAATTATAACTCTATTAGACGGTGTGCCAGAAGTGATGCTCGAGGCCAATGATAATCTATGTGATTACGCCATGGGGAAATATAAGGAAAGCAAAAAATGAAACCTGAAAAAATAGATTACGGCCAAATAAGTGAATATTTCATCATTAACGATGGCGGCATAAATAGCGCATTAATGAAAGTGGAAGCGCAAATATACGTTGTTAATCGCCACGGTATTTATAAACGATATCTAAGCCGCCGCGCTGCCATTAATAAATTAGCTCAGGTTATGGCAACCTCTGTTTATAAACGCCTCGGATTAGCTATACGCGAAGACGACATTTACGACATCGAGCGCAAGGCATGGATTCGTGGTAATTTACTTCATGATTATATCCGCTGTCGTGAACGTGCAATTCGTCACATTCTCCGCCTAATGGCGAAACAACGTGAAACATTAAAGCTAAATACCAAGAAGGAAAAACAAACAGATATCCTTTTTAAAAAATATATCAAGGCAATAGATAAGGCGACCGAATTAGAGAGAGAGATTCAAAACCTTAATTACTAATTAACAAAAATATTAATTATGGCCTTCGGGTTAGGACTCCCTACACCTATAAGCCAGAAAATAAGGAAATTGGAATGTGAGCAACGCTGAATTAATAAATAAGAGACGCAAGAACATTGTTGACGCCAAGCTCGAATCAATGATGCGCAAAACAAATAGCCATTGCGTAATTGTCAGCTTGAAAGATGGCGGCATGTACACAGTTGAATTATCCGAGAGAGTCCTGATTGAGGCCTTAATAAATTTCGAGGCAGACGTATATGGGGAATACAAACTACTCGAAGCTGGGAAATTCATTATTAACACCTATGACAGCTTCTTATCTAAGGACGGCGGTCACCTTACCAAAGTGGGAAAAGATTTCATGAATACCATTGTTAAATATATTGCCGAAATGGCTAAGGCAAAAGGAAAGGCAAAGTGACGCTATCAGGCAACCGCATACCGCTCCGGATCTACATCGGGGCCACTCAGATTTTAAACCGGTTCGGCCGTGGAACCATTCACCCTCGCCGTACCCATCAACACGGCTATCTGTCTTTACGCATTACCCACCGCTGGCGGTTGCTATCGAAAGACGGCGGGCAGCACTGGGAGGCCATGAGCCACCAGCGATACAACAAAGAGTTAGGGGTGTAACTGATGAGTACTGAACTGAATCCAGAATCGACGCCTGACGGCATTAAAACGGGAAACCGTGTCACTGGGTATTCCGCTGCAATCCGTCAGCTTGATAGCGGGTATTACGACAAAAAAACATCCGAAGGCTTGAGGGCTTTAGCCTGCATTCAAGACGCGAAAGTTAACGGCTGGCTGAGTTTGAGCATTGAGAAAGAGGTTGTTATCTGGCGGTGGCTCGTCGTGACCGTGTTCATCAATGAGGAACGGGAAAAAAACGGCACGGCTGAAATCCAGAACGACGAAGGCGGAGCTGACCTTGCTGTTATCTACATCGGAAAGAATGGAGGCATAAGCATTTACCCGGGCACCCTGCGATTTTCTCTGGCAAATCACATCGAGGGCTCCGCTATCGAGAAATTCGGAAATCAGGCAGGTATGGCGCTGGCTCTAAGGATGTATCAGGACATGGTGGTGGTATGCCCGGATCGAGGCTTCAGGTTATCGGCAATGGGTCGTGAAGGTCTGGAAATACTGCACGATGAATTTATCGAGATGATCAAAACCGAAGGCATCCCAGATATGCCAGTGGTTCACTAAGGAATAAAAAATGACCAATAAAACCGATCTAAAAATAGTTAATGGTGTACCGATGATGGGTAGTCGTGAAATTGCAGCAGCGACAGATAAAGAGCCAAAGCACGTTGTCCGTGACATTAAAGCGATGCTGGAGCAGTTAGGAATTTACAGTCCAAACATGGACTGCAATGATTTTAAAGGATTTTTAATCGCCTATAAAGAGCATGGGGGCCGCACTGTTATCGATGAAATCTGGTTGAACGAAACCCTGTCCATGACATTGGTTACTGGCTATGACGCCAATCGCCGCCTTGCACTTATTGAACAGTGGCAAGAAATGAAGGTCGAGCTGGAACAACCACACATTACCGCACTACCAGCACCACGGGAAACTCACATGAATAATGACATTCTTTCTCTGGCCCGTGTTGTAGCAGAAGCAACCGCATCGGCAACCATGAAAGCGGTGGTCGACATTGTTGGCATTCAGAAATATCAGCCAGCAGTTGAACCGGTTGCAGCTATCGCACCACCAGCACCGGAAGCCTTGCAGGTCAGCCATCATTCGCCAGATAACGAACAATCCGAATACGCTCTTGTGTCGGATCTGTCGTGGGCCTGTGGGTTATCAGATGCTGCATGCCGCCGACTGGCTACATTCGCCAACTTACCTACCTGCATGACCAGTGGCGATCGGGGCCACCTAATGATCCACCGTGATTTGTTTATGGCTGCTGCTCAGGCGTTGCTTGATGAGTCCACACCTCCAACCGGCAAACTCAAGCGCTGGAAGCATCCAGAGTTCGGCGGCTTTACTCTGCGTCTGAAATCTGAAAACAACGATGGGGAGGCTCCACGATGAAAATTATCACTAAAAACTTCCGACTCAACGCACTGGCTAACCAGTATTCAGCAGCGATATATGACCATGTGAAGCAACAGAACGGCGGTGATTTCTTCATGGTGGATGCTGGCGATTTTCCTCTTCGAATTGAAATTGTCGGTGGCGTGTCAGGGGTTCGTGCTTTGGTTGATGCCTACTATCTGGAAGCCTTAAAGCTGTATTTATTGCAGTGGGAAAAAATAGCAATTGAGATACTAACTAAGTGTCTGGATGGTAACAACCTGACGCAAGACGGCCGTGAAATATGGGAAAGCATGGGTTCTGACATTGGTTCTACGGTGGCAGGGGGTGCGCAATGAGCGATAAATCATCTCCTTTAGCAGTGTGGCATTCTGTTGATAGCTGCACAAATGGCTCTAAGGCCTTGCGTGGCGCGGCTCCTTCCGGGCATACCTCCGAGCAGGTCACGGTGTCAGACAGTAAAATGTTAAGCGCTGAGTCGCACGAACCGGGCAAGGGGGTTGTCGCACCAGTTCCCGCCAATAGCGAGGCTTACAGCCCACTTGGTCATCAAAGCATTTTATCGCTGGCGTACATCATCAAGTTAGCGTGGGGCGACCCCGGCAATATTACCGGTGCTGTCTGGGATGCCGGTTACCGCAAGTCAGAAAAAACAGCAGTGGAAGCTGCACGGCTTACCATGGACCTTATCAGCGAGTACCACATGAACGACGTTCCTTGCGATCACTGGCCCACAACTTATGACCAGGTGCTATCAGGCGAACTCAACCGGATTGTTTTTGAAGCTGAGTGGCCGGAAGATTCATCACCTTACAAGGTGGCAAAAGCGATAATTTCAGACGGGTACCGCAAGGGGGTTACCAATGTTTGAGTTGGTGCTAGTACTAATACTCATTGCATTCTTTTTCCTTGCCCTTGCCATCTGTACGCTCATGACTTGTAGAAATGACTGGGTATTCAAGGTTAGAACGGAGGTATTAAACAAACGGGGATATGAGGTTTATAGCACACTGCCAAGCTATGAAACCATGTTCCGCACTTTCTGGGTATGGGATGTGAATAAATTCCTGCCAAAAAGCGACCGCAAAGGGGCCACCAATGGGTAAGCAAGCTGATATCCATGAAGCCGGATACGGGTGTTGTGATATCGCAACACCTTCACGGGCTACTGTGATCGTTGACGATGGATGTGACTGGACGAAATACCTTAACTGGTTAGCCAAAGCAAAATATCGCATCCGAAACGGGATAAATGAAGCACCACCAGCCAGGCCAAAGGTAGCACCGGTAAGTTTCAAGTCGGTTAAGAAGCCCCGTAAAAAGGGCCACCGAGTGGTTCAACAAGCGATAGGGGCGGTGTGACATGAGCGAATTAACTTTGAGACAGCGGGAAGTTCTGGATTTGATTAAGGCATACATCAGCACCCACGGCATGGCTCCAACGATGACTGAAATTGCTGACGGAATGGGGTTTAAATCTCCAAATGCTGCCAGTGTCCATATCGCTGCACTTAAGAAGAAAGGGGCAATCAATGTAAGGCGTGGAGCCTCTCGCGGCATAACGCTCACTGACTTAACAAAAAAGGCGGAAATAGTGCCGGTTATGCTCCCTCCCCTGATTGATATCACTGAACTGGAGGGTGATCACCTGGTCAGCGCGAACTACTTCAACGCCGCCATTGCCATGTGCTCTATAGCAATACGGAAAGCGGGCTATCCGTCAGAGTGTTCACCAATGTTTTACCCTACAGATAAGCAAGGCGGCTAATTATGATCACATGCGAACTATTAACAATTGAACGGGTAGAAAAGGCTGTAGGGTACGCCCGCTCAACCATCTACCTGCGTATCAAAGAAGGGGTATTCCCGAAACCCGTTAAAGATGGACGTAACTCTCGCTGGAAATCAACGGAAATTCAGGAGTGGATTGATGACCTTATTGTGGAGAATCAGAAGCAAGAAGGCCAGTAACCCACTGGCCCCACTCCTCCATTAATTGCCGTCTCTCTGGCATGTACTCGGCGTGATTATATGCGGCTGACACACGGTTTTTTTCAACGTGTGCTAGCTGCCGCTCAATCACATCATGCCGGTAACCCATTTCGTGCAATCGTGTAGAGGCTGTAGCGCGGAAATCATGAGTTGTTAATACCGATCTCTCATAACCCATGCGCACAATGGCCCAGTTTAAAGTCGATGCCCCCATAAATGTATCCAGTCTTGTGTTAGGGAAAAGCCAACGCCGTTTACCCGTTAACTCTTTCAACTCATTTAGCAGTAAGAGTACTGACTCAGATAATGGAACTCGGTGCACTCTGCGCATCTTCATTAACCCTGAAGGGATGACCCACTCTGCGTTGTCAAAATCGATATGCGACCACTCAGCGGAGCGTAATTCAACTTGGCGCACAAACACCAGCGGCAACATCTTTAGCGCGATAATGGTCACTCGATTGCCGACGTAGCTGCTCAGTCGCTGATAATAATCACGTAATTCATCTCCAGCTAGTGACCTAGAGTGAACAACCTTAGGGGTGATAATAGCGCCTTTAAGAGCGGCGGCCGGATCAGAATCAGCGCGCAGCGTTGCCACCCCGTAACAAAAAATAGCAGAACACCACTGGCGAGTTTTAACCGCAACGGAAATTGCCCCTCGCCCCTCTAATTCTCTAATTATTTTTAATATATGTGAGGCGTTAATTTCTCGCATAGGCATTGAACCAATGGCAGGGAAAATATCATTATTCATAAAGCCCGTTATTTGGCTTTTAGTATTCTCTGACCAATTACCCCACTTTTTAGCCATCCACTCTCTGGCCACCACTTCGAATGTATTAGAACTTTCGGCCTTTGCAATATCGCGCTCTGCTGCTTTGGCCTCTTTGGGGGCGGTGCCGATCTTTACCTGCTCCCGCGCCCACTCGCGTACTTTTCTGGCCTCAGCTAATGAAACTGTGGGGTAACTACCTATAGTGTAACGACCATCCTTTGTAGGCGTGATCCAGTACCGATAACGCCAGGTCTTCATACCTGAGGGGCGCACATCCAAATACAGTCCATTACCATCTTGCAATTGATAGGCTTTTTCTTGAGGTTTAGCGTTGCGAACTTTGGTATCAGTTAACTTCATGGGGCCACCGGATAACCGTTAATTTATCCGGTAGATTGTCCGGTAATCTCTTCACTGTCAATCAATGTTATTAGATGCCAATAAACACAAAGCCCCACAATAGCTAGTACACAAGGGATTTATTAGATGTTACCGGATGTTATCAAACGCTAATAATTATCTTCGCTCAATATCATTAGCGTGGGGTAAATCCATAATTTTTGAAAATAACCGTCGCAGCGGGGCTTTTAAGGTAATCATAAAAAGCACTGACGGTCGGATTTTCGTGGCCTTTAACAATCGCCATTGGGTATTCAACCGGCTTATGACTCGCTTCCGGGAATATCCCCACAACTTTAACCTTCTTACTGGCTATAGCATCTGAACCATAGACAATACCCAGTGGCGCTTCTGCCCGTTCGACCAGTGCCATTGCGCTGCGCACGTTATTGGCGCGCGCCATTTCCGGGGCTAAAGTTGACCAGGCACCTAAATTCTCCAGTGATTCTTTGGCATAAATCCCCGCAGGAACATGATCAGGATCGCCCACCGCTAAACGGCCACCATCCAGCAATGTCTTCCAGTCGGTTTTTTTATCAATTTCGACTTTATCAATTTTGCTGTCTTGCGGTGCGATCAAGACCAGTTTATTACCTAACAGGGTATAGCGGGTATTGGCAACAATTTGCTGCTTATCAATAATATAATCCATCCATTGCTGGTCGGCAGAAATAAACAGATCGGCCGGTGCGCCCTGTTCAATCTGGCGTGCCAACGTGGAAGATGAGGCATAAGAAGCGACCACATCAACCTGTTTCTCTTTTTTATACTGCGTGGCGATATCTTGTAGTGCATTGGTCAACGAGGCCGCAGCAAAAACTGTAATGTTGTCCGCCGCCATGGTGGTACCGGAAAAGGCTGCCAGTAGTGTCGCACTGGCTACCCAAATTTTGACTTTGCCGTATTGATTCTTCATGTTGCTCTCCGCATTAATGATATCGTTATATACATTGAAATATAACGTAACATCATAAGCAGGTCATGCAGTTTATCGGCAAGATGTGAGGTATCTTGAGTTGTGACAAAGAGAGGGGGAAATGAAACAAAAGATAAAAATGAAAATGCCCGGCGTTTATCTGCCGGGCATTCAACAATCTGATTAAGAACGTTGTTTAGTGTGGCCCGTCTTGGAGATGATGTTGAACACCTCGCCCAACCCATAGATCAGCCCCAGAATTATTGCCATTACCACCGGTACCATGACCACGGCAAAGACCAGACTTTTCAATAAATCTAACATGTCTGCCTCCCATTACTGCTCATTAAGCGATAACCCACGTTACCACAATAACTAATATCTATCATTTACTGTAAATTATATCAGTAATGAATGAACCCTATTATTTTAACTAACAGCAAAAGAATGTAACCTGCCAAACGTGCGATCGGCCTCGTTAGGTCACAATAACCCTTTCCCGCTGGAGCAAAAAATCATGCAGGCCGAAATCCTACTTACGTTAAAACTTCAGCAACGACTGTTTGCCGATCCCCGCCGCATTGCATTGCTGAAACAAATACAGCACACCGGTTCCATCAGTCAGGGAGCAAAACTTGCCGGTATTAGCTATAAAAGTGCCTGGGATGCCATCAACGAAATGAATATGTTGGCAGAGGAAATACTGGTAGAACGGGCAACCGGAGGCAAAGGCGGCGGTGGCGCGAATCTGACCCGCTACGGCGAGCGACTCATTCAGCTTTATGATTTACTCGCACAGATCCAGCAAAAAGCGTTTGATACTCTGAAAGATGATTCGATGCCACTCGATAGCTTACTGGCGGCCATTTCCCGCTTCTCACTGCAAACTAGCGCCCGTAATCAATTCTTCGGCACACTTATTGAACGCGACCACCAGCAGGTCCAGCAACACGTCAATATTCTGCTGTCCGATGGAAAAACGCGTTTACTCGCAGCACTGACCCAGCAGAGTGCTGACCGCCTGCAGCTTTCCGCGGGCAAAGAAGTGTTGGCACTGATTAAAGCGCCTTGGATCAAACTGGTCACCGATCAGGAGCTGGCCGGTGCTGCCGATAACTCGCTACCGGGGACAGTAGCCAGTATTGAGCCAGGTAACGACCACAGCGAAGTCATCGTGACGTTAACCGGAGGAGCCTGCCTATGCTCGACACAAAACAGTAGCGAATTACACAAACTGAATTTACATGTCGGCAGCGATGTTATTGCACAATTCAATGCAGATCGGATCATTATCGCCACACTTTGCTGAATAATTCAGCTTAATTACTTCCCATAAACAAGGTGTTTGCTTGTTGACATTTTCCCATTTTCCGCTTATCCCTAACACTCTTAATGTGTTGCAGAATATGGGAAGCATGATGTCTGAATTGCAAATATCGCAAGGTTGTTTTCGCCTGAGTGACAGCCAAACACTCATCGTGCCAGAGTTACGTATTCTTTCGAGTGATAAGAAGCAATTGGATGCTCGTTGTTCATTTATTGGTGCTCGTTGTTCATTTATTGGTGCTCGTTGTTCATTTATTGGTGATAGCTGGGCATTTGTCGGTGCCAATGGCAGCGGTAAATCGGCGCTGGCCAAAGCATTATCAGGGGAACTAACCCTTTTGAACGGCAGCCGCCAGAGCGATTTTCACCATATGGTGCGTTTGTCATTTGAGCAACTTCAGCAGTTGGTCAACGAAGAGTGGCAGCGCAATAATACCGATCTGCTCAGTGCAGATGAGGACGACACCGGGCGCACCACCGCTGAAATCATTCAGGAAGAATGCAGCAACCTACCGCGTTGCCAACAGTTGGCAGAACAATTTGGTATCAGCCACTTACTTTCACGTCGGTTCAAATCTCTTTCTACCGGTGAAACCCGAAAAACACTGTTGTGCCGGGCGCTGATGCCGCAACCGGATCTGTTGATCCTGGATGAACCCTTTGATGGCCTTGATGTGGCAGCCCGCGCACAGTTAGCCGGGATGTTATCTGCCCTTTCAGCACAAGGTGTCACCTTGGTTTTGGTGTTGAATCGCTTTGATGACATTCCTGATTTTGTGCAATACGTCGGCGTGTTGGCAGATTGCCAACTGACCCAGACCGGCCCACGCCAACAGCTCCTTTCCGAAGCCCTGATAGCCCAACTGGCGCACAGTGAAAACCTTGATGGCCTGTCGCTGCCGGAAACAGAAAACCCGCAACAACAAAATCGCTTACCACAAGATAAACCACTGATTATATTGCGCAATATTGTGGTTGAATACAATGAACGCCCTATTTTGCACAATCTGAGTTGGCAGGTGAACCCCGGAGAGCACTGGCAAATCATAGGTCAGAACGGTGCCGGGAAATCAACCTTACTCAGCCTGATAACTGGCGATCATCCACAAGGATACAGCAATGATTTGACCCTGTTTGGCCGCCGCCGGGGCAGTGGCGAAACCATCTGGGATATCAAGCGCCATATTGGTTATGTCAGCGGTAGCCTGCATTTGGACTATCGTGTCAGTACCAACCTGCGCACCGTGATTTTATCTGGTTTCTTCGATTCGATAGGTATTTATCAGGCCATATCAGACAGGCAACAACAATTAGCTGATCAATGGTTAGATTTATTGGGGTTTTCAGCCACTGCCGCCAACCAGCCCTTTCACAGCCTCTCCTGGGGGCAACAACGACTGGCATTGATTGCCCGAGCGCTGGTTAAGCACCCGGCATTGTTGATTCTTGATGAACCATTGCAAGGCTTAGACCCACTTAACCGTCTGCTAGTACAACGTTTTATTGATGTGATGATCGGTGAAGGAGCAACACAATTATTGTTCGTTTCTCACCATGCTGAAGATGCGCCACAGTGCATTACCCACCGGCTGACCTTCGTTCCTGATAGCGGGATCTATCACTATAAACAGGAAAAACTACCAAGCTAAGTATTATCAGCCAAGCCTTTACCTCTATATTTATCTGGAAAAATGGGAGCTTTCCTCAAGTAACGCGACGATTTCCTTCTCTTTCCTATGTTATTATCTCTTTTCTACCGTCCGCCAATATTAGCGCAGGCGGTAGATAGATAGATAAATTAAAATACTCAGTAACCATCAGCATTACACTCTATAGATTTCAACGTGTAGCAAAGCGACAAGCAGGGGTGAGAACCCGTGGGTAGGCCGAGGAATACAAACCACCAACCTATCTGCGGTTTGAAAGATAACGGGTAAAAATAAAGGAATATTTATGTGGGGCATACTTGCTGCTTCGTTGCTTTTCTTATCAATTAACTGGGTTCTTTCCCTGTTTCTGTTAGTTTCCTCACTGTCGATTGCCTTTTATCATGGCGTTCTGACCCTCCCATCAGCCGTATTCTTACTGCTAACATTGACGGTTGTACTGCTGCTGAAAAAATACCGACAACATAAATGGCTGGCTGCTGCTCTGGAATTGCTGTTGGTATTAGCCGCAATTGCGTTATTCCTACATTGGGTCCCTGGTTTTAACAATTTGAAGGTGTTGGATAACGTCGAAGTAGGTGCGCTCAGCGCCCCCTTCAGCATGTATTACAATCTTGATAAAGCGTTGATACCCTTTATCTTGCTAGCTGGTCTGCCAACCCTGTTTATTGCCAATAAACACCCGTCAATAGGCCGAATGGGCTGGGTTGGCCTGATTGTCAGCATGCCAGCATTGTTATTGTTAGCTGTCACCTTAGGCGGCCTGAAAATTGAAATGCACACCCCTGCATGGATTGGCTCCTTTGTTATCGCCAATGTATTTTTTGTTTGTTTGGCGGAAGAAGCGCTGTTCCGTGGATATTTGCAACAACGGCTAAGCCAGTGGCTAGGCTACTATCCAGCACTACTCATCACCGCGCTGTTATTTGGCGTCGCACATCTTGCTGGCGGCCCATTATTGATGATATTCGCGACACTGGCGGGGCTGATTTACGGTCTGGCATGGCTGTGGAGTGGCCGTTTATGGGTGGCTGTAGCGTTTCATTTTGCTCTGAACTTGATGCATTTGCTGTTTTTCACCTATCCACTTTATTTACCGCACTGACTCCATTTACGGCATTACCTACTGACCCGATACAGCCTTTCTATACTGATATCGGGTCAGTAGGTTGTCAGCAGGACATTCCTGCTGAATTGATGGATGGGAACGCTACCACTTCAGTGATCTTTGTTATGACCGTAATTTCTCTATTTTTTTCCTATCCTTGCTCATTCCCCTGTTTTATGCTTCTACGGGGGTTAAACTAGAAAAAAAATAAATGTAAACGATTCCATTATTGAGCGTAGATCACCTTTTCCCACACAATGTCGTGCTATCTTTCTTAGACAAAAGTCATTCGAGGAGTCTTTTATGTCCGTTCTGGTAACAGGTGGTAGCGGTTACATTGGTAGCCATACCTGTGTGCAATTGATTGAAGCTGGTTATAAGCCGGTCATCCTCGACAACCTTTGCAACAGCAAATCCAGCGTATTAGCCCGAATACACCATTTGACCAGCTACACACCTAAATTTTATCAGGGTGATATCCGTGATCGCGCTTTGCTTGACAAAATATTCGCCGATCATTCTATCCATGCTGTCATCCATTTTGCTGGCCTGAAAGCCGTTGGCGAATCAGTAAGTAAGCCGCTGGAATATTACAATAATAATGTTTTCGGCACGTTAGTCTTGCTGGAAGCCATGCGTGCGGCCCAGGTCAAAAACTTTATTTTCAGTTCTTCTGCCACGGTATATGGCGATCAGCCGCAAATTCCTTATGTTGAAAATTTGCCGACTGGCTCACCTTCCAGCCCGTATGGTCGCAGTAAATTGATGGTTGAACAGATTCTACAAGATGTACAACAGGCGTCCCCGCAATGGAATATGACCATTCTGCGCTATTTCAATCCGGTTGGTGCTCATCCATCAGGATCGATGGGTGAAGATCCGCAAGGTATCCCGAATAACCTGATGCCATTTATCGCTCAGGTTGCGGTTGGCCGCCGTGAATCACTGGCGATATTCGGTAAAGACTACCCGACCCCTGATGGCACTGGCGTGCGTGACTATATTCATGTGGTCGATTTAGCCGATGGTCATGTGGCGGCGATGAAAAAACTACACAACCAGCCCGGCGTACATATCTTTAATTTGGGTGCCGGTGTCGGTAGCAGTGTATTGCAAGTGGTCGAGGCATTCAGTAAAGCGTGCGGCAAGCCGCTAGCCTACCATTTTGCCCCACGCCGTGAGGGTGACTTACCGGCTTATTGGGCAGATGCAACCAAAGCAGCAGAACAGTTGGGCTGGCGAGTCAGCCGCTCACTTGACGACATGGCGACAGACACCTGGCGCTGGCAATCAAATAATCCTCAGGGCTATCCCGATTAAGGTGTTGTTATGACTGATTTTAACCCTGTGGATCATCCACATCGCAGATATAACCCATTGAATGACCAATGGGTATTGGTATCGCCTCATCGGGCTAAGCGCCCATGGCAAGGTCAGCAAGAAGCCACGGCGAGCGAGAGCTTACCGGCGCATGACTCTGATTGTTTCTTGTGCCCCGGTAATACCCGCGTGACCGGCGATATCAATCCTGATTACGCGTCAACTTATGTGTTTACTAATGACTTCGCGGCGCTGATGCCCGATACCCCCGATGCGCCGCAAAGTGATGACCCCCTGATGCGCAGCCAAAGCGCGCGGGGTACCAGCAGGGTTATTTGCTTCTCACCGGATCACAGTAAAACCTTGCCACAACTGACTCTGCCTGCATTGGACGATGTTATTCAGACCTGGCAGCAACAAAGTGCCGAATTGGGTAAAACCTATCCTTGGGTTCAAGTGTTTGAAAATAAAGGCGCGGCGATGGGTTGCTCTAACCCTCATCCCCATGGACAAATTTGGGCCAACAGCTTCTTACCGAATGAAGCTGCCCGGGAAGACCGGCTGCAACAGCAATATTTTCAGCAATATCAGTCACCAATGCTACTTGATTATGCCGAGCGCGAGCGCCGTGACGGCAGCCGAACGGTGGTTGAAACGGAACACTGGCTGGCGGTTGTCCCTTACTGGGCGGCATGGCCATTTGAAACCTTATTACTGCCAAAAGCCCATGTATTGCGGTTAGATAATCTGTCGGCTGAACAGCGTATTGATCTGGCCATCGCCCTGAAAAAACTCACCAGCCGTTACGACAACTTATTTTCGTGCTCTTTCCCTTATTCGATGGGGTGGCACGGCGCGCCTTATCACGCGGATAACAACGCACATTGGCAGCTACATGCTCATTTTTACCCGCCATTACTGCGCTCAGCGTCGGTACGGAAATTTATGGTGGGTTATGAAATGCTGGCCGAAACCCAGCGCGACCTGACAGCAGAACAGGCGGCTGAATACCTGCGGGCAGTAAGTGATGTTCATTATCGAGAAGCCGGAGTCAAATAATGAGTTTAAAACAACATACCCAGGCCATTTTCCGCCAACATTTTAGCCATGAACCTGACATCACTATCAAAGCTCCGGGCCGCGTTAATCTTATTGGCGAACATACCGATTATAACGACGGTTTTGTACTGCCCTGCGCCATTGATTATGAAACCGTGATCAGTTGTGGCAAACGTGATGACCGCCAGATTCGTGTTATTGCAGCTGATTATGAAAATCAGCAGGACATATTCTCACTTGATGACCCCATCGTTCCACACCCTGAATATCGCTGGGCGAATTACGTGCGCGGGGTGGTGAAACACTTGCAACTGCGCCATGCCGATTTTGACGGAGCAGATCTGGTCATCAGCGGTAATGTGCCGCAAGGTGCCGGCCTGAGTTCTTCCGCATCATTAGAAGTGGCGGTAGGTCAGGCCTTTCAGTCACTGTATCAGTTACCCCTCAGCGGCGTGGAACTGGCACTAAATGGGCAGGCAGCAGAGAACCAATTTGTTGGCTGTAACTGCGGCATTATGGATCAACTGATTTCAGCGCTGGGTGAACAAGACAATGCACTGTTGATCGATTGCCGTAGCTTGGAAACCCGCGCCGTGACGATGCCGAAGGACGTTGCCGTGGTCATTATTAACTCCAATGTGAAACGGGGCCTGGTTGATAGCGAATACAACACCCGTCGTCAACAATGTGAAACCGCAGCCCGCTTCTTTGGTGTCAAAGCCTTGCGTGATGTAGACCCTACTCTGTTCTTCTCTATTCAGGATGAGTTAGATCCTGTGGTAGCTAAACGCGCTCGCCATGTGATCACGGAAAACGAACGCACTCTGGCCGCCGCTGATGCGCTGGCCGCCGGTGATTTGAAATTGATGGGGCAACTGATGCAGGAGTCTCACATTTCAATGCGTGATGACTTCGCGATCACAGTTCCACCAATCGACAGCTTAGTGGATATTGTAAAATCGGTTATTGGCGAGCAAGGCGGTGTCCGTATGACGGGTGGTGGTTTCGGTGGCTGTATTGTCGCGCTGATGCCAGTTGTGCTGGTCGAGCCGGTTCGTGCTGCTGTCGCGCGGGAATATCCAGCACACAGCGGCGGCAGGATAGAAACCTTCTACGTATGCAAGGCTTCACAAGGAGCAGGTTTATGCTGAAGAACGACGCTGTAGCGCCCAGCAGTGTTAACCCGTTAGCACCGGATGGTCATCCCTTTGAATTGACTGAGTTACATAATAAAACAGGCATGAGTGTAACCCTGATGGACTGGGGCGCGACCTGGTTATCTGCGGTACTGCCACTGAAAGAGGGCGAAAAACGCGAGTTGCTGTTGGGCTGCCAAACCCCCGCCGACTACCTGCATCAGGCCGCTTATCTTGGTGCAACCGTTGGCCGCTATGCCAACCGTATTGCTAACGCACAGATTACGGTGGAAGGTGAAACGCTCCATCTGTTAGCTAATCAAGGGACTAACCAACTGCATGGCGGCCCGGAAGGTTTCCATGCCCGGCGCTGGAGAAAAGTTAAGCAGGATGAAAAACAGGTCACTTATCAACTGCATTCACCGGATGGTGATCAAGGCTTCCCCGGCAATCTGACCGCTGAAGTTCAGTATCTATTGACAGAAGACAACCGGCTGGAGATTCATTATCAGGCGCAGGTTGATAAAACCTGCCCGGTGAACCTGACTAATCATGCTTACTTCAATCTTGATGGCGAAGGGCATGACGTTCGGGCGCATCGGTTGCAGTTGTTTGCTGACCGTTACTTACCGGTCGACAGTGAAGGGATCCCAACCGGTGGGTTAGCGAATGTTGAAAAAACCGGTATGGATTTCCGTCAGCCGAAAACACTGGCGCGCGACTTCCTAAAAGACCGTTGCCAGCAGCGGGTTAAAGGCTACGACCATGCTTATCTATTGCACCGTACCTGCGGTGCCACGGCAAGCCCTGCGGCTCATCTATGGTCATCCGATAATCGGGTACAAATGAGTGTTTATACCTCGGCACCGGCGTTGCAGTTGTATGGCGGCAATTTCCTTAGCGGAACCCCCTCACGCAATGGTGGAACCTACGCCGCTTATACTGGTGTCGCACTGGAAAGTGAATTTCTACCTGACAGCCCCAATCACCCCGAATGGCCACAACCTGATTGTTGGTTAAAACCGGGGAAAACCTACCGCGCCACCACGGTTTATCACTTTATCGCGCTATGAAAGATTGCCGCTCTGGCGGCAGTCTCCAATCGTCTAAGATATAACTGATTTACTACCCTTATTCAGCACTAGCATCTACGCTTAACGGCATCTGTCAGGCGGTGGTGTTGACCTGTTGCCCGCCCTTTCAGACCCTCAACATTATTTAAGGAACTCCTATGCGTCTAACTACCCTATGGTTACTCTCAGCCGGATTACTGCTTAGTGCAAATGTGATGGCGGCGGATACAGCGAAAATACCTTCACCGGCTCAGGCCGCACAACAGAAAAAAATGACTGACTGCAATCAGCAGGCCACGACCCAATCGCTGAAAGGCGATGACCGGAAGAAATTTATGAGCCAGTGCTTGAAAGCGCAAGTTCATCCTGATGAAAAAGCATTGACCCCACAGCAGCAGAAAATGAAAAGCTGTAATGCTGAGGCTGCCAGCAAAGCGTTAAAAGGCGATACTCGCAAAACCTTTATGAGCACCTGCCTGAAAAAAGCGGCATAACCTCCTCTTCCAATACCTACTCATAGACAATATGGCGTATTTAATGCGCCATATTCAGGCGACTAACAAACTCAAATGAAGGGGAAACGTGCCGTTGGGGTCGTCATGGCGTCAGCCATCGGAACACCCCCAGGTGCGGTCAGTCCTTCACTCACTGAGCTATAAATTGCGTTGCCATTAACCCCATATTGTCATTGGTTACAAATTTGACAGAATCGGTTCTAAGCTCGGTCTTACGTTAATGTAAAAAATTGGCTATGGTTAAACACAAACGATTGCTGTAAGCGGCAATCCCGCAATATAATGATAATAGTTATCATTGAATATTAATCTATACCCGAAGTAATTAGGACGGTAAATATCCCGCTTCAAATATCCAAGGTATGGAGATTGAGTTTCACATTAAAGGAGTTAACGCTATGGCAGTAACTAAGCTGGTTCTGGTACGACACGGCGAAAGCCAATGGAACAATGAAAACCGATTCACCGGTTGGTATGACGTTGATCTGTCTGAAAAAGGTCGTACTGAAGCACAAGCCGCCGGCAAGCTGTTAAAAGACGAAGGTTTCGCTTTTGATTTCGCTTACACCTCAGTACTGAAACGCGCTATCCACACCCTGTGGAGCATCCTGGACGAATTAGATCAGGCTTGGCTGCCAACAGAAAAAACCTGGAAATTGAATGAGCGTCACTACGGCGCACTACAAGGTCTGGATAAATCAGAGACTGCGGCTAAGTACGGTGATGAGCAAGTCAAACTGTGGCGTCGTGGTTATGCTATAACACCACCTGCGCTGGAGAAAAACGATGAGCGTTTCCCTGGCCATGACCCGCGCTACGCAAAACTCAAGCCTGAAGAATTGCCAACCACTGAAAGCCTGGCTCTGACGATTGACCGTGTTATCCCTTACTGGAATGACACGATCAAACCCCGTATTGCCAGTGGTGAGCGCGTGATTATCGCCGCCCACGGTAACTCTCTGCGTGCATTGGTAAAATATCTGGATGACCTGAGCGAGGATGAAATTCTTGAGCTGAATATCCCAACCGGCGTGCCGTTGGTCTATGAGTTTGATGAAAACTTTAAACCAACCAAACGCTACTACCTGGGTGACGCTGATGAAATCGCGGCCAAAGCAGCGGCAGTTGCGAACCAAGGTAAAGCGAAGTAATCATTCCTGATTAGCACGATTAAAAACCGCCGTGCATCATAAATATCGGGGTTTTTGGATCGCTGACAAAGTCAAATAAAGGGGAAACGTGCCGTTGGGGTCGTAGCGACGCAGTCGCCGGGGCGCCCCGAGGTGCGCGATAAATGGCGTTGTCATTGACCTAAAAACCCCCCGTGCATCATCAATGTCGGGGGGTTTTATTTAGCTATGCTTTAGTGGCTAAAATTAACGCATTCACACCGCCAGCATTTCCTCAATTTCGTTCTTGATAATCGTAACGTGCGGGCCGTAAATAACCTGGATCCCGTTGCCTCGGATAAGTACCGCGCGCGCACCGCTGGCTTTTAGCTTGGCTTCATCAACCAACGCAGACTGCTGCACACTAACACGCAGCCGTGTCGCACAGCAGTCCAGCTCTACAATATTAGCTGCCCCACCGAGCGCCTCAATCACCAACCCTGCACGATCGGTAACCACCACGCTTTCCTGAACCTCGCCACTGTCGCGCCCTGGCGTTTTTAGGTTGAAGCGCTGAATAAGGAAGCGGAACGAGAAGTAATAGAGTGCAAACCAAGGCACACCGACCAGTGGCACCAGCATCCAGTTGGTTTTGCTTTCCCCCTGTAGCACACCGAACAGCACAAAATCGATAAAGCCGCCGGAGAAAGTCTGCCCAATAGTGATATGCAATATGTGGGCAATCATAAACGCCAACCCATCAAACACCGCATGCAGCACATAAAGCATCGGGGCCACAAACAGGAAGGAAAATTCAATTGGCTCGGTGATCCCGGTCAGAAAAGAGGTGAGAGCCGCGGAAAGCAGTAAACCTGCCACCCGTTTTTTATTTTCAGGACGGGCGGTGTGGTACATCGCCAAACAAGCCCCAACCAAACCAAACATCATGGTGATAAAACGACCGGACATAAACCGCGAAGTGCCAACATAAAATTGCTTGGTATCAGGGTCGGCCAGTTGCGCAAAAAAGATGCGCTGTGTGCCTTCGATAAGATGGCCGTTGATAACCTCACTACCGCCCAGTGCCGTAGTCCAGAACGGTAGGTAAAAGATATGATGCAGACCGAATGGGCCAAGCATACGCAGCACGAAGCCGTAAATGAACGTCCCCAGATAACCAGTGGCATCCACCAGACCACCCAGACCGAAAATGACTTTCTGGAAGTGCGGCCAGATGAAGAACATCAACACGCCGACCACTATCGCCGCCATGGAGGAAACTATCGGCACAAACCTCGAGCCACCAAAGAAGCCAAGAAACTGTGGCAACTCAATTTTATTATAGCGATTATGTAGCCACCAGGTGACTAACCCAATCACCACTCCGCCAAATACACCGGTTTCCAGTGTCTGTATCCCAAGCGCCATCCCCTGCCCTGCGGCACTGAGATTCGACGTAGCCAACTGCCCTTTAAGGATCAGAATGGCGTTAATGGTGGCGTTCATCACCAGATAACCCAGCAACGCAGAAAGTCCTGCGGTACCTTTATCGCTTCGCGCCAATCCAACCGCCACCCCAACAGCAAATAGCACCGCAAGGTTAGCAAAAACAATTGACCCGGCGCTGGCCATGACCATAAACACGGCCTGTAATGCGGCAATATTTAAAAACGGATAAGCCGAGAGGGTATTAGGATTGGATAATGCTCCACCGATCCCCAACAACAACCCCGCAGCGGGCAAGATTGCGATGGGTAACATGAACGACTTACCAAATTTTTGTGCTTTTTCGAACCATGCCCCGCCACCTGAACCATTAAAGATCGACATGAACTCACCTTGTTTTTTGTTGTTGTGTTGTGTTGTGTTGTGTTGTTACTGGCATTGATAAATATTTTCATCACATTATATAAACACAATAATAATTACCACCAAAAAAATGTTATCTATACAGAATTCTTCTGGCGTTAACTACGGCATATCAGCCAAACTAGAGAGATAAATGATTAAAAGGAGAGTTGAGTGAGTCAGACCAAGGAAACTGGAACCTTGCTTCTACGTATGCGACAGGAGCTGGAAAACTATAGCCCGACATTAGCTAAGCTCAGTAGCTTTGTGTTGGAACAACCACAACGCGTGCTTTATCTGACCATTACCGAGCTGGCACGGGAAAGTCAGACCAGCGAAGCCAGCGTGACCCGTCTTTGTCGTCAACTCGGCTGTAAGGGTTTTAGTGAGTTCAAAATGGGGCTGGCCATGGAGACTCATCAGAGCCACCCCCGCCAATTCATTGAAGGGGGTGATGAGGTCCAAACACTGATTGAAGACAGCGTGAATGCACTGCGCGATACCGGAAAACTGCTGGACCGGCAGACATTGAGCCACGCCGCCATGAACATTCACAACGCGCGTTCAGTCCAAATTTATGGCGTGGCAGCCAGTGCCATCGTGTCAGATTATCTTGGCTACAAATTGTTGCGCCTTGGGAAGGCATCACAGTGTTTTTCTGATATGCATCGTGCCGCCATGAATGCAGTCAGTCTGGACCATCAGGATATCGTGGTTGTTATTTCCAGTTCTGGCTCGACCAAGGATGTACTTCATGCAGTTGAACTGGCGCAACGACAGGGGACAAAGATCATCGGGATCAGCAATACACTCCGTAGCCCTCTTTCCTCGCTGGCCGATATTCTGCTGGTGGCAGCCAAACCCGAAGGCCCATTAACTGCGGGGTTATTGACCTCAAAAGTAGGCGGGATGTTACTGGTAGAACTCCTGATTAATCAGCTAATAACGCTCTCACCTTCCTATGTTCAGGCCAGTCAACATAGCGCCAGTGCCACACTTTCTCTGTTACTTTGAGTTTCTGGCGTTTAAGGGTGACGGTTAGGGAACAGCGCAATTTTGAGCACAAATTAATCTGAATTAGGATACGAACAGCGCACAGACACCAGAGCGTACTGACAGTACGTGAGGATGGCGAGCGCTGCCCAAATGCAAAATAGCAGCGACAATAACCTATTGGCGGCGAGCTCTAACTGCACTAGCTAACTGACGCAGCACCGTTTCAGTATCTTCCCAGCCAATACAGGCATCAGTGACACTTTTACCGTAAGTCAATGGTTCGCTACTTTCCAAATTCTGATTGCCTTCGACCAGATGGCTTTCAATCATCACGCCCATAATGGATTTTTCACCCTGAGCAATCTGACGGCAAACATCGGTAGCCACTTCCATTTGCTTTTTGAATTGCTTACTGCTGTTAGCATGGCTGAAATCAATCATAATTTGCGGTTCAAGACCCGCGTTACTGAGCCCTTCTTTCACCTCAGCAACATGTACGCTGCTGTAATTTGGCTCTTTACCGCCACGCAAAATGATATGGCAATCATCGTTACCGGCTGTATTAACAATCGCTGAATGGCCCCATTTGGTCACAGACAAGAAACAGTGCGGTGCGCTGGCAGCATTAATCGCATCGATAGCGACTTTAATCGTGCCATCGGTACCATTTTTAAACCCAACTGGGCAAGACAGGCCAGAAGCCAGCTCACGGTGAACCTGAGATTCAGTGGTACGTGCGCCGATGGCACCCCAGCTCATTAGATCAGCCAAATATTGTGGCGTGATCATATCCAGAAACTCACCCGCAGCCGGTAGCCCGCTATCGTTAATATCCAACAGCAATTTACGCGCAATACGCAAACCGTCATTGATGTCGTAACTGCCATCCATATGCGGATCGTTAATCAGACCTTTCCAACCCACGGTGGTACGTGGCTTTTCAAAATACACCCGCATAACGACTTCAAGTTCGCCTTGTAACTCTTGGCGCAGTGCCAACAAACGGGTTGCATACTCTTTTGCCGCCTGAGTGTCATGAATAGAGCATGGGCCAATAACCACCAACAAGCGATCGTCCTGAGCGCGCAAGATGTTGTGAATAGCTGTGCGGGTTTTAGATACGGTTGCTGCTGCTTTTTCGCTGGCTGGAAACTTCTCTAACAAAGCAACAGGTGGCAGGAGTTCCTTAATTTCATTAATTCGGAGGTCATCATTCAGGTAATTCATAGCTCTTCCATTAAGTCTTGTGGCGGTCATCGCACAACCTATATCTGAACCAATTTAGCTGGTGAATCGAATGCTGTAAATCTACTTTATTACATTTGGTGTTGGGTGCAGATAAACAGCAATAACAATGTTATTACTATTAGGTATCAACTCATTGAATGAATCCATCCATTTCTATCTGGTTGGCAACGACAATGTTGGCTTCAGTTAATGGGCCAACGTCAGCAAGGCAAAGTCTCCCCTGCGGCCTATACTGAACTGCAAAATCTGTTAGCACAGTTAATTCATGACTTGAATCAAACCCTGTCAGAGTTAACATAAACAGACAGTGCTACGCACACATTTCAAGGTCAAAGGATCAATATGGCAACACCCTCATTTTTCCCACAAGACAGTAACGGCAAACGTCTACTGATAGCCTTTGCCGTCACCACACTGTTTATGGTGGTTGAAGCTATTGGCGGCTGGTTATCGGGTTCGCTGGCATTATTAGCCGATGCCGGGCATATGCTAACTGACTCTGCCGCACTCTTCATCGCCTTGATGGCAGTACATTTTTCTCAACGGAAACCTGACTCTCGCCATACTTTCGGTTATTTACGGCTAACCACTCTGGCCGCTTTTGTTAATGCCGCAGCATTGCTGTTGATCGTCGTATTAATTGTCTGGGAGGCCGCTCAACGTTTCTTTTCCCCACACGAAGTGATGGGAATGCCGATGTTAATCATCGCCATCGCGGGGTTATTTGCGAATATTTTTTGCTTCTGGATACTTCATCAGGGTGAAGAAAAGAATATCAATGTACGTGCCGCAGCCTTACATGTATTGGGTGATTTATTAGGTTCAGTAGGGGCCATCGTCGCAGCGGTGGTGATCCTGACAACCGGTTGGACGCCAATCGACCCGATTTTGTCAGTGTTAGTCTCTGCGTTGGTATTACGCAGCGCCTGGCGGCTGCTGAAAGAAAGTTTCCACGAACTATTGGAAGGTGCACCGCAAGAAATTGATATCAATAAACTGCGCAAAGACTTGTGCGCCAGCATCTATGAAGTAAGGGACGCCCATCATGTCCATTTATGGCAAGTCGGCGACCAACGGCTAATGACACTGCATGTGCAGGTGATCCCACCATTGGATAATGACGAATTATTGCAGCGTATCCAGCATCATTTACTGCACCATTACAATATTGGTCATGCCACTATTCAGATGGAATATCAGCATTGCGAAGCCCCCAATTGTGGTATCAATCAGGCTGCTGGCGCAGGTGGGCGCCATCATCACTGATAGGCAAACTGCAACCCGTCCGCTCGGAAGCGGACGCAATAATAACCACCGCCTGACGGACGCTTTTAATCAAAGCTATTGAGCCGAGATATTATTAACTTTTAGTTGAGAGTGGGCGTGAATGACTCCGCGCGGCGCTCTTAATCCACAACCAAGAGCCATTCAGGGCAATAAGCGTCAATAATACGTATTCCAGTGCCATGGCATATACGCCCTGATAGGCGAAAATAGCCACACTGATCACGTCAATCACCACCCAAATAAGCCAGTTCTCAACGTATTTTCGGGTCATCAGGATCATTGCCACAATTGACAAAATCATCATAGTGGAATCCCAGAACGGGAATGCATCGGGTTGCAATTCAGGCAGCTGAACGTTAGCACCTAAACTTTGCATCAGGGTCACGGCGACACGGGTCAACCAGGCAAAAACGATATCAATATACCGTGTCATTAGAGCAATACCCGCCACACAAGCCGCGCCCCAGGCTAATGCTTTAGGCAATGACAACCAGCGAATTTTCAACTCTGCCTGATTATCGGATGTCTGCTTGCTCCAGGCATACCAACCGTAAATATTGGCAACGAAGAAAAACAACTGCAATAACAGGCTGGCGTAGAGCTGGATCTGGAAGAAGATCACCGCGAACAATGTCACGTTAATCAAACCAAACAAGTAGTTGATGATTTTTTCTTTGCTGGCAAACCAAATACACAGCAGACCAAACAGCGTACCAATCGCTTCTATCCATGAAAGGTCATACCCCCCCGCACCCAGCGGAATATGTACCAAAATATTGCTTGTACTGAAGAAATCCATCTGGGGGTCCTTTTGCTGTTAATACAACTGTTTTATCGCTTGTAGAGTGACGGGTTTACCGCACCTACGCCCACTCCGGCGGCTGACGTCGCTACGATCCGATTCCCTTTCATTTGACTTTGTCGTCAGTATGAAATATTTAGGCATTACCTTTGATCTGCAACTTCAACTGATTAGCAAAATCCAACATGCGATTTAACGGTATCAGCGCCTGCTGACGCAATTCTTCATCGACATGTATCTCATGCATCACCCCGCCCTGCTCTAGCCCCTCAGCAATCGCTCTGAGGCCATTCATCGCCATCCACGGACAATGAGCACAACTTCTACAAGTTGCACCTTCACCCGCCGTAGGCGCTTCGAATAATTCTTTATCTGGGCAAACCTGCTGCATCTTGTAAAAAATGCCACGATCGGTCGCCACGATCAGTTTCTTTTGTGGCAGCGTTTTGGCAGCCATAATCAACTGGCTGGTCGAGCCGACGGCATCAGCCATATCGACGATTGCCTGTGGCGACTCTGGGTGAACCAACACCGCGGCATCAGGATGTAGCGCTTTCATGTTGGCCAGTGCCTGGGTTTTAAACTCGTCATGGACGATACAGGCCCCCTGCCAGCACAATACATCTGCTCCACTCTTTTTCTGCACGTAGTGACCCAGGTGACGATCCGGTGCCCAGATTATTTTCTCGCCCAAGCTATCGAGATGTTCGATTAACTCGACAGCAATACTGGAGGTCACCACCCAATCAGCTCTGGCTTTTACTGCCGCCGACGTATTGGCGTACACCACCACGGTGCGGTCTGGATGGCTATCACAGAATGCGGCAAACTCATCAGCCGGGCAGCCTAAATCCAGCGAGCATTCCGCTTTCAGGGTTGGCATCAGCACCCGCTTCTCTGGATTCAGGATCTTGGCCGTTTCCCCCATAAAGCGCACACCGGCGACCAGTAGCGTTGATGCCGGATGACTATTGCCAAATCTCGCCATTTCCAGGGAGTCAGCAACACATCCTCCCGTCTCTTCGGCTAATGCCTGAATTTCAGGATCGGTATAATAGTGAGCGACTAACACAGCATCGCGTTGCTTCAGCAGTGTTTTGATTTTCTCACGGTAAAAGGCTTTTTCATTCATATCCAAAGGGACAGGCCGCGAAGGGAAAGGATAAATAGCCGCATTCACATCAAAAGTTTCACTCATCGCTCACATCTCTGTTGCCGGTTATTCCGGAGCCAGCAAAGTTGTTGGCCGCCAGTAAGAGTTAATTTGTTTGCTATCCTAAACAAAATACCCAATATCCAGCTAAAAGTCGCCCAAAATTGTCTGATAATGGTGAAAATGTTTAATGGAGTTAAAAATGAGATGGAAAAGTGAGATACAGATGGAATGTCAGAGAATTATAGGGGGAACTTTGGGACACTGAGATTAGCAGTATATGTAACATTGCAGGGAAAAGGTATCACTGGGGGGTATAATGGTGGGTTGTGCGGGATTACTTGACATAATGGTGGGTCGTGCGGGATTCGAACCTGCGACCAATTGATTAAAAGTCAACTGCTCTACCAACTGAGCTAACGA
>NZ_CQAZ01000043.1 GCF_001152565.1 Yersinia pekkanenii | reverse complement strand
GTTCGAGCCCCGTCCGTTCCGCCACTTATTTAAATTATGCCTGCTTATCTTAGCAGGCATAATGTTAAGCGTAATTTAGGGGCGTAGCTCAGTTGGTAGAGCACCGGTCTCCAAAACCGGGTGTCGCGAGTTCGAGTCTCTCCGCCCCTGCCATATAAATAACCCTTCGTGAAAACGAAGGGTTTTTTTATGACAAAAAACTGCCATTTAGTCTGTTTTTCGTACCCTTTCCGTATGTTTTTACCTTTCTCTTTACTCCTATTCTGGTATTTATCCCTATATATTCACTTCATACTTTTAATCCATTTCATCGATTCAAAAAATATCCCTCGCTCGATCATAAACCGATGTTAGTAACATTTATTTTTTATAATCCCGACAAAATCTTAAAAGGTAACGTTCCCAAAACAGACCTATTTGGCTGAATTTATGTACAAAGCGATTGTTATTCTGTGATGTGACGTTGCTCATTATTACTTTCACAAAATGTACTAAAACTAATTAACATTTTAGCGATCAGGAAGCTCACCTTAAAAAAACATCATGTGCTTTTAGAACGACATTATCTGCAAATTAGCCGAGGTTCAGGGCAATCAATGTCCTGAGTGATCTTTTTAACTGTTCTTCGGAATGGTAATGAGTCAGCGGCTCGACGATGACAAGTGAGGAGAGAAATATGTACAGGCGTTTACTGTTAGCAGCAGCTGTCACAGCGGCAATGTGTAGTGCAGTCCAGGCAGCTCCGTTAGTCGTGGGGTTTTCTCAAATAGGTTCAGAGTCCGGTTGGCGCTCTGCGGAAACTAAGGTTGCTAAACAAGAGGCGGAAAAACGCGGAATTACATTAAAAATTGCGGATGCTCAACAAAAACAAGAAAACCAAATTAAAGCGGTGAGATCGTTTATCGCTCAGGGTGTTGATGCCATTTTTATTGCCCCTGTAGTTGCGACTGGTTGGACTCCAGTTTTACAGGAAGCGAAAGAAGCCAAAATCCCAGTCTTCCTACTTGACCGTATGATTGAGGTGAATGACCCCTCTTTATATACCGCAGCAGTGGCTTCAGACAGCGTATATGAAGGTAAGGTTGCAGGAGAGTGGCTACTGAAAGATGTGGCAGGTAAACCTTGTAACGTGGTTGAACTGCAAGGCACCGTTGGCTCCAGTGTGGCAATTAACCGTAAGAAAGGTTTTGCTGACGGGATAGCCTCGGCACCTAATGTGAAAATAATCCGTTCTCAATCAGGGGATTTCACCCGTAGTAAAGGTAAAGAGGTAATGGAAAGCTTCATTAAAGCGGAGCAAAACGGTAAGAATATCTGCGCTGTCTATGCACATAACGATGATATGGCGATTGGTGCCATTCAAGCCATTAAAGAAGCTGGTTTGAAGCCTGGTTCAGAAATCAAAATCGTTTCTATCGACGGTGTTCCTGATATTTTCAAAGCCATGAGTAACGGTGAAGCAAACGCTACTGTTGAATTAACGCCAAATATGGCCGGTCCTGCTTTCGACGCATTAATTGCGTTGAAGAAAGACGGCACTCAACCTCCTAAATTTATCCAGACAGAATCCCGCCTGTTGCAGTCAGATACAGCTAAACAGGAATATGAATCTAAGAAGAGCCTTGGTTATTGATTCAAAAGGCGGGGTTGCCCCGCCTACTTTCGTCACCTGTATTTGGGCAATATTTGAGTCGTTTTTGAACGTGGGTACATCTGATGGAAACACTGCTAGAAGTCCGTGGCTTGTCGGTTGAATTTCCTGGTGTTAAGGCATTGGACTCCGTGGATTTTTCTCTACATCGCGGTGAGGTTGTTGCACTATTGGGAGAAAATGGCGCCGGAAAATCAACATTAATTAAAGCGCTAACTGGGGTTTATAAACGAGCCGCCGGTGAAGTTTATTTAGATGGCAAGGCGATTTGTCCCATTGATACTGCTGATGCTCAAAAAATGGGGATTGGTACCGTTTATCAAGAGGTCAATTTACTGCCCAATATATCGGTTGCGGCAAATCTATTCATTGGTCGTGAGCCATTACGTTGGGGGTTAATTGATCACCGCACGATGAACCAACAGGCAGAGAAACTGCTGACTGGCTATGGCCTGACATTCGATGTTCAGCAGCCTTTAGCTAACTTTTCTATTGCAATACAACAAATAGTCGCAATTGCTCGAGCGGTTGATCTGTCAGCGAAGGTGCTGATTTTGGATGAGCCGACGGCAAGTTTAGATGCCAAAGAAGTCAGTATGTTATTGGATATTCTCCGTCAGTTGCGGGACCAAGGTATTGGCATGGTGTTTGTGACCCATTTCCTCGATCAGGTCTATCGGATCAGCGATCGCATTACGGTTTTGCGTAATGGCAAACTTGTCGGTACTAAAACTGCAGCAGAACTTCCCCGTATCGAATTGGTTCAGATGATGCTGGGCCATAGCTTTGATGAGCAATTACTGAAACGTGGTGAACATAATATTGTCGCAAGCAACCCACTGGTTGAATTTAAAAACTATGGTCGGCGGGGTGTAGTAGAGAGTTTTGATTTGTCGGTTTCCCCCGGTGAGATTGTCGGATTGGCGGGGTTATTAGGCTCTGGGCGTACCGAAACTGCACAGTTAATTTTCGGTGTAACCACGCCTGATACCGGAGAGGCCAAAATACAAGGTAAGCCGGTTAAAATCAGAACACCGCGTAAAGCATCGAAACTCGGTTTTGGTTATTGTCCGGAAGATCGCAAAACTGACGGTATTATCGGTGCTGCAACGGTGCGGGAAAATATTATCCTGGCCCTACAGGCACAGCGTGGGTGGTTAAGGCCGCTTTCAATGCGTGAACAAACTCAGATTGCTGAGGATTTCATCCAGCAATTGGGTATTCGTACTCCAGGCCCTGAGCAACAAATTCAGTATCTCTCCGGTGGGAACCAGCAAAAAGTTTTATTAGCCCGCTGGCTGGCCACCAAACCTCGTTTTTTGATTTTAGATGAGCCGACGCGCGGTATTGATGTGGGGGCTCATGCTGAAATTATTCGGTTGATTGAGAAATTATGTGATGAAGGGTTGGCGCTGTTAATCATCTCTTCCGAATTAGAGGAATTGGCAGGTTATGCCGATCGCGTCATTGTTCTACGCGACCGTCGGCATATTGCACAACTCGGTCATGATGAGATTTCCGTTCCTGCCATTATGCAGGCGATCGCGGTGCAATAAGGAGTTACCTCATGGGAAATAGGAGCCTGTCAATGCCGCAAAGACCGCGCAAAGTTAGATGGGTCTTACCGAAAGGTGCCACTCAGTTTGGTGCTCTGGCTGTTATTTTATTGATTGATAGTTTGGTCGCCCCACACTTTTTCTCGATTCATATTCAGGATGGCCGCTTGTTTGGCAGTGTCATTGATATCTTAAACCGAGGCGCACCCGTTGCTTTATTGGCGCTAGGAATGACATTAGTGATCGCCACCGGTGGCATCGATTTATCGGTCGGTGCGGTGATGGCAATTGCGGGGGCGACAGCCGCAACATTGACCAGTGCAGGATATTCATTACCCACGGTACTCGTCGCGGCCCTTGCCGTCGGCGCGTTATGTGGATTATGGAATGGCTTTTTAGTGGCAGTATTACAAATCCAACCGATTGTTGCCACGTTAATGCTAATGGTGGCGGGCCGTGGAATAGCCCAGCTTATTACTGAGGGGCAGATTGTTACATTTGATAGCGGTGGTCTGGCAATGTTAGGCGGTAGTACGCTGATGTACTTGCCGATGTCAGTGGTTATCGCCTTTAGCATGTTGGTTATTGTTTGGCTATTAACCCGCAAAACAGCACTGGGGCTATTTATTGAGTCAGTGGGTATCAACTTACGCTCAGCGCGTAATGCTGGCGTGAGTACTCGTCTGGTGTTGATCGCTGTCTATGTGATTTGCGGTGTCTGTGCGGCAGTCGCGGGTATTATTGTGACCGCAGATATCCGTGGTGCAGATGCTAACAATGCCGGTTTATGGCTGGAGTTGGACGCAATTTTGGCAGTAGTGATCGGTGGTGCATCTTTAATGGGCGGACGTTTTAACCTTGTGCTTTCGGTAATTGGTGCTTTGATTATTCAAGGGATGAATACAGGGATTTTACTTTCAGGTTATCAGCCGGAATTTAATCTGGTTCTTAAAGCCATTGTGGTGTTAGCAGTCTTAATTGTTCAGTCACCAATGATTTCCTTGAGGCATATCTTCCAGAGGCGAAAATAATGTTAAAGCGTAATATTCCTTTGCTGATTACTATCGCCGTTTTTATCCTGGGATATGCTTTCTGTCTCAGCCAGTTCCCCAGTTTTTCTTCCACCCGGGTATGGTGTGATTTACTGACTGATAATGCCTTTCTGGGTATTGTTGCCGTAGGCATGACTTTCGTTATTTTATCAGGAGGCATCGATTTATCTGTCGGGTCGATAATTGCGTTTACAGGCGTATTGTTGGCGAAGCTAATCGGAGTTTATGGTATTCACCCAGTGTATGCCTTTGCCATCGTATTGATTATGGGCGCGATGTTTGGCGCGCTAATGGGGTGGATTATTGATTCACTGAAACTCCCTGCATTTATTATCACTCTGGCTGGGATGTTCTTTGTTCGTGGTATGAGTTTTATCGTTTCTGAAGAGTCGATTCCCATTGATCATCCACTTTATGCCACGCTGGCGAATTATGCCTGGAAAGTCCCCGGTGGCGGGCGATTTACGTTACTGGCCTTCATTATGTTGATGGTTGTGGTGTTTGGTATTTTGCTGGCTCATCGGACACGCTTTGGTCATAACGTCTATGCCATTGGTGGTAACAGTGTTTCTGCCGGGCTGATGGGGGTGCCGGTTAGGCAGACTACGATTAAGATTTACATGTTGTCGAGCACACTGGCTGCATTGTCCGGGATTGTTTTCTCGCTCTACACTTCAGCCGGTTATGCGTTAGCGGCCAGTGGTGTTGAGTTAGACGCTATTGCAGCGGTAGTGATCGGTGGCACCTTACTGACTGGTGGTATCGGGACCGTTTTTGGCACTCTGTTTGGTGTCTTGATTCAGGGCCTGATACAGAGCTACATCACCTTCGACGGCACACTCAGTTCATGGTGGACCAAGATTGTTATCGGGATTTTGTTATTTAGTTTTATTGCAATTCAGAAGGCGATGAGCGCTTTTTATCTGAGCCGACGATCTCGTCCTCAGTCACCGCCGCTTAATCCCGTACAGCGTCCTGGGTAGCGTTATTCATAGGTATTTTTAATAGTTGTCGGATTAATATTTGCTGGTCACTGTTTTGCAACCAAACGGCATACAGTGGCCGCACAATAGGGGCTATTTCAGTGTGAATGTTCAGGTAAGGGTATTCTTTTTGCCAATGCTCAGGCAGGAAAGCACAACCACCGGTACTTTCTAATAGTTGCCGGGTTAAATGGGCCGAGGTGGTCGTCAGTACCGGCATCTGCTCACTCTCAAATAATCGATTTTCTTGCGGATGGAAATCAGCTCCCCACTCAAGCTTGATATAAGGTGCCTCATTTGCATTTTTATGCTCGGTTTCGGCGTCAGTTTCTTTTGGTAAATCAGAGGGTGTCGATGAGAACAACCTCAGCGAAAAATGCCCTAACAGTTGGCTTGCCAGTTCATCCATTTTAGGGGATTCGGTTGTTATCAATAAATCCAGTTGCCGCTCGTGCAACTGTTTCACCAGCGATTGCCGAAGTGCAATGCGCGCCTCAAGGCGTAATGCCTCTCGCTGTTTGTATAATTGTTGCAACCACGGAGTGAGATACGCTTCCCACAACGAAGCGGTTGCACCGATGGACAACTCGGTGTGCTGTAGTGTGTGAGCGACCTCTCTTTTTGCCAACTGCCAGGTGCTCAGTAGGGTTTCAGCGTAAGAGACCATTCGTTCCCCCGCAGGGGTCAGACGAATATTATTGCGATGACGAGTGAATAAATTTGCACCTAGTTGATGTTCCAACTGACGGATACGAAAACTTACCGCCGACTGCGTTAAGTACAAAGATTCAGCTGCGCGACCAAAGTGGCGAGTTCTACTGACCTCCAAAAAGGTTTTCAGTAATTCGATATCCACACCATCTCCAATTTTTTTTATCGTTACGATTTAAATTTTTTGTTTTACACGATGTCAAGCCTATCTAATACTCCGCGCCATAAACAGCACGACCATGAGAGAATTAGGAGCGTGTCAGATGGCGGATAGCTTCATCACGACCAATCGTTTTTTTGATAATAAACATTATCCTCGCGGGTTCTCGCGTCACGGTGATTTCACCATTAAAGAGGCGCAATTACTAGAGCGCCATGGCTATGCCTTTAACGAACTCGATCTCGGGAAACGCCAGCCTGTAACGGAAGAAGAACAGCTGTTTGTTGCTGTTTGTCGCGGCGAGCGTGAACCGGTCAGTGTCGAGGAGAAAGTCTGGTCCAAATATGTGACCCGGACTCGTCGGCCTAAACGTTTCCACACCTTGTCAGGCGGTAAGCCGCAGATGGATGCGGTGGAAGATTATACCGATAGCGACGATTAATCCCCCTACCTTTCATGCTTGAAATCGCAGGGGTATTAGCGGCGCGCACTTACCCGAATCACTTACTTGAGTAAGCTCATCGGGATGTGTTTGCTGGCTGCCTACCTGCGGCTCCAAGTGCTTTGGGTATAGTATTACGGGGGCTTCTGCCCCCCTTTGTTTTTTTACCCTTTCTTCACATCAGGCTCTTATGCAATTGCAAAAGCAGCCGATCCATACAACGATAGCTCAGCGCCTCTGAAATATGACTCCTTTGGATATTATTTTCCTGAGCCAGATCGGCAATAGTCCGTGCTACTTTTAAAATATGGTGCCAGGTGCGCACTGACAGACCCAATGTCAGCAGAACTTGTTCCAGAAAGGCGGCATTCTCTGGGGTTAAATAGCAATGCTCGGCAATATCTTGGCTGCTAAGTCGAGTATTTATCTTCCCCGCTCTGTCCAATTGCCTTTGCCTCGCCTGCAATACCCGTTGCCTGACTGTCTGGCTATTTTCTCCTTGGTTTTTCTGAGCACTTAACATGCCCGCAGGCAGTAATGGCACTTCTATCGATAAATCAAATCTATCCAGAAACGGGCCTGATAGTTTTGCCAGATAGCGTAGAACTTGCTGTGGGGGTGTTCGGTTATGGACACCTTGATAATGGCCACTGGGGCTGGGGTTCATTGCGGCGATAAGCTGTACTCTAGCCGGAAAGCAAACTTTAGCGGCTGCGCGGGAAATAATAATTTCGCCTGATTCCAGTGGCTCGCGCAGTGAATCCAAGCCCCGCCGTTCAAACTCAGGTAATTCATCCAGAAACAGTACACCATTGTGCGCCAGAGATATTTCACCGGGACGGGGAATGGAGCCACCACCAACCAGTGCTGCCATCGATGCGCTGTGATGTGGCGCGCGAAAAGCCCGGCAGCGCCATTGGATGGGGAGTTCGTTACTGTGTAGCAAGCCGTTAATGGCTGCGGCCTCCAGTGCCTCCTGATCTGTCAGCGGTGGTAGCAATCCGGTTAAACGATTTGCCAACATGGTTTTTCCGGTCCCTGGTGGCCCGAGTAACAGCAGGTTATGCCCGCCAGCAGCGGCAATTTCTAATGCGCGCTTAGCCTGTGATTGTCCGATGATATCTTGCAAGTCGAGGTGGTTATCCCAATCGGTAACAGACTCCATGGGTTGACCTTGGTCGAGGGTATTTTCACCTTGCAAAAAACCACACACAGCTAATAAATGATCAGCAACCCAGTTGTTACCTCGTGGGAGCAAACCGATCTCAAGATTATTGGCCGCCGGGAGGATTAATTGCCGGTGAGACTGGCTGCTGGCGAGTGCGGCTGGAATTGCGCCGCAAACACGCCTTAGCGCCCCTGATAGAGCTAACTCACCCAAGAACTCATAGTCAGTTAATTTATCCGCAGGAATCTGTTCTGAAGCGGCCAGTATCGCTAAAGCGATAGGCAGGTCATAGCGGCTACCTTCTTTAGGTAAATCTGCTGGTGCCAGGCTGACGGTGATCCGTTTGGCCGGAAAGGTGAAGCCGCTATTGATTAATGCACTACGAACCCGATCTCGAGCCTCTTTTACCGTTGTTTCCGGTAATCCGACCAATACCAGCCCCGGTAACCCATTGCTGATATGGACTTCTACCGTCACCGGGGGGGCCTGAATACCCAAGGTGGCGCGGGTGTGAATGGTTGCCAATGACATGATGCTTTCCTTTGCCGTAATACGTCTTGGGTCGCGGGGCATCTTTTTGTGGATGCTCTGGTTGAGATGTGTGATAGCCGCGACGGTTATCAGTGCAACACAGTGCCTCAGTCCTTTTTTGAGTTCACAGAAAAAGGTTTGGTTTGCGATAATGCGTGAGATGTTTCGTTGCAATGGATGTATCGCAATTAAAAATTGCGAGGCGGGACGTAAAAAAGGCCAAACTACGAATATGGCTTTTACTGATTGATAAATAATGTGTTTGTGGTGTTTCGTGTGCGAGCTCACAGAATAATAATTTAAATATATATTGTCAGCTAACCAATAACTGTGATAACTCTGTAGGTATTCGTTCGACACTAGACAGATGAACAACCTAATTATGAAAGCGATTTTCCAAGTGATTAAGCTAGTCCTAATTAGCGTGGTGGTGATTATTATCCCACCGTGCGGGGCTGCACTTGGACGAAGAAAGGCATAAAAATCAAGCCTTAATCTCAAGAGAACCCCCGCACCGAAAGGTCCGGGGGTTTTTTTATTAGTGCGTTAAAAGACGCGAGGAACATAAAATGCACAACAGAATAAAATTCTGCTTTCCTCGCAAAAGTACGGGGAAATAACTATGAATGGTGCCCAGTGGGTGGTTCAAGCGTTACGTGCGCAGGGTGTTAGTACGGTATTTGGCTATCCGGGTGGGGCAATTATGCCGGTCTACGATGCCTTATATGATGGTGGTGTCGAGCATTTGCTCTGCCGCCATGAGCAGGGTGCCGCCATTGCCGCTATTGGCTATGCGCGCGCAACTGGCAAAGTGGGCGTGTGTATCGCCACTTCTGGCCCCGGAGCCACTAATCTGATCACCGGTTTGGCGGATGCTTTGCTAGACTCTGTTCCGGTAATTGCGATCACCGGTCAGGTGGGTTCAGCCTTAATCGGTACCGACGCGTTTCAAGAGATCGACGTGTTGGGCTTGTCACTGGCCTGTACCAAACACAGTTTCCTGGTCGAATCATTGGATGCGCTGCCGAGCATTATGGCTGAAGCATTTGCCATTGCTACCAGTGGCCGCCCTGGGCCAGTTTTAATCGATATCCCGAAAGACATTCAGTTGGCTGTGGGTGAGTTGACTCCGCACCTGATGCCGGTGGAAGAACATCTCATTGATTCTGCCGCTGAGTTACAACAAGCTTGGGATATGCTGGCGACGGCCAAAAAGCCGATGCTGTATGTCGGTGGCGGTGTTGGCATGGCACAAGCTGTTGCTGCCTTACGCGATTTTATCGAGGTAACTGGCATTCCTGCGGTGGCCACTCTGAAAGGATTAGGCGCACCGGATACCGGGCACCCTTGTTATCTGGGGATGCTGGGGATGCATGGCACCAAAGCAGCGAACTTCGCGGTACAGGATTGTGATCTATTGATCGCAGTTGGCGCGCGTTTTGATGACCGCGTAACGGGTAAGTTGAATACATTCGCCGCGAAAGCAAAAGTTATCCATATGGATATTGACCCGGCGGAACTGGGTAAACTGCGTCAGGTACACATTGCATTACAGGGTGATTTGAAAGTGTTACTGCCCGCCTTACAACAGCCGTTGAATATCCAACCATGGCGCGATGAAGTCATGGCCTTAAAACAGCAGCATAGCTGGCGTTATGACCATCCCGGTCAGGCAATTTATGCTCCGTTATTACTGAAGCAGATTTCTGATCGTAAAGCCCCGCAGACGATAGTGACTACCGATGTCGGGCAGCACCAGATGTGGACGGCGCAACATATGAACTTCACCCGCCCTGAGAATTTCATCACCTCCAGCGGCCTGGGCACCATGGGTTTTGGTGTGCCGGCGGCTGTTGGGGCACAAATGGCCCGCCCCGATGACATGGTGATCTGTGTCTCCGGCGATGGTTCGTTTATGATGAATGTTCAGGAGTTGGGTACGATAAAACGAAAACAGTTACCGCTGAAAATCATTTTGTTGGATAACCAGCGATTGGGTATGGTCCGACAGTGGCAGCAACTGTTTTTTGATGGACGTTATAGCGAAACCAATCTTTCTGATAACCCCGATTTCATCACACTGGCCAGTGCTTTCAATATCCCCGGCCAACGTATCACCCGTAAAGACCAAGTCGACGCTGCTCTGGATACGCTGTTTAACAGCGAAGGCCCTTATCTGCTCCAGGTTTCCATCGACGAACTCGACAACGTTTGGCCGTTAGTGCCGCCAGGCGCAGGTAATGAAACCATGCTGGAGAAAATCTCATGATGCAACATCAGCTCTCTATCCAAGCCCGCTTCCGCCCTGAAATGTTAGAGCGTGTATTGCGGGTTGTGCGGCACCGTGGCTTTCAGGTTTGTGCTATGAATATGTCGCCAATGACTAATGACGAGAATATTAATATTGAATTGACCGTTGCCAGCGGGCGACCTGTCGATTTACTGTCTTCACAGCTGAGTAAGCTTATGGATGTCGCCTGCGTCGAGATCCTACAACCTAATACATTACAGATACGCGCCTGATGCGCCAGAAGGAAAGAAAAGAATGACGAAGAAAGCTGATTACATTTGGTTTAACGGCGAAATGGTTCCGTGGGCAGAGGCTAAAGTTCACGTGATGTCGCACGCGTTACACTATGGCACGTCAGTCTTCGAAGGTGTCCGTTGCTACGAATCCCACAAAGGGCCGGTAGTTTTCCGTCACCGCGAACATATGCAGCGCTTGCATGATTCAGCCAAAATTTATCGCATGCCTGTTTCCCAGTCGGTTGATGAGCTGATGGAAGCCTGCCGCGAGACATTGCGTAAAAATAATCTGACCAGTGCTTATATCCGTCCGTTGGTGTTTATCGGTGATGTCGGCATGGGGGTGAACCCGCCAGATGACTATGAGACTGACGTGATTATTGCGGCTTTCCCATGGGGTGCTTATTTGGGCGCAGAAGCCTTGGAACAAGGCATTGATGCTATGGTCTCTTCATGGAACCGTGTGGCACCAAATACTATTCCAACCGCAGCAAAAGCGGGTGGTAACTACCTGTCCTCCTTGCTGGTGGGCAGTGAGGCACGCCGTCACGGTTATCAGGAAGGGATTGCACTGGATATTCATGGCTTCCTGTCTGAAGGTGCCGGTGAAAACCTGTTTGAAGTGAAGGATGGTATTCTGTTCACGCCTCCGTTTACCTCTTCCGCCTTGCCAGGTATCACCCGTGACGCGATTATCAAATTGGCGAAAGACATGGGTCTGGAAGTGCGTGAGCAAGTGTTGTCACGTGAATCTCTCTATCTGGCGGATGAAGTGTTCATGTCCGGTACTGCGGCCGAAATTACCCCAGTGCGCAGCGTGGATGGTATTCAGGTCGGTATTGGTAAACGTGGCCCGGTGACCACCAAGATCCAACAAGCGTTCTTCGGCCTGTTCACCGGTGAAACTGAGGATAAGTACGGTTGGTTGGATCAAGTTAACCCACAATAACAACAAGCAGATAGCATTAGCAGGTGGTTCGTTCGCCACCTGCCATACACAAAATCATTTGCAAGACACTGCATTTATAACAACGAGTTGATTTGCAAAATAAAAACTGGAGTGAAGAGACAATGCCTAAGTACCGTTCCCATACCACCACCCATGGCCGCAATATGGCCGGCGCCCGCGCACTGTGGCGCGCCACCGGTATGACCGATGATGACTTCGGCAAACCGATTATTGCGGTGGTTAACTCATTTACCCAGTTTGTACCGGGCCACGTTCATTTGCGCGACTTAGGAAAACTGGTCGCGGAGCAAATTGAAGCGTCTGGTGGTGTGGCGAAAGAGTTCAACACTATTGCAGTGGATGATGGGATCGCGATGGGTCACGGCGGCATGCTCTATTCTCTGCCTTCACGCGAATTGATCGCCGACTCCGTAGAGTACATGGTTAACGCCCACTGCGCGGATGCCATGGTATGTATCTCTAACTGCGACAAAATCACCCCAGGGATGCTGATGGCGGCGCTGCGCCTGAATATTCCGGTGATCTTTGTATCCGGTGGCCCAATGGAAGCCGGTAAAACCAAACTGTCGGATAAAATCATCAAGCTGGATCTGGTGGATGCCATGATCCAGGGGGCAAATCCTAATGTCAGCGATGCCGACAGTGAACAGATTGAGCGTTCAGCCTGCCCAACCTGTGGTTCCTGCTCAGGGATGTTTACTGCCAACTCGATGAACTGCCTGAATGAGGCGCTGGGGTTGGCCTTGCCGGGTAACGGTTCACTGCTGGCAACCCATGCTGACCGTAAGCAACTGTTCCTTGATGCCGGTAAGCACATTGTTGCGCTGACCAAGCGTTATTACGAACAGGATGATGTGAGTGCCTTACCGCGCAGCATTGCTAACAAAGCCGCATTTGAAAACGCCATGACGCTGGATATTGCTATGGGCGGCTCCACCAACACGGTATTGCACCTGTTGGCAGCGGCGCAGGAAGGGGAGATTGATTTCGATATTAGTGATATCGACCGCCTGTCGCGCCAGGTACCACATTTGTGCAAAGTGGCACCAAGTACCCAGAAATATCATATGGAAGACGTGCACCGTGCGGGTGGCGTGATGGGTATTTTAGGCGAGTTGGACCGGGCCGAGTTGCTTAACCGCGAGGTAAGTAACGTGTTGGGGCTGAATCTGACACAAACTCTGGACGCCTATGACGTAATGCTGACCAAAGATGAAGGGGTTAAGCAGATGTACGCCGCAGGCCCGGCAGGTATTCGCACCACGAAAGCATTCTCACAAGATTGCCGCTTCCCATCACTGGATACTGACCGCGAAGAGGGCTGTATTCGTACTCGCGAGCATGCCTACAGCCAAGACGGCGGTTTAGCGGTGTTGTACGGTAATATCGCCGCTAACGGTTGCATTGTTAAAACCGCCGGTGTGGATAAAGAAAGCCTGACCTTCCGTGGCCCGGCCAAAGTGTATGAAAGTCAGGATGACGCAGTAGAAGCGATTCTTGGCGGCAAAGTGGTGGCGGGTGATGTGGTTGTTATCCGTTACGAAGGGCCGAAAGGCGGGCCGGGGATGCAAGAAATGTTATATCCGACCACTTATCTGAAATCGATGGGGTTGGGTAAGAGCTGTGCATTGCTAACGGATGGCCGCTTCTCCGGCGGGACGTCGGGTTTGTCGATTGGTCATGTTTCCCCAGAAGCGGCCAGTGGTGGCCTGATTGGCCTGGTGCAGAACGGCGATTTCATTGATATCGATATCCCGAACCGCGGCATTGTGTTGGATGTGAGTGAATCTGAGCTGGCTGCCCGCCGTGAAACCGAAGAGGCCCGTGGCGATACCGCCTGGTCGCCTAAAGCCCGTGTACGTCAGGTTTCCTATGCCCTACGCGCTTATGCCCTATTGGCAACCAGCGCTGACAAAGGTGCTGTGCGCGATAAAAGTAAGCTGGGAGGCTAATACCCATGGCGGTATCACAACCCTTATCTGCTGCCCCCTGCGGGGCAGAATATCTGCGGGCGATATTGCGCGCACCGGTGTATGAGGTGGCGCAAGTCACCCCACTGCAAGTGATGGAAAAAATCTCCTCCCGCTTGGGTAATACCATTTTGGTGAAACGCGAAGACCGCCAGCCGGTGCATAGTTTTAAACTGCGTGGTGCCTATACAATGTTGGCCGGTCTGACAGCGGAGCAAAAAGCCTGTGGTGTGATAACGGCCTCTGCCGGTAACCATGCGCAGGGTGTGGCGCTATCGGCCAGCAAACTGGGGCTAAGGGCGCTGATTGTGATGCCGGTAGCAACCGCTGACATCAAAGTGGATGCGGTGCGCGGTTTTGGTGGCGAGGTGCTGCTGTTCGGAGCCAATTTCGATGAAGCCAAAGGCAAAGCTATCGAGTTGTCGCAACAGCAGGGTTATACCTTTATACCGCCGTTTGACCATCCGGCCGTTATCGCCGGGCAGGGAACATTGGCGATGGAGTTGCTCCAGCAAGACGCACACCTTGACAGAGTCTTTGTCCCAGTCGGTGGCGGTGGCCTGGTAGCCGGTGTGGCGGTACTTATCAAGCAACTGATGCCACATATTAAAGTGATTGGGGTTGAAGCCGAAGATTCCGCCTGTTTACGTGCTGCACTGAATGCAGGTAAGCCGGTTGATCTGGCCCGTGTCGGGTTATTCGCCGAAGGTGTCGCGGTTAAGCGCATTGGCGACGAACCTTTCCGCCTGTGCCAGGAATATCTGGACGAAGTGATCACCGTCGATAGCGATGCCATTTGTGCGGCAGTAAAAGACATATTTGAAGATGTGCGCGCCATTGCCGAGCCGTCTGGTGCCTTGGCGTTGGCGGGCCTGAAAAAGTATGTTCAGCAGCATAATATTCAAGGCGAACGTTTGGCCCATGTGCTTTCCGGTGCTAACGTCAATTTCCACGGTCTGCGCTATGTCTCAGAGCGCTGTGAGCTAGGTGAGCAACGCGAAGCCTTGCTGGCCGTGACCATCCCCGAAGAAAAAGGCAGTTTCCTGCGTTTTTGTAAGCTGCTGGGCGACCGTCCGGTTACTGAATTTAACTACCGCTATGCGGATGCCGATAATGCCTGTATTTTTGTCGGAGTCCGTTTGACGCGCGGTTATGCCGAGCGGGCGGAGATCCTGGCCGAGTTACAGGAAAAAGGTTATCAGGTGGTGGATCTATCTGATGATGAGATGGCCAAGTTGCACGTGCGTTATATGGTCGGCGGACGTCCATCTAAGCCACTATGTGAGCGGTTGTTCAGCTTTGAATTCCCCGAATCACCGGGTGCATTGCTGAAATTCCTGCATACTTTAGGTACGCATTGGAATATCTCTTTGTTCCACTATCGTAGCCACGGTACAGATTTTGGCCGGGTATTGGCAGGGTTTGAGCTGTCGGCGTCTGAGCCACAGTTTGAACGGCATCTAACCGCACTGGGCTACGATTGCCACGATGAAACTGACAACCCGGCGTTTAAGTTCTTTTTAGCGGGCTGAGCTTTTTGCACGTGAAGTGGCAGTGAATGCGTATTAGCGACAATTAAATCAGGGCTAATAATCCCTGATTTAATTGTATTTATCTTCTTATAAACTCTCAAAAATAAGTTTTATAAATAAAACTCGGTGTTATTACAGCGTAATATAATTATGACACTGTTAATCCAGATGAATAGTGTCGTAATAGCTTGTTGAGCGATTGAATGACTCTGGCTTTTCTGGCGTTATTTAATCTAAAAATAATATATACCCAAGTTACTTTGAGATGCAGCCAGGCAGTACTCCTACATCTTGAAGGGCGACGGGTATAGCGGGGTTTATCTATGAGTGAATCAATAGCACCAGCCGAAATGTTGATACCTGTTAATACTCAATCTGTGCGTCCTGATGGGCGTTTTATTACTGATACCAGCCAACTGGCAACATCAATGAATAGCTTTGCAAACACCGAACTTGTTTGTGATGCAGCGACAATTCCCAATAATGGATTTAATAATGTTCGCTCACTTGTTCCCATGTTGAATTATGCGTCCAAAGGACCGCTTGCATATTAGTTGGGGCTACAATAGCCCCCAAAATGCTTCGATCAACGGCTCATTGAGCCGTTTTTTCGGTACGCAAACCCCCAATTCAAAGGGTTCAACTAGCGAAATATCATCCAACAGAGAAATACGGTTTCTCACCGGTTCCGGACTGTTGTCTACCACCACTGACGGGATCAGTGCCACACCACAGCCTAATGCGACCATCGATACAATGGCTTCATGACCGGAAACCGTGGCGTAAATTAATGGGTTGGTGATGCGCTGACGGCGGAACCACAAATCAATGCGTTTTCGTGATGGGCCGTGCTCCGGCAGAATAAACGGAATATTGGCCCAATCTGGCTGCTCCGCAGACACTAATTCCCGCACCGCACAAGGTAGCGCTGGGGCAATCAAAACCAACGGTATCTCGCCAATCTGGGTAAACGCCACGCTGGTGGGCAGGACTTCAGGGCGGCCAGCAATGCCGAGATCCGCCTCATTCGATTGCACTTTATCTACCGCATCGGCGGCATCACCGGTAGTGAGCTTAATTTCAACCAGAGGGTGGCGCGCACGGAAACGGTCCAGAATAGGAGGTAAATGACTGTAAGCGGCAGTGACCGAGCAAAATAGCCGCAGTTCGCCACTTAGCGATGGCCCGTGTTGCCCTAAGGCATGCAGCAACTGCTGGTATTGCAGCAACGTCTGCTGGGCAAAGGCTTTTAACTGCGTACCGGCATCAGTCAATTGTACCGTCCGGTTATCACGTAAAAACAGCGGCTGGCCAATGGTCTCTTCCAGCCGCTGAATTTGGCGCGACAGGGTCGATGGACTAACGTGCATCGCTTTGGCGGTGCGGCCAAAATGGCGGCTTTCAGCCAAATGTACGAATAATTTCAGGTCACGTAAATCCATACCAAACGGCCTCTTGAGTGAGATTACCCAGTGTATTCCATCAGAAATAAAGAGTATTGCAGAATCTGCAATATCACATTGTTAATATATCAATTTCAGCAATGAGTTTCCTGTCATATAGTGAATCCAGGATAATCCTCGATACCCACCAAACAGAACCCGAACGGAGTAATACCATGGCTAACTATTTCAACACATTGAACCTGCGTCAGCAGTTGGCGCAATTAGGTAAGTGTCGCTTTATGGCACGTGACGAATTCGCCGATGAAGCAGGCTACCTGAAAGGCAAAAAAGTGGTGATCGTCGGCTGTGGTGCACAAGGTCTGAACCAAGGTTTGAACATGCGTGACTCTGGTCTGGATGTCGCTTACGCCCTGCGTAAAGAAGCCATTACCGAGAAGCGTGCTTCATGGCGTAAAGCGACCGAAAACGGCTTCAAAGTCGGTACTTACGAAGAGTTGATCCCGCAGGCTGATTTAGTGGTTAACCTGACGCCAGACAAACAGCACTCTGCGGTAGTTCAGGCGGTTCAACCACTGATGAAAGATGGCGCAGCACTGGGTTACTCTCATGGTTTCAACATCGTTGAAGTGGGTGAGCAAGTGCGTAAAGATATCACTGTGGTGATGGTAGCGCCGAAATGCCCGGGTACAGAAGTGCGTGAAGAATACAAACGAGGTTTTGGTGTGCCGACGCTGATCGCAGTTCACCCGGAAAACGATCCTAAAGGCGAAGGCATGGCGATTGCCAAGGCTTGGGCCGCAGCAACTGGTGGTCATCGTGCTGGTGTGTTGGAGTCTTCTTTCGTTGCTGAAGTGAAATCTGACCTGATGGGTGAACAGACTATCCTGTGTGGTATGTTGCAGGCCGGTTCATTGCTGTGTTTCGACAAGCTGGTTTCTGAAGGTACTGACGCCGCTTACGCGGAAAAACTGGTTCAGTTCGGCTGGGAAACCATCACCGAAGCGCTGAAACAAGGCGGTATCACGCTGATGATGGATCGTCTGTCCAACCCGGCTAAACTGCGTGCTTATGCGCTGTCTGAACAGTTGAAAGAAATCATGGCACCCTTGTTCCAGAAACATATGGACGACATTATTTCCGGTGCATTCTCTAGCGGCATGATGGCTGACTGGGCGGAAGACGACGTTAAATTGCTGAACTGGCGTGAAGAGACCGGCAGAACTGCATTTGAAAACGCACCACAGTTTGAAGGAAAAATCTCTGAGCAAGAATATTTCGACCATGGCGTATTGATGATTGCCATGGTGAAAGCCGGGGTTGAACTGGCATTCGAAACCATGGTGGATTCCGGTATCATCGAAGAATCCGCTTATTACGAATCTCTGCATGAACTGCCATTGATTGCGAACACCATTGCACGTAAACGTTTATATGAAATGAACGTGGTTATTTCTGATACGGCTGAATACGGTAACTACCTGTTCGCTAACGCAGCGGTTCCATTGCTGAAAGGCAAATTCATGGATTCACTGCAAGCCGGGGATTTGGGTAAGAGCGTTACCGGTACTGCGGTTGATAACGCGCAATTGCGTGATGTGAATGAAGCCATTCGTAACCACCCAATTGAAGCCGTAGGCCACAAACTGCGTGGCTATATGACCGATATGAAACGTATCGCAGTTGCGGGCTAAGTCCCTTTTGTCTTTGACGCCGCTGCGTTGTTAGCGGCGTTTAACTCTGCGTGAAACAGGCCGCTGCCATTAAATAATGGCAACGGCTTTTTTTTATCTCAAATTTAGTACATTTCTCGAATACAAAAATTTATTAAATTAATACTATCACGGCCCGAAAAAAATCCAGTAAGGTGTTAATCGTGGTTTAACACATCGCAGGCAAATGCAGTATTAAACTCTATTAATCACAATATTATTATGAAGGTAATCACGCACCTCGCTAATTAGCGAGGTGTTTTTATTTGTGGGTCTGGCAAAGCTGAATAATAAAAAATAATGGCATTTAAATAATGTTAAGGAGGTGAGAAAAGACAAATAGGTTTAGCAGTAAATATTCTCGTTAATTATAAAACTTAAATAAGGAAATAAAATATGGGAGAAGGACACAGTAATACAACTGGCCATGGTGCTCGTGGTCCAACCGGAGGAATCAAAGGGGGGCCCACCGGGTTTGGCGGCGGTAACCCAAATAGGGGAAGTGGCTGGGGCGTTTCGCAAACACCTTATGGCCCGCTTCACAACTACAATCCGGGTCAATTTGGTCACGGCAATCGTCGTGGTAGCAATCGTGGTGGCAATCGTAATAGCAAAGCGGCTGTTGTGAATTTGGCACAAAATCCAGAACTACAGTCTTATATGGCCGTGGGCGGTATGCCAGCCGTTATCACCTTAATAGATGGGCGCTGGGGGGTAACGTTAAGTCGCCTTCCTGCGGTAGCGGCCTTTGTCGAAGGTCATTTAGTTCGGGTGGGTTCATGGTTAATACGCACCAGCCCAGTGGGTGTGGCTATTATGGGCATGATGCCGTCAAGAATAGCTCCTGACCCGCCGATAGGAGCATATTTTACCACTTCGACACTTCCCGCCGACAGAGTCACGGATACACCGAAAGAAACTTTAAAAACAGTCACTGATGTAGCGGTCAATATCCGCATCAGTGATGTGACTGAAGAGGGAGTGCAGAAAGCTATTCTGATTAAAGCGCCGACGGCAATACAACGGGTGCCTGTCATTCAGGCTATCACTACTACAAGGCCAGGTGTCTTTACCGCAGCTATTCCCGGTATCACACCGATGCATATCAGTGTTGTCGATATTATTACGCCCGTAAATGTACCAACGCCAAAACTATCCGCAGCAAGACCGGTCGTCACACCGATTGAGCATGCGGATTTCAAAGAAATTCATACTCCGACAGGTCGCCATACCCACGATGCCATCATTGTTTTTCCTGACAGCGCTAATATAGAACCGCGGTATCTCTCTGTAATTCGAATAACCAATGTTGATGAACTGATGCGGGAAGCGCGCAATACCTATGAAATAGCGCGGAGTGAGCGGGAAGCGGCTGAAAGGGCGATGATGCCGCCGTTTAACTCAGTGATAGATGAGTTGAAGCGGGAAAAATCACTGACGGATAAGCAAGTTACAGAAATAGCCGCGCATATCATATTGCTTGAAAGTAATATTCCTTTATTGCAACAAGAAGAGGCAAAGATATGGCAGCAACATGATGCATATGGTGGGCATGATAATAAGTGGGCATTTAGATACTTTAATGAACGACTTGGCTTAAAGGGATTGGCTCTCGTTAAACAAGGGGAGGTTAATACATTAAATGTAGCGCGGCGAATTTTTTTGCATAGATTAACGCTCATTTTTGCATAAGATCGCCGCGCGATATTTATCGATTTTGCATAATGCAAAATAGAACGCTAGAAGTTTCTAATGATTAGTTCGCCCGCCTGTTTTTTATTGTCCCCTAAAGAGTATTTAAGGCTCACAGTGTCCATATGTAACCCCTTGAAGACTTCCCGCATTTCAGGAATATCATTGACTGAGATTATCATACTGCCCTGAATGGAGTGGGCTAACTGCGCCATATAGGCATACTGCTCCAGACCGAACTCAACCCCGTAGCCGCAAGTCTGCCAGTAAGGGGGGTCTAAATAAAATAATGTATGTGGCCTGTCATACTTATCAATGCAAGCAGCCCAGCCGAGGTGTTCTATTATTGTACGGGATAACCTTAAATGTGCGGCTGATAATGCTTCCTCCAGACGCAATAGGTTTAGTCCAACAGGATGGGTAGTCGATGTGCCGAACGTCTGACCATCAACCTTACCGCCAAATGCGGTGGTTTGTAGATAGTAAAACCGCGCCGCTCTTTGAATATCGGTAAGCACCTCCGCAGGCGTTGCTTTAGTCCACTCAAAGACCTGACGACTGGTTAAAGCCCATTTAAACTGCCGTACAAACTCTTCCAGGTGATTTTTAATTACTCGGTAAAGATTGATTAGCTCACCATTGATATCATTTATTACTTCAACCTTGGATGTCTCTTTTAGAAAATATAAAGCTGCACCGCCGCAGAATGGCTCGACATAGCATTTATGTTCAGGGAATAACGGTAAAATATGTTTAGCCAAGCGGCGCTTACCACCAACCCACGGAATAATTGGGCTACTCATGAGACAGACTCCTTAACTTACGATCGGTTACACAGATCGGTTGTGGTTAATTGATCGATTTAACCGATCAAAATAAGTTAGGTACTAAAAAAGCCGCATTCGCAGCTCTTCTAGAAGTGATTGTGTTTACGCTATTTATTTTAAATATTAGTTAGGTAATTCAGGCCACTTGATATCGGAGGGGGTCGATACATCAACTTTAGTCAGCACATAGCGATACTTTTGCCATGCAGCTAAGCGTGGAATATCTTCATCATCGATATAGCCACCATCCTTTGCATCGCGCATCGGATCAATGATTTCCGTTGCATGTGCTATAAGTGCGGCCTTTTGATGCTGGGCCAACAAAATGAGTTCCTCTGGAGCTAGCGGTGGATTAGTAATCAACATAGCTTCTTCTTCTGTGATTGATTCCAGTCCCTTCTTGATCAATTCATCAGCACAATCATCTTCATACGCGTACACTTCATCTTTCTTGTCTTTGTAGTATTTCATTATCTCAGCTCCTTCCAAATCCCAATATTTCCGGACGCGTCAACGCGGTACGTATCATTCGGCATAACGATAAAAGTCGCGCTATGTTGTATGTACTCAGAGCCACCGCCGCGCGGAGAGACAATCGTGCCAGCAGAACCCGTTTGACAATTTAAAGCGGCGTTGGGGCCATACTCAGTAGTAACAGCTATCATAATTGGCTTTCCCGTATTGTTTGTGTACCACGCTCCTGATGAGCGGGAAGACAAGACGTTTGTCCATGCCTGACCAGCGGCAAATTTAGAAAATCTGGCGTCAAAGTTTGAATAATCCGTCGGTGTAACTGTTCCGCCCACATTTAAGGGCCTGGATGTTCCAATGGCAGTGGAGCTTACTGACATCGCGTAACCGCCCGAAACGTCATTCCACAAGTAAATCGAACCATTGGAATGTAGCCCAATGCCGACGCCTGCCGGATTAGTAAATCCGCCATTTCCCGGAGTAAGAATGCAGCTTCTAAATCCGTTGGCCCCTAATGGCGCATCATGTGTGCCGTTGACTGTTAATGCCCCGGATAGCGCCCCGCCTGTGAGGGGTAGCGCGCCAACATCAGAAGCCCCGATTGAAATATCGGCTGTACCGTTAAATGACTTACCCGCTATCAGTCGCGCTGTAGCCAGTTTTGTCGCAGCAACGGCAGTACCATTTGCCGGTAATGCCCCAAGGTTGGTCAGTGCCACTGCTTTGTTAGCAACATCATTCAGATTTTGATTTTTCTGCATCGCACCCGCAGCAGCAGTAGCGGTATCAGTTAACCCGAGGTTGGTGATAGCTTGAGCAACCGCTCCCGCGCCCAGTGCTTTAATTTCGCCCAAATAACTCGCGGCTTTAAGATAGCCATCATTACCGGTTGAAATTAATTCCTGAATTGCGGTCAATAATTGATTCTGTTTCGCCTCATCTATATCTATTCCCGCCTGACTTAATACTGAGGCCATCTCTTGTTGAGTGCTTATTACCCCGCGTTGAACATTATTAAGCCACAAGGCTGATACAATAGTCCCTTGTTCACCCGTAGCCGGATTACCGTCATGAAATGATTTGTCGGGGGTATCGATTGGCGGCATGATATTTTTCATTATCAGCTCTCCTGGTAAGTGAAATAACAAAAGGTATGGGCAGGCTTAAGGTTGTTAAATACCGTTTCAAGTGCGGTGTCTGAAAATGATGATAAACGTTCACCCGCTGCCGATATGCCTGCTCTGAACCTGAATGTCTGGGTCTTTGAACCGAACACATTCACTCGCCATACCCAAATAATCTCCGGCGCACTGATCACATCACCGGCGCGATTAATTCCCGCCCTGAAAGGCTCCAGTTCATCAATGGTTATCTGATATCCGGCGCTGGCCGCAATGCGTTTAAAATAGGGAATGCTGAGCCCCCCGGACTCTGACAGCTTAATAAGGACAACTTGCAAACGTTGCTGATAACTGGCTTCCGGCTCTGTTGTGATGTCCAGAACGCGCTCCCAATCAGCAATCAGGCTATTCGCGTAAAAGGGCGTGACGCCCCCCAACACTGCATTAGCCAGGATTGATGCGGCATCAAGGGCGTTACCTTCAGCCTGAATTTCAGCATTGATTTTTGGCTGTTGCGAGTCATAAGCCACTGGGGGCAGTAGCAGACCCAGTAAGGTTGAGAACTTCATAGCAAAGCCACCGTGATGGTACCGACACGTAACCACTCGACAACAGCGCCGTCGACTTGCGGAATAACGTTATTGATAGGGGAAATTATCTGTCGGTCAGTGACGCCGGTAATTAGCGAAACCAACATTTCCGCCTGACTGCGAATAAAGGATTCGCCGGGCATCAGGCGGTTAATATAGTTATTTAATGCCTCTTTAATGAGAACTTCTGCAACATCGAAATTAATACCGCTTAATGTCACTTTTACATCGATATCAAATGCCTTAATGGTCGGTGCCATCACGAGTGAGCTTTTCGCGGTCACCGGTCGCACGTCATCAATATGGAGTTGTGTTGCAGCAATAATGGTTTCAGATGGCAAGCCATCAGCAGAGGTGATCACAATATCAACCGTCCCCAGCCCGCGCCGTAGAGGGTAAACATATGCCGCAGTCACACCGGTGACTTCCAGCGCCCAGCGTTTATAATCATATTTATTACCCCCCGCCGGGGGGCGGCGAATAATATCGAGCAACCGTGCGAGCAGGTCTTCCGGGCTTTCCTGGTTAGTGCCACCGCGCGTAATGTTAATAATAACGGTACTGTCAATGCCATCAGGTGTTGATGATAATGTGCCGGACATCACTTGTGCCGTGTTTCCAGCAGTGCCTGCGAGGGTTGCTTGCGCTGTCACGGTTAACTTGCCGTCAAGCCCGACTGTAGCCTGTTGAGTGGTCACAAATGAGAGCGCGTCACGCGTCACGGTTAATCCACTGGCAACAGTTGCATTAGGCTCACCCGTGAGATCAATAGTGCCGGTTGCGGTATTGGCAGGCTTACGAACGATGCCGCGTGTCCGGCAATGCAATTCCAGAAACTCAATGTCGGCGGTATCAGGGAATATCTGTCGAACAATCCAGCCTTGATCCTGATATATCCCTGCCGCACAACTGGCAACCGATGAAGCCCGAATATAATAATCACTGTTTTCAGAAATATCGGCATCGACTAATAAGTTACGTATATCGCGTAATATATTGGAACGAATAGCCTCAACGGTGGGTGTAATATGGGGCATCAGGCAACCCTCACTTGATGACGAAACGTTTCAGATTGGTTCCGGGCGGTTTCCACCACGATATGCAGTAATAGCCAGCCGGGCGTTAATCGGGTTGCTGTCACAGTGATCGCGGTGGCGCGATTATCATCAATCAGGCGCTGTAATGCCTGTTCGGAATATTGACGAGCCAGGGTGTAAACACGGGGGACATCTTTCTCGCGAGCCAGCTCATGCAAACGTGAGCCCAGCGTGGTATCGGCCCAGTATGAGCCTAGCGGCACAATCAGGCACAGGTAGACGGCATTGGCCAGCGTATTGATACGTTCGCCAGTGTAGTCGCGGGTTGAAGGGTCTATTAGCATGTCCATGCCGCCACTATGGCGGCATGGAGCAAGAAAATTCAGGTGAAGAGGTTCAGTGGGTTAGGCTTTGGCGTCCGAGGTATTACCGCTCATGCTGTCAATGTGATGATGCCCGGTCAGGGATATATTACCCGCTTGCACATCACCGCCGGTGGTGTAGTTGCCTCCGGTCTGCCCGATATTACCCTCAAACGTTGCCCCAGCGCCACCCTTGATGGCCATACCGCCATTGCCGGTAATTTTAGCCTGGGCGGTAACTTGTTCACTGGCATTCACCATTGGAGTATTGAAATCAGCCTGAGTATCCGCGTTGACTTCGTAGTTCTTACACGTCACGCGGTAAGTATCGCATTCAACATCAATGATGCGGCCACGCTTAAGAACGATTTTAGCCCCCTCATCGGTATAGAGTGCCACCTCCCCGGATTTAAGCCCTTTCAGCCGATAGGAACCATGTTCAGTTGCAATCACAATACCATGCGAGGTTGCCCCGCCCAGGGGCAATATCACGGCCATCGTGCCGGGTAAGGGATTGGAGGTAAAACCGTAGTGCTGGAACAATTCATTATCTTGCAATTGTTCCCCCGCCAACGCTCTGGCCTGCACAGTTTGAACCTGTCCGCCACTGTTAACTCGCGTTAACACCGCCCTAAATGCCTTTCGAATACGGTTTAACGCCGTATTAATACGACCATCAACACTATTCCACATCGACTATCCCCAGCTCTTTGGTTTTCTTTTTCTTTCGGCCTTTTTTCTTTTTCGGGAAAGCATCTGGTATCCAGACCCCATCCTCTTTTAACCGTAAGGTGGTGGTCTCGCCTTCAGGACGGCCACCAACGAATTCACGCCCCATCAGAAAGAAAATGGCGTCAATAGCATGGGGTTCACTGCGGACATGAATACGCTGGCCAGGCTCCCACAATACGCCATCAGAGTTACGATGACCGGCGACCACGGCGGTCAGGCTGTATCCTGCCAGACGGGCATCTGCCATCGCTTTACGTCCGCGATAACGCACCTGATCCAGATTATCAGCGTCACCGACCACGATGATTTGTGGGCGATAATACGGCACTGTCGGGTCTTTTATCACCGCTTTGAGGCCATGCGTACCTGTCTCGGCAGTGCCAATATTCTGGTTAATATCCTCGTCCTGGCTATTGTCTGCATTGTTGCGTGTAGCACGCTGGATGCTGTCGTCGTCAATGTCTACAATGCCCAGCGCTTTAGATTTAGACCCCTGTCCATGCCCCTGTGCCAATACGGTGAGTTCGGAAAACGAACCGTTAATTGAAGAATTATCATTCAGTGACAGCAGGTTATTGCCTTCGCCGTTAAATTGCATAATCAGCGTGGCCACCGGGGGCGCGGTGTAATCCGGCCCACCCACAACCAAAGTGCCATCTGGCTCAAACCAAGGCCACAAGCCTCGACCCGCAGCTGCGCGGACTAATGCATCCCAGGCGCGTTCGCCGGGTTCGATACTGACCTTATCATTGCGGATGGCGCTCTCGGCGTTAATCCGAATCTTAGTGATACCCAACGGCCGCACGATATTTGCAATCACTTCTTCCAGCCCCAACTGGCGCGAGGTAAAAATAGGTGCGGCGCAATCCACCAGAATGGCTGCACCATCGCGACCCGATAACGAGAGGGTGCATTGTTTGCGGGCTATGTTTCGCTGGATGCTGTCAACGCGGCCCACCATCACGGTATCAGCCCCGACCTTGACCTGAACGGGGACGCCGCGAGTAATACCTGGCGGAAATACTCCATCAGGCAGACCCAACGAAACAGACCAGGCATCGGCGGGGATCAGGAAATCAGAGTCAATCTGATAGCGGCTCCACGCGCTGTGAACTTTGCCATTAATCAGAATGCTAACGCGGTTGTCCTGCTCTTTCTCAGATGGCGTAGGCATAGAGCACATCCCCCGGTTTAAGGTTGTTGGGGTTACGCAACTGAGGATTCAGGCGCTGCAATTCGACGGCACGACGATAGTCACCGTACCAACGGTGAGCCACTAAATGCAGGTTGCTGATGCTATCAACCTGACGCTGTATTAGCGGTGGGCGGGTGGTTATCATGTTTGCGGCTAACTGCTGTACGGCCAGTGCAATATCTTTTAAGCCCTCAACTACAGGTTGCCAGGCAATCCCAAGCGCGGTTGGGCTTGAGCTAACGTCTTGTGTGGCATCGGCATACTGAGTTCGATGCTGTTCAATGGCCGCCTGAACAAACTGGCGGGTATCGTTAGCGATACGCTCAATATCAGTGGGAGAAAGCAGGCTATTGATATCGTCATCACTGAAAATATCAGCGGCGTCCAGCGCCAGTTCGCCCGCGACCACGATAGTGACCATCGCGATCAACTCCGCAATATCAGCCACTGACGTCCCGGCAGGCATATCGACGGGCGCGGTCTTTTCACCGGATACCAGCTCGGCGGGCATGTTGGCAATGGCAGTCAACTGGCGATGAGACTCGCCCCAGTCCGACATGGTGACATTAGTCTGACTGATTGCGCTGGCCGCTGATACGCCACTCCCGCCACTGGACATGGCATTCAGTGAGGTGAGGCTGATTGCACTTTGCAAGTCACTCATAAACGCGCCAGGGTATTGCACAAAATCCGTGGTGCTGCTGACAAAACCGGTTATCTCACTGCGGAAGATAAGCAGCATATTTAACGCCGTCGATGCCAGCGCCTTTGATTTTGACATCATTTTTTTAGCATCACGTAACGGCGTCAGCGCATCTTCAATCAGGCTTTGCTCCGCATCCATCAGCGATTTCACTTGATTAAAAATGACATCGGCCTGGGCGGTAGGATAGTCCTGACTGAAGAACGGATTACCGGTTTTTGATTCCAGAAAAACCAGCTCAACGGTGCAATAATCCACATTCTCGGCATCGTGACCGACTTGGCATTCGATGACCTGCATATTCGGCATCGAGCCGTAAATAGGGTGGATAAGTTCACCTGCACCGCGCTTATCCAGCTCTGCAATAAAGGACTGCAACCGGCTATCGTAATCATCCCCCCAAAACAACGCAGATAAACGAATGTTACGGGCTTTGCGGCCCATGTCCTGAACATCCGCCCCATCAATGTAGGGGTACTCATGCTGCGCAATATCACGACTCCAGCTGTCGCGGGCATTGACTACATCAAATCTCACGCCACGAAATGAGGCGTCTAAGATGCTATCTGACCAGCTCATTGAGGGCTCCCGGTTGGGCCGCGCACGGCTTGCGTACCGTTGTGGTCATTGACAATTTCGGCAAGCACACGGCCATCGACCTCTAATTTAGTGGTGACCTGGATGGGCTGATTCTTTTGCCCTTGCTGGCCAGCGGACAGATAGGACGGTACGCCAAAACCTGCCAGATTATCAGCAGGGGCCGTGAAGGGATTAACATCAGCGGTGGTGATATTGGACGGTATGGTAATTGACGAACCTTTTTTACTGAATTTATCTTTAGCTATAGCCCAGGCAATATCAACAAAGGAATAGCCCGAGGTGCCTGTTGATATTGACTCCACTTTCCCCGCCATATCTTTCTTGGCAAAATCTTCACGCAATGCATCTTGCACGGTAGAGATGGCGATAGAGCCGGCGGTAATATAGAGCAAAGGCACGGCAATACTGTTACCCGCCATTTTTCCGAGCGCACCAGGTGCGCTAATTCCGCCACTGCCAGCGCCCGGTACGCCGCCACCGCCCCCAGTTAGAAACCTGAGTCCAGCAAATGCCACAGCAGCAGCTCCCATCGCTTTAATGCCAGTTTCCGCACCTGAAACGGCAATAGTTAAGCCAGGGTATTTGTCAGCATAATTTGCAAGCTCGGTAGAAAGGCGGCCTAAAACATCTGATAACGGTTTGATCGAATCCATCTCTGAGAAGTCACGCACATTCTTAAGCTGCTCGGTTTTGAAGTCCGGCGTATCTGCAATAACAGTAAAAGCATCTTCACCTGCACCTGCTGAGGATTTTGTCCCTTTAATTTGTTCGTCTATAAAATCTTTTTTCAGGATATTTGTTTTGAGGGCCATACTTGCTTGTTGGTCAGCAACAATATTAGACGTAATGGAGGAGACCAATACATCCATCGCTGCGGCAATATCCGCCTCTTTATCTGTACCTTTACTTTCTTGTAATTTAATTTTTAATTTTTTGTATTCTTTATTACCGGAAACAATACCTGTTACGGCCTTCATAAAGGCATCAGCAGTATTTACCCCTTGAGAACGTTGAGAAACTAAAAATTGCTCGTAATTTTCAACCTCTCCAGATTTATTTCTAAACCTGTAATTCTTCATGGAGTTTTTAATATCGCTACTGGTGATTTTATCAAACAGATTATTGACGTTAGTCGCGGCAGAATCATTATCACCCGCAGTGAGGGCGTTGGCCTGATTGTAAGCAAGTAACTTATCAACATCGTCTAGCCCACTCATCCCCAAGCTTTTAGCTTTGGACATTTGTGTTGGCAGTTTCCCTGCCATATCTGCTAATTCAAAGTTACCGTTTTCACCGGAACGAATCGCTTTATCAAAAAAGGTCGGCAACTGTTCTTTTTTAATATCAAATAAACCGATAGCGGCTGACGCCATCTTGGCAAGGTCATTGGGGTTAGCCCCAGACGCTGTAGCATAGCGCATGATTGAAGGTAAGATATCCATGGCTGTCTGGCTATCAACTTGGCCACCCGCCAAAATAGCATTGAGAGTGTCAGCACCTTGATCTTTAGTTCCCCCGCCATATTTCACCGCCCCCCTGATCGCATGATCTAATTCGCCTTTTTTCTTTATACGACCCTCTGGCGATAAATCATTAAATCCCGTGTTTGCCATATAGGCTAACGTCTTGTCATAGCCCATTTGGCGGCCAACAGGCTGAGCTAAGACAGCACCCGCAGCAGTCACTCCCCCAGCAATCGCCATGACATTCGAGCCAATTCCTTTGGCTCGTTCGAAGCGTGACAATGATTGGCTTGCGCTAGTGAGCTCCCCTCGCAGTTTACCGACGCGGTCTGACATCGCTGCAAAGGCACGAGATTGTTCGTTTGCAGACATCACACCACTACGGGTGAGGCGAAGATAGGCGGCTTGAGTTTGTTGGATTTCGCGCTGAATATCCTGCTCAGAACGTATACCCAGCGTAGAACGAGCAGATGCCTGGCGTTTCAATTCGGCTTGTAGGCTACGGGAGGCTTTAATACCCTTATCAGCATTCTTTGAATCGGTATCACCCAACTTCTCAGAGGCTTTCGCTGCATCGGCGGTTTGTTTTACCGTATCTTGCAGGGTCTTTTTGAGTACTTTAGAGGCGTTATCGCGGGCGAATAACGTCAACGCCAGATTGAGAATACGTGACATTTATCGTCCCCGCTTTTGTCGTTTGGATTTGGTTCGCTGGGTTGTTGTTGTTTTGTTATTCCCGGCTGACGTTTTCTTGCCGTGCAGCCGAGCCAATGCATTGAGATAACCATCCAGCTCGGAGCGGGTCATCGCTCCTATTTGTTGTTCACTTACTCCGTACTTACCGAGGGCGAGGGCGGTGAGTCTGTAACCGGCAAGTTTGGATTCAATGCCATCCGCTTTTTTTTAATGGCGGAGATCTGCGTATCTATAAGATCATAATCATCATCAGTTAGCGCATCGAGCAATAAGTCGGTCGTGATTGCACCCTTATCCAGATCACCTAAAGTGGTGAGTGCACTGGCGATAACAGCGACACGATAATATGTGGTCGCGACAGCACCCTCTGTCGTACCGTGCTTGTCTTGGGTATCAGACAATGCATTGATGGTGTCTCGTATAACAGGCAAGCGAACTGTAAAGTCAAAGTGCACTTTGCCATTAACCTCAACACCATGAAGCAATAAACCTGAGTCAGTCATTATTCAATCACCTTACGTAATGCATTCATTGTGATATCAATCTTAGCTTCATTATCCACCGTGTATTTAACGCCGGTTTCTGTCGTGAAGCAGTCCAGATAACTAACACGCTTACCGCCACTGCCGTTGAGCGGGTATTGTGTGACTTTGGCATTCTCAATGGCATCCCAGTCAATATCACCGTCCAGAGGTACCACGGCGGAAAGGCTGAGTTTGTATTCCGCAATGCCTCGGCTGAAACCTTTGGCTCGCCCGGTCTTGTTCATGGTTTTAACTAGCTTGCGGCCGGTAGTGGTATCAACTGACAGGTCGGTCACTTCAATTTCCCGCCCGTCGATTTCCAACACGATTGAGCCTACATATTCTTCTGCTGCCATGGTGATGGCTCCTTACAGTAAAAGGTCAATACGGCCAGCAAATACATGCAAACCATTGACGATATCAACGGGAATGGCCGCGTTAAGCCGGTTAACATCCTGAGCGTCACGCTCAACAATCAGGCCGGATTTATTCGCGCTAACCTCTTCGACTATCTCTAACTCTTCCAGTTTGAGCAGTACGTCCAGCAACTCACTGCGTACCTTTGGCCCCGTTCTGGCGCTGAGTTTGTCGCGGGGAAAGCGCAAGTCGATACGTTCACGGCAGGCTTTACGCACATAGTCAAGTGTGCGAATGGTGGTGATATCCAACAAGGCCACATCCGGCGTTCCGGCGAGGTTTTCAGTATAGGTGCTGATAGCCCGAACAATCTGTACGGTGTTGCCGGGGCCAACCTCAAACGGGGTCAGGCCGTTATGCAGGGCGTTTTCCTGCTCATTACGCCCCGGACGGTCAGCCAGTGCGGTTACGTTCAGGCTGCTCATCACCAGCGTATTGAGTGGCCGCGCCGGGTCTTCTTCGCTGGCAATTACCGCCGCGTAAGCCGCTGCAATTTGGCCGGGTAATTTTACTGAGCCGTTATGCCAGCCGATGGTTACGCGACCATCATTAATATCACTACTTAGCGTGGTGCCGGTAGACAGGGACTTGGGCCAGCCCGCAATACCAATGGCACCACGCTGCTCCAGCGGCCCGCTAACGTCATCAAGATGATTACGCAAAGCCGTTAACGCTTCAGGCGTCGAGTACGGGCAAACAAGGATGTTATGGCCAGCGGCAAAGACAGCCGCTAACGCAAGGGAGATATCCGGGTCTATATCGCCTTCCGCCATGGCGGTGATAGCGGTGGTGACACCGGTTGCGGTGGATTGAGCGCGTAACTTGATATCATTACCCAGCGCACCTTTATGGTGGCATTTCAGCGTAATAACACCCGCTTCAGCGGTAGCGCTGACCGGCAAGCTAGTTTGGCTGGCCATCGCGGCGACCAGATTACTGGCAATGGCCGCTGGGGTCTCTGTTGCGGCCACGGCTGCATCAATGCGAATATCACCGACCCACAGACTGACCACTCCGCTGGTCGCTGCCGGGCCGGTCAGGGTTAAGGTTCCGGTGGCGGCAATACCTGCGGTGGCATCTGGCACACCGATGATCTGCAACTGTAGATAGCGATTGCTGGTAATGGCATCGATGGCCATCAAATGGGCCAGCGAACCGTAACCGAACAATTCCGCCGCCTGGGTATCCGAAAATACGTTGGTGGCCACCAGTGGTAACGCACTGCCGGTAGATAACATCTGGCCAATAATCAACACAAACTGCTGATTGCCGGGTAAGGTGCGGACGGCTAACCGGGTATTGAACTCAATGTATTTACCCGGTTTGCGGATGCTGGCCGGGATGTTGTCAAAAGCAATATTAGGACTGGCCACGGGATGCCTCCGTTTTGGTTTTGGCTTTCGGTTCAACTGCATCAACGGCGGTTTCTATCACCGGGGCATCTTCAGTTGCAGGGAGAGACTTACTCTCCGCCACGATAATTAGGTCACCCACGGCAATTTGCCGCAGGTAATAGGCGGTGTTGGGGACATCTACCGCGTCGGCCTCAATGTATTTTCGGGCGTTGTGTTGGTAGGGAACACGAACCCCGCCAACGGCTTTAACGTTAAGTATTGTCATGATGAATAATGTCCTCAGCATCCGGTGAGCGCGTGGTCTGCGGGATGTCATAGCTAAGACGAGTGGTAAGCCAGTCAGCGTCCGGCTCGCTTTGGCTACCCAGATAGCCGATAAAGATACTGTCAATGGAGTCAGCAGGCGCATCAACAACAGGGAATAAGCCATTTTCCAGCGCCTCTTCAACCCAATAGGTGTCAAATTCGCAGGCGAAAACAGATAAAGCCGCATCGCCCACTTTGGTGTTAAACAAGGTGCGAACGCGACCAGGAACCAAATGCGCAATCCCGAGGCCTAAGTCCTGACCAGAGAGCAAACGCCGAACAGCTGCGACCATTTTATAGGTGCCAGCTTCCTGCAATCCGGGACCGCCCTGACGGGTTGCTTCCTCGCTACGCACGTTCCGTTCCCCAACAATCACCACAAAACGCCCATAGGTTTTGTATTTGCGCTTGGTAATACTGGTATTTTCAGTCTTCTGGATGCCGCCGAACGTCACCCAGATGCCCGGTAAACAGCGGGCAACATCGGCAGGTTCCCCATCCATTTCACCGCCGTAGGAGTGAACGCCCTGAACCATACGGCCCATTCCCTGGCGTAACCGTTCACAAATGGCTTTTTCTGTGAGCGCAATAATCAAAATGCACCCCCATTAGTCGAGTCACGGCCAAAGTTACGGCCCGCAGAAGAGAAACGAATACGTGGGCTGGACTCGACCACTTCTCCGTTAGGCAATTTACCCAGGGTAACTGTCCCTGCCGCGACTTTTTCAAAGTAACGACGGGCATCTTCATATCGCTCTCGAATTTCGTCAGTACTCTGAGTGCCTGCCCCACACAACAGATAGCGGGCGATATCACAGCAGCGGCCCACCAGAATGCCGGGGGTATCTGGCCAGGGGGTTGGATAGCGACCCGCCAGATAGCTATCAATCTCAGCACTGGCCTGTGTCAGCTTGACGTCCATCACATGGTCATCAATCTGGCCACTGAAATTGCGGTCTGTAAGGGCGATACACTCTTTCTCACCGAATGCATCCACCATATTTTGACGAGTCGCATACATGGTCATTACCTATTTAGTGGTCTTGGTGGTTTTAGTGTCTGCTAGCTCGTTGGTCGCTGCATCAACAGCCGCTGTCAGACTGACAATTTGCGCTTTGAGATCATCAATTTCCTGCTGTTGACCTGTAATGGTGGCGCTGGCGCTCTCATTGGCCGACTTCAATGCTTCCGCATCTTCAGATAGCTGTTGCAGCCCAGCTTCCAGCTCTTGATTACGGGCCTGTAGCGATAGAACGCTACTCTGTAGTTTCAGAATACAGTCTTGTGCCAGCACCAACTCTTTACCCTGATCAGCATTATCTGGCTGGCCATCTGGTACATGGGTAACAACAAGCATCAGTTCAGCTTTTAGTTCAGCAAGAACCGATGGGGTA
>NZ_CQAZ01000042.1 GCF_001152565.1 Yersinia pekkanenii | reverse complement strand
AAAAGTGTCTACGAAACCCGGGTCTATTCAGATATCCATTATGATAATGGGTTGCCTGATGAGATCAGCACAGTTATTGCAACATCCTATTTATACAGTTTATATGCAGCCGGTATTTTTATATTTCTAACAACTACCATGAATTTTTTTAATGTTAACAATGTGATAAATACCAATAAAAAAATCACTCGGTGCCTCTCGTTACCAACTATTGACTGAGTCATTTTACATCACAATGTTACAAACTCTGTTTGTACTCCTGTTAACCATCCTCCTTCTGATTGTTCTAACACAGCTATCTATAGGCGTTAAAGAGTTAATACTCATTCAAGATACTAGAACACGACTCACCTCCTTCTTTCTTACGTTGATTTCAGTTTATACAGCAATACTCTTTTCCCATTTAATATACCTTTATATTACCGTCTTCCCCAATAAATCCGGCCAGTATAATATTTATAATCAGCAGCCAATATCACGCTACATTTATCAAGGAACATTGTGCATACAAATAACAATCGCAGGCATAATGGTCTATTTGTGGGCAGGGATATTAACACAGAATAGTTTTATGCTACATCATGATTTTGGCTATAAAAAAGACAATATAGTGACATTTACTTTAAGCGATGAATTACTTAATTTGTCATCAATAAATAGTTTGCAAAATGAATTGAAAAATATTGTTAATATAGAACCTATCGCACTCAGTAGCTGGCAACCCTTTGACATGTCAAGGACAAACACTTCAATATTTCATCTTAATCAGCAAGAGAAAGATAAATTAGTAACAGTCAATACACTGAATGCCAATAAATATTTCCCTGAGACTTGGGGAGTCAAAGTATTAGCAGGGCATGAGAACAGGCTGACACCCAGTGATGATAACAAGGTTATCCATGCAATAGCGACACAATCCTTTATGGCGTTAATGGGACAATCTTCCTATGATGAAACACTGAACAGTATATTTTATATTAATGATAATGAATCTGAACCTAAAGTCAGAATCCTTAAGATCATCAATGATTTTTATCTTGCAGATATAAATAAAAACATCACACCGTTATTAATATTTATTGAAAATAAGTCTCAGCGATACGCCGCGATAAAATTACAACATAGACAGGACCTTGGGGAAGTAAAAAAAATACTTGAACGATACCCTGTTAATCCTATGCAGATACAAACAGTAAACCATTTACATCAAGAATATTTCAATACGAATAAACTTATGCAAAAAACAGCCAATTTAGTTGCCGGACTTTCAATTTCATTAATATTAATAAGCACAATAATTATCAGTATATCCGAAACCAAACGAATCGGGAAAACATTAAAAATAATGGAATCTATTGGTGGTTCTATTTATACCCATATCGTTTTCTTTATACAGCAAAACATCGCCCCTATTATTCTTGCTGCTATAATAGCATTCTCGATAGGTTTCTTTTTATTGCATCGATGGTTGGTTCAATACCATGCTGTGGATAATCTTTCATACGTCAATGCCACTGCTACGCTTTTTATTTTCATCATTAGCATAGTTGTCATTATGACTATTACGCTGATTTTAAATAGTAATCTTATAAATACTAAAAAGAAATAACAAACCATATGGATATAAATATTGAAAAAAATGCGCATACAAACTTACGCATAAAGTTAATTATTATAGGTGTATCATTTACAATGATTGCCTGCTGTTTTTACATTTACTCTTTGTTCACAACCCAAAGTACATTATTAGTTGCGCGGGAAAGCACTACTTTCATTACGGTTAAACCAGAGGAATTTCAGGACGTATTAATTACACGTGCCATTACAGTGCCAAAGGAAAGCACGATTATATCAAGTGAACGTGGGGGGAAAGTCATTGAAATTGCCAAAACAGCCTTTGAAGCGGTTAACAAAGGTGATGTTATTATTCGTTTATCCAATTATGATTTCATGTTAGAGACAACCGCCAAAATGGCAGATATTACCGAACAAATAAATAATCTGCGTAATATGAAAATGCAATTGGAGCAAGATAATCGGGATACCAAACTCAGCCTACAAGAAGCTCAACACCAGATCGAGGTTGTTAGCAAAAACCTTGTCAGGCATCAAGTCCTCGATACAAAATCGATGATTGCAAAATCAGAGTTAGAAAACCAAAAAGATATACTGAAAAATTGGAAAATTAAAAGTGAGATATTACTGGAACATAATGACAAAAACCAAAAATCACTTCCTAAGCAATTAAATAATATTAATGACTCTATTTTATTACTTGAACGAATGATGGGAATGATTGAAATGGGCATCGATCAATTAGTAATAACTGCGCCTATTGACGGCTCTTTATCTGTTTTGGACATTGAGTTAGGCCAGCAAATAAAACCGGGTGAAAAAATAGCAGTCATAGATAATTTCAATTCATATTATTTCAATGTCTTTTTGAGTGAATATTATTTGGATAAGATAAAACCACAAACTCGTATTATTGCAAAAATAAATGGCCAGGATATTGTACTGCTTATTGAATCGGTCTCCACAGTTATTGATAATGGCAAGTTTAAGGCAAAGCTGACACCGACTCAATTAAACAAAGTGCCGCTAAAAAGAGGCCAATCTATTGAAATAGAAATATCATTGCAAGAAGATAAGGGAAAACTATTATTAGTCCCCAATGAAAGTATTATTTCAGATAGAAATGGAGGTAACTATCTATATGTCTATCAACAACAATATGATCATGCAATTAAAACTAAAGTTGAAATAAAACGCCGAAATGCGGAAAAAACAGAAATAACAGCAGGGCTAGATTCAGGTCAACGCATTATCATCCCTTCATATTTAAACAGTAACGAATATAATATAATTGAGTTTAAATAATATGCTAAATATACAAAATGCAGAAAAGTGCTTCATAACAAAAACGATTAAAACCCGTGTATTTCATCATCTTAACCTCGCGGTGGAACAAGGTGAATTCGTATCTATTATGGGGCCATCGGGATCGGGGAAATCAACTTTGCTCAACATTATAGGTATGTTTGACTCACTTGATAGTGGCTCACTTACCTTAGCAGGAAAAGATGTCGTATCCCTAAGTTACTCACAACGAATTGCATTAAGACGCGAGTTGATAGGCTATATTTTCAGTCCTTTAATCTTATTCCACATTTATCAATATTCGATAATATTGAGTTGCCGCTGAAGTATCGCAATGTTGCAAAAAAAGAACGCCTTGAACGTGTCACTCGGATTTTGAACCTCTTCGCTATCGAGAATCGGAAAGATCATAAACCAATGCAATTATCGGGTGGTCAGCAACAACGAGTTGCCATTGCCCGTGCCATGGTATCCGATCCAGCATTATTGTTGGCTGATGAGCCAACCGGTAATTTGGACAGTAAGAACACCCGAAACGTACTTGAACAATTAAACAGAATAAATCAGACCGGAACCACCATAATAATGGTTACACACTCAGATGAAGCCGCCACATATGGTAATAAAATAGTCAATATGAGAGATGGAAATTTAACATGAAGAAAAGAGTACGCTGAAGCCACATTATTGTGACTTCAGCAATTTATTCTCAGCACTATAACTCTACCTCTTGTCCTTTACGGTGCAAACGCAATGAAACCAGGAAAGTTAGGAAACACATGGCCGAAACGTACCAAAAGAAGCTGTTTTCCATATCAAAAGACTTGAGAGACAGCGCAACATATTCAGCGCTACCGCCAAACATGGCATTTGCTACCGCATAAGACAAGCCAACCCCCAGTGCCCTGACTTCCGGTGGGAACATTTCGGCTTTCAGTAACCCACCAATAGAGGTATAGAAGCTGAGGATAATCAAAGCAGTAACAATAAGCATAAAGGCGATATAAGGGCTGGTTACTCCTTTCAGCGCATGGAGGATTGGCACTGTCAGTAACATGGATAATAAACCGAAAGTCAGCATCGATGTACGCCGGCTAATGCGGTCAGATAACGCACCAAATAATGGCTGCATAAGCATAAAAATAAACAGCGCAGCCGTCATTACCAAACTGGCGGTTTTCACCTCCATTCCAGCGGTGTTAACTAAATACTTTTGCATATAAGTAGTGTACGTATAAAAAGAAAGTGACCCCCCGGCCGTGAAACCCAACACCATAATAAACGCACGGCGGTGCTTCCACAGGCCTTTCAGACTACCGGCATCTTTCTTATTACGCGTTTTTTCATCTGAGGTTTCATTCAATGAACGACGTAAATAAAGTGCAACCACCGCCAGCAATGCCCCAAGAACAAAGGGAATACGCCAGCCCCAGCTATGCAATACTTCTGATGATAGCGTTTGCTGTAATAGAACCAGCACTAATAATGCCAATAGTTGACCACCAATCAATGTGACATATTGGAAAGAAGCATAAAAACCTTTGCGCCCTTTCACTGCCACTTCGCTCATATACGTTGCACTGGTGCCATATTCACCGCCAACTGATAGCCCCTGAAATAAGCGAGCAACCAATAACAAAATAGGTGCCAGACCGCCAATGGAGGCATAAGTTGGCAGGCAGGCAATCATCAACGAGCCAGCACACATCATATAAACAGAAATAAGCATCGAAAGCTTGCGGCCATGCTTATCCGCAATATAACCAAATAGCCAGCCACCAATTGGTCGCATCAAAAAGCCAGCGGCAAAAACACCCGCAGTTTGCACTAGCTGAGTGGTCGGATTATCACTGGGGAAAAAAAGCGGTGCAAAGTAAAGTGCGCAGAATGAGTAAATATAGAAGTCGAACCATTCAACCAAATTACCTGAGGAGGCACCGACGATGGATCGAATTCTCTGTCGGGTATCGGCTTTCTCTGCCAGACGTGCTGATTGTGCGATGTTTTCTGCCGATACTGTATCTATTGATGTTGTTTCTGCCATATTGATATGTCCGTCATCATATTGAATATCCATGCCAACATAAGCCCGGTTCTGAGAGAATGTAGGCATTGGACTTTCATTCATATATTGTTATGTTGTTATATATTGGTAACGATATTGTTTCAATTGGAGTTATCGTTTAACTGGCAGTTTAGGAAATAACTCAATTTCCCCTGTGATGTCAATTACATAAATATGTAATCTCGTATGTATGGCACATGTTTTTTGTGAGAATCAAAACAGAAATAAACCGTAACAAAATAGTATTACAGGGAATAATCGATGACCAGCACACCTGTTCTACTGGCCACTTATCGATGGTTACCCATTACAAGCTAAAATGCCGATCCCGGTTGTAGCAGAAAGGCTTGCTCCTCAGCACTGGATACCCGTCCGAGAATATGATTACGGTGCGGATAGCGGCCAAAGCGATCGATAATTGCTTTATGGCGCAATTCATAATCTAGCTGGATCTTATTACCTAACTCGGTATATAGCTTCAATGCTTGCTGATGAATTAATGCAGATTCAGAATGCATAAACGGTAAATAGAGAAAGCCGCGCTGTGTCTGGGATAGCTGCTCTGCCTGACCACTGCTCACTGCTTCCTGTGCCAATACCAACGCCATGCCATCACAGGAAAAAGAAGTCGGTAAATCACGGAACAAGTTCCGGCTGAACTGATCTAGTATCAATATCTCCGCCAGACGCCCTTCGATATGATGCCGCCAATGTGCCAACTCCCCCTTAGAGGCCGCTTGCCAAAAGGCACCAAAATGCTGGCTTAAATAGGCATCAAAATCCTCGTCCTTTTTGAACCACGACGCCGAGTCCATCTCATTAAACCAAAATTTTAGAATTTTTTGATAGTCCATGTCACACCTCTGTTTCTTCTGACGAAAGCTAATGCCAATTAAAAAGAGTAACCCTGATCAAGGTAGCACCAGTCTGCTACCACTTTAAGCCCCCATCCATTCACCCACTTGGTAATCTCTGCCATAATGGTGCTCTTATTTGATTGGTAGCTCTGCACCAGTAATATCTCTTGCCAACGGTGCAACAGACCACGGAGTTCAGCATGGACTACTGTAATACCTCGGATTTACTCTCTTTGGAACAAGCACTGACTAAAATGCTGTCACAGGTCACGCCATTGCCAGCAACAGAAATTGTCGAATTAACCGATGCTGCGGGGCGTATCACAGCCAGTGCAATTACTTCACCGATTGCCGTACCACCGTTCGCCAACTCCGCGATGGACGGCTATGCTGTGCGTTGTAATGAGCTTAGCAGCGGCATGCCGTTACCGGTGGCGGGTAAGGCTTTTGCCGGTGCACCTTTTAAAGATGAATGGCCGGCCAATACCTGTATTCGAATCATGACCGGAGCGCCTATTCCTCAAGGAGCCGATACTGTTGTCATGCAAGAACAAGCCGTTATCAGTGAACAAGGCGTCACATTTAGCGACAACGTACATATTGGGCAAAATATCCGGCTGGCAGGGGAAGATATTCAGCAAGGTGCTGCTGTTTTCCCGGCGGGCGTGAAGTTAGGGGCGGCACAACTTCCTTTACTGGCATCGCTGGGTATTGTCGAAATAACCGTTTTTCGCGCCTTGAAAGTTGCTATTTTCTCAACCGGTGATGAATTGCAACCCGTTGGACAACCTCTGGGCGAAGGGCAGATCTACGATACCAACCGCTTTGCGGTGCGTTTGATGCTGCAACAGTTAGGCTGCCAGATAATTGACCTTGGCGTTATCCGTGACGATCAACAAGCATTACGCAGTGCATTTGAACAAGCTGATGCCGTCGCAGATTTGGTTATTAGCAGTGGTGGTGTCTCGGTGGGTGAAGCGGATTATACCAAACAAATACTGGAAGAACTGGGTGAGGTTGGTTTCTGGACGTTAGCGATAAAACCCGGTAAACCTTTTGCTTTTGGCAAATTAAAACGGGCTTGGTTCTGCGGCTTACCGGGTAATCCAGTCTCTGCTGCGCTGACATTCTATCAGTTGGTACAACCATTAATCGCTAAACTCTCTGGTCATTCTGGATGGCGTCCACCATTACGCCTAAAGGCAATCGCGGCAACAAAATTGAAGAAATCCCCCGGCCGTTTAGATTTCCAACGAGGGATTTTCACCACCAACATTCATGGTGAACTAGAGGTTCACACTACCGGTCACCAGGGATCTCACGTATTCAGTTCATTCAGCCAGGGCAACTGTTTCATCGTTCTTGAACGGGAACGTGGCTCGGTAGCTATCGGTGAGACTGTTGAGATCGAACTGTTTAACGCGTTATTGGCATAATGAATGGTTCGGATAATTAATTACGGGGAAACTGACATGTTGCCTGAACTTTCCGATGCGCAAGCACTGCGTTATAACCGGCAAATTGTCTTGCACGGTTTTGACTTTGACGGTCAAGAGAAACTGAACGCAGCCAAAGTGTTAATCGTCGGATTAGGTGGCCTTGGGTGTGCGGCGGCACAATATCTGGCAGCGGCAGGTGTCGGCCATCTTACGCTGTTGGATTTTGATACGGTTTCTCTTTCCAATCTGCAAAGGCAGGTTCTGCACCGCGATAACCGTATTGGTCTGTCAAAAGTGGCCTCCGCTGCCCTAACGCTGTTAGAAATTAACCCCCATCTGGTACTGCAATCGATCGATGCTCAATTAGATGATGAGCAACTCGCTGCTACCATCGCTGAACATCAATTAGTGTTGGATTGTACCGATAATGTCACCAGCCGCGAACAGCTTAACCGTCTGTGCCATGCACAACGTAAACCACTGGTTTCAGGTGCGGCAATTCGTATGGAAGGGCAACTCAGTGTCTTTACCTATCAACAGAACCAGCCTTGCTATCGTTGCCTGAGTCGGCTGTTTGGTGATAATGCACTGACCTGCGTTGAGGCCGGCGTCATGGCGCCTTTAGTGGGTATTATTGGCAATTTACAAGCCATGGAAACCATAAAAATACTGGCTGACTATGGTCAGGTGATATCAGGCCGGATATTGATGTATGACGCCATGACGGCAGAGTTTCGCAGTTTAAAACTGGCAAAAGACGCCAACTGTGAGGTTTGTGGGAAGGACTCATGGGATATTGAGCACAAAAAAAGCTGATGTAATGCATCAGCTGAGGTTAATGACAAAGTGCTCAGCACGGAGAGAACAGGCAGACAGTAAAGACGCCGTAAACCCGTCCTTGGGGGCTTGTGTCGCGCCATCCCTGGCGCGGACGCTTTACTCTTCTGCCTATCCTCACCGCCTAACATCGAGTCATCAGCTCTCTTATTAACACTCAGTCAAATCATCAGGACTGAATACCTTGGCTACGCAGATAATCTTCGTAGTTGCCGGTAAAGTCGATCAGCTTGTTTGGTGTCATTTCAATCACTCGGGTCGCCAATGAACTGACGAACTCACGGTCATGGGAAACAAAGATTAACGTGCCTTCATACATTTCCAATGCCATGTTAAGAGCTTCAATCGATTCCATATCCAAATGGTTGGTTGGCTCATCCATGACCAGAATGTTAGGGCGCTGCATCATCAGCTTACCAAACAACATCCGCCCTTTCTCACCACCAGACAAAACCTGTACTTTCTTCTTGATATCGTCCTGGCTAAACAGCAAACGGCCCAGCACACTGCGCACAGCCTGCTCGTCGTCTTTTTCCTGTTTCCACTGGCTCATCCAGTCAAATACCGTTAGATCGATTTCAAAATCGCTGGCGTGATCCTGCGCGTAGTAACCGATCTTACTGTTTTCAGACCATTTCACGGTACCAGAATCCGGCTCATAATCCCCTACCAGCGTTTTCAGCAAAGTAGATTTACCGATACCGTTCGGCCCAAGGATAGCCACTTTTTCACCGACTTCCAGGCGCAGATCCAGTTTTTTAAACAGCGGGCCGTTATCAAAACCTTTCGTCAGCAGTTCAACTTCCAGCGCATTACGGAACAACTTTTTATCCTGATCAAAACGGATAAACGGGTTCTGGCGGCTAGAGGCTTTCACTTCATCAAGTTGAATTTTATCAATCTGACGGGCGCGTGAAGTCGCTTGCTTAGATTTAGAGGCATTGGCACTAAAACGGCTAACAAAAGATTGCAGCTCAGAGATCTGGGCTTTTTTCTTGGCGTTATCAGAAAGCAGACGATCGCGAGCTTGAGTCGCCGCAGTCATATATTCGTCATAGTTACCCGGATAAACACGCAGTTCGCCGTAATCCAGATCCGCCATGTGAGTACACACCATGTTCAGGAAGTGACGGTCATGGGAAATAATGATCATGGTGCTGCTACGTTCGTTCAGAACTTGTTCCAACCAGCGGATAGTATCGATATCCAAGTTGTTAGTCGGCTCGTCAAGTAGCAAAATTTCCGGGTCTGAGAACAGGGCCTGCGCCAACAACACACGCAATTTGAAGCCGGGAGCGATTTCGCTCATCAACCCATAATGTTGTTCAACCGGAATACCGACACCGAGCAGCAATTCACCGGCACGGGCTTCTGCGCTGTAACCATCCATTTCACCATAGGCAACTTCCAGATCAGCAACTTTATAGCCGTCTGCTTCGCTCATTTCAGGCATGGCGTAAATGCTGTCGCGCTCTTCTTTTACTTCCCACAGTTCGCCGTGACCCATAATAACGGTGTCCAGCACTGTATTGTTTTCAAAGGCGAATTGGTCCTGACGTAATTTACCCAGACGCTCATTTGGGTCAAGGAATACGTTACCGCCGCTTGGCACCAGATCACCGCCAAGGATTTTCATGAAGGTGGATTTACCACAACCATTAGCGCCGATCAGGCCGTAGCGATTACCGCCACCGAATTTTACTGAAATGTTTTCAAACAGCGGCTTGCTGCCGAATTGCATGGTGATATTGTTAGTACTTAGCACAGAGCTCGCTCTCGATTGGATTTCTGAATAGGGATATTCAAGAATTATAGAAAATGTGATTCGGCGCGCATTATGCCACAAGATGGCCAGAGTATCGCCTCCAGTTTTGCACGAAATCTCAGCAAAGATATAAATCTGAAGGTGAACGGCCGTTAATGCAGAGACATCGATAGATAAAAGGGGCTAAATTGCCCCCTCAAGTCAATAATATGAACCCTAAAATTATCAATGTTGCGTCTCATCGATACATTGCAGCGCACTGTGCTTGTCCAACAAGAAAGGCCGCAGATAAGCAACGGCATTAGACATGGGTAGCACCTCTTCACTGAGATGAATATTCAGCACATTACTCAGATAATCACGACGCTTTTGTATTCTTTGCCAAACCTCAGGGTACTGGGTAGCAAGTTCATGGCGTAAAGATTGGCTGGCCAGCGCAATGCACTCCTCTGCACTCACTCCTGCATAACCTTTTACTGAAGGAATAATATCGATTTGGAATATCATCCCACTGCTAATTTTCTCTTCAGAACCACTATAGATAGGTGAGCACAACCACTCTTCATCAGCCACCAAATGACCCGGATTTAATGACCAGTGGTATTGCGATTTAGGGAAAACCTCTTCAACGAGCGAATACATCTCTTTGCCTGACATTCCAATACGAATATTTTCCAGCCAGGCCACTACCGTGGTGTAATAAGGAATAGCAACTTTAGCGAGATAATCTCTCTCTGCAATAGGCAGTTGATCCGCATGATGGACAGCGTAACCCGTTCTGCTGCTCAAGCCGCCTTTAAAGCCGGTGGTCAAGGATATCTTATCGCCAAGTTGTACCGCTTTATCACTGGGATACAAATTAGCTTGCTCAAAACGAGCACCGGTGGCTGCAATCATTACAACACTATTAGGTTGCCCTTCATCTGCCAGATAACGACCCAGTTGCTTTTCTGTTTTGCCTATCTCTAACGCAGCCAACGCGTTGAGAATACAATTTGAGGCCAGATTCGCGCCATATTCATAGTGAGCCAATTCATTAGCATTGTTGGTCACTCTGGCTGCCGTATCACCACCAATAAATAGGGCTGTAGCATTGATAACTGGTGTCGTAGGAGAAACCGACTGTTTTATCGCAGCCAAAATAAAATACGGAATATCAAACAACTGGCTATTATCGTCCTGCGCACTGGTAAACAACTTCCAACCGGCGACGCCAACTTTGTTAGCCTGTTGCAATCCGGTATCAATCAATAATTCAGGCAATGTTTTGCTATTTTCCATTGGCTGATTGGGTAAAGAAAAATAGGGAATATGAATCGCAGTATTATCGACCCTGGCATATTGAGATAATTTTAAATTCTCGTTACCTAGCAATAAATAGACCGCGCCCGAGACATGCAGCACCATTGCGGCTTCTTCGAAACGAGGAATAAACCCGGCCAAATACTCAAAATTACCGCCATGCTCTTTGTCGGCATAAACGAATAAGTAATCGATTCCAGAGTTGAGCATATTATTGATAATTTTGGCTTTACGGTATTTGATGGTCTCATCACTGATAGCCACCTTAGAAACAGCATCAAACCTGGGTGGTACATCAATAGCATTCAGTTTCACATGGCGCTTAACAGTCATTTTTTCCATCATAATCATTACCCTATTAGTTAATTTAAAGCCACTTGGCATCACGGGTAAACGAGATTGTCAGCCAACGATGAGGGCCGGACTCACCAATCTCTTGAGCAATTTCATCCCGTATTTTGTCGAAATGGCTAACACCATTCGCTTCCATTTCAGATGAAATAACCACATGGATCTCGACAAATAACCCCCGCCCCATGCGGGTAGCATAATGGGAATAATCTATAAATTTATATTTTGCCATTAGCTTATCCATGATGTTTTCGATGGCGTTATCCAGTGTATCCGGCGTCATTTGTAATACTTCACGGACTGCCGCGATGACTGTTTTTATCGGCATGGGTATCAATATCAGGGTTAACAGCGCCAGTACGCTAGGGTCAGTATAAACAATCAAATGCTCATAACGGGTGCCTTCCATACTCCAGGAAAGCAAAAATGCCACTAATAAAGCAGAGCTTATGCAAGCTGACATCAGCCAGCTTTTAGTATCCAATGCAATTAGCTCAGATTTAACACGTTTATTCAAACGTCGCTGTTTTAAGAAAATTGTAAAACAGAAAATGCTAACAACCAGCGCATAGACAATAGCCCAGCCAAGCTCCAATTCCCGGCCACCATCAATAATACCTTTAATAGCATTAACAAAAGCATACAAACAAAGAAAGGCCAGTAAACTGCCATTAAAAGCTAATACCAAAGGCTCTACATGCCAAAAACCATATTGAAAACGTCTGCTGTGCGGTTGGCCGAGTAATCGGGAGACCACTAAAGATAAACTGCACATTCCAGCATCTAACGCAGAAAACATACCATCAAAAATGATCGACATCGAACCACATACAATACCGAACACAATCCCCATAATGGCAATAAACAAAGTGAAAAAAATCGATCGTCGTAAAATCTGCTGCTCAAGCTTGGTGTCATGTAGCATCGGTGGTACCTGTTCACTGAGTGTTGTCATGATTACAACCTATTTTTATTGCAACTAATTGTTTTATTAAAATTTATTATTATTTATTTAGCTTGATATGGCGTCACGATAAGAACAGTGAAGGTAAATCAGCGCTGATAGTAGTGTGTCACATTCTTCCTTTTTTACCAGTAAATTACACGGTTATACCTGAACATAACACCGTGTTAATCTCTTGTTTTTACTTATGTTAATCAGGGTATTTTGTGTTGTCAGGGATTTTATATCGCTGATTACCATTTCAATGAATTAATTTAATACTTCACTTTCATCTTTATCTTAAAGCTATCAGCCAACGGCGCTTTATAATTTATATCTAATAACAGATTAGTTTAATTTTAATAACCTGCAGATATAACCAAAGTTTTTAATTAACAGCAGTAAATGAGTAGAAGTTGTTATTCATCGATAATGCCATTTCTGCATAAATATATTATGCACGCCTTGCGGTAATACCCGTTTCGGGGGGAATATGACGACCAAACTTAATATTGTATTAGTACATGGCGCGTGGGCTGATGGCTCACAGTGGCGGCATATTATCCCAGCGCTGCATGCTATGGGACACCGGGTTATTGCGATACAAAATCCACTGACGTCATTAGCAGATGACGTAGAACGTACTATCAAGCTAACGACGGCATTATGTGGCCCTACATTATTAGTCGGCCATTCCTATGGCGGTATGGTTATTACTCAAGTCGGGCATCTGCAAAATGTGGTCGGTATGGTCTATCTCGCCGCTTTTGCCCCAGATGCGGGCGAAAGCCTGTCCAGTACCTTTGCATTGCGTAAACCACCTATTGGCGCGGCCTACATTCGCCCAGATGATAATGGTTTTTTGTGGATTGATACTGATAAGTTCCATGAAAATATATGCCAAGACCTTGGCGAAGATGAAGCTCTGGTGATGTCTTTGATACAAAAACCCATCGCGGCACGTACTTTTACTGATAAATCGGCCCAACCTGCCTGGCGGGTAAAACCTTGCTGGTATCAAGTATCTACGGAAGACAGAATGTTACCGGTCGAGACTCAGCGCGAGTTTGCCGAACGAATTCAGGCACAAAAAGTAATTGAATTACCCTCCAGCCACGCATCACTGCTCTCTTATCCACAGCAGATAATCGCGTTGATTGCAGATGCTGCGAATGCAGTCAGATAATTTTTTGCTCCACCAGGAAATACTGATATCGCGGCCAGTAGCAATACAAGATTAATCGCGATTTCCAGTGGCTGCATGATATGACTGGCAAAAAAAATCCGCCCGAAAGCGGATTTTTATCTGATACAGCCATTCACGGTTAAAGGTGAATGCTGATTATCCTCAGCAGCAGCTTAGAAAGTGTAACCTACGCCAGCAACCCAAGTACCAACGTCAACATTACGGATGCGGCTCTGCTCGTAAGAAACGTCCAGGGCAACATTTTGCATTGGGTTGAACTGCATACCTGCGCCGTAAGTTAAACCGTAATCGCTGGTGCTGTTTTTGTCGCTAGCAGATGTTGGGAAGTTCTGGCTGAAACGGCCATAACCCACCCCTACCAGGCCATAAACGCTAGCCCAATCGTTGATACGGTAAGCTGGGCCACCGGTGATAGCGTTGTATTGTGCTTTGTTGTAAACAGACGCGCTGTCACCGAAGCTGCTTTTTTCAGTGTGAGTGAAAGAAGTGATGTAACCCAGTTGAGAATCACTCCACTCGTAGCGGTATTTCAGGTTGAAACCTGAAGATTTGTTAGCAACACCTTGGTAGTCGCTCTGGGCATAACCACCAGAAACGGTGCTTTGACCGGCAAAGGCTGAACCTGCGGTCACGGCTAATACACAAGCTGCTACAGCTGAAAGACATGCAATTTTATTCATAACCACCTCGAAAAACGCCAATTTTTAGATGAAACTAAAACACCATGAAATTATAACAATAAACAGTTGGAAACTCTGCATACATATGATTGTCTAATCATTTATTTGGTGTAACAAAGAGTTTCAAGTATCATCTATCTTGCTAATACGCTTACGAATTCTGCGTATGGTACACCTTTTTGTGACACTCATCACTAAAGTCCATTCCAGATTATTCTTAATTTTGACGCTTAAATAAACACCAAAAATAGCGTTAAAAAACAACAGCCATTACTTTTTATCCTTTTCCATTTCTTTTTTCTGCTCTTTGGTTATTTTTCAACACTGGGCTGACATTTCATTTACACTGGCAAAGACGGCTACCTAATCATTTTCTTTGAGGCTCAAAAGGATGTCTTTGTCTCCTTCATCCAAACATTCACTCCCATTAGTCCCTATTCTGTTACTAGTGATCGCTATGATCTCAATCCAAAGCGGCGCATCACTGGCAAAAAGCTTGTTCCCACTGGTCGGCGCACAGGGAATAACCTCGCTACGGCTCGGTATTGGCACACTTATTCTGTTCGTCATATTTAAGCCTTGGCGGATGCGATTTAACGCTGGAAGCCGTTTACCCCTGCTTATTTATGGGGTGGCATTAGGGGGAATGAACTTTTTATTTTACCTGTCATTAAAAACCGTGCCATTAGGCATTGCGGTCGCGCTGGAATTCACCGGCCCTTTGGCAGTGGCCATGTTCGCTTCCCGTCGTCCGGTCGATTTTATCTGGGTGGGGTTGGCCATTTTGGGCCTATGGTTCCTGTTACCCTTGGGCAATAGCATTGATACCATTGATTTATTTGGTGCGGCTTGTGCTCTGGGGGCCGGTGCCTGTTGGGCGATCTATATTATTTCAGGTCAAAAAGCGGGCGGCGATCATGGTCCCGGTACCGTTGCGGTTGGCTCTTTGATCGCTGCGCTGATTTTCTGCCCGATCGGGGTGGCTTATAACGGTATGGCCCTGTTCAGCCCTGCAATCTTGCCAGTGGCTTTGGCGGTGGCAATTCTATCGACGGCATTACCTTACTCACTCGAAATGGTGGCGCTAACCCGTCTTCCCACGCGGACATTTGGCACGTTAATGAGTCTGGAGCCCGCATTAGCCGCAATTTCAGGGCTGGTGTTCCTAAATGAACATCTGACGTTGGTTCAATGGCTGGCGTTGGGATCGATTATCAGCGCCTCTATCGGTGCCACTTTGACCATCAGACCCAAGCCGCAACTTGATCAAATCACCTGAAAGGGCCACATAATGGAAATCAGAATTGCAGTACCCGAAGATTTTGCTGAAATCTGGCCACTGTTTCAGGCTGTAATCAACGGTGGTGACACCTATGTGTTCACCCCTGATACGCCGAAACAAGATGCCTATGATTACTGGTTTGGTACCGGAGTTCGTGGCTGGGTTGCGTTACACCAAGGGCGGATCCTGGGGATGTATAAATTAATCGATAACCAGCGCGGTCTGGGTTCCCATGTGGCAAATGCTTCGTTTATCGTCGACGGACAAGCTCGTGGGCTGGGTATTGGCAAAGCGCTGGGGATCCATTGTATTGAACAGGCAACCGCCCTCGCTTACCGGGCTATTCAGTTTAACTTTGTGGTCAGCACCAATACTCTGGCGGTTGCGTTGTGGCAAAAACTTGGTTTTGAGATTATTGCCACACTGCCAAACGCGTTTAACCATAGTCAACTCGGCTATGTTGATGCCTACGTTATGCATCGGGGGCTGGTGCTAAATCTGGGCTAATGATCCTTTTATCCGCCCAGTCATATCTTATTTATCAAACGCCAGCCCTGTCATTTCGCGGGCTGGCGTTTTTTATTGATTATTTTTCACTTTTTTTGCATCCAAAACACCTGGCTGATTCGTATAGATAGATGTGAGGCAAGACTTCACCTCAACCATCCCAAAAGGAATACATTATGAAAACGCTTATTCATACCGTTATTTGTGCTTCCTTAGCCTTCAGCAGTGTTTCTATGGCCGCTATGACGTCAGAAGCTGTCATGGTGGGGGGGGCTTCGATGCTCCCAAGCAAAAACATTATTGAGAATGCGGTGAACTCAAAAGATCACACAACTTTAGTTGCTGCAGTTAAAGCTGCGGGGTTGGTTGATACCCTGCAAGGCCCCGGGCCATTTACCGTATTCGCCCCCACCAATGCCGCGTTTGCAAAGTTGCCAGCAGGTACGGTTGAAAGTTTGGTCAAACCAGAAAATAAAGCCATGCTCACCCAAATTCTGACGTATCACGTGGTTCCAGGGAAGTACGATATGAAACAACTGGAAAGTAAAATTAAAGCCGGTGGCGGACGTGCAGAGCTGAAAACAGTCAATGGCCAATCATTATGGATCATGAATAATGGGCCACATAATATTCAGCTTAAAGATGGCAAAGGTAACATTGCAAATATCAGTACCTATGATGTACAACAGAAAAATGGTGTGATCGATGTCATTGATGCTGTTCTGATGCCTAAATAAAATCCGTCTATACTGGGTGCAGTGTCTCACTGCACCTGACGGACCTTTTAGGGATTGGCGCATGAACGAATGTTCACTGGAACAACAAATAGGGCTGATCAATGCCATTGCTCATGGCGATCAGTCCGCTTTTGAAAAACTTTACCGCCTCACCTCCCCCCGATTATTCGCAGTCGCCTTTCGAATGCTACGCAACCATGCTCGGGCAGAAGAAGTGTTACACGACAGTTTTCTCACCGTTTGGAGCCGAGCCGGTAATTACAATGCGCAACTCAGCGCTCCGCTGACCTGGTTGACCCATATTGTGCGCAACCGGGCCATCGATCTGATGCGTTGCAGTGATAATCGCCTACAAACACTGGACGATGACCAGGCAGATTCACTGACCGATAACTCGCTGACACCTTTGGCAAAATTGCAGCAAGACCATGAGGCTAAACAGCTAGCAGACTGTATGACCCATCTGCCGGTAGAGCAACGGCAAAGTATTATGCTGGCTTATTATCAGGGGCTTTCCCATGGGGAAATATCGGTTCATTTGCAGCAACCACTGGGTACGATAAAAAGTTGGATACGTCGTGCACTGGATCACCTGAAGAGCTGTGTAGGTTTATGAAAAACAGACGCGAATATGACTCAGCACTGGCCGCAGAATATGCGCTGGGAACCCTGCGTGGACTGGCCCAGATGCGTTTTAAACGAAGGATCCGTCGTGACCCACGGCTGGCGGTGGATGTTGCCCGTTGGCAGAGCCTGTTTACTCAATTGGATAATCAACTGACGCCTTTGGAGCCACCAGAGCGAGTCTGGAAGCGGCTTGAGTTACAGTTGCCCCCTCTCAATGTGCGCCACATTAAGCCTAATCGTTGGTCTTATCTGGGTTGGGCTGTCGCCGCGGGTTTGGCCGCGCTGCTGGTGATCCCACGCTTGTTGGTCGAGCCGCCCCTTGCCGTACCGGTGGCCGTATTATCCAATAGCCAGCAAAATGGCCAATGGGTGGTTAGCCTGGAAAAGTCAACGCGTAACCTAACCTTGACCCCACTGAACCCGATTGCAGTAAGCAACAATAATAGCCTTGAGTTATGGAGCATTCCGGCCGGTGAAAAGCCGCACTCACTGGGGTTGTTGAATACCCATGGGCCAACACATCTGATACTGGCTGAAAATCAGTTAAGCGGTAATTCATTATTGGCAATCAGCCTAGAACCTCATGGTGGCTCCCCAACCGGACAACCAACCGGAGCGGTATTGTTTAGCGGACCCTTGCAGAATCTATAATAAACTCATCTTTTTCTACTGGAGGCCATACATGCAAGACTGGGACCCTGATTTATACCGCCAATTTGAAGCAGAACGAACCCGCCCAGCGAAGGATCTGTTAGCGCACATCACTGCGATACAACCACGGCACATCAGCGACTTAGGTTGCGGGCCGGGGAATTCCACTGAATTGCTGCGCCAGCGCTTCCCACACACTCAGCTTGTCGGTATTGATAACTCTGCCGCTATGCTGGCTAGCGCGCAGAAGCGCCTGCCTGATTGCACCTTTCTTGCGGCAGATATCCGCCAGTGGCAACCTTCCGAGCCACAAGATCTTATTTATGCCAACGCATCGTTGCAGTGGCTGACTGACCACCCGCAGCTCTTCCCCTCTTTGTTCGCCAAACTGACAGCCAACGGCATACTGGCGGTCCAGATGCCCGATAATTTGGCCGAGCCAAGCCATCGGGCAATGCGGCAAGTCGCAGAAAACGGCCCGTGGCAACAGACACTACAGGAAGCCGGGGCGATACGGGCAAAAGTACTCACTGCCAATCAATATTATGATTTACTGGCTCCCAATGCAGATCAGGTGGATATCTGGCGTACCACCTATTACCATCCGATGCCTTCAGCGCAAGCCATCGTCGATTGGTTACGTGCCACCGGTTTACGGCCTTTTCTTGAACCACTTTCGGAAGCTATGCAATTGGATTTCCTGCAAGATTATCTGGCGCTCATCGATATTGCCTATCCACAACAGACTGATGGCCGCCGCTTGTTAGCATTCCCACGTTTATTTATTGTTGCCCGCACCCGGCAGTAACTTGCCGTGTGGTATGTCAGTTAAATTCATTGGCCGTCATACCACACGAATAAAGTCACTATCAAATAGTCCAGTCGGATAACTATTTATTTATCACATCATTCACCTTCGCCAACCTATTAATTAATAACATCTTAGCCTCGCTTTTAACCGTAAATACCATTTAAAAACACAAAGATAATACTTAAATAAAAATGCATGTAAACCGCAGTGATAGATATTATCAATTAGACATAAACAAAGTAAGGCCAATATTATTAAAGAGAAATAATAAATTACATTTACAAACAATTCCGACTATCGGCTATTTAATTAATAGGCACTATCTGGCCTGCAAAATTAAATATCTTTGTTATACTTATTGCGGTGAAGAAATTGGTAATCAACTCAATAAAGGGATACCTATTATGAGTACAGCAAAACTGGTAAAAGCAAAATCTTCCGAACTAATCTATACCCGTAATAATGTTGATGAACATACTAAAGAGCTTACGATTAAGCTCTTAAACCAGATGGTTATCCAGTTTATCGATCTGTCACTTATCACCAAACAGGCTCACTGGAACATGCGCGGGGCTAACTTTATCGCCGTCCACGAAATGCTGGACGGCTTCCGCACGGCCCTTACCGAACATCTGGATACCTTTGCCGAGCGCGCCGTACAATTAGGCGGTGTTGCACTCGGTACTGCACAACTTGTTACCGATAAAACCCCATTGAAGAGCTATCCAACCCATATTCATAGCGTGCAAGAGCACCTGAAGGAGTTGGCGGATCGCTATGGGGTGGTCGCAAACTTTCTCCGCAAAGCCATAACAGAAGTCGATGATGAAGATAGCGCCGACATGTTTACTGCCGCGTCTCGTGATTTGGATAAATTCCTGTGGTTCCTTGAAGCGAATATTGAGTAATCATCTGCCTAAGGTGACTCATGGCAACGAAACAGGGCCGGTTATCCGGCTCTGTTCATTGCGGCCATATAGCGCAAAAGATAGCCAACTCCGATAGCAGCCCATGTCGCCCTCGCGGTACCCTTCTCAAACAAAAATCAGAGACAGTTAACAATATTGTTACATTGATGCAATTCATCTATTGTTTATTATTAACTAACACGTTAATAATAAGTAAATAATGGATTATTTGCACCATAATGACATTAGCGTCCCATGTTGGTGAGCCGTGATAGTACAAATAATGCCAACTAAGTCATTGCATGTTAATCATTTAGAATAATTTCTTTATATTTAAATAAGTTACATTTCTGGCATGATCTTTTCATATTGCTATCTGGAATATAAAAACGGTTCTCTATCCACAAAAGTACAAAGGAACGCCCACTTATGAAGTCACTTATCAAAGTTTCATTGGCCGCACTGACACTGGCCTTTGCCGTTAGCTCACACGCCGCAGAAAAAGAACTGATTGTTGCTACGGATACCGCTTTTGTTCCTTTTGAGTTCAAACAAGGGGACAAATACGTTGGTTTCGATATCGATTTGTGGGATGCCATCGCGAAAAAACTGGATCTGAAATACACCCTGAAACCAATGGATTTCAGTGGCATCATTCCGGCGTTGCAAACCAAGAACATTGATCTGGCTCTGGCCGGTATCACTATCACTGACGAACGTAAAAAGGCCGTGGATTTCTCTGACGGCTACTACAACAGCGGCTTACTAGTGATGGTAAAAGCGGATAACAACGACATTAAAAGTGAAGCTGATCTGAAAGGCAAAGTGCTGGCAGTGAAAAGCGGCACCGGTTCGGTTGATTACGCTAAAGCCAACATCAAAACCAAAGATCTGCGCCAATTCCCGAATATCGATAACGCCTATCTGGAATTAGGCACTGGCCGCGCTGATGCGGTTTTGCATGACACACCAAACATCCTTTACTTCATCAAAACTGCCGGTAATGGCCAGTTCAAAGCGGTGGGTGAATCCATTAAAGCCCAGCAGTACGGGGTCGCATTCCCACAAGGCAGTGAGTTGCGTGAAAAGGTTAATGCGGCGCTGAAATCCCTGAAAGAAGACGGCACTTACGCTGCAATCTATAAAAAATGGTTTGGCGTAGAACCTAAGTAATTTATTTTTGCCGTTTTTAGACCAGGAGAATATCCATGCAGTTTGAATGGAGCGCTATTTGGCCCGCCATCCCAATCCTGCTTGAAGGTGCCAAGTTAACCTTATGGATTTCGGTCCTCGGGTTGCTTGGTGGCCTGATTATTGGGGTAACCGCAGGTTTTGCCCGTGCCTATGGCGGTTGGCTGAGCAAAAATATTGCCTTAGTGTTTATCGAGCTGATCCGTGGTACGCCAATTGTGGTGCAGGTGATGTTTATCTACTTTGCATTGCCGATGATGATGCCTTTGCGCATCGATCCCTTCTCAGCCGCCGTGGTGACCATCATGATTAACTCTGGTGCTTATATCGCGGAAATTACCCGTGGGGCGGTACTGTCAATCCACAATGGGTTTCGTGAAGCCGGTTTGGCTCTGGGTTTATCCAAACGCGCAACATTGCGTTATGTGATTGCTCCTCTGGCACTGCGCCGTATGCTGCCACCGTTAGGTAATCAATGGATTGTCAGTATCAAAGATACCTCACTGTTTATCGTGATTGGCGTAGCCGAACTGACTCGTCAGGGTCAGGAGATTATTGCCGGTAACTTCCGCGCGATGGAAATATGGAGTGCAGTGGCGGTGATCTACCTGATTATCACCTTGGCTCTGAGCTTCGTTCTGCGTCGGTTAGAAAGAAAGCTGAAAATAATATGATTGAATTCAAAAACGTCTCCAAACACTTTGGCAAAACCCAGGTGCTCCACGATATCAATCTGAATATCACCAAGGGAGAAGTCGTGGTGATTATTGGCCCTTCCGGCTCGGGCAAATCTACCCTGCTGCGTTGTATCAACAAGCTGGAAGTCATTACCAGCGGCCAATTGATTGTCGATGGACTGGATGTCAATGACCCCAGAGTCGATGAACGCCTCATTCGTCAGGAAGCTGGCATGGTGTTCCAGCAGTTTTATCTGTTCCCACATCTGACCGCGCTGGAAAATGTGGCTTTTGGCCCGCTCCGTGTGCGGGGTGCTTCTAAAGAAGTGGCCAATAAACTCGCAATGGCGTTATTGACCAAGGTTGGGTTGGAAGATCGTGCTCATCATTACCCGTCTGAACTGTCTGGCGGCCAGCAGCAGCGTGTGGCTATCGCCCGTGCTCTGGCGGTGAAACCCAAGCTGATGCTGTTTGATGAACCTACCTCCGCGTTGGACCCGGAATTGCGGCACGAAGTCTTAACGGTGATGAAAGATTTGGCCGAAGAGGGTATGACCATGGTCATCGTCACTCATGAAGTGGGCTTTGCCCAAAAAGTGGCATCGCGTCTGATCTTTATTGATAAAGGCCGGGTGGCGCAAGATGGTGACCCAGATAGCCTGATCTCTAATCCACCCAGTGAACGTTTACAGGAATTTCTGCAACACGTTTCCTGAGACGATATTGAGTTCTGCCCTAAAATACCTCTGGCGGGTATCTTACTGATCCCGCCAAATTTTTTTGTGCTAATTAGTTCGTCATACCTGTGCTTGCTGGTTCTTGACCTGCGCAAATGCCGTCATCAGCTTCACCACATCCTGCATCCCGATATTAACCTGATTGATAACCTCACCCGCATCTTGTGTCAGTATCACCCCACCACCCGCTTGCTCAACACAGGTTCCCATGCCTTTGATCGCTGCCATTACGCCGCTCTGAATCGTCTTGGTCATCTGTTCGATTTCAGTCGCCGCCTTACGTGACTGGTCTGCCAGCAAACGGACCTCACTTGCTACCACAGAGAACCCTTTGCCATGCTCACCGGCATGAGCTGCTTCAATCGAGGCATTGATCGCCAATAGGTTGGTTTGTGATGAAATTTTACGAATAGCGTCCACCATAGTACCAATCTCTTTTGAGCAACGGCCCAAATCACTGACCACATTGGACGTTTCGCGGGCGATAAACTCAACCTCTTGCATACCGCGCACTGCCTGTTGAACAATCGCAGCCCCTTGTGATGCTGACCGATCGGTGGTTAATGACAAGTGATGTACGTCACGGATCAGGGTTTCCTCATGCTCCTGCTGTTGCATGAGTTGCGTGATATCCTGCGCAATTTTTACTACCTTAATCACCTGCCCCTCATTGTCCATAATCGGGTTATAACTGGCCTCTAGCCATACTCGCTCACCACGGCTGTTCAAACGCTCAAAACGGCCAATAATAAACTCGCCACGAGCTAAACGTTGCCAGTGTTGGCGATATTCTTCTGAGTGAGAAAATTCTGGCGTACACAATACCTGATGCGATTTATGCTGAATATCTGCCAGCGAATAACCGATAACCTCCAGCAGATTATCATTAGCATCCAAAATAATGCCTTGTGGAGTGAAGGTAATCAGCCCCATTGAGCGGTTAAGTGCCTTTAGCAAACTCTGGTGTTCCTGAGATTGTAAAATACGTTCAGTAACATCACTGGCGATCTTAATAATTTCAATCACTTTCCCTTGGCTACCCAGCACCGGTGTATACGTCCCCTGCAACCAAATAATGCTGCCATCTTTACGAATACGTTTAATATTATCGGTAATTGGCCGCCCTTCATTGAGCAATTGCCAATGGTGGCGATAAGCATCACTGAGCACATATTGCGGGTCACAAAACAATTTATGATGTTTACCGATGACCTCATCCTGCTGATATCCCATTGCCTGTAAAAATAACCTATTGGCATATTTCACGGTGCCATCGGGTTTGAAAATAATCATGGCAATAGCACTATCAATCGATGTCAGTTCGGCACGCGGGGATGCATGGGATGAGCTGAAATTGAACAGCATAAGTTAAATCCTTATGGTGAATTATTGAACAGGAAATTATTTTTCACCCTAGGCGATCAGTTAATACAATCAAAATACGACAAAAAATCACATTAAAACCAAGACTTGTCGGCTATGGTGCCGGACTAAGATTTATCTTGATCAGCTTAGCCTAAAGTATTGGAATTAACAGGTGAACAACAGTTAATAGGTGAACAACATCGAGGAAGATAAAACAGAGGATAATTGTGCAATAACCAACGTCATTGGAATGGCAGGTAGGCGGCGAGCAGCCAGCCCCCTGCAACGTCAAATACGCGGGGATTACCAGCGCTCGGCCTTCCAGGTAGCTTGCTGTTCCGGCGTCAGGAAAGTCCATGCCACAAACCGGCTGACCTTCTGCCCCTGCGCCATATCGATGGTGCGAACCTCTACCGCCTTGGCGTAGCGCAAAGCATGATAAACGGCCGGTAATGTCGTCTTTTTGGAAATCAATGAGGTGAACCAGAAGCAGTTTTGTGCTTTCGTCACACTCTCCGCCACCATACGGCTAACAAACCCTTCTTCCCCACCTTCACACCAGAGCTCACTGTTCTTGCCGCCAAAGTTTTGTACTGGCTTATCAGTTACTTCGCTTTTCCCCAGCTTGTGTAACTTACGGCGAGTAGTGGCCGCCGCTTCCTCTGCTGAACTGTGGAATGGGGGGTTACATAGCGTAACGTCATAGCGTTCATTCACCGCCAGCACCCCTGCGAAAATAGCTTGCGGATCTTTTTGTAGTGTAAGCCGCAGCGTATTTTTCAGCGTCGGGTTCATCGATACCACCATTTTTGCCGCACTGAGCGCTTGTGGGTCAATGTCAGTACCGGTGAAACGCCAGCCATATTCACGTTGACCAATAATCGGATAAATACAGTTAGCGCCAACACCAATATCCAGTACTGCAATATTCTTTCCCTGTGGGATCACACCATCATTGCAGCTAGCTAATAAATCGGCCAGATGATGCACATAATCAGCACGTCCAGGGATTGGCGGGCATAAAAAATCAGCCGGAACATCCCAATATTCAATACCGTAAAAATGTTTCAGTAATGCCCGGTTAAGCATTTTTACTGCCATCGGATCGGCAAAATCGAGAGAAATATCACCATAGGCGGTAGGTGCCAGAAAAGGGACCAACTCAGGGCAACTCACTGAGAGGGCATCAAAATCATAGCGTGAGCGATGACGATTTCGGGGGTGTAATCCGCTTTTTTCTTTTGGGAATATCTTTTTGTTTTCCATCGTCCGACTCTCTGATAGGCATTTTCTGGCGCGTAAGATAGCATAAATCGCGGCAAAACGGGTGGAGAGCGGATATTGCCTACCATCGCCAGATACTCTGGATTGCGCCCTTCCGCTCTTAGGCTTCACCGTGGCTGACACGGTTACCGCACCGCCAATTATACATGGTTGAAATGGTTAAATGAGCCGATGTCAGAGCGGCACAGTTATTTTAATCTGTTGCAGCGCCTGCTCTACAGAGTCAGCCCGCCCAGCCGCCACCAGACAACATGCCAACTGTTTTTGAATCGAGTCAGGAATAGGAAACTCTCCGGCCAGACATCTTTCAATCCAACCTGCTGTTATGGCTGCATCTTTCGATAGCGGTAACGCCTGCTCACTCGGCCCTGGTTGGCTCCCCAGTAAGATTTGCTGTTCCCCCCCACTAATGTAATGAATCGCAGGGCAGCGTGATGGATTAGCATACACCTCCCCTTCAGTTCCTTGCTGTAACAGGGCTGGAGCACTGATCGCCTGGAAGAAGCCCCCCACCTTCTGCATATATTCCGGATGAGAAACACTGGCCAGACGCAGTGCGCTATCGTGAATAAACGGTGTTGCCAGCTTTGCCAGCGTGTGGCTGCTATTTCTGACCCCCATGCGCCAGCGTTGCTGCAATTGTTGGTCTAATTGAGCGGATAAGACAGACACTGGGATAAACACCGGCAATCCACTCTCCAGACGTTGTTGAGCGTCAGCGGCACTGAGTGACCACGGGATATTCAGTTGTTGAAAAATCTCGGCACTGGTCACCCGACTGCTGTCCTCTGTCACGCCATGCACCACAACCGGCAAGCCAAGACGCGAAAGCAGCAGCGCCAGTAACGGGGTTAAATTGGCCTGTTTACGAGCACCGTTATAACTTGGGATCACTACCGGTAACGGGCGGTTTTTGGGGGCATGCAGTGGTATCACCTGTTCTTGCATCGCCTGATAAAAACCCAGAATTTCCTGCTCGGATTCACCTTTGATACGAAAAGCAATCAGGATGCCACCCAGTTCCAGCGCGGGTACTTGCCCCGCCAGCATCGCTTTATACAATTCATAGGCCGTGGGCAGATCCAGATCACGGGCATGATCCTTACCGCGCCCAATCTCTTTGATAATCTTACTGTAATCCATGGTGCGGCATTTCCCCTGTCAGTACTCGTTAGCATAAACTCAGTGTTAAACATAAATCAGGCAATAAACCTAAATCAGATTAAATTTCACTGAAATATTATCACTATAACGCCGTCCGTTTCCTCCGCCCTCTCTTCACCGTTGGCTTAACCGCAGCCTTTAACACCGGAGCAGGAACAATCACGCCTTCTGGCATATCCGGTTGCTCGATCGGGAAAACCGGCAACGCGGCTAACAATCGCGAACCATAACCCTTGGTTAGTAAACGCCGATCGTAAATAACAATCTCACCACGGCATTCATTACTGCGGATCAACCTCCCAACCTGCTGAATCAGATTAAACGAGGCACTTGGCAGACTTTGTACTTCAAACGGATAACGTTTTAACGACTTCAACCACTCACCTTCAGTGAGGATCACTGGGCTGTCGATAGGTGGAAACGAGATTTTATGAATATGAACCTGAGTCAGTAATTCACCTTTCAAATCCAGCCCTTCGGCGAAGGATTGCAAGCCAATCAAGACACTGGCAGTACCATTACTCACCCGCTTACGATGCTCTTCTACCAGTCGGTAACGGGGTTGATCCCCCTGAACCAACAGCATCAAGCGCAAGTCAGTCACATGACTGAGGAAGGTTTGCATCGCCCGATGGCTGCTGAACAAAATCAACATGCCTTTATGCCGTCCACTGGCGTGTTGCGTGCGGAAAAATTGCGCCATTTCTGCCAAATGTTCAGCTTCATGGGCCATCGTCGGCTCAAAGCGCATTTTGGGAATGATAAGCTTGCCCTGTTCAATATGATTAAACGGTGATGACAGGGCTTCAAACCGATCACCGGCCTTCTCACTCAGCCCACTGAGTTCCTGCAAACGGGCAAAGCTATTCAGTGAGCGCAATGTCGCCGACGTCACAATCACATGGGGGACTTTGCGCCATAACATCTTATCTAACTGATCACTAACGCGTATCCCGACGCAATGGAAATAGAGATGCGTTTGATTCTCGCGATAATCACGGGTTACCCACTTGGAAATAGGCGCATTTGAGGCTTTATCCATCGCGGCTAACCGCCACAGTTTGCTCATGGCATCCAAATAACCCAGTGTCCTGCTCATTTGCAAAATGGCACGATGTAATCGGACAATATCGTGCTTGCCGGTTTGTTCGCTCAAATCATTGAGTACAAATTCCACTAAACCGCGCAGGGCATCCGTCAGCTTGAATAATTTGGCACAATCGTCCGTCAGACTGCCGGGCAGTTCGCCCATTTCAAAGCGATACACGGCCGGGTTGCCCTCGGCAGGTAGCAGTTGACTGACCTGCTGTTCCACACTCAACATCAACTCACGCAACTGCTCACAATGGCCCTTCAAGCGCTCTGGATTAGACAACCCAGGCGGATTTTTAGGCCGGTATTGCACCATGCATTGGTCCACCAACCGCACTATCATATCCAACTGCATATTGGCAAAGAATGCGGTTATCTCGCCCTCAATTTCCAAAGAATCCCGCGCGACATCGGGTAGATGATGGCCTTCATCCAAAACCAGCAGCAACTCTTTCGGATTAGGTAACACAGATTCAGTTTCTAATGCAGCCATCACCAATGCATGGTTGGCGACCACCACATCAGCACTTTCTATTTCTTTACGGGCAATAAAAAACGGGCATTCACGAAAATAATGGCAATTACGCCCAAGGCAATTGGCTTTATCAGTACTCAGTTTGGCCCATAAGCTGTCACTGAGTGCCCGTTGATGATGGTCGCGCAGCCCGTCCCAGCTATGGCTGCTTAGCGACTTAGATAGCGCCAGGCAAGTCGCTTGTTCCTCGCCATTAGCAGGAGCCAGTTCATCGCCGAGAAACAGGGATAGATCCCCCTGCCCAGAAACATCGGTGCACATCGCGGCCAGATTACGCGGACAGACGTAGCGCCCGCGCCCAAAAGCACCGGTGAACTTAAGATCAGGGATAATTTTCTTCAGCAGCGGCAAATCTTTGCTGTAAATCTGATCCTGTAACGCCACATTCGCGGTACTGACCACCAGCGGCTTACTTTCTGCACGGCTGATCGCAATACCAGGGATCAAATAGGACAGGGTTTTGCCAACACCAGTCGGTGCCTCGATAGCCAAATGACGGCCAGCATCACCGGCCAGCGTTTTCGCCACTTCGGCGATCATCTGGCGCTGTGGTGCCCGGGGAATAAAATCCGGGATCTGCTGCGAAAGAGCCTTATACCACTGACTGATTTGTTCTTTTACTGCCGGGGACAACGCCATGCATGTCTTATCTAAACTGAATGTTGCCCTATTCTCCCACACCACAACGCTCACGTCAGCCCGAAAGCACCATCAGGTCCCCTTCTTGCACAAATGACAGCGGGATGAAATTTACGCAATGTCACAGTTATTTATGATTTGTCATAAATATATCACACAGATGCGGTAAAAATTCTGCGCTGGACGAATTCAGACAGATATTGAACACAGAAAAAAATTCCACTACTCGCGGCTTTTTAAATAAGAGAAACAGGGCAAAATATGAAACGTAATATTCTGGCAATCTTGGTACCGGCTTTATTAGTTGCCACTACGTCACACGCAGCAGAGATTTATAACAAAGACGGTAATAAACTTGATTTATATGGAAAAGTAAAGGCACTGCATTACTTTTCTGACAATAATAAAAGTGATGGTGATAAATCTTATGTCCGCTTTGGTTTTAAAGGCGCGACCCAAATTACTGACCAACTGACCGGTTACGGCCAGTGGGAATATAACATTGCCGCTAACTACGCTGAAAGCCAGGAAACAAAAGACAACAAAACACGTTTAGCCTTTGCCGGTTTACGTTACGGAAAATTAGGCTCAATCGATTATGGCCGTAACTACGGCGTATTATATGACATCGCCGCCTGGACCGATATGTTGCCAGAGTTCGGTAACGACAGCTACACCAGAACTGACAACTTTATGACTGGCCGCACGACTGGCGTTGCGACGTACCGCAACACCGATTTCTTTGGTCTGGTTGATGGCCTGAAGTTCTCGCTGCAATATCAAGGCAAGAACGGCAGCGAGGCTGACAGTAATAACGGACGGGCAGATGCCAGCAAACAAAATGGCGACGGCTTCGGTTTATCTTCCAGCTATGAAATAGGTGCTGGCGTCAGCGTGGGTGCGGCCTATGCGTCATCAAACCGTACCACAGCACAGAAGAACAGCAACTTTGGTAAGGGCGATAAAGCCGATGCCTGGACTACCGGTCTGAAATATGATGATAACGGTGTTTATCTGGGTGCGACTTATGCCGAAACCCGTAATATGACCCCAATTTCGGGTACCGCGACCATTAATAATCTGTCAACCAGCGTCAGTGGTTTTGCTAATAAAACACAAAATGTGGAATTAGTCGCACAATATCTGTTTGATTTCGGTTTAAAACCCTCGTTGGCTTATATCCAATCTAAAGGCAAGGATATCGAAGGTATTGGCGACGCAGACTTGGTTAAATATGTCGATATTGGTGCTTATTATTACTTCAATAAAAATATGTCCACTTACGTTGATTATAAAATCAACCAACTGAGTGATGATAACAAACTGAAGTTGAATACAGATAACGTTGTGGCTGTAGGTCTGGTTTATCAATTCTAATTATGATGCATTACAATTACCTTCATTGTTTTATTGTTTGAAGACTTCAGTGTGAAGTGACTCTGGCAACTCTAATCATTCTTTTTTCGCCGGGAAATCACTCCCGGCTTTTTATTATTGATAGGAAAATTATTTTCATCCATTGAGATTTTAGTGCAAAATTTAAACGAAAAATTAAAACGTAAAAAAATGATAAAAACCTTTGCCAACTGTCGCCATTCTCATGTTTACTGATGCCTATCTGTTTTACCGCCCCTTTTTTATTGAATAACTATGCTGAAGCAAAATAGCCGTAATATGTGGTTGCTGGTCGGTTCGCTTTTTACCTTATACTTCGTCTGGGGTTCAACCTATCTGGTCATTCGCATCGGGGTTGAAAGTTGGCCACCATTGATGATGGCCGGCTTACGTTACCTGATCGCCGGGATACTGTTGTTCAGCTTCCTCGCCATTCGTGGCCATGCCCTACCCACGCTACGGCAATGGGGGGGAGCCAGTGCGATCGGCATTTTATTATTAGCTATCGGCAATGGGCTGGTTACTATCGCCGAACACCAGCATGTCCCGTCGGGCATTGCGGCAGTCATGGTGGCAACGGTTCCTCTATTCACGCTGTGTTTCAGTATGTTATGGGGTATGCGTAACACCAAGCTGGAATGGTCAGGAATTGCACTCGGGCTGGTAGGGATTATATTGCTGAATACTGGCAGCAACTTACTGGGTAACCCGGTAGGCGCAATATTGATATTAGTGGCTTCCGCCAGTTGGGCCTTTGGCTCAGTCTGGAGTTCACGCCTGACACTGCCCAGTGGCCCAATGTCTGGTGCAGCACAGATGCTGGTTGCTGGCGTGGTGCTGCTACTTGCCAGTACGCTAAGTGGCGAAGAACTGAACCGAATGCCAAGTATGAGCGGTATCCTTTCGCTACTTTATCTGATTGTTTTTGGTTCAATGCTCGCCATCAGTGCGTATATGTTCTTGCTGAAGAATGTCCGCCCTGCGGTGGCTACCAGCTATGCTTATGTCAATCCGGTGGTTGCCGTGTTGCTGGGCATTGGTTTTGCTGGTGAAAGTTTATCGACTACCGAATGGTGCGCCTTGGCCATCATTGTGTCTGCGGTAGTATTGGTCACTCTAGGGAAATTCCTGTTTAAAACCCGGTAAGGTTTAGCGACTGATACTCTTCGCCTGTCCAGCATATCGGCGCATCAAGAATGCAACATGGTTGTATCATTCAGTGAACAGATTATAATTCCCCCTGTTTAGATAAAAAGTGAAAATAATTATGCTAAGAAAAGCACTCATTATCCTGATTGCAGTAATGGCTTTGAGTTCATTAGGTGGCGTTTTTCTGGCCGGGCTGAACATCTATACCCGTTCAACTACCCCACATGAAACCGAAACAACAGCATCCTCGCCATTGTCTGATATTGGCCCCGCTGGCTTGTCCAACAATGGTCAGGAATCACCCTAAGCGCTCATCCAATCGTAGCATCGCTGCTGCAAAATTACCTGTAAGCCCCTGATTCGCGGTGAAACGGTGAGGATGGGCAGAAGAGTAAAGCGTCCGCGCCATCAGGGACGATGTGACGGCATATTTACGATCTGCCGGTTCCCTCCGCCGCTGGCACTTTGTCATTATCCTGTCAGGTTAATGTGAAGTGCCTGTCATCATTATGACTTCAGCACCCAAATATAATACTGCCCATTTTTCTGCTCGGACCCCTCCAGAATCTTCTCGAACCCAGGAAAATGCTGGCCCCATTCCGCAAGGCTGCGAATATAGCGTAGCCATGGTTCGCCATCGCTGCCGAAATTCTCCCCCGGCATTACGATCGGGATCCCCGGAGGATAAGGGATCACCCCTACGGCGGAAATTCGCCCAGCTAATTTATCCAATGGCAACAATTCACAGCGCCCAGCCATATGATCCTGAAAAGCCTGACGCGGCAAGGTGACCGGTGTCGGTAAATGGCTGAACGCCTCCGCCTGTAATTTGTCCATTTCACTGGTTTTCATATAAGCGAACATCGTGTCACACAGAGTTTTCAGCCCCATATGCCCATATTGCTGTGGATAATTCTTTGCTAAATCAGGCAGGCAAATAGAGACCGGGGTGTTGCCATCGTAATGCTGTTTAAATTCCAATAGCACATTGATCAGTGTCCCCCATTTCCCTTTGGTGACTCCCACTGAAAATAGGCACAGCACCATAAAATCAGTGGTTCGCGAAGGCACAATTCCCCGCTGACCAAGGAATTCAGTCACTATCGCTGCGGGGATGCCGTTTTCTAGCAATTTGCCGTCATCCCCCATACCCGGCACCATTATCCCGGCCTTGATGGGATCGAGCATGCACCAATCATCATCCAACGGGTCAAATCCATGCCACGACTCACCGGGTTTGAGAACCCAGCAGTCTGGATCCGTGGCTAACTGTTCTCTTGATGCTTGAGCGAAGGGGACTTTTTTACCACTTTTACTGTCGGTGATTTCTGGTGCATTCCACGGTTTAAAGAACCACTCACGTTGCTCGGCAAAGGCATCATGCGCACGCGCTAGCGCCAGGCGGAAATCGACCGCTTCGTCGATAACTTCCTGTGTCAGCGCTTGCCCTTGCTCACCCTCCATCATCGCAGCGCCCACTTCATTGGCGGCAATAATGGCGTACAACGGCGAGGTAGTGGACTGCAACATATAAGATTCATTAAAACGGGAGTGTTCGATAGGTTTTTTACCATTTCTCACATGGATATAAGAAGCTTGTGATAACGCGGCCAATAATTTATGTGTCGATTGCGTGGCAAAAACGGTCGGCCCCAGTGGGGAGTGATCCGTTGGCGAACCACGCATGGCAAAGCGATCATGGTAAAGCGGGTTAAAGCGAGCATAGGCATACCACGCCTCATCAAAGTGAATCTGATCGACACTTTTTGCTAAGAGATCCTCTGCTTGCTTCGCGTTGTAACACATACCGTCATAGGTACAATTAGTGACGACTGCATAGACTGGCTGACTATCTGAAGCCATTGACTTCAATGGATTTTGTGCAATTTTCTGTGTAATGGCGGCGGGCTGAAATTGAGCTTTTGGGATCGGGCCGATGATGCCATAGCGGTTACGTGTCGGGATAAAAAACACCGGTAAGGCCCCGGATAACACCAACCCCTGTTCAATTGACTTATGGCAGTTACGATCACATAACGCGATCTGTTTTTCACCAACCACGGCAGCCATAATGGCGCGGTTAGAACCAGAGGTGCCATTGAGCATCGAGTAACTGATATGCGCACCGAAAATCTGTGCGGCATACGCATCAGACTCTTTTATTGGCCCACTATGATCCAGCAGCGACCCTAATGACTCCCGCTCGATACCGGTATCTGAACGAAACAGATTCTCGCCAAAGAAATCTAAGAACTCACGCCCCACCGCTGTTTTGCTGAACGCCACGCCACCTTGATGACCGGGTGCAGCCCAAGAATACTCAGGATTATCTTGTGTATATTGCAACAGCGCCTTAGTAAAGGGAGGCAATAATTGCTGATAATACTTACTAATTAACGCCTTGGCTCGGGCGGCAATAAACTCCGCTGTATCCTCATGCATCCAAACAAATTCATTTACCAGTTTCATGGTATCTAAGCTCAGGCTATTGATACATGAATGCTCTGCCATTAATAACACTGGAATTGATTTATTCCGACGGCGAATATCTTGCAATAATGCAAACGCCTGGCTGTGAGATTCATCATCATTTCCGCCAGAAGTCCAATCAACAAAAATACAACACAGCGAAGCATCCGACGCGACTGTGGCGCTACCATCTTCAAATGTTGCGGCAGCAATCACATTGAAATTAATATCATCCAAAGCAATGATTAGTTCATTAACCGCCCGACCATTAGCGGTATTGAAATCACGAATATTACTGTCTACGACTAAAACGTTACGTTTTTTATGGCGACTTAAATCAATCATCGTATTTATCCCTTTAGCTATGATTCGTCACATAGCATCAATGATGCCTACCCGATTGCTGGGTAGATTCCGGTTTTACTGAGCATTTTTCACAGGAGAATCGAGCGGGAATGGATTTTTATGGGTGCGGTTATAATTGAAAGTATAGAGTGCGGTAATAACCATCAGAGTAACGAATGACCACATCACCTGTTCTGCTCCCGACCCCACTACAGCCCAAATGCAATAGACAAAAGCGATAAGTGTAATACCGACATAAGTTTTGACTTGTGTCCCTAAATGGCCGTGGCCGACCAGCAATAGCGCAGCGCAGGTATACATATAAGGAACCAACGTAAAAATAACTGAAACCGAAGAAACTAATCCAAACTCTTTGGCGGCATTGGGCGAGATGCTGCTAATTTGGAATACCGTCATCAATACCCCGAGAATAATCAGTCCTGCGACCGGGGTGCCCGCGTTGTTGACCTTACCGAAAATCGGCGGGAATAGCCCATCATCTGCGGCAGCTTTTGCCGTTTGCCCGGCAACTAATGTCCAGCCACCTAACGACCCCAAGCACCCCGCGGCGGCACAGAGTGAAACTATGGCTCCGGCGGTGTCACCTAATGCCAAACGCGCGGCATCACCAAAGGGCGATGCTGACACCCGTAATTCTGCGTTGGGGATCATCCCCATGATAGCGCTGCTAGAAAGGACGTAGCAGACAGCCGCGATTAAGACTCCACCGACAGTGGCTATTGGCACATTCCGTTTTGGATTTTTCACCACACCAGCAGCCACAGAGGCGGTTTCCACCCCAATAAATGACCACAACGTCACATTCAAGGTACTTTGAATCGCGCCAATAGTACCCAACCCACTGACATTCCAGGCCGCCATATAGGTTTCGCCTTTGAACCAAAACCAGCCAAATAAAGCGATACCCACAATAGGGATCAATGCCAGTGACGTGGCAACTGCCTGAACTCGGGTAATCATTTTAGGCCCGATAATATTCAACCCGACAAATATCCACAGAAAAATAATACAAGTGATGGTTAATACCATCGGTTCTTTCAGAATTGGGAAAAAATAACTGAGATAACCAACACCAATCACGACCATGGCAATATTACCAATCCAACATGCCAACCAATAAAGAACGTTAGTTTGGTAACCTAAAAATGGGCCAAAAGCTCTCCGTGCATAAGCATAGGAACCGCCGGGACTCTCATCCAAAGATGACATTTTGGCATAAACTATTGAAAGTGCTAAAGCGCCAATAATAGTGACCAGCCACCCCCAGATTGCAATTCCGCCAGTTGCGGCTAAATTAGCCGGTAATAAGAATACGCCAGAGCCCATGATATTCCCTGCAACCATCAGGGTTACCGGAATAAGCCCGACTTTTTGATCATCTGTAGACATAGGTAATCCTTACAAATCCCTATAAAAGGATGAAAGTGATAATAAATATCTGCTGCACCTATAAAGGTAGCTGATATAAATTATAAATAAAGGCAAGCGCCAATATAAATTATTATCATCACTAAATTGATGGTTATTTTAATTTCCATTAAATTAATAATATATAAATAT
>NZ_CQAZ01000041.1 GCF_001152565.1 Yersinia pekkanenii | reverse complement strand
ATTTAGCCACCAGCGACGCATAGAATGGCTTCCAGTTACGCGACCAAGATGATTGGGTAAGTTCAGGAAGCAGCGCTGTAATCGCTCTGTAAGCTGTTGTTGAGGGTGTCCGTTTGTATCCAATTCCTGAGCAGCGTTCACACTCTTTCTCGACTGGCGCGCCAAGCCGTTTGGATTTCTCAAGGTCACGCACTTTACCGGTACCATTGCAGCGGCAACGATGGGAAATTTTCCCCTTTCCGTTACAGGGAATGCACAATTCACCCACCAGTTCATCCTCTATCCATGCATCTGTTTTTTCACCGCATCCGGGGTGTTTAACCACTTTTTGAATGCTGTAAATCAGCCTCTTCCCTTTGCAGTGTTTACATGTGGTAGTAGCCGCTGCTGAACTGCTGTATTCCTCGTAGGCAAATTTAGACAAGATAACCATGCATTGAGCCATTCGGCGTCCAGATGCTTTACCGACATGCTTCGGGGCGTTCTTCATGGCGAATTGGGTAAGCTGCTCAACTGTTCGGATCCGGTCCTCTTTGCTGATGCCGACCTTACCCAAATATGCCGCCATGCCGAAACTGGCCCGAGCCTCAACCATTCCCATTGCGGCTGCCATATCTGGCCCTTTGAGCGAATCGGAAGAGGTAGCGCGAGGGGAATCCGTAATCATCTGGCTCTTGGCGCTGAACTGCTTAATTGCTGATTCTAATTTCATTATGCCGTCCTCAATAAGGGCCACTCATACACTGCCGCACCATTTATAATCATGTCGTTGAAGTCACCGATCGCGGGCCAGCGGATGGTCACTCGCTCTACGTCATTATTACAACGAACATATAGATCGCCCTTGGATAGCATGGCAAGCGGCAATCAAGACGCCGGTAACTCTCCCTCCCCTGATGGATATCGACGGCCTAGAGGGTGAGGAACTTATTAAGGCTGGCATCCACAACCAAGCCATTGCCCTGTGCTCGATCGCAATACGGAAAGCGGGCTATCCGTCAGAGTGTTCACCAATGTTTTACCCTACAGATAAGCAAGGCGGCTAATTATGGCTAGGACTCAAACCTTGGGAGCATGGGCTGCAGAGGAGTTTGACGATCCGATACCCAGCTATCCAACGCTACTAAAATATGCGCAACATGGCATGATATCACCGCCGCCCTTTAAGGCTGGCAGGTGCTGGCGGGTTGACAAAAGTGCCCGATTCGTCGGGATAACAGTCAAGCCAGTAGTGAAGAAAGACGATGATCCACGCTTGAAGAGGATAATGGAAGATGGCCAGACCTCGTAAGTACAATGTAAATGTACCAGGTCTATCGTGCTATACGGACGCCAGAACAAAAAAGGTGTACTGGCGTTACAAGCACCCTATCACCCGTAAATTTCATGGATTAGGTGATGATGAGGCTGCCGCAAAGGCTATAGCTATTGAGGCTAATAGCCGCTTTGCCAACCAACAAATGGGCCAACTGCTTAAAGCAAGGGATGAGATCAGCCTCAAGATAGGTAAAGCGATAACAGTTAACACCTGGTTAGATCGTTACCTCGCTATCCAGCAAGAACGTTACGACAGTGAGGAAATAAAACTCAACACTCTTAAGCAAAAAAGTGCGCCAGTCGAAGCATTCAGACGTCATTGTGGAATGCTACCCCTTCCTGATGTCGGTGCTCGCGATATAGCTTCCGTAATTGAAGAGTACAAAGACAAGGGGCAAAAACGGATGGCGCAGGTTGTTCGGATGGTACTGATCGATGTGTATAAAGAAGCTCAACACTCCGGAGAGGTTCCTCCAGGCTACAATCCGGCTCTGGCCACCAAACAACCAGCAAACAAGGTTACCCGCATCCGCTTGAATTTTGATGAATGGGAGTCAATATTCAATGCCGCTGAAAATATGCAAGGTTATATCCAAAATGCAATGCTTCTTGCTTTGGTTACTGGCCAGCGCTTAGGGGATATCGCTGGCATGAAATTTAGCGATGTTTGGGATAATCACCTTCACATTGTGCAGGAAAAAACGGGTACCAGAATAGCAATACCGGTAACCCTAAAGTGCGACTCTGTCGGTTATACGCTGCAAGATGTTATAGCACGGTGCCGCAATATGATCGTTAGTCCGTACATACTTCATTATCACCATACAACATCAATGGCTAAACGAGGCGGTCAAGTATCTAGCAATGCAATCACTACCGGATTTTCGGCGGCCAGAGACAAAAGTGGATTGCAATGGAAAGACGGTACCCCACCTACATTTCATGAGCAGCGATCCTTAGCAGAAAGGTTATATCGAGAACAAGGAGTGGATACTAAAACGTTGCTCGGACATAAAAATCAAGCAATGACTGATAAATATAATGATGACCGGGGTAAAGAATGGCTGGTGTTAGCTGTTTGATTGAGGTTGTTTTTTGTGCAGTTTTGCAGAAGGGTTTTGCAGGAGTTTTGCAGAAGGGTTTTGCAGGAGTTTTGCAGAAGAAATATTGGAGAGCTGGAAAACCCACGGAAGCATAAGCCCCCGTGAAGTTTTTTAGATGCGTTAGAATTACATGTGTTGAATAATGGCGTCGCCAAATTCACTACATTTCAACAGCTTAGCGCCTTCCATCAGGCGTTCAAAATCATAAGTCACAGTCTTGGCCTGAATTGCGCCTTGGGTGCCTTTAATGATTAAATCAGCCGCTTCAGTCCAGCCCATATGACGCAGCATCATTTCTGCGGACAGAATAATTGAACCTGGGTTCACTTTATCCTGACCCGCATATTTTGGTGCCGTGCCGTGAGTGGCCTCAAATAGCGCACAGTCATCACCAATGTTAGCGCCAGGGGCAATGCCGATACCGCCAACCTGTGCCGCCAAAGCATCAGAGATATAATCACCGTTTAAGTTCATACACGCGATAACATCATATTCGGCAGGGCGCAGCAGAATTTGTTGTAGGAAGGCATCAGCAATCACATCTTTCACGATGATCTCTTTGCCATTTTTTGGGTTTTTGATTTTAACCCAAGGGCCGCCATCGATCAGCTCACCACCAAATTCCTCACGCGCTAACTGGTAACCCCAGTCTTTAAATGCGCCTTCGGTGAATTTCATAATGTTGCCTTTATGAACCAGAGTGACTGATTCACGATCGTTAGCAATAGCATACTCAATCGCTGCACGTACCAGACGCTTAGTCCCTTCTTCTGAACACGGTTTTACGCCTATACCACATTGTTCAGGGAAGCGGATTTTCTTCACGCCCATCTCTTCACGCAGGAACTTAATGACTTTTTCAGCTTCTGGTGAACCGGCTTTCCATTCGATACCCGCATAGATGTCTTCCGCGTTTTCGCGGAAAATCACCATATTAGTCAATTCTGGATGTTTTACCGGGCTTGGCGTGCCTTCGTAATAACGCACCGGACGCAGACACACATACAGATCGAGTTGTTGGCGTAACGCCACGTTCAAAGAACGAATGCCACCACCGACTGGCGTGGTCAACGGGCCTTTAATCGCAACGCGGTAGTCACGAATCAGATCCAATGTTTCTTCTGGCAGCCAAACGTCTTTGCCATAAACATGCGTAGATTTCTCACCGGTGTAGATTTCCATCCAGGCGATTTTACGCTCACCTTTATAGGCTTTTTTAACCGCGGCATCTACCACGTGGATCATGGCTGGGGTCACATCAACGCCAATACCATCACCTTCAATAAATGGAATGATCGGATTATGCGGAACAACCAGTTTACCCTGAGCATCGACAGTAATTTTCTGACCTTCTGCCGGAACCACTACTTTGCTTTCCATCAACCTCTCCTTCAGCGCAATTTTGTTAATGCCTTGTAATATTCGTGTCAATACTACTTGAATATTCGTTCCACGCCAATCCGAAACGGATTGAGGTATAATGCGCTAATCATTCGAGATCGCAATAATCATGAATAAATTCTCTGTTAAAAATCACAAAGTTAACCGATTCAGCTCCAAGGTACAGGCTAAACAGCCGAAGCCGGTCACCCCACGGCGGGTGCTGTTATTCAACAAGCCCTTCGACGTGTTACCACAATTTACAGATGAGTCCGGGCGCAGGACTTTGAAGGCATTTATTCCTTTTAATGATGTTTATGCGGCAGGCCGCTTAGATCGCGACAGTGAAGGTTTACTGGTATTAACCAATGATGGCAAGCTACAGGCCAGGCTTACGCAACCGGCGCAAAAAACCGGTAAAGTCTATTTTGTGCAAGTAGAAGGCGTACCCGGAGATGAAGCTCTCGCTCAGCTAAGACGCGGAATGACCTTAAAAGATGGCCCGACCTTACCCGCCGGTGCTGAGTTGGTTAGCACACCTGAATGGTTATGGCCGCGCAATCCGCCGATCCGGGAGCGCAAAGCCATCCCCACCAGTTGGTTGAGAATAACGCTTTACGAAGGTCGCAACCGGCAAGTGCGCAGGATGACCGCCCATATTGGCTTCCCTACCCTGCGCCTGATCCGTTTTAGTATGGGAAATTTAAGCCTTGGCAATTTACAGCCCGGCGAATGGAAGGAGATTACAGATGTTTAAACCCCATGTTACCGTCGCTTGTGTCGTGCACGCTCAAGGGAGATTTCTGGTCGTCGAAGAGACTATCGGCCATAAAAAGCTATGGAATCAACCTGCTGGTCACCTGGAAGCGGATGAAACTCTGCTTCAAGCCGCAGAAAGAGAGCTATGGGAAGAAACCGGTATTCGCGCCACACCACAATCTTTTTTGCGGATGCATCAATGGATAGCGCCGGACAACACGCCATTTTTACGTTTCGCGTTTGTTATTGAACTGCTGGAGCCATTGCTAACCCATCCTAATGACAGCGATATTGACGGCTGTTTGTGGCTTACCGCCGATGAAATACTGCAATCCGCCAACTTGCGCTCACCACTGGTCGCTGAGAGTATCCGTTGCTATCAACAACCAGAGCGTTATCCACTTGATTTGGTCGGCTCTTTTAATTGGCCCTTATAAAGGCGAGTTTGATTGACTTAGGTAATTTCAAATCGGCAATGCAGTGAAGCAGTCAACGTGATAAAATCCGGCGCTTGTTTTTATAATGCCTAAGTCGTAATGGCGGCCGTGGCGACAAATTGTTCGGGTAATATCATCCGCCATACTCTTTACCGGAACTTTAGGTATTTACGTTAGTGAGACCCCATGTCAGATAACAGCCAGAAAAAAGTAATCGTCGGTATGTCCGGCGGTGTCGACTCTTCCGTTTCCGCCTATCTGCTCCAGCAACAGGGCTACCAGGTTGCTGGCCTGTTCATGAAGAACTGGGAGGAGGACGATGGTGAAGAGTATTGCTCAGCGGCGACCGATCTGGCCGATGCGCAAGCGGTATGTGACAAGCTGGGCATGGAGTTGCACACCGTCAATTTTGCAGCAGAATACTGGGATAACGTGTTCGAATTGTTCCTGGCAGAATATAAAGCCGGGCGCACACCTAACCCCGATATTCTGTGTAATAAAGAAATAAAATTTAAAGCGTTCCTTGAGTTTGCCGCCGAAGATCTGGGCGCGGATTACATTGCCACCGGCCACTATGTCCGCCGTCAGGATGTTGATGGTAAAAGTCGCTTGTTACGTGGTTTAGATGGTAATAAAGATCAAAGCTACTTCCTCTACACCTTAAGCCACGAACAGCTTGCTCAAAGTCTGTTCCCGGTCGGTGAGCTAGAGAAACCCGAAGTTCGCCGGATCGCCGAGCAACTTGAACTGGTCACCGCCAAGAAAAAAGACTCTACCGGTATCTGCTTTATCGGCGAACGTAAATTCCGTGATTTCCTCGGCCGCTATCTGCCCGCACAGCCAGGCCCAATTATGACAGTTGATGGCCAGCGTATGGGTGAGCATCAAGGTTTGATGTATCACACCTTAGGGCAGCGTAAAGGGTTGGGTATCGGTGGTACCAAAGACGGTGGCGGTGATCCATGGTATGTCGTGGACAAAGATGTTGCCAATAACATCCTACTGGTGGCTCAAGGGCATGAACATCCACGCTTAATGTCTGTGGGCCTGATTGCCCAACAGTTGCATTGGGTTGATAGACAACCCGTCACTACCACTTTCCGTTGTGTGGTAAAAACACGTTACCGCCAGCAAGACATTCCCTGTACCGTAACCCCTCTGGATGACCAGCGTGTCGACGTTCGGTTTGATGAACCGGTTGCAGCAGTGACTCCCGGCCAGTCTGCAGTCTTCTACCAAGGCGAAGTCTGCCTCGGTGGGGGTATTATTGAAGAACGTTATCCGCTGACCGGTTCAACCGCAAACTAAATTGACCAATTAATAAACCAGAACGCTTACAGGAGTGACCGTGGCGAAGAATTATTATGATATTACACTGGCATTGGCGGGGATCTGCCAATCAGCTCGCCTGGTTCAGCAATTGGCTCATGAAGGCCAGTGCGATAATGAAGCGTTCAGCACCCTGCTAGGCGGGTTACTGCAAACAGATCCCCCTTCCACTCTTGCGGTATATGGGGGGAATGAACAATCCCTGAAAATGGGGTTGGAGACCTTACAAAGTGTTTTAAATGCCAATCGTCAAGGGCTGGCGGCAGAACTGACCCGCTATACCCTGAGCCTGATGGTATTAGAACGCAAACTCAATGCCAATAAATCCGCCATGAGTACTTTGGGTGATCGTATTAGCCAGCTTGATCGCCAATTGGCACATTTCGATCTTGAATCTGAAACCATGATGAGTTCGTTGGCATCCATTTATACTGATGTCATCAGCCCACTCGGCCCACGAATTCAGGTTATTGGTTCACCCGCAATATTACAAAGCACACTGGTGCAGGCAAAAATTCGGGCCGCCCTGCTGGCGGGTATCCGCTCAGCCGTGCTTTGGCAACAAGTCGGCGGAAGCCGCTTGCAGTTAATGTTTTCACGAAATCGCCTGTTTAAACAAGCCCAGAGTATTCTTGCTCATAATTGAAATCTGATCTCAGGAGTTGCCACCGATGGAATTATCCTCACTGACCGCTGTTTCCCCTATTGATGGACGCTACGGCGACAAAGTCAGCGCACTGCGCCCAATCTTTAGCGAATTCGGTTTGCTAAAATTCCGTGTGCAGGTCGAAGTACGTTGGCTGCAAAAACTGGCCGCCTGTGCAGAAATCAAAGAAGTTCCGGCTTTTGATGCCGACGCAAACGCTTACCTCGATAAAATAGTGCAAGATTTCAATGAACAGGATGCACAACGCATCAAAACCATTGAACGCACGACAAATCATGATGTAAAAGCGGTTGAATATTTCCTGAAAGAAAAAGTAGAGAGCGTTCCCGCGCTGCACGCAGTGTCAGAATTCATTCACTTCGCTTGTACTTCAGAAGACATCAATAACTTGTCCCACGCCTTAATGTTGCAAACCGCTCGTCAAGATGTGGTTTTGCCGATGTGGCGTCAGATTATCGATTCGATTAAAGCTTTGGCCCACCAGCATCGTGATTTGCCGCTGTTGTCCCGTACCCACGGTCAACCGGCGACACCCTCAACGATAGGTAAAGAAATGGCGAACGTGGCCTACCGTATGGAACGCCAGTTCCGTCAACTGTCACAAGTAGAAATTCTGGGTAAAATCAATGGTGCGGTAGGCAACTATAATGCTCATATCGTTGCTTACCCTGAAGTTGACTGGCATAAGTTCAGTGAAAGTTTTGTGACGTCTTTGGGGATTAACTGGAACCCATACACTACACAAATCGAACCTCACGATTATATTGCCGAGCTGTTTGACTGCGTGGCCCGTTTCAATACCATATTGATCGATTTTGACCGTGATATCTGGGGTTATGTCGCACTGAACCACTTCAAACAAAGAACCATTGCCGGTGAAATTGGCTCAAGTACCATGCCACATAAAGTAAACCCTATCGACTTCGAAAACTCCGAAGGCAATTTGGGTCTGTCCAATGCGGTATTGGGTCATTTGGCCAGTAAATTGCCGGTTTCACGCTGGCAGCGCGATCTAACAGACTCTACCGTGCTACGTAATTTGGGCGTGGGTCTGGGTTATGCCTTGATTGCCTATCAAGCTACGATGAAAGGGATTAGCAAGCTGGAAGTCAATGAAGCGCACCTGCGGGAAGAGCTGGATCACAACTGGGAAGTTCTGGCAGAGCCAATCCAAACTGTTATGCGCCGTTATGGCATTGAAAAACCATATGAAAAACTAAAAGAACTCACCCGTGGCAAGCGTGTTGATGCTGCCGGCATGCAGGCGTTTATCGATGGTCTTGCCTTACCCGAAGCAGAGAAAACCCGCCTGAAGGCAATGACCCCAGCCAACTATATTGGTCGGGCTACCACGATGGTCGATGAATTAAAGTAATGTTTTAGCCTCTAATACAGGTGGTTAATGCCATCTGTATTGTTTCTCCGCTTTTTCTTATTCCTCCGCGTACCGCCCCTGTTTAGCCACGGTTTAGCCGCTGTCATTAATAATGCCAACGATGTCAAAAAGGACGTTACAATCGTAGGAGCTATTATCACAATGTTAAAGAAAACCCTATTATCCCTCGCCCTGATGGGCACCTGTACTGCTGCTTTGGCCGCTGATTACACTTATGTCGCAGGTGGCTTGCAATACGGTGCCATCAGCAGCAATGCCCGTTTTAATAAGCAATTTGATCAAAAGAATTACAACCATATCGGCAACCGTGATATGGGGGGGATCTACCTTAACGGCGGCTATGGTTTTGATAACAATCTGTTTATTGATGGCCGAGTGAACAGCATCGCTAATAAAGACCGGGGCCTTGCCGAAGCCGTCCTCGGTCTGGGTTATCATTTTGCTTTTTCACCTAATATAGACTGGTATGTTTTAGCTGGCGGTAGCCGCCGTGCCATGGTATTTGACGCCAGTAAAAACGGTGAAAAAACCAATAGATACAATAGTGCTACGGGTGAAATCGGTATTAAAAGCAAACTCACGCAGAGCATCGGTATGGATGTTGCCTACCGTATGGCAAACTATGATCACCGTGCATTCCATGAAGCACGAATTATGACCAGTTACGCCTTTACACCGAGCCTGGCGGCCGAAGTAGGTTATACCTACCATAACTGGAAAGTCAGTGATCAGGCAATGCAAGCGGGTTTGCGTTATAACTTCTAAACAGTTGGTTTTAATGCCAGACTTGCCAGATAATATCCGATGATCTGGCAAGTCTTAACGAGGAATGTGGTATGCGGGTTCTGGTTGTGGAAGATAATGCTTTGTTGCGTCACCATCTTACGGTACAAATGCGTGAAATGGGCCATCAAGTTGATGCGGCGGAAGATGCCAAAGAGGCAGACTATTTCTTACAGGAGCACGCCCCGGATATCGCCATTATCGATCTTGGCCTCCCCGGTGAAGATGGATTAAGCCTTATCCGTCGCTGGCGCAGCCATCAAACAAATTTGCCCATTCTGGTGCTGACTGCGCGCGAAAGTTGGCAAGATAAAGTTGCAGTGCTGGAAGCCGGTGCAGACGATTACGTGACTAAACCCTTTCACCTGGAGGAAGTCATCGCGCGGATGCAGGCGCTGATGCGGCGCAATATTGGTTTAGCATCTCAGGTGATTGAATTCCCTCCATTTCAGATTGACCTCTCGCGGCGAGAGTTGTGTATCAATCAGCAACAGATTAAACTGACCGCTTTCGAATATACTATCATCGAAACCCTTATCCGTAATGCAGGTAAAGTCGTCAGCAAAGATACACTCATGCTGCAACTGTATCCTGATGCAGAACTACGAGAGAGCCACACCATTGATGTGTTAATGGGCCGCTTACGTAAAAAACTGCTGGCAGAGCATGAAGGTGAAGTGATTACGACCATCCGTGGTCAGGGATACCGTTTTGACGCCAACTAGACACCATGCTCAGGAAAAATAGTAAACCATTCTCCCTTCGTGCGCGTTTTCTTATGGCGACAGCGGGTGTCATCCTGGCGCTGTCGTTATCTTATGGTATGGTCGCGGTGGTCGGCTATATTGTCAGCTTTGATAAAAACACGTTCAGTGCTCATCGTGGTGAAAGTAACTTATTTTTCAGCCTGGCCCAGTGGCATGACAACAAACTCAGTATTTCGGTGCCCCCTGAACTTGAACTGAACATCCCCTCTCTGGTTCTTATTTACGATAAAGATGGCAATATCTTGTGGCGTCAGCGTCATGTCCCCGAGCTTGAGTCCCATATCGAAAAAAACTGGCTACAAAAACCGGGCTTTTACGAACTGGATACCGGAACGCATATCAGCAGTATGATGATGGGCGATAACCCAAAAGCCCAAGACCAGCTCAAGAAATACGACGATACCGACAACAGCGCGCTGACTCACTCAGTCTCCGTCAATACTTACCCAGCAACCTCCCGCTTACCGCAGCTAACCATTGTAGTGGTAGATACTATCCCACAGGAACTACAGCGTTCTGACTTAGTCTGGAGCTGGTTTAGCTACGTCTTACTGGCTAATTTACTGTTGGTTGTTCCTTTACTGTGGCTGGCAGCTTATTGGAGCCTGCGACCTATTAAGTCATTAGTCACTCAGATCAGTCAGTTGGAAAAAGGAGAGCGCGAACAGTTGGATGAGGGCTCTCCCCGTGAGTTACAGAGCTTAGTCCGAAATCTCAATATTCTGCTAACCAATGAGCGCCAGCGTTATACCAAGTATCGCACCACTCTATCAGACCTCACTCACAGTATTAAGACGCCGCTTGCCGTATTACAGACCACCTTACGTTCTTTACGCACTGGCAAGCAAACGACTATCGAAGAGGTCGAACCTATCATGCTTGAGCAGATAAGTCGGATATCTCAGCAGATAGGTTATTACCTGCATCGCGCCAGTATGCGTTCCGAACATAATGTTCTGGTGCGGGAAATTCATTCGGTCACTGCCCTGCTGGACAGTTTGTGCAGCGCACTAAACAAAGTTTATCAGCGTAAAGGGGTGGTACTCACACTGGATATCTCACCTGAAGTCACCTTCCTTGGTGAGAAAAATGACTTTATGGAAGTGATGGGCAATGTGCTGGATAACGCCTGTAAGTATTGCCTGGAATTCGTCGAGATTACTGCCCTGCATTCTGAAAAACAGCTAACCATTGTGGTTGATGATGACGGGCTAGGCATCCCTGAAAGTAAAAGGCAGTTAATTTTCCAGCGAGGCCAGCGAGTCGATACGTTACGCCCTGGGCAAGGGCTAGGGTTGTCAGTCGCCGCCGAAATCATTGAACAGTATCAAGGCGAGATTTCCATCACTGAAAGCCCTCTGGGTGGAGCAAAAATGATGGTGACCTTTGGCCAGCAGCATGATTATCACGATGATTAACAAAATTTGGCTGTCAGCCCCTGATACTGATGGCTGGCATCCGTTATAATCACAGGCAAGCTCACTCCCTGCTCTGGAATAAAATATGGATTACCAACTCGATCTCGATTGGCCTGATTTTCTGCAACGCTATTGGCAGAAACGCCCCGTTATCCTCAAACGCGGTTTTAAAAACTTTATCGACCCACTCTCGCCGGATGAACTTGCCGGATTAGCCATGGAAAATGAAGTCGATAGCCGCCTGGTAAGTCATAAAGAAGGCCGCTGGCAAGTGGGCCATGGACCGTTTGAAAGTTTTGATCACTTAGGTGAAACTAACTGGTCGCTACTGGTTCAGGCTGTTGATCACTGGCATGAACCCGCAGCAGCATTAATGCACCCCTTCCGCCAGCTCTCTGATTGGCGTATGGACGATTTAATGATCTCCTTCTCGGTACCCGGTGGTGGCGTAGGCCCACACTTTGACCAATATGATGTCTTTATCATTCAAGGGACTGGCCGCCGCCGCTGGCGAGTTGGCGAAAAAGCCGAAATGAAGCAGCATTGTCCACATCCTGATTTACTGCAAGTCGGGCCTTTCGATGCCATCATTGATGAAGAAATGGAGCCGGGTGATATTCTCTATATTCCACCGGGCTTCCCTCATGAAGGCTACGCGCTTGAAAACTCACTGAATTACTCGGTCGGTTTTCGTGCACCGAATGCCCGTGAATTGGTCAGTGGTTTTGCTGACTATGTGCTTTCACGCGAGTTAGGCAGCTACCGCTATAGTGATCCAGATTTGCAATTAAGGGAGCATCCGGCAGAAGTGTTACCACAAGAGGTGGATAAACTTCGCTCGATGATGCTGGATTTAGTCCAACAACCTGAGCATTTCCAAAACTGGTTTGGCGAGTTCATTTCTCAATCACGCCACGAGCTGGATATAGCACCACCAGAACCGCCTTATCAAGCTGGAGACATCTATGAACTGCTGCGGCAAGGCGATGAATTACAACGTCTTACTGGTTTGCGTGTTCTACGCATCGGCAATCAATGCTTTGCTAACGGTGAATTGATTAATACGCCACACTTAGAAGCTGCCGATGCATTATGTCAACACTACAGTGTTGATGCAGAGAAACTGGGCGAGGCACTGGAAGACCCTTCCTTCCTGGCAATGCTTACCGCACTGGTGAACAACGGTTATTGGTATTTTAACGACTAGTTTTCGGTTTATTATGCAAAAATGCCCCATAAATGGGGCATTAGACGGCTGACAAACTCCGATGACTCGATGTTAGGCGGTGAGGATAGGCAGAAGAGTAAAGCGCCCGCGCCAAGGATAGGTTTACGGCGTTTTATCCTCTGCCGGTTCTCTCCGTGGTGAGCACTTTGTCATTAATCTCAACGTGTTGGTGTGATCGATAAGCTTATGACTCTTTAGCCCGTTTAGCCGCTAATTCCGCAATCCGCATAATGACTGCAACCGCTTTTTCCATTCCTTCCAGGGTAATAAACTCATGTTTACCGTGGAAATTATAGCCGCCAGTAAATATATTCGGGCAAGGCAAACCGAGGAAGGATAATTGAGCGCCATCAGTGCCGCCACGGATCGGTTTCATCATGGGGGTTATTTCGCAATCACGCATCGCCTGCTGCGCCAGCTCGATGATATGCGGGTGTTTAATAATATGCTCACGCATATTGTAATAACTGTCATCCATAACGATTTCGATATAACAGTCAGGGTGTAAACCTTTCCCTACCCGCCTGGCAATGTCTACCATATTCTTCTTGCGCGCTGCAAAACCATCCCGGCTGAAATCCCGCACGATATAATGCATTTCAGCTCGTTCAACGGTGCCTTTAATACTTTGCAGATGATAGAAACCGTCGTAACCCTCAGTACATTCAGGGGTTTCATTAGCAGGAAGTTCCTGATGAATATGGGTAGCCAGCGACAACGCGTTAACCATTACCCCTTTAGCACTCCCGGGATGAACGCTATTACCGACAAGTTTTATTGTCACTGACGCCGCATTAAAATTCTCGAACTCTAACTCGCCGACACCACCACCATCAACGGTATAAGCCCACTGAGCACCGAATTCTGCCACATTAAAGAAACGCGCGCCTTTACCCACTTCCTCATCGGGAGTGAAAGCAATACGGATTTCACCATGAGGCACATTGTGGTGTTTTAAGCGCACCATGGCGGTGATAATCTCAGCAATACCGGCTTTGTCATCGGCTCCCAACAATGTTTTACCATCAGTAGTAATCAATGTATGACCCAGTAACTGGTGCAATACCGGAAACATGACTGGAGACAACACTTCGTCACCTATACCCAAGGCTATATCCCCGCCACGGTAGTTTTCCAGAATCTGCGGATTAACATTTTTACCCGAGAAGTCGGGTGAAGTATCAAGATGCGCAATAAAACCAATGGTGGGGACCGGCCAGGAGACATTCGCCGGTAATGTTGCCATCACGCAGCCATGGTCACTCAAAGTAACCGGAGAAAAACCAAGCGCCTGCAACTCATGTTGTAACGCCTGAGCAAGCTTGCGCTGCCCTTCAGTGCTCGGCACGGATTTTACATTGGCTTTTGCTTGTGTATCAAAAGAAACATAGTTGAAAAAGCGGTCGAGTAATTTATCCATGGTTCCCACCCTCATAATAGTGAATATCATTATGGGGAAGTGATCATAATCAAATATTGCGTCAGGTCAGCTTTAGACAAACTTAAGCCAGAATAATAAGGTACGACTCAAAAACTCTGCCGGGTGATTTATTCACCAATCGGCAGAGCTTATCGCTTGTTTATACGCCACTGTTGGTTAAGTACCGCTAAAGCACTGCGGCTTCAATTAGGCAGAATATCGCCTTGACGATTCTCACCCCGCGTGGTTAAAAACTCGCGCACATATTCCGGTACTACTTTACTGGCTAAGCCATAGTGTTTTTCATCAAACTGGCTTTCCACTTGGCTGGGTTCCAGATTCAATTCAACAGTATGGGCACCGTGCAGTGTTGATTCATGGACAAAACCGGCCGCAGGGTACACATGCCCTGAGGTGCCAATAGAGATAAAGAAATCAGCTTCGGCCAGTGCCTGATAGATCTCATCCATCCCCATCGGCATCTCACCAAACCACACAATGTGTGGCCGCAGCGGCGATGGGAATTGGCAACAATGGCAACGTTCATCGGCAGAAAGAGGGCCTGGCCAATCCAGCACCTGACCAGACTGAGTGCAACGCACTTTCAGCAGTTCACCATGCATATGAATGACACGCTTGCTTCCGGCTCTCTCGTGCAAATTATCAATATTTTGGGTGATCAGTACAAAGTTATCGCCCAGTACCGCTTCCAAATCAGCCAGTGCGAAATGGGCCGCATTGGGTGCAATATCCGGTTGCTGCAATTGGTGGCGACGCGCATTATAAAAAGCCTGAACTAATTCAGGATCCCGGCGATACCCTTCAGGCGTTGCAACATCCTCCACCTGATGTTCTTCCCATAAGCCATCATGCGCACGGAAAGTACGAATACCTGATTCAGCGGAGATGCCCGCACCAGTAAGAACCACCACAAATGGCTTTTTCATTTCTGATATCGCGGCACTGTCCCGATGAAAAATACGGGAGCGAAAACGTTGATGCCGCAAATGCTTATTCTTGCGAAAGCGACTTAGTCGATGGCGAATGCGCATAACCTTTTGCCTCTATATTAGGTATTGTTATTTGTTATTTGCCAACTAACGCTCAGACAAATGCAGGAACGCGGCCCCACGAACGCCGCCAGCGTCACCATAACGCGCTTTTTCAATGCGTGGCAATCGAGCCACTCGCAATAAATGCTGCGGTAAGCGTTTTGGCAATTCCTGATAGATTTTTTCAAAATTGGATAACCCACCGCCAATCACCACTAAATGGGGATCAAGCATGGTTAGTAAGTTACCTAAGCATACCGCCAACACATCCATAAAGCGTTCAGCATGTGCCACAGCATTAGGTTCACCGGCATTATAGTTGGCAATGATTTGGGTTGCAGGCAAAGATCCCTGATTGAAGTGCTTATACATCCATTCAAAACCACGCCCGGAGATATAATTTTCTATACAGCCATTATGACCGCAACCACAGGGTACCCGTGGAATATCAGCACCCAGGATATCCAGAGCATCTATCGGCAAGCGGAAGTGGCCAAATTCACCCGTAATATGGTTACGCCCACTGACAATACTGCCATTCACAATCAGGCCGCCGCCAACGCCGGTACCGAGGATCAACCCGAGCACGGTTGGGTAAGTACGAAACTCCGGATCCCAGGCTTCAGACAAGGCGAAACAGTTGGCGTCATTATCGATACGGACTTCACGTTCAATCAAACGGGAGAGGTCGGCCTGTAATGGTTGCCCCATTGCCGCAGGCACATTAGCCGTAAATACTGTGCCATCATCGGCATTGGGTAGGCCAGGAATGCCAATACCCACACTGCCTTTAGCACCACAGTGAGCATCCGCTTCCAGCGTCAGACTGTGTAATGTTTGCAGCAATTGCTGATAGTCTTCACGCGGTGTTGGGACTCGCTTATGCCAGATTCGTTGCAGATTGGCATCAAAAACACCCAACTCTATTTTGGTGCCGCCCATATCAAAACCGTAATACATAAAGTCGTCCTTATATACCCTAAATAATTCGAGTCGCAGGAAGGCAGCCAACGCATATGCCGCTTGAGATGCAACGGGTATCCTTATTGCCCGCTCAATACCCGCGCTGGATCAATACGACTGGCGCGACGAGCAGGATACCAACTCGCCATTAAGCTCAACACCAACGCAGTTGCCAGCACACAAGCCACATCAAACCAGTGCAATTCTGACGGCAGAAAATCGATAAAATAGATATCACCCGACAAAAATTGATGACCAATAAGTTTTTCCAGCCCACGGATAATCGTGGTCAGTTGCAGAGAAATAATCACCCCCACCACCGCACCGCTAATACTGCCGATAAGCCCTGCCAGTAAGCCATACCAGATAAATATTGCGCGGATCAAGCCATCTTTGGCCCCTAATGTGCGTAACACCGCAATATCGCTACTTTTATCTTTAACTGCCATGACCAGTGTGGAGACAATATTAAAACTGGCCACTCCTATCACTAATACCATAGCTAAGTACATGATAGTGCGGATCATCTGGATATCGCGGTACATATATCCATAGGTAGCAATCCAACTACTAATATAGACATAGGCATTACTCACTTCACCCGCGCTACGGACTAACTTGTTAGCGTTGTAAACATCATCGACTTTGATGGCTATACCAGTGACACTGTCACCCATATCAAGATATTGCTGCGCATCAGTCAATGGCACTAATGCCAGGCTGTGATCCAACTGGCCACTCAGTTGAAAAATTCCGGCGACCTGCAAGCGAATGCGCTTGGGTTGCAGCAACTTCATCTCAGGATCACTATTGGGGATCATCACGGTCAGCCATGATCCCTGCTTCACACCCAAAGCATCGGCCAGACCTTTCCCTAAAATAATCTGCTGCTGACCCGCTTTGAAGTTATCCCACGCGTGGTCAAGCACGAAACCAGGTAATGCGCTGAGGCGTTGCTCAGCCTCGGGATCAACACCTTTAACCTGTACTGCGCGCAATTGGGTGGCGTTTTCAATCAAGCCCGTAAAATTGATATAAGGTGCCGCAGCCACAATACCGGGCACTTTTTCAATCCGTTGTAGGGTTTGTGGCCAGCCACTAAACGGCTGATTAACTACCGCAATCTCACCGTGCGGCACTACCGCCAAAATACGGTTTTTCAGCTCACGTTCGAAGCCGTTCATTGCACTTAAGCCGACGATCAATACTGCGACCCCTAAGGCAATACCCAAGGTGGAAATCACCGAAATTAACGACACCATACCGCCACGGCGACGGCCACGGCTGAAGCGCAAACCAATTAACAGTGAAAGTGGCGAAACACCCATTAATCCGCCTCCGCAAACCGCAAGTGTTGCTGCAACTGACCATCACGCATTTCAAGTTGCCGACTCATCCGTTTTGCTAATTGCAAATCGTGGGTGACCACCAGAAACGCCGTACCCTGCCGGACATTCAATTCACCCAGCAGATTAAAGATGCTGTCGGCATTGCGCTGATCCAGATTACCGGTTGGCTCATCAGCCAAAACCAGTGACGGATTATTCACCAGCGAACGTGCGATGGCGACACGCTGGCGCTCACCGCCGGATAACTCGGACGGACGATGTTTGCTGCGCTTCTCAAGCCCTACCGCTGCCAGCATTGCACGGGCTTTGTCCTGCGCCTCCGCCGGTTTGGCACCACCAATGAGCAGCGGCATTGCGACATTTTCCAAGGCAGTAAAATCAGGAAGCAAATGGTGAAACTGATAGATGAAACCTAATTCACGGTTACGTAATTCGGCTTTCGCAGTGGAAGAAAGCTGGCTCAGCGAGCGGCCTTGATAAATCACTTCACCGGAGGTAGGAGAATCCAAGCCGCCTAACAGATGTAATAAAGTACTTTTGCCTGAACCAGAGCTGCCAACAATCGCCATCAACTCGCCGGATTCGATAGTGAACGACACATTTTGCAACACATCGGTATGCAGTTGGCCTTCCTGATAGCGTTTGCACAGGTTTAAACACTGTAATAAAGGATGATTACTCATAGCGTAAAGCCTCGGCAGGTTGTGCGGCGGCGGCGCGCCAGGAAGGGTAAAGCGTGGACAGCAAAGCAATTACCATCGCCAACAGGGCAATCACCGTCACCTGGACTGGATTAATCTCCACCGGCAGGGTGGCACCATCGATCAGTAAACCCAGGATCGGGATGATAGTATTCAATTGACTGGCGAGTAAAATACCCAATCCGGCACCAAGCAATGCACCAATCACTCCGGCGGTCGCGCCCTGTACCATAAATACCAGCATGATTTGGCGGCGACTTAACCCTTGGGTTTGCAAAATAGCCACCTCGCCCTGCTTCTCCATCACCAGCAAGCCCAGCGAGGTAATGATATTAAAGGCCGCAACCGCAATAATCAGGCTAAGCAACAACCCCATCATGTTCTTTTCCATACGCACAGCTTGGAACAGCTCGCCTTTCCGATCGCGCCAATCTTTCCATACCGTACCCTCCGGTAAGGTCTGTTGACTTAGGCTATCGACGGACAGCGGTTGTGAAAGGAATAAGCGCCAACCGGTAATATTACCGATCGGATAACGCATCAGGCGCGATGCATCCTGCTGATTAACCAGCATTTGATAACTATCGACTTCACTGTCAGCAGCAAATGTCCCGATAATATTAAACAAACGCTGACTGGGAATGCGCCCCATAGGGGTGAACTGACTGGCACTCGGCACCATCAAACGCAGAGTTTCACCACGTTTAACCCCCAACTGACCCGCAAGTTTTTCACCGAGGATCATATTGTAACTGCCGGGCTGTAAATCCTTCAGTTGCACATTAACCAAATAATTTGCCAGTGGCTCATGCTGCGTTGGGTCAACCCCCAACATCACACCTGCGGCCAGATTGCGCGCACTCTGTAACACCACATCCGCAGTGGTCAATGGCACAATATCGGTAACGCCGGTCAGTGATTTCAGTGCTGAAGCAGGGATCTTATTCGGGTCAAGAGAGCCTTGCGGCGTGGTAATCAGCGCCTGTGGCATCAGCCCCAAAATATTATTCTGCAAATCACGCTCAAAACCATTCATCACAGATAACACGGTGATCAACGCCATCACACCCAGCGTGATGCCAATGGTAGAAAGCCACGACACAAACCGACCGAAACGGTCAGATGCACGCCCACGCATATAACGCAGGCCAATAAATAATGCGACAGGTTGATACATGAAATCTGTTTAGATCCTGTTGCTAAAGCAAAGTGATCGAGGATAATAAAGGGTACTACCGCTTTATGGAACCATTAACCGCCTATATCTCCGGCTTTTATTGAAAATCAGAGCACCAATCTGTGGCTATGCCCCCTCCCGTGCTAGGATAACCGCCGAGATAATTTATCACCTGTTGTATTGATACTGAAACTGTCTTGCTGAACGACAACATGGGTTAACTATAAACTTTAAGAGACCGTTTAACTGCTTATGTCCCAACAACATCGTTATTCATTGCCGCAGCAACGTGGCGATACCCGTCAATTAGGCCAGTTGACCGGCTCAGCCTGCGCGGTCGAATGCGCGGAAATCATTGAGCGCCATGATGGCCCGGTAATGTTAATTACACCTGACATGCAAACGGCCCTACGTCTGCGCGATGAGATCCAACAATTCTCGCCGCAACCGGTGAACACCCTATCTGACTGGGAAACACTGCCTTACGACAGTTTCTCGCCACATCAGGATATTATTTCGGCCCGCCTTTCTTGCTTGTACCATCTTCCGACCATGGAACGCGGCGTTATTATTCTCCCGATTAATACGTTGATGCAGCGGGTATGCCCACACGAATTCCTGCATGGCCACGCGTTGGTAATGAAAAAAGGCCAGCACCTGTCACGAGATAAGCTGCGCGCTCAACTTGAGCAGGCAGGATACCGTAGTGTTGATCAGGTTATGGAACACGGTGAGTTTGCCACCCGTGGTGCACTGCTGGACTTATATCCGATGGGCAGCGAAGAGCCGTATCGGATTGATTTCTTTGATGATGACATTGACAGTTTGCGCGTATTTGATGTTGATTCACAGCGTACATTGTCTGAGGTTGAGCAGATAAACTTACTGCCCGCCCATGAATTCCCGATAGATAAGGCCGCGATCGAGTTATTCCGCAGCCAATGGCGTGAGCAGTTCGACGTCCGCCGTGATCCTGAACATATTTATCAGCAAGTCAGTAAAGGCATCTGGCCTGCCGGTATTGAATACTGGCAACCGCTATTTTTCAGCCAGTCATTGCCCACACTTTTTAGCTATTTACCTAAAAATACCTTACTGGTGAATACCGGTGATTTGGAAAGCTCGGCAGAGCGTTTCTGGTTAGATGTTAACCAGCGTTTCGACAGTCGTCGTGTTGATCCAATGCGCCCCTTGCTGGCTCCCGAAACACTGTGGTTACGGGTCGATTCGCTGTTCAATGAGCTAAAAGAGTGGCCGCGAGTCCAATTTAAGACCGATGCACTCCCCGCTAAAGCCGCGAATACTAATTTACATTATCAGGCTCTACCTGATGTGGCGGTTCAAGCGCAGCAAAAAGCACCGCTGGATAATCTGCGCCGATTCATCGAAACATTCAGCGGCAGCGTGGTGTTCTCGGTAGAAAGTGAAGGCCGCCGCGAAACGCTGCAAGACCTGCTGGCACGGATCAAGATCAGCCCTACCCTGATAACCCAGCTATCTCAAGCCAAGGCTCCCGGTCATTATATGATGATCGGTGCCTCCGAACGTGGTTTCCTGGATACTGATAAACAGTTAGCACTGATTTGTGAAAGTGACTTACTGGGTGAGCGCGTTAGCCGCCGTCGGCAAGATAACCGGCGTACCATCAATACCGATACGCTGATCCGTAACCTGGCAGAGCTGCGCCCCGGCCAACCCGTGGTGCATCTGGAACATGGTGTGGGCCGCTACTTGGGCTTAACCACGCTGGAAACCGGCGGTATCAAGGCCGAATACCTGATATTGACCTACGCCGGTGAGGATAAGCTGTATGTGCCGGTTTCATCATTGCATCTGATTAGCCGCTATTCCGGTGGCGCAGATGACCATGCTCCGCTGCATAAATTGGGCGGCGATGCCTGGAGCCGGGCGCGACAGAAAGCCGCTGAAAAAGTACGGGATGTGGCCGCCGAACTGCTGGATATCTATGCCCAGCGCGCGGCCACGTCCGGCTTTAAATTCAAGCATGATCGCGAGCAATATCAGTTGTTCTGCCAAAGTTTCCCCTTTGAAACCACACCGGATCAGGAACAGGCAATCAACGCGGTTCTCAGTGATATGTGCCAACCTCTGGCGATGGATCGTCTGGTGTGCGGCGATGTCGGTTTCGGTAAAACCGAAGTGGCGATGCGGGCCGCGTTCCTCGCTGTTGCCAATAATAAGCAAGTCGCGGTATTAGTACCGACCACCCTGCTCGCCCAACAGCATTTTGACAACTTCCGTGATCGTTTTGCCACCTGGCCGGTGCGGATTGAAATGATGTCCCGTTTCCGCAGTGCCAAAGAGCAGCAAGTGATTATGCAGCAAGCGGCTGAAGGCAAGGTCGATATTATTATTGGCACCCACAAATTGCTGCAAAGTGACCTGCGTTGGCACGATCTTGGCTTGCTGATTGTTGATGAAGAGCATCGTTTCGGCGTGCGTCATAAAGAACGCATCAAGGCGATGCGCGCCGATGTCGATATCCTGACCCTGACGGCGACACCGATCCCGCGCACCCTGAATATGGCGATGAGCGGCATGCGTGACTTATCTATTATTGCCACACCACCTGCGCGCCGCCTGGCAGTGAAAACCTTTGTGCGCGAATACGACAGCCTGGTAGTACGGGAAGCGATTCTGCGTGAAATTCTACGCGGTGGGCAGGTTTATTACCTGTATAACGACGTGGAAAATATCGAAAAAGCCACCCAACGGCTGGCTGAACTGGTCCCCGAGGCACGAATTGCCATTGGCCACGGCCAGATGCGTGAGCGGGATCTGGAGCGAGTGATGAATGATTTCCATCACCAGCGCTTTAACGTCTTGGTTTGCACCACAATTATAGAAACGGGGATTGATATTCCCAGCGCCAATACCATCATCATCGAGCGTGCTGATCATTTTGGCCTGGCGCAGCTACACCAATTGCGTGGCCGGGTCGGGCGATCGCATCATCAAGCCTATGCCTACCTGCTCACACCAAATCCGAAAGCCATGACTACCGATGCCAAAAAGCGGCTTGAGGCGATTGCATCATTAGAAGACCTTGGTGCTGGTTTTGCTCTGGCAACCCATGATCTGGAAATTCGCGGTGCTGGCGAGCTATTAGGCGAAGACCAAAGTGGCCAAATGAGCACCATCGGTTTCTCACTGTATATGGAGCTACTGGAGAGCGCAGTTGATGCCCTGAAAGAAGGCAGAGAGCCGTCACTGGAAGACTTGACCAGCAATCAGGCTGAAATTGAAATGCGCATGCCGGTTTTGTTGCCGGACGATTTCATTCCAGATGTGAATATCCGGCTTTCATTCTATAAGCGCATTGCCAGCGCACGTAATGAGACGGAACTCGATGAATTAAAAGTGGAGTTAATTGATCGCTTTGGCAAGCTACCGGATCCGGCCCGCTACCTGTTACATACTGCCGAATTACGCCAACAGGCTCAGAAATTGGGTATCAAGCGTATTGAAGGCAATGAGCGCGGCGGCTTTATCGAATTTAGCGAGAAGAATAAAGTCGACCCGGTCTATCTGATTGGATTGTTACAACGCCAGCCGCAAATATACCGATTGGAAGGGCCAACCAAGCTGAAGTTTATGCAGGATTTAACTGACAGAACGCAACGGCTGAAGTTTGTCAGTGAACTGCTGGCGGCATTTGCTCAACATCGTGTGGCCTGAACCAATAATTAACGCGGGTTCCCATCAAGGAGAAACCCGCGTTAATGCTAATGCCACTCGCTTAAATATTTTGCCGGGTTGGCGGCAAAAACACTTTCTGTTTAAGCGATCAGAATTAACACTAGAGCGCGGGTTCTTGGTACTCAGTCTTGGACAACAGATTTGGTATTATGCTCGGTCGTTCAGTATCAGTTGACCATTTTTATCGATCGGAATCTGCGTACCTGGATCACGTTCCATACGAATTTTTCCCTGTTGATCGCCAATTTTGTAGGTTACGTCATATCCCAGCATTTTCTGTGACTTGTCGTAAACGGTTTGGCAACGCTGTTGGGTGGTAGTATCGGTATCATTTTCCTGCATATTACTTTGCACGCGGTTACCGGCATAACCCCCTGCCAGTGCACCAGCAACGGTGGCAATATCTTTACCACGCCCCCCTCCTACCTGATGCCCCAGAACCCCACCAGCAACCGCACCTAATACTGAGCCGGCAATCCGATTCTCGTCCTGCACCGGTTTACGGCGAGTGACCGTTACATCGCGACATTCCTTGCGAGGCGTTTTGATCGTCTCTTTAATCGGCGTCACAGCAATAACTTGTGCATATTGCGGTGCGCCGGAGAATACATTCATACTCGCGACAGCGGCAATTCCCAGAGCGGCCGCAATACCGATACCCACACCTGCTAACATTGATTTGTTCACAGCAAATCCTCCTGAAAGTGTTACCACGCATCGTAGTCGCAGAATTCCAATGTAAAAACAGAAAATCTGACAGTCTCCGACATCGAGGGTTACCTCTGATGACTGAAATACGGCGTGCGTGATTCGCCGTTTGTAAACACAGAGGAGTCTGCACAAAGGACTTCGAGCTAGCAATAAGACAAATGGACTAAATACCTAGAAAATAGATGTGAATAAGTGTGTTTAGGAGGAATCCGACTATGGGGTTTATTACTGTGGAATTTTATGCTGAAAATTTAACATTACGTGCGGGTGGCGTTAGCAATACGTGCGCAGTTGTGAGGTTGATAACAACGCCGCTTATCACTCAGTGAGGACGGGTTTACCGCACCTAGGGGCGCTCCGGCGACTTACGTCGCTACGACCCCAACGGCACGATCCCCCTTCATTCGACTTTATCAACAGCCAGAAACCGCCGCCATAATTAACTGGCAGCGGCAAATTTAAAACTCTAAACATTCGCCAAAGTCATTGGCGTTACAGGTAGGCAGCCAGCAAATGTACCCCGATGAGCTGACCCTTGTCAGTGATTCGGGTAAGTGCGCGCAGCTAACAACCCTGTAGCGCCAAGGACGAAGGATAATTAGTGGAGTTTGAGCCGTGGGCGAATAACCCGATTAATTCCACCGACCAGCATCATCAGGCCGGTTTTGGTATAACCGTGTAATGCTACCTGATGCATACGATACAACGAGATATACACCACGCGAGCAACACGCCCTTCTATCATCATTGAACCGCGCATCAGGTTACCCATCAGGCTACCGACGGTACTGAATTTCGACAGTGAAACCAGTGAACCGTGGTCTTTATAAATGTAGGGTTTCAAAGGCTGCTCATTGAGCAATGCCAAAATATTGCTGTAGCAACGGCTGGCCATCTGATGTGCTGACTGCGCGCGCGGTGGGACAAAACCCCCATTTGGCTGTGGGCAAGAGGCGCAATCACCGATAGCAAAGATATTCGGGTCACGGGTAGTTTGCAGTGTTGGTTCAACCACCAGTTGGTTAATACGGTTGGTTTCCAGCCCAGCGATATCTTTCATAAAGTCCGGCGCTTTGATACCCGCCGCCCAAACCATTAAATCAGCGTTAATGTACTCGCCATCTTTGGTATTCAGACCATTTTTATCAGCACTGGTCACCATGGTTTTAGTCAATACCCGCACACCGAGCTTGATCAATTCCTGATGCGCAGCCGCCGAAATACGCGGCGGCAAGGCAGGCAGAATACGTTCACCGGCTTCTACCAGCGTCACATTCAGCGCCTGATTGTCCAGGCCCTCAAAACCGTAGCTGTGTAGCTGTTTCACCGCATTGTGCAGTTCGGCAGACAGTTCCACCCCCGTGGCCCCACCGCCCACTATCGCGATGTTAACTTTGCCCTTTTCACCCGGTTGTGCCGAATACTTCAGGAACAGGTTGAGCATTTCATTATGGAAACGGTGCGCCTGATGCGGGTTATCCAGGAAGATACAGTTATCTTTCACCCCCGGCGTACCGAAATCATTAGAGGTACTGCCGAGCGCCATGACCAGAATGTCATAGGTCAATTCACGTTTCGTCACCAACACATCGCCGTGTTCGTCGCAAATCTCAGCCAAACGGAGCGTTTTGCTTTCACGGTTAATGTCAGTTAGGGAACCCAACTGGAAATTAAAACCGTGGTTACGGGCATGAGCCAGATAGCTCAATGCATCAACACCATCATCCAGAGAGCCGGTAGCCACTTCGTGTAGCAACGGTTTCCACAGATGACTGTGGTTGCGATCGACAAGCACTATCTCAGCTTTCTTACTGCGGCCCAGTTTATGACCCAGACTTGTTGCCAGCTCAAGGCCGCCAGCACCACCACCAATAATAACGATTTTTTTCTTCGGCGTTGTCAAAATGACCCCCTAAATGTGAACCTATTGTTAGCTAAAGGTAAATAAATAATATCCTTAGATAACATAGGGTTCGCTGATGCTAAATCAATAATCTGTCGCCAGAATATCATGCAGGGTTATTTGGTCATACCAAATTTGATATATATCAATTTTTTTTGATTAAAGTGGCAGCATAGGTTTTTTTTCTGGAATAAGATTCAAATAGTTAGCGTCAAGTCACAGTTTGGGATTTTTCTATTTGCCGTGCGGAGAAATGCTATTTTAGCCGTTTTAGCCATAAAAACAGCGTGAAGAAAGGACACAAAGGCCCTTTTTCAAGCCAGGTAGCCAATAGTGATGAGCTTGACCATTAACCCCCAGTTAACAAACCACGGGTTTTAAACGCCGCCATCGCGTCACGTTAACCCAGGGTTTTAAACGCCTTGATACGCTGAAGATGAGGTGAGAGATCCTTAAACTTATGGTTTTGTTTTTCATCCCAGACAATTTCATAATAAGGATGTAAGTCAGCAGCCGTCAGCTTGCTATCGAGCATTTCATCATGACGAGATAGCACCACCAGGCAACGATCGCGGTTTTTCTCGCGGAAGCCATTAATACACTTACTGGCAATATCTACGTACTCTTCCGGCCGGTCAATTTTGCCGGTCATATTATCCTGCGGGTAAAGATTGGGGTTGAAAGCGACCTGACGGATCCCGCACAGGAAACCAATGCGCTCCGCCCAAAACCCCCCTAAACCAACACCACAAATCAGTGACTTGGCATCACCGCCCTGCTGGATGGCTTTATCCACCTCTTTCAATAAATGCTGCATATCATGACGGGGATGCAAAGTGCTGTAACTGATAAAACGCACCTCCGGATCGATAAATTGCAGTTGCAAAACTTTCTCGTGATTGCCGGGGCTATTGGAATCAAAACCATGCAAATAGACGATCATATTTATCCTCGCGACTTATATCCGTCATACTTCAAGCTGCATGAACGTTGGCTACGCACGTTACTCGGCCCCTCCATGAGCCTCGCCTCTGCGAGGCCGCTGCAACTCGAATTATTTAGGGTATAAAACCTATCCCAGTAGATTTTTATGGGCATCCCAACGTTCGCTGAGTGCGGTTAATACCTTATTAGCCTGCTGCCAACGCGATGAAGCCATCAGCGCCTTGCGTTCAAACTGACCAGAATGATACAAGCGCGTCAGTTGGTCTGCTTTGACCGGAGACAGGTTATCTAACACACTTATCGCGCCTTGACGGTTATTACATACCAGAATCATATCGCAACCGGCGTCCAGAGAAGTCTGCCCACGCTCGGCATAACTGCCCATGATAGCCGCACCTTCCATCGATAAGTCATCTGAAAAAATAATGCCATCGAAGCCTAACTCCTGCCGTAATATCTGCTGCAGCCAATAAGCCGAACCACTGGCCGGGCGCGGATCAGCCTCAGTATAAATCACGTGAGCAGGCATGATGGCATCTAATAGCCGCCGCGCAATCAGCTCACGAAATATAACCATATCATGAGTACGGATTTCTGCCAGTGGACGATTATCACGCGGCGTTTCTTTGTGTGAATCTGCCGTCACCGCACCATGTCCTGGGAAATGTTTACCCGTGGTCTTCATACCGGCACTGTGCATCCCACGGATAAAGCACTCCGCCATATCCAGTGCCTGCTGCGGGTCACTGTGGAAAGAACGCTCACCAATAGCGGCGCTAACATGACCAATATCCAATACCGGCGCAAAACTGATATCGATATCCATCGCAATCATTTCTGCTGCCATCAGCCAACCGGCTTCTTGCGCCAACTTAGCCGCCGTAGCCACATCATTGATGGCGGCAAACGACTGGGCCGCAGGCAAGCGGGTAAAACCGTCACGAAAACGCTGCACCCGGCCCCCTTCTTGATCGACCGCGACCACCAGCCGCTCATGGGATGCTTGCCTGATTTGACGAACTAATTCCCGTAACTGCTCTGCATCATGGAAATTACGACTGAACAAAATCAAGCCGCCGACCAGCGGATGTTTTAAAATCTCACGTTCTTCAGCATCCAGCTCATAGCTGGCGACGTCTAACATCACTGGACCCACAACAACCTCTCTTTCAATAACATCAAAATGGTAAATTAAACCGCTGACGCAATGGTGCGCCCCATCGCAAAAACGTAGCATCCCCCGTTTGCCGCCAGCGTAGTTCAAACCACATCAACATCAGGTAATCGATCCACGGAAGCCAGCGCTGTATCTGGCGGGATAGCCGTTTAATATCATGATAACCTTGCTCACTGCAGCAATAGTGCTGTAAAAACACCTGTTGCTGCGACGCTGACCAATGATTACCTCGGAACAAGGCCGCAATATCCAGAGCAATATCGCCATCGGCGGCATATTCCCAATCAATGAGTTTCAGCCCCGTGGCAGTGGTTAACAGGTTGCCGGGGTGGATATCCATATGCAAAGGGGCCAGTTTTAGCACCTGTGGTAGCGGCCTGCGCAAAAAACGCCGCTGGAGCCGTAACCAGGCTGGCGAGCCGCGTGTCGGGTCAATCAGTTGCCCATAACGGATTAACTGAGCGCGCAGGTCGAAACGATAGCCACTGGCTGGCAGATGATGCAAGCGGGACAATAGCTGCGCTAAGCGACCATTACTTGATAATTCAATGAATTGCGCGTCAGTGACAACGTCACCTTCAAGCCAGTTAACCACCAGCCAGTGCTGATCTGCGGCGATAATGCCCGGTGACAAGTGGCTACCCGCCACATGGCGCAGCAGTTTTCTCTCCCGCCGCCGGTTCACGCCCAACTGACTTTTTTGCATCGATTGCTCGCGTGCCAGCCAGTCAATATTCGGACCAGTGTTTGACGAGTGAGAAATGCGCCAGCTTTCACCGGTCAAACCAGATACCGGACTAATATGACAACCGGCGATTTTTATCGCCGGGTTTATGCTGGCAATCAGCGCAAATAGGGAAGGATCAGCGCTGGACTGGGCCATTACCTGACCAGATGATTTCGCCGGTTTGTGCCTGCATCAATTGCATTTCAATCGTCGGTGATTTCACATCACCGCTGACATTGCTGTACAGCACATATTGAGCGCCGACATAACGGGCCAGACCAATCGCTTTACTGCGCGATCCCAGACTATCTTCTTCCGATAGCCCTAGCGTTTGCTTAGCGACGGCCAATTGCTGCGGCGAGATCAAGACAAACTTTTTATTTGATGACAGTACCTGATGCAATGCTGTGGTAGCTTTCGCCGTTTGCAACGCCCCATTAGTGTTATTTTTAACACTGTCCAGCAACAATATACTGCCCGTCGCCACGTCGTTGCTACCCACCATCTTCGCCACCAACGGCTCTACGCTGGCAGCCCAATCGGTAGATTGCACTTTCGGCGGTTGTGGCACCGTGTCTACCGGCGGAGGTGTCTCAATGACGGGGGGGATTACCGGTTCAATGGTCGCTGGCGGTGTGGATGGCACAACAGGTGTCCGGGAAGGACAGCCGGTCAGCACTAACGCTGCCACAACCACAAATAAATACCTTTTCATTGCTCTACTCCAATAATCCAATTGTGAAAATCAATCGGTTATAAAATCAATCTATACCCAATAGATTTCAAAATGCAGGAAGGCGGCCAGCGAATGAATCCCGATGAGCTTACACAAGTAAGTGATTCGGGTAATTGAACGTAGCCAACGCACCTGTAATTTGAAAGATGACGGGTATGTTATAAAAATAAGTGAAGGCGCGCACTGCGCACATTAAAATTATTATTAACTGACTGAATGTCTACTTCGTCGCCTGGCGCGATAACGACTGAGCGCGGGGCTTCCCGTGGAAGCACATCCAAGCCCTGAGCATCATACCAATAAAAACGATAGTTGATTTTCACCGGTTTATTGTGACCATTAGTGATAACCGAACGCGCAACATTATTATCAGAAGATGTGGATATAGCTGGCTGGGAAGCCAAAATGCCCGCCGTCAGTACCGATGAGTCCATCACCACGGTTTGCTGTTTATTGACAGCAATCCCTTTGGGGTTGCTGCATCCCAGCAAGGCTACGCCACAAGTGAAGGTGATCACCGGTAATAAAGACGCCCTCAAACGGCGCATAGGCTTACCTCAGTTAAACTCAATTATTATGTAGCCAACTCTTTATTTAACAAAAAATTTATTATATAACAATGAGTTGACGTTGTAATAACAGGTTATTTATGTGACAACAGGTTATTTATGTGACAACAATGAACCCAAGTCACGGCCACCGACCAAATGCATATGAATATGATAGACCACCTGACCAGCATGCTTATTACAGTTGATGATCAGGCGATAGCCATCTTCTGCAATCCCTTCTTGCTCTGCAAGTTTAGCCGCCACCGTGATCATGCGGCCCAATGTTGCTTCATGCTCTGCAGTGACATCATTCACAGTTGGAATAAGAATATTAGGAATGATTAAGATATGGGTAGGTGCCTGTGGGGCAATATCACGGAATGCCGTCACCAACTCATCCTGATAAACCACATCAGCAGGGATTTCACGGCGGATGATTTTGCTGAAAATAGTTTCTTCGGCCATAACGCATTTCCTTTGTCATGATAAAATGGAGAATGCGTAGTATGAGCGACTATTTCTATTGATTTCAACCTCAATCATCAGCCTCGTGCATAAGCAGCTGCTTTCTCAAACAACGCCTGCTCGGGACGGATACCGGTATACAGCACAAATTGCTCAACCGCCTGAATAGCAAACACTTCGCCACCGGTAATTACCGTCTTCTGTTGTGCTGTGGCATAGCTTATCAGTGGGGTGATGGCGGGCAGCGCCACCACATCGAAAATAATGTCGGCATGATTAATTTCAGCTTCAGTGAAAGCCAGGCTACCTGCATCCTTACTCCCCGACATCCCCACGGGTGTTGCATTGATTAACATGTCGGCTTGAACGCCTTGCATGTCAGGCTGATAGCAATAGCCCGATTGCTCAGCTAACTGCTTACCGGTCTTTTCATTGGTCGCAATAATAAAACCCTGCTTAAAACCGGCATTTTTCAATGCAAAAACCACCGCCTTCGCCATCCCGCCACTGCCACGTAAAGCAAAAACCTTATCTGTCGGTACCTGATGGGCCTGTAGCAATTTGGCGATAGCGATATAGTCGGTGTTGTACGCCTTTAGGTAACCATCAGTATTCACCAAGGTATTAACCGAATTAATCGCTTTAGCTGATGGATCCAGCTCATCCGCCATGGGGATGACCGCTTCTTTAAATGGCATTGAAATAGCACAACCACGGAACCCCAGCGCGCGCACCCCGCCAATCGCGGCGGCAAGGTCGGTAGTGGTAAAAGCCTTATACAGATAATCGAGGTCTAACGCGTCATACAAAAAGTTATGAAAACGAGTGCCAAAGTTGCTCGGCCGGGCGGCCAGAGAAATACACACTTTAGTGTCTTTGTTTAAATATCGAGTCATCTTGTCACCTTACATACTTTTCTTTCAGAATTAGCCGATAAACTTCAGCGGCACCAAGCGTCATATACGGGCATTACGGGTTCAGATGCAACAATTATTCCATCACTGGATGGCGTCTGAAAGTCCCCAAATAGACATAAGGTATGCATCTGAATAATTCAGGCTGGTTTGATTTTCAGACCAGCCAGCTAGAGGCGGAGTGGCGTTATTTGAAATAAAAAAAGGGAGGCTTTCGCCGCCATTCACCACCTAACAAAAACAAGCAGTTACAGTAATATCAACAAGTTAGATACCTGTCACTGCGTGCTTAAAATGGGTGTAGCGTGGGTGATTTGGTCAATTTGTGGATCACTTACTTACCCAACAAAGGTCAATTTTTTCTCCTTAACAAATTGCTGCCACTCTTCAGGATTAAGTTCAAACCCTGGCGCTGACATGTCGTCTTCATCACCTTCTTCAACGAACGTGACGAGGAAAAAAACCTCATCACCTTCCTCATCCTCATCATCGTCAACCACGGTTACTTCTGTAACAACAATGCGTTCTCCTGCTGGGAGGGAGGAAACATATAAACCTTCCAGTGGAACCTCAATTTTATTCGGCATAGGTATCAATCTCCTTTAAGTCTCAAGGGGGTTAAATCTCACTGCATCTTCTAAGTAATCAGGCGCAAAGTGTGCGTACGTCATTGTTTGTAAAATATTTGAATGCCCTAAAATCTTCTGAAGTGCCAATATATTGCCACCATTCATCATAAAATGACTGGCGAAAGTATGGCGCAAAACATGAACGGCCTGCCCTGCGGGTAGACCCGGAGCAACTTCTTTGATGCAAGTTCTTACATAGGGATAATTTAAAGACTTAAACAACGGCCCGGTTTTAATTCCATCGGTTAGTTGCTCGCATAATTCATGCGATATAGGGACTGTTCTATTCTTGCTATTTTTTGTATCGAGGTAAGTCACCTTATTGCCTATACCGCCGGAGCATTTTGTCAAAAGCTACAAAGTGAATGTTGATGGTAAAACCGTGGCGGAGTGGGCGGCATGAATGACCTGCATGAGTTAGACCAAATATTATCCATCTTACTGGCGCAATTATCCCCACAGGCACGCGGTGCATTTATGCGTCAAGTCTCCAAAGAGCTACGCCAGCGCCAGCAAAAGCACATTCAGGCGCAGCAGAACCCGGACGGATCACCCTTTGTTGCCCGCAAGAAAAAACGCCGCGATAAGCAAGACCGTATCAAGCGCAAGATGTTTACCCAACTGCGCACCGCCCGTTTTATTAAAAGCGAATCCAACGCCGATGAGGCCGCCGTCACCTTTAGCGGTAAGGTCAATAATCTGGTGCGGGTGCATCACTACGGCTTGTGCGATAAAGTCACAAAGAACGGGCCAACGGTCAAATACGAGCGCCGCCAGTTACTCGGCTTTACTGACGGCGACAGTGAATGGATTGGGGATCTGGCGTTGGAGTGGATAGCTAAATAGCTAAATAGCCATTAATCTGGTTTTTGCGGGAACAAATACAATATAAAATGGTAAACGCCAAAAATACCGATACAAGCTAATATGGCAATGTACCAACGATCAAAATAGAAAAATGATGCGACCATTAATATTAACGCAACTAACGCAATAGCATTAGCCACCATGTAAGAAAGATAATATAAAAAACCGACTATGATTTTTTTAACTGTTGAGCTGGTTGATGACATTATCTATAACCCTCCTGTAATCTTCATCTCGTCCCTGCTCTTGCATACTGCTCGCATCAACGTAGCCAGACACATAATCTTTGATTAAAAAATACAATATATCCAGATCACCCATAGAACGTAACCGCCGATACAAGCTTGGATTTTTCTCTCTCAACTCTCTGGAATCATAAGTTGAGCGGTGAGCCAATGCACCAATAGTCAATATCGAATTGATTGCCGCACCACGAAGAATGCCCAAAGACGCTTTTAACTTAGGGTATCTCGCTATTGATCTATTCATCTGCGAAGTTAACAAATACATGAGCGTTGTTGTGGTAGCAAAACGCGCACCAATTTTTGCATAGATACTATTTAACAACGCGTCTTTCTTATCTTCTGGAAGCGTCTCAATAAAGTCTCTGGCAATAGCCTCTACCAAATTCACTATTGCACTATCGATATCACCCTCTTTTATGAAGGTCGCTAGTCGATAATAATCATTACCGTTTTCGCTTCTATTCTTGGTATCCAGAAATCCATATGCCAGATAATACATATCTTCCGGAACTGACATTATTCCAGAGAATATACTGTCAGGAATACTTTTAGGCTCAAAAGAGTCTACTATTTTGGTAGATATAGCATTAATCTCATCCATAAGATAACCCTTATAAAACGCGGTCATTCCAAATGCTATAACCTGACGTTCCAGCGACATGGTGCTGCCAGATAATGCTTTCATAACGAACTGATACATGTTCTTCCGGTTGCATACCGGCATGAGTCGATGAATGAGGATAATCAATATGGATATTAGTCAGTGCTGCATTAGTCAGTTTGATGGTGTAATACTTCTCCTGAGAACCCTCACTGTTCGTTCGATAAAAATCGAAAAGACACTCAAGGCTTTCATTTTCAGAGATAGAAATACCCAGCAAAGGCGATGATTTATCAATGGGTTTCTAAAAACTATCGGATGATGATGGGAGTTTTGAACACGAGATATCATATGTTGCAATGCATAAACAAAGATCTGATCCTGATGTGTTGATTGCGACTTATTGCCAATAGAATCTAATGAACCGCAGCCAGCAGATATTAAACCTTGTTTCGCACCTTGCAACGTTAAATAAATAGAGTTAGCCATTTTGAAAATCCCTTTAATAATTTAAATAGTGTAACTATTAAACATTACAGGATTTAATCATTATTTTCACCTGCCGAATGACAGAATGCACGATTGTTCACACCCCTATTAGCCTTTTAGGCTGTAAATAAAGGCTATCACATTTATTGAATCCATTAATTTCTTGTGCCATGCCCCACGCGCCCGTAGGCGGCATACTGGCCGCATGAATATCCTTACTGCTGGTCTTAAACGCCTGTTGGCTAACATTATCCGTATTGGCATCGTTTCCGACGTCAGTCTTGCTAACGGATTGTGCCGGGTCAAGATAGGCAACCTTGAAACCGATTGGCTTAATTGGTTAACCCTGCGTGCCGGTCGGGTGCGTTTTTGGTCTGCGCCGTCAGTGGGGGAGCAAGTTATGGTGCTGAGTATCGGCGGTGAACTCACCACCGGCTTTGTGCTGCCTGCCATCTTTTCTGACGCCAAACCCGCCCCGTCACAATCGCCTGACGCCATGGTGATCACCTTTCCCGATGGTGCCCGTTTTGAGTACGAACCTGAAACCAGCCACCTGGCTGTCACTGGAATAGCTACGGCGGTGATTGATGACCATGACCACGGCGGCGTACAGCGCCATTATGCGATGGGAGCCGCGCGTGGTACTCACGCGCGTGATATTGGCACAACCGCAGGCGGGGAAAATGACGCTGGAGCTTCAGGGCCACCGCACCGACCTGGCTGACACCTTTAATCTGGCTATTCCCGTTGGGGGTGATGCATGAACGTGATTGACCTGTCCCAGTGACCTGCGCCTTTGGTGGTCGAATCGCTGGATTATGAAACCCTGCTTTCAGAGAGAAAGGCGGCGTTTATCGCCCTGTATCCGGTTGAGAACAAGGAGCCGTCATGCAAACGCTGACCCTCGAATCAGAACCGATCACCACGTTATTGCAGGAAAGCACCTATCGCGAGCTGGTATTGCGCCAACGGGTTAACGAAGCCGCACAGGCGGTGATGGTGGCCTATGCCAATGGCAGTGATCTGGATCAGTTGGGGGCCAATAATAACGTCAGTCGCCTGGTCGCCATACCGGCCAATAATGACGCCATTCCGCCGGTGGTGGCGGTGATGGAATCTGACGCGGATTTCCGCCTGCGTATCCCGCAAGCTTTTGAAGCGCTGAGTGTCGCCGGACCAACCGGAGCCTATGAAGCCCACACCCGCAGTGCCGCCGCGCAGGCCCGACTGGAAATCTATATCAATACCCAACGCCGCCTCATATCACCGGCGGTATCAATGGGGTATCAGAAAGCATGGGCAGTGCACCTGAAAGCAATTTCAGCGGCGCGTTTGGCAAAAGCCCTGCCATCGGCAACGACAATACCCCGCACCATACCGACATCACCCATTGCGGCAGCTTTGATTTTGACGCCTCGCGCGTGGTGCGCACCGCCGCCGAAACCCGTCCACGCAACATCTCATTTTGCTATATTTTGAGGGCAATCTAATGAAATATAACTTTACCGTTCAACCGGCCATCTTGGATGACCATCAACTCGCCAGCCAGGCGGGATGGATAACGCTTTATCACTATGATGCGGAGAGTCTGGAATATGCTAGCGCGGGCATGGAGTACTTGCCGCTCGGCGTCGGCTTACCGGCTCACTCGGTGGCTGATGCGCCCATCTTTCAACCTAAAACCGGCATGGCATTGGTGAGAGATTTGGCCGCTAACCAATGGATAGCGGTAGAAGACCATCGCCATAAAACGGTGTATGATATTGAAACCAAACATGAATCCATCATTTTTACCCTCGGCCCGATTCCACACAATAAAACACTGATTCAGCCAACACATGAGTTTGATATATGGACAGGAACCGCCTGGGAAGTCGATCAACAGGCATTAAAAGCCCGCCATATTGCCGCCGCAAGCCAACAGAAAACCGCACTGATAAATCAGGTATCAGATCACATCAACATCCTACTCGACGCCATTGCAATGGATAATCAACAGACTGATATTCAGCAATTGGCGGCACTCAAACATTACCGCGTCGCGCTAATGCGCATCAACACCAGCGCTGCGCCAGAGATTGACTGGCCGGAGTTGCCGCAATGCGCGCGTAATTGATTGGTATAAAACCCCTACCAATATTTCTTGGCTAGTCAATTTCGACGAGAGTCGCAAATTTCAGCAGAGCGTCATTTACGGCGACTTCATCAAGCTGCTCCACAAAGCGGGCATTTCGTGCCATAAGATCGAGCATTCGGACTTGATTGAGTAAAACGACGCCTTGTATTGTACATCCTGTACCCGACAGCGACACGGTAAAACCAGCATGGCGCGCATAGTTACCGCCCTGAGTTATTGGGGCAACAAGGGCCATGCCGAGATTGTTAAACAGTTTTTTTGTCAATACCAGCGCTGGACGAGCATCTCGCTGCTCACTCCCCATTGCTGGGTTAAAGTCTACTAAAACGATATCGCCGCGATCCCATCCCTGCTTACGCTTCACCATATTTCATTCCCTGTCGGTGCGTCGTTACCCCAAACATCCTCTTCTGTCATCATTGGCGCATTTTTATCACATTGTGCGACTAACTCTTCAAGCGTGTAACGCCGTTGTGTTGGGGTCAGAATTAATGAGCCATTTTTGATTTCTGCATCAAGATGTTGCCCGTTGGTCACACCTAGTTTCTTCAGCAATAATGAGGGCAAAACAACGCCACTACTGTTGCCCCACTTTTTGATTGCTATAGTCATAAAATTATCCCCCCGCAAGAAATTATACAAAGTATAACCTCAAGTGCCAAAGAGAACAATCAAAAGTTATACATTGTATATACTCATCTAACCTTTAGGTTCAATGCCTCTTTCGCGTAACTCTTTACGCAATATCCTTTTTATCCACGTCGCAAGGGAAGCATCACCATCTTTACGGGCTTGTTCTTCTAACTGCGCACGAAATTCTGCTAGAAGACGCATCTGATATTGAGGTGAACGTTTCTCTTCTGGTGTTGACATGGTAATTACCCTAATTTATGATGCCTTCATGGTAACGACCATTGTAATTACGTGGTCACCATAAAACAACAATGCCCCGACAGTGCGCTAACACTGCCGAGGCATCTAACCACACCATTATACGAGGTAATGCTATGGCTGACGCTAATAGTAACATACGTGCATATTCAAAGCTCTACACCTTCCTTAACGCCCGTTCTAACACATTATTGGCTGAAATTTCTCCGTTGCGCCTGATCTCCGTTTTGGCTCCCACTGAGCGTGAAGCCCGCAATCTGCTGGCCGGTTTCTCGCTGGTGTTTGTTTCTTGCAAACCACAGGAGAAGCGCCATGTTGCCTGATACCAATAGACTTTATCCCACATTGACTGAGGTGTTCGGTAAGCTGGATATGTCACACCTGAGTGCTGATGACACACTGGAACTGGCAAACAGTAGCGAGGAATGTTACGCCGGACTGCTGCATGGGCTGAATTTTATCGGGGATACTTTTGTTACCTTTGCCAACAACGATGTGTTGGATTTCTCAGCAGAAAGTTTGTGCCAGTTGGGCCATTGTCTGGCATCAATCAGTATCCTGTTACCCGTCCTCACTCAATTGCAAACATCTGCCAGCGGCAG
>NZ_CQAZ01000040.1 GCF_001152565.1 Yersinia pekkanenii | reverse complement strand
ACGTCGGGCAAGAGACCAGATAGCAAAGGCCAGATTGTTTTCTGCTTTACCATCAGAGAGACAAAAGCCTCTTCCCCAGCATAATGCGTTGAGGCAGATGGCTAAAATACCCTCTGTTTTACCACTCCCGGTCGTGGCCATCAGTTGAATATGACGAAGGGCATCATCCAGGTTTAACCAAAGTTCATGGGCTAATTGCTTGCCCCTGGCATAACCCAGACAAAGGATCCCCTCTGCCTTCCCATAATGGCGAGTTCGGGTAACAAACCGAAATACCCCCCCAATCCCTTTATAGCCTTTAAACCCCTCCCGCTCGGTGGTGATATCAATTCCACCCACATCCGTTGGCATGCGAAGCGGCATCCTAAAAGGCCGGTCACCGAATATGATAAGCAATATCGCCGTACCCGGTAATGTGACCAACAATGTTGCTTGCCAAAAACAAGCCGCAATCAACGCCATTAATAATGTGATTTGTATACCGATAGGGGAGAGAATTGAGTCAGCAAAGTTGGCATCGAGGACTGGGCGATTAACTCGGCGTGCATCAACTGAAGATTGACGTTTATCCATGGGTTATCTCGCTTATTTTCCGGCATTCATGAAGGAGTCCAGCGTGTCATCATTTTGCAACGCGCTAAAGGGCACAGGACGACCATCATCGGCAACAAGCTGCGGTGTTCCCCGGAACCCATAACTGCTGAAAGCATTATCGTTGACCGCCAATGCTTTTTCGCCAATGTCACATCGGGTTAATACGGGCGCTTTACCCGTGATCTCTAGCATCCCGGCAGCATCATCAAACAGATTTTTCCAATGCTTGCTGCGAAACTCTGGTGCCGCACATAGCACGGGGATCACTTGGGCCGCTGTTTTTTGTTTGCCTAACAGGGTCACAGGGAAAATGACAATGTTGTAGCGTTGACCAATCGCTTCGAGAGCCGGTTCAATTTCCCGGCAGTGTGGACATAATGGATCGGAAAAAACGTACAGAGTGCGGGGATGGCCAGAGGTCAGAGAAACGGTAAATATCTGCCGTTCTGTCGCATTACGTAAGTTTTTAGCTAAGGTATCTAATGCGTCTTGTGTCGTTTTCTGTTGGACCAGTGATGCCACTGGGGGCCGTGATTTACTGATTTCACTTTTAGCCGGTGCATTCTGTACCGTTGGTGTTGCTTCTACCTTAATGGGCTGTGTTTCAGCGGTTTTTGGTGCAATTGGGGAGCCAAAAAAGTGCGGAGATCCATATGTGACAGTAATGGCCAGTGCGGCGACAACGGCAAGAGAAATAAGCGTCTTGATGGTTTTACGTTTTCTATAGTGTTTTTCCAACGTGTTATTCAATGTATTCAAAAGGTAATGAACCTCTAACTCCTCCCCCGTATTCTTGAACATAAGGGTGTCATTAGTGAACGATTGGCGAACAAAAAGACTGTCATCTTTGATGTAAAACTGGCTTCTTACGCGAATATCAAGAGTGAAAAGGGCAGGGCCATTCTGATTGTCAGACTGGACAATCAGAAGTGAACCGGTAATGCGGGCAAAGTATTGTTTGATTTTCATTATAGGGATCTCTGTCAGAATTTTGATTTAGGTCGTTTAAGTGAAAAAGGTGCGCGGGTGGGTTCTGGTTGTGCGTTATTGGGGGGAGATTTAGGCACTTCACCTCTGGGACTGGGGTGCGGTGGCGTCCATTCAATCTCTTCGCTATTCCCTTCATCATCAGGGTCATCGTCAAAGGTAAAATCATCTTCTTCAATGGGTACCCGGTCATCAATGATTGCACCGACAGTCATCAAGTCGAGCTCCAGTCCTTCCACGGCATAGGTCACAACCGGCTTGGGTATACGTTCGTTATGCACTGCAGCCTCACGTTCCCATTGCGCCATCGTGACGATGCCGGCACCTTCAACAAACGGTTTAGGTCGGTCGGAGGAGCACAAGGCATACCACAGGCTACGGTCGAGGCCTTTTAACCACCGAAAGCGGGCGTTAGGAAGGTGCAGATCATTGGCATGGAGGGCTGCGATAGCCGTTCGGGCATAGCAATGTTGTTTGAGCCATGTTTGGGCGGCCTGATTGGACGATATTTTTTTGAATGCGGTGCTGGCGGCAGATAATACGGGGTAACCAATTTTACCTTTGTCTCGCCGACTTTTGATGAGGCAAGAACGGTTCAGTGTGTCGAGTAGTTTTTCTGCTGTTTTGCGGTCGTTAAGAAAGAATTGCAGACCAAAAACGGCAAATAACGCCCGTTCATAAGAGTTCAAATCCTCCATTTTCAGATTCGATATTCGGAGACCTAACTGACGAGTGAATACCTTGGTGGTCAAGTCATGGTCAAGACGCCGGTCGATAACTAATTTATGACGCTGAGCAAACTCTGAGGGGTCCAGTGCACTACGATGTTCCGCTGGGTCAACATTGAGCAACTGTGACTTTTTATCGCCATAGCACAATGCCGGAATAATGGCGGGGGAAAATCGGGCCATTATCCAGGGGAGCGTATGGATATTTATTTCCCGGCGAGTTTTGTTTACCGGGTGAGTCACGGTGGCGTAAATACCCATAATGGCCAGCGGTACCAGGAACAGCAACAGTATCCCCGCAGTCCTGTTCATCACATCGATCCACTGCATTAATGTGATGTTATCTGCGCTGTTTGCAGTTGCGGCCAGCAGGTTAATACGTTCGGCAACAAAAGTGTGAATACGGGGGTAGTCACAAAACATCCACAGGTAATATAAAAGGGTACAACTCCAGTAAACGATATTTTCAAGGAAAATCCAGAAAACGACTGCTACGCCAATAAAGGCACTTAATAATAAAAACCAGTCATTTTCAGGCGTGACATTATGGCGTTTATCCACGCAGAACCTCTGTCAGAAATGAATAATGAAAAACCCGGGGTCTGGAAGACGCCGGGTTAGGGGGAGTTACATTGGAAGGATTACAGCAAGATCACGCCAGAAGAAAATCAGCAGGCTAACATTTTAAACCCCATTTCATTCGCCAGTCGCTCGGTGTTGTGTTTCACATAGCCTGGGAAATTATAAGGATAGTTGTATTGCTGGTTTCTCATGACACAGATTTTCTCGTACAGTAACCAGGCTTTACTATTCTGAATATCAATGAAAGGCATTTCTGTCGAGTTAATATAAAGTCGTAACTGATTATTGGCCCGTAACTCACATTGTCGCCAGTTGCTGATATTAAACCCCAGAATGTCGACTTCTTTATTATTCAATAACCGAACGTAAAGCATTGTTCCTCGTTTAGTATCGATGCCGAAATAAGCACTGGAATGAATCTCACGGATTTCATTCTCTGGCGTTGGGTCATAGCTCTCATCACTTTTAATGGTTGAGAGGATAGAGGTCAGTCGGCGGCGTTTGTTGAAGTATCGAATGATATACCAGCCAATAGGGATAATTAATGCTGACCAAGATAAGGCTGCATATAATAAATCTCTATTTCTATTAGGTGAGTATATATCACTAGCCATCCAAGTGGAAAAAGAAGCGATAAAAAGAAATATTGGTATGCCAGCAATTATATAAAACATAATACTAACGCCCAATATTGTTTCTTTTTTTGTAGTGTGTCTTGCCATAATTAACCCTCCAAATTGATCTTTCTATTATAGCTGAAAGTCGCTGGTGTTTGTAGGTAAATTAAACAATTAAACTGATTATTTAACACCATTATCGTTATTTCCCTCGCCTGCTGAAGCGACTATTTTCTTGGCATTAGGTGTTCTGCCTGAACCACTGCCAAACCCGGCAAACATATTTTTGACGGAGTCTGCCATACCATTCAACATGCTGGCCCCTTCACGACCACCCAACCAGGATATAACGTAATCGGGCATGGTGACTTGCAAACTAAAGGCTCTGGATACCAAGGTTGTACAAATACGGGCATAAATCATTAGAATGCCGACAATACTGACCAAACCGGTTATCGAGTCGGCTTGAACATTGGCAATGGCTGATGCCAATAGCAAATTAAGCAAGGTACCGATGGCGACAATAACCAGGCTGGCGAAGAAGAACCCGAATACCATTAACATCGGTCGTAGCATTACATCAATCAGGAATATATAGCCATATGCGGAACGACTGCCTTTATCTTCCTCACTACCCAGATGGGTGGCAGACCATAAAGAACCCGACATTGCACCCACAATGACCCCAACAACCCAGTTGGTTGCGGCACTTATCCAATAGATAAAGGGAATGAAAGGCAGATAAATAGAGAGGCTAAAACCAATACTGAAAAGAATGAATAACAAAAAATAAACTACAGGACTTATTGCATCTAAAATACCTTCAGCAATATCACCAGCACCTGAAAGACCATTAACAACTTTAGCCCCAATTGCTCCAACATTATTACCCTTAGACCAATAGAGTAATGCTTTTGCACCAGTGTATACGGTGAATACTGTTTGAGCACCTACTAATGTGTAATCACCTATAGCTTTCATTTTCAATAATGGATTAACTTGATCACTTGAATCATTATTTGAACCGAAATTTATATTGGCAATTTTATTAATAAGGTCTTGCCCCCAGGAGTTAGTCATACTAACTAGTACTGCTGATGAGTCCGTCGCATTACTGACAAGTTGAGTATCTTTACTCTTTTGGGTACCCAATGGCGCTGAGTAGGTATTATTTTGTAATTGGGCCCTGTAGGCCATAGCCAACTGGTTATAGAGTGAACCCGCACCTATTTCACCCAACCCGGATATGCCGGAGACCGTTGGGCTCATTGTTACCACGGCATTGGTTTTACTGTTTGCGGTGGCAAAGGTTTGATACCAACTTCCCAGCGCTAACCAACCGTATTGCTTTAGTTGCTGTGCTACCAGGTCCTGTAGTGATGATTCATTGTCCATCGCCTGCGCTGCCTGGCTAACGGTTTCCTCGTATTGGCGAGCGGCTTCCTGGACTTCGCTTTCTACATCAGCAATATTTCCTTCCCCACTTCGTTGCTTCTGCCTAAACTCACTGACAAAATTGTAGGCGGATTGTGAGAGCCGATTTTGCATCTGATTTAATGCATTCTTCTGTGCGGCGATAAGGGGTTCTACGTTTACCGGCACATCAAAAAGGGGGATCCAACTGCTACTTTTTTGTGTCACAGGCAGGCGAGCTGAACCACATTGCGCACTGCCGTTACTAATTTCGTACCCATCATTCAGCGAATTTATACTCATCAGCTTTGTGCCGGCGTCGCCACTTTCGCTGTACATGGTATGAAGTTCATCATTGATGCCATACATACACAGATTCATTTCAAATATTGCTCGCGAGGCGCTAAGCGTCTGAGGGGCAATCGGCTGCATAACCAGTGACTTCCCGCCTTGTAGCATATCCGCCGCCCTGTCTGTTAGCATATTGGCGGACCCCACGCCCATTATCGATGCTGCCCATAACACGACCAATTGTGAAATAGACCAACCCGAAGGCGTCGGTACCAGCGTAATAAAACCGGCCAGTGTGGTGACCGGGAACATCATGGTGCGCCCGGAGGAAAATACCTGTCCCTGATTGCCCGCGCGAACTGTTTGGCGAAGAGTGACAGATAGGAACCAGAACATAGCGATTGTGGCGATAATGCTGTTGAGCACAAAAAAGAGTTCACCAATCATGCTGGTATTGGTGGGGCTGAGAGGGTTATTGACCACATCGCCAAAAATCATCACAAGTGCCTGACGGGATAAGTCACCACTGCGCTTTGCTGCACTGGAAATGGAATCAAAATCCACGCCATCAGCAGCACTCCCCGAAAGAGAATAAAGTCCGAGTACAATGAGGCTGAATATACGCGTTATAACTTTCATATCTAGCGTTGCTTTTATCCAGGCAGTCTCAGTCAGAAAACAGCGAAACTCACCACCCTCGGCATTAGATACTCGTTGTTCACGCAGTTGCCAGCGTCGGTACTCGCATATTAATACCTGTGTAAATCCTCTCGCAGAAACCGACAGCAACGCCATAAAAAAAACACTGACTTTGAGCCAAATGATGAGAGGAAGTTGGGAGATGTTAATCAGCAATAGGGCCATCAGGGCCAGCACCAACATCACCGGAGCAAACAAAACAAAACGCCATATCCTTTTTTGCGTTAAAAATCGCTTGTCCAATTGAGCTGGCGTTTGACCGCTAGCCTTGACGGCTTCTTCCCAGTTCAGTGACGGTAGAGCGGCTTCCTGATCCTTCTTTCCCTGATGAATATGCCGTATTCGGTCAGCCATCGATATCCAGGGGCGAGCGGTAATCTGGGCGATTTTTAGCGTTTCGGCTATCGGGATAGCTATATTCAGTGCGCCAGTCAGCCAGCCGGTCTTTTGGGCTAACTTTTTGCTTTCATCGAGAGGGAGAAGAAGATTGGCGGCCTGGTAGGTACGTTTCATTGCGCGTTGTTTTGGTGTGACAGGTGTTTCTTTATCCATTACGGCTTACCCCTGCGCTAACCTGCTGTAATTTCTGTTGTAATAGCGGGCGGAATTCCTGTGCGCCAGCGATACCCAATTGTTGGCCAGAAAGGATATTGCCTTCCTGAAGCTGTTGTTTAATCCCCAGTAATAACCAGTTTTGCAGGTTCTGAACCTTGATGGATTCACGCATCAGGTTATCGTCCTCCATGTCTTGCAGGTCCGTCAGGTAGTCGGTATTGGCGTACCGACGTCCAACTTCAAAGGACTCAAACTCCCGCTCAGACATGGAGTGGGTCCTCCGAGCTTCAGGAGAGGCGTTCTGGTCGAAATAGGCAGCGGCTGATGGTGTCAATAAGGCTTCTTTCAATACTTCTTTGGTCTGAGGATTGGGCTGGCTGGCCGCAATCATGGCCAACTGCGGTTGCGCAGCAGCGGACTGGATCCCCTGATGTTGGTTCATGATGCCGATATATTGTTGGCCAGAGGCGGTCTTAACCTCACCTTTGCTGAGCTGTTGGCCTGCAGAACGCTGTGAGGTATTTTTCATGTACATCATGGCGGCATCCGTTTGTTCTTGAGTGAATGTCATGTCGGGTGCCTTATCGGGTTTACCGGCACCGTAGAGAATTGACCGGATATCAGTATCCCCCCCCGGTAAATCAGAGACCTGTTGACACAATGCTGTCCCCCCGTAAGCTGCAAAATCTGAGGCGCTACAGTAGTTGGCGTGGATAGACGCTGACCGGAACTGCTCTTGTTCAAGCGGAACGGCCGGGGCGCTGACCGCTGTTTGAATAGCCTTGTTTGCTATCCCACTTCCCCCGGCTAATTGCCCTTCCATCGAGCGGGAGCCGGCGGTCACTTGCGTTGCCATCCCTGAGGCTGAGTCACTGCAAATACTGTCAGGAACGGAATAGCTACGCCGAGCGGTCTCCAGTCGCTCGGTTTTACGGGCAAACGTCTCATAATCACGCTGAGTTTTTGCGGTTTCCTCAATCATTGCCGCCAGTTTGTCACTGTTAGTATTGATGGCGGTCCCGATTTGAAACTGAGTGGCCGCGATATCCGCCAGGGTGGTATTGATGGCCATCAGTTGTGGTCCAATGACTGTTTCTACGGGGATGCTACTGGTAATTTCGACTGGCATGGCATAAGCCGCACCGGTGCTACACAGCGAGAATGCTGTGGCGATCAGTGTTTTTTTCATGGGGTTCCTTACAAACGAAAGCCGCGTGAGGCAATAAGTTCGTCAGCCAGTCGGCGAATGATATTGGCGTGGTCGTTTTCCCCAGCCTGCTTTTGCCTCAGCTCAATGAGTTTTTCAGCACTGCCGGTAGGAAAGTTTTCTGCCAGGATTTCGCGAGCAGTACGGCCATCGAGCTGTTCATACATCAGGTTACGAAGTGCGCTGTCTTTAGGCGTTGAGTTAAGCGCCCAGAGTTCGCGGGGACCGACGGTGTTTTTGAGGATTTGGGCAATACGGCCCACTTTGGTTTTAAATACCGCCAGAAAGCTGGTACCACTGCCATCCGCTGCAGCGCCTTTACTGCTGTTCATAAAACGCCGGATGGTGGCTGGAGGGACCTGAAAATGCTCTGTTAGGATCTTTGCGTCTTCCGGGCGAATACGCATTAGGTAAAGTGAGTTTGCGGATTTCAATAAGTTTTCGGGGAAATCAGACAAGTATTGCGATGACAAAACGGTACGAATTGCAAACTTACGTTGTTCACGGTCCTGTGTTTCCAGTGCACTGAAAATGAAAGGTACTTTCTGAGCATTGTGCAGCTCGTCATAACCTTTGGTTTTGAGCTCCTGGTCCAGTTGCTCAATCCTCGCCAAATGGAAATCTTTGTAGTGCGGGTTAATTTTACTGATCAGTTCATCAGCGTATTGCGGCAGAATGTAATCTCCCGATGCCACCTGACCGGCAAACAAGTACATAATACCGGTTCGCAGATGGCCCTCATCGGAGTCATCCCCCATCACGTTGTTGAGGTCAATGGCCACGACCCGGGTATTCGGGTTTAAAGCAAACTGAGTGCGGCCTGATAGCATGCGGTACTCTGTCCCCGCTTGGGTTAAGCAGCGGGATATGTACTCCAGCAACGGTTCTTGTGAACCATCGCGATTAACCTTCCCGAAAGCACTGCGCACATCGTCATGATTGAGCCAAATTTGCAGGTCTGAGAGTTCGGGAACGGCCTGGTATTGTGCTTTCATCGCCTCAGCAATAAACCCCTTTTCAAACAGCATGTCGCGTACTTCATACCAGGAAAATTCTTCCCATTCATGGTTTGAGTGTAGTGAGCGTAATCCGCTGCTGACGAGTGCAGTATCTACGCTTGGTACCCAAGATGGGGCATATCGAATAGGGCTCTTTTCGGCATTATTCCGGTAGGCTTCATCGATAACCCGCCCGAGGATCTGACGAGTATCCTTGGGATTGGGCGGATTTCCCTTGCTGGGGTCAATACACAGCGCATAGAGAATGTTTATTAACCAGGCACGCTCAGGTATCAAAGGATAACGAGCACCCAGTTGGATATCGAACGGATTACGGCAATAATGGGCATCATTTTGCAATACGATACCGACTGCTTCATCCTGGCGTTCTGGTGGAAGGCATTCACGGATCATCCGTATCAGCCCTTGTGCGCCGTAACCTTTATCTATCACACTGAGGAATGGCAGGTGTGTTTGACCGTTAGTGATGACCACTTCGTTTAGTACGTTGATTAATACAGACTTACCGGAACCCGGTTCACCGGCTGCGATTTCAGTGTGTTTCTCTTGCAATGAACTCCCCAGTCGGACGGGAAATAATTTACCGTCCAATGTCAACCAAACGACATTGGCGTCGTTAGTCCAGGGGGTGGCAGGACGTTGCAGCGGTAGCATTGCCAGTGCAGCGGACAACGGAGGGAACAGCAAGTTGGCCCCTCCTGCAGTAGCCGCACCTACAATTGAATTTACCCAAGCCCGTAAAGGATCACCAAACGTCCGTGTGACCTCGCACACTCCCCATGACTGAAAGGCTTTCTGCAACATGGTGATGTTGCGCTTCACATCGGATTCGGTTTCTGCCCAGGTACTGGCGGAAATGGTCATCACACAGGTCGGGTCATTCTCATTGTTTTTGGCCAGCCATTCTACGGACTCATAGATAGGGCGAAGAGAGGAAATAACGGCCAAAAAACCGAGCGCGGTCCGTTTTTTCCCCAAGATCTCTTGCCCGCCAGGCATCAGGTCAAAACGTACTCTGAAGGGGACTTTACGGTTCACTTTATTAAACAGTTGGGTAAACGTCTCCGGCTTTTGTGGCCCAAGAGTGACCGCTAAACTGGTGTGCCACATGCCATCGATTTCAACCAGATTGCCCTGAGTGTTCGTTTCCTGAGAAAACAATTGATAATTCAGGTGGGGAGCTAGCAGGCCGGAGAAGTCGTCCCCTTTTGGGCTCCCATGGGGGAACAGCACATCACCGGGTAAAAATGGACGCCAGTCAGATGCCGTGCCATTACGGTCAACTTCTTCCCGGATACTGAACCCGACTTCATGTGCGTCCATCAGGCGTAACAACACGCCCTGACCATCAGTAGAAAAGTCACTTTGTATCTTACTGACCAGGGCATCGTGTCTCATTTTCAGGCCTTCGAGTCGATACAACTCTGGATTCTGGCCATAACGTGCAACGGGAGCCCCTTCAAGCTGTTTGTTCAGTCGCTTTTGGTCGCTCTTTAATTCGGCTCCCGGGAGAGAAATCAATCCGGTATAGACAACCAGGAAGGCCCGTTCGCGAGCGGCGTAGGGCGTCAGTTTGTCGATTTTCTCTTGGATGATGTCGTCAATATCGATACCCAACCGACGTATAGCCCGGAATTGTGGTGCAAACAGGCGGTTTAACTCTTCGCGTGCTTTACCTGGATCTCGCTCAAAGACAAAACTGAGTTTATGGCCCAATGTTTTGAACTCACTGGCAAGTGAGGTATGAAGGCGTGATATGTAGTGATTGAAAGAATAGGTGTTCTCTTTTTTTTCTGTTTCCGTGAGGGCATTCTGTTCGTCAAACTCACAAAATGCGCCCTGAATTTCATACACGCTGGCGTAATCACCGGGGTGAGTGACAAAAATATATGGGGCTTGCAGTTCGGGTCGTAGAGCCCGATCTTCATCCGTTAAACCGAGGGTGGTCCGCAGGTCGCAATAGGCCGTAAAGTCACGGCCTAGCGTGTAGCGAGACGTGTTGGCAATGGCCGATTCAACCGCATTCAGGATTTTTTCAACGATCATATTATTTGTCCTTTGCCAGATGCTTTTGGTACAAAACGGTCCAACTGGCGGTGTCTGATTCAGGTTTACTGCCAGCAAAGATGCCCTTGCCTGTGAGTTTTTTGGGATTAAGTATGAGGGCCAGATGACGCCAGCGAGCTTGTAACTCGGGGCGTTGATCCTTATCTACCTGCAACAAGGCTTCTCCAAACTCACCGGGATGGGATGTTCCCCAAAAACGTTCGACTTCTTTTTTATGGGTTCCCAGCCAGTTGATGACGGCTTTTGCCTCTTCCTGATAGACAGCGTCACCCGATTGCAGTGCATGAACAGCGGCTCGCTGAAGATGGTTTACATCTTCTGGCCGCAACTCAGGTAAATAAACGACATGCCCGGCATCTGCATCCAGCCCCCCGATGTTCTGCCAGGCTTCACAAAGGGGGTCGACAACACTCAGATTGTTGGTGCTGTGATTGAGTGGATTGTTATCGACAAAGAACAAACGGTTATTTTTTGAGGTATAACCGCAGAATTCACAGTGGTGGTGACTGTTTTCTTGTGCCTGCCTGCGCAGTGAGGACGAGATTTTTTTAATCGGCTCCTGTCCCCAGGTTTGCTGCAAAATAGAAAAAACGAGCATAAGTCTCCCAGACAATTGTTGGTTTAGGTGACGTTGTAACAATGAGCGGTGAGCTTATTGAGGCGGGGTGTCAGTGCTGATAGGTTTATTGGATAAACAGATGGTGGTTCTCACACTGACTGGCGGTTTCTTTCGGATTAGCCAGTACAGGATTTTAGCTATCAATACAGCCATCACGATCAGGGTGTAAAACAACACAAAGGCCTTCGATATCGATTGTGCTACCGTCGATATTGGGGTGGCCTGTTCGGTACATTCTTCAGGGGTAAAGGTAACTTTTGGCGGTCCTTCTGGCGCTGGCATTGTTTGGCGATTTAGGGTCATGACATAGCCGGGAGGGGCATCTTTAAACACTTCAGATTGACTGAGCATAAGATTTTCCGTCAAGGGTGTCAGACCGCCAGAATGCAAAATTCCCATGATAAGAAAGGTGGCCACAATCCCTGCAGGGATGATGACTAAACAAACAAAAGCCTGGGTTATAGAAAGCCAGGCTATCGCTAAAAAACGCATGGTTAGGACTCCAGATTAATCATCTAAAACCCCGCACTGATTTGTACGGGGCATTTATCATCAGCCGACACTGACCGGCTGGAGACCGGCCTGGCTTTGGCCACGCTTAATGAACTGGTCCAGAGCGATAAGGATGCAACCAATGCCAATTGAAATGGCAATGTGAGAGCCTTTGACATGCGGGTCATTCTTTTTACGGGCCCATAAAGGGGTATTGCGCACATTTCCCCGACAAGCGCCACGAAAGAGGAAATATATAATTAAAATCAGGTAGTTAATGGTTTTTTTTTCACTGCCCGCGGATAAGTGAGGGAAAAACCGCAAAAAATGTATAAAAAATCGATTATAAGACACTGATGTACATTAAATTCCGTTTAACGATTTAAAAGACGCTATTTTAGGCATAGTTTTCTGTGTCTGAAATGTTTTGATATTTCAGACAGTTAGCTATTTCACTTATATTCACATTCTTCAAATCGTTGGACGGACGGGAGAAGCATTGATTCATAGAGTGCTTTTATACTGTTAACTATATGATAAATATATTTTTTTACGCCCTATGTGGCGTAGATCGGGGAAATGTGCACGGAACCCCATAAAGCAATCCCGACGAGTACACACCCTATACCGGCCACCTGAGCCGCCTTCATCAGTCCGGGCTTAACGCTATAGATACCGTCAGTCATGCTATTGATCATGCCCGCAATATCATCATCAGCGGTCGCTGCCTGGGCGGTACATAACGTCACAATAAACATCAAACCCTGAACCATTTTGCGGCCTGTGCGCTCAGCGGCCAGACAGAGGCGAGTACAGATAAACAATGAAATGTGGTTAAGAACGTGCATAAAAACTCCTGATTTAAGAAAAATAAACATGAAAAAAAATAACGGCGATGCGTAGGATTTTTGTTAAATCCTGATGTTACGCACGGGGAAAGTGGTCAGAATGAACTGCGTGTTAAGAGGCGAGTTGTGTTAACCCCGTATTACCAGGCGATTTTAACGGTATTCTGAAGTGCAGAAAGGAAGTAGGGATTACAGAGAAGTAAGATCCCTATCAATGCTTTGACGACGCCAGTAGAAACATCTTCACCTGCACTTAGCCCTGTATGGCCATCTATCAGCGAACGTTTGATCCGCTGTACCCCTTGATAGAAGTAAATTACCCCCACGACTTGTAACAGCGTTAATACGGCGTTGATCGCCTCAGCTGCTGCCCCGTATTTTGCGGTGGATGCATAGGTAATCGCATCAAAAGTGACATCACCGAATCCCAGTTGGTGTGCGGTCGCGTTCATCATCTGTTTGAGTGCAATGAGCCCACCGCACAAAATAAGGAATGCCACAATCTTGCCCAGACTGGTATCCGAGCCGGTCATGTGGTTTTTGGGGCGAGTAACACGAACCAGGTACAAGATAGCGCTGACTATCCCCATGATCAGGGCTAACGCCATGATGAACTTGATGCCGGATTGCGTGAGATTATTGGCCAGATTGACCAACATCTGTATCAGGTCATTATTCATACTGCCCCTCTCAGCGGATAATGCCGGCAGAGGTCTCAATCTGGCGCTTATCCGAATCAATCCTTTTGATCAGCACGTTACCCAGAGTATCGCCCTCACGAACGGCATAGGTACTGCCTTGATGAGAAACCCACGCCATCCCTTGCCATAAGGTATTGATGCTGTAGCCCGATGTGCTGACCCGGGGTGTGCTCCGTGCCACACTTTTGGTTACTGTGGGAGTGGATGTTACGCTGGCTTTTGCCTGTGTGGCAGGCTGGGAACGAACACTTTCCAGTCGAATAGCCATATCGCCGAGTTGTTGCTCCAAGACTTTAACCTGCTTATCTGACGCATCCAGTCGGTCGGAGATTGCCTGTATGGCCTCGCGGTTCTCTTCAGCATAAACACGACGGGATTCAAGAACCGCTGCCATGTCTTTTTTAAAGCTGGTCAATGGGTCAGAAAATACAGAACTGCTGCGAACAGGCATGTCGGGTGAGGTATTGCTCTGGTAGGCTGATGACCACTCCGTTTGGTTCACCGGCTCCGGTAACGATTTTCTTTCTACAAACTGAGGCGCGGCTCCAGTGTCCTGACTTTGAGGCCAGACAATGTAAATTCCCCCTAATAGAATGAAAATGGCCAATCCGATGCATTCTACTTTTCCCAGACCAAACCAGCGCTTAGGGGGCGTTTCCTCCAACACCACGGAAGCTGCCTCGTCGTCTGAATCGGGGGCATCATTGTAAAGCGTGTCATCGTTTTCCCCATTATCGGGATGTATCTCGGGGGCATTGAGATCAAAGATATCCGGTTTTTCCTGCTTCATTGTGTGGGTCCTTCTGATTAACGATTGTCATAGCGCGGGGTGTACGGGCTCGGTGTTCTATTCAAGGTTGTTGGCTGCGCTGTTACTGGGGGCGGCTGGGATGTGAGTTGGTGTGGTTGTGCCTGGGTTTGTTGCTGAATTTTTTGTTGGCCACTTTTGCTGCGAATATTATCACTCTGATAAACTCCGCCAATAAACTGGATAGCAATAACCTGATTGGGCTCAACAGTGGCTTGTTTTACCGGTAAACGGGCGGCATCACTGGCCATTACCTGGCCTGCCTGACTTCCGATCCCGCCTACAATCGTACCGGCAACCGCTGAACCATTGGGAGTACCGGTGCTGGTTTGAATAACCCCCCCTTGAGGGGTAATGATGTTTTGTGAATTAGCCTGCTCATAAAGCTGACCCGTGCGGCCAATCCCCATCGCCAGCGCGGGTAAAATAATGCGTGAAAAATAGCGATTATTGACGTTACTGGCGACCGAGGATTGAAGTGTTTCATCGCTCAACGCATAGGCGTCGACCGTGTAGGTTTCGCCACCCCAGGCCATCCGGGTGAAGTGAATATTCACGCCGTCTCCCGCCAACTGAACGCTACTGGCATGCAACATTGCGCCTGCATATGGCCCGGCTGGGATGCGGGCGATAACTTGTGATCCCGGGTTATCGGAGTCGACAGCTGTTTCAATTACTCCCGGCGTTCGGGTATAAGGCGGTATCAGCTGGATATCAGGCATATTACTGTCATCGAAGGATTGCCGGGAGGGTGTGGGTGATGACAGGCTTGAGGTCCACTGTGAAAATGCCCCCGTTTGCTCCTGACCAGCAGCCCCCCCATTGCCTCCTGTCGCTGATGCCAGTTGAAACCCCACTGGGGACCAGTGTGAGTTCAACTCCTTTAGCAGTGCGTCGATGGCTTTCTTGCGGTTCTCACTGAAGGGGGGAGCTTGTTGCTGTGCTTGTGCCGCGCCAGCCGTCGTTGCCGGTGGCGTTTGATTCAGTATGACCGATTGCGGGGTGGTCAGTGTTTTGGTCCCAGCCCCTTCAGAGCCTTGACGGATTTGAGCAACAAAACTCTTCCCCTCCTGACGGGCTTTTGCTGCTTTTTCTGTGTTGTATTTCTCCAGTAATTCCCGATATTCCGGGCTTTCTGTTATTGTGCGCCCCGCATTGGTTGCTACTTTATTTATGTCATAAACAGACCGGGCTACGGGAGGGGAGTTTAACCAGCTGTAACCCAGATAAATCACACATAACGCGGTGATAACGCCGATACCGATGATCGCAACAGATTTACGCGTATCACTGGCAGCCTCTTTTTCAATGATCATTGTTTACTCCAAATGGATGGTCAAAGACTCAGTGCGGCCCATGACAGAGAAGCTGACATAGGGTGTTAAGGGGAGTTTCCAGAGATAAGTGCCATCAATAGAGGATTGAGTCTCCTCAAACTCATCACGGATCTCACTCCGGGAACGGATATAAAGGTCATCACCCAATTGCCAGACGGTGGTTTCTGCCACATTGCCGTTAGTTTTCAGTCGCTTAGCGTCTTTAGGGGGAATGCCGTCTAAAAATGACTGTAATACGGTGTTGTAGAGACCAATTTTTGTCTCAGGTTGTGCCATGGCTTTAGCATCAGGTCCCCGCATTGGAATGCGCAGGTCCAGACGACTGTCCATAATCTGTGATGTTGATTTGTCATCGGGTTCACCACTGGCCAGATTCACCACGACCGGCACCGACAAACCTTCCAAGTAAACAGTGACATTGCCGGTGTCATATCGGCGCATTGCCTGCACAGTCATGATGGCGCTCCCGGCGATGTACTCCACTTGAAAACCGGCACTGTTAGAATTGTAAGGTGGCGCACCCAATTTCCAGGGGGCACCGGTACTGTCGGAGAAAGTGACACTGCTGCTCTGATTCATGGCGGTTCGCAGAATAGGAATACTGGATCCGGGAGACAGATTTACGGTTAGTGAACTGATGCGCGGGACTGCCACTGTGGGCTGATAAGCTCGGCCACGACTGGCATTATCAGCTGATCGGCTGAGCTGTTTTATTTCCTCACCCGTGAGAGGTGTCGCCTGATCTTGTGCATAACTGAGCGCCGCTGAGGGTGCAGGCAACGGTGATTTTGCCTGTGGTTCTTGATGTTCAGTGTGTTCCTCTATGGGCTCTGGCGCGGTAATGGCGGGCGCGATGGCGGTTGGTGCAGTTGGCTTATGTGCTGAGGTGGCAGGTTGCCAGCCCCCAGGATTATCAGCGGCAAAGGACTGACCTGCAGACAAGCAGGCGAGTAAGCAAATGTGGAGAGTTTTCATGGTTTATATCCCATTATTGAGGTTCTAACGTCACCAGTTGAGTGACCTCTAAACCGTCAGGTTTATCCGTGACGTCAGCACGTTGGATAAATACTGAGAAGATGAATCGCTGTGCCGGAAGTGAGTTGGTTTGCCCCTCCAGCCTCAGGGACACGGGGTACTGAATTTCCCAGGCATAGACCCCATTATCGAGTAGCCCTTTGGTCCTTACGACGCCGGGTTCAACCGAGGGCGACAGGTTCATTTTCTTACCGGTTATTGAGCTCAGTACGTTGGACGCGGTTAATGCGTTGTAGTAGCTGATATACCCTTCTCTTGAGAATCGGTCAGAGACGGCGTTCATTTGTTGCTTGTAATGGACAAAATCGAGTGTGAATGCTTTGCGGATGGTTGCCGCACCAAATTCAGTGACTTCATCCTGGCTATACGCGGGTTGGTCTGTCGGGAAAATTTCCACAACCCTTCCATTTACCGTGGCGAAGTATTTAACCGGAGGATGTGCCACCTTCCAGCTCAGCCCGAGGATAACGATTAGTGAGATCAATAGAGCAGCACTTAACATGATATTCAGTTTCAGGGCGCTACGGGCAACACTGGCACCCAGTTGATTTTGTTGATGTAACAGGAATGCGGCTTGATAAGGTGCAGGCACACTGTTGCCCGCACCGGCAGGGCCGGGACGTTTTTTCATTATCAATGACCTCGGACAGGAGACTTCCGGCTAAGAACGTGCGGCCGTAGTTAGTTGAGATTGAAGGGCGAACTGCTATTGGTCGTCGGGACGGCGCTGCGTGAAACCGGAACGGAGGTTGTGGGGATAGAGTAGTCTGACACACTCAAATCCCCCCAAGGGTCAATATTGCTGGGGATATAGTCAGAAATTTTGTCGCGGGCAGCGGCACAAATCTTGTCTTTTATCCCATTCAAAATATCGGCCAAATTAGGGAACGTCGGCATGGTTATTGACGTACTGATATCCCCGAGACATTGCTGGAGTGCATCAGTTGCCTGATCCTCTCGTTCTGACCAGGCATCAGCGGCTTTCTTTGCTCGGTCATATCCCGACTGACTGCCCACTTGAGCGGCGCTGTAAGCGCGACAAGTTGCGGCTTGACTGGACATAGTGGCTGTCAGCAACAGAGCACAGAGCAGTAAATTGCACGATTTTTTCATGAGTACCTTTACATTCCCGGTCGAGGGGCATTGTCGGGTCTGGCTAGCGGTTTATTTTCTGCTTTTACGATGGCGTCAGATACTGGCGCTACTGGGGTAAACTGTTTCGTAAAACCCAGTTTTTTATGCAATACCGCCTCCATTTTTTCGGGGCTATCCAGCTTGGCGACCACTTTTTCGTTGTCACCGCTCAGGCGAAAAACAAAGGTGTCATACGCGACTACAGCCCCGCGAACCTGGTTGACTGCATTACCATGACCGATTGGCCTTAAGCCATCGGGTTCAACAATATTGAGTGTCAAATAGCGTGAGCCATTTTCCCGTGTACAAAGCTGGCCAAGAACATGCTGATACTCTCCTTTATGCAAAACAATACCTTGCAGGTAGTCTCCGTGCGCTTTTACCAACTGTAAGGACAACTGGCCATCAGGCAGATGCCCTGTCATGACAGGCGTTCCACTGTCTTGGCTGGCTATCGGCAGTTTTGCTGTCTGTGGATTGCCATGCTGGGCCGCACCACGGCCGTCGGGTTGTAACCAGAGCAGGGCTGAATGGTTAGTGAGTGGGGGTAATGTTATTCCACTGGCTGCGATAACAGTTTGTTGAACCTGTTGGAATGACGCCATGTCATAGGCCAATAATGACGCCGGAGGAAATGCTTGCTGACGGTCGGGTACCAGAAGGCGATTATCAATGGCAGACTTCACTTCCCACTGGTTGCGCATGGCGTCAATTTTCTCCCAACGAAGTATCTTTCCCGTCTCGTCCTTCACCGGGGAGTTTACGGTAACAGGCTGTTGGCCAAGACAACGTAACGAAATGATATCGCCGATATTCATGCCACTGTCGGCTAATGCCCCGTTAAGTTCCTTGCCCCAAATGACTTTTTCACCGTCAGCAGTCCGCATTTTTACGTGGTAACTCATGCTGTTGGTATCATCAAAATCGTAAGGTGCCTCGCCATGCGCCAGCAATTTACCGGTTAACCCTGTCGTTTCAGGTTGAGCCGCGTCTTGCTGAGGTCGCTGTTGAGATTGAGGTGTGCCGGTAGCGTGCACTGTCGGTGCCTGAGTGCCAGGTACCGCTGACGCTGAAGGTTTTGTCTGATTAGCTGGTGTCAAAACAATCCCGTCAACAGATGGCGTTGATACGGGCGTATCATTACGCTGTTGTGCCAGTAATTTACGCGCTTCATCCAACATCAATTGTTGTATTGGATTTTTAAGCACCAGTTCAAGATTGTGTTCGGCAATCAAATTTATGGCGCGTTGTTTAAACTCGTCGCTGCCGGTGAGCTCAATTTTGCCATGATAATGTTGTCTGGCGACGAGGAGGGCGGCCAAGACCAACGTAACATTCTGGCTGGCTTCGGGAGTCGCCATGGTGATGTGATTGCCATGATCGACAAAAGCCCGTACCCCTTCATGAAAATAGACAACAGTATTGCCTTCGTACTCATGGGTGACATTTTGAAGCAAGGCATCGAGGTCAACCGGTATTGCTCGTCGAGGTTGGTCATCTTCAGCACTGTCTACTGGGTCTATATGAATGCTGTTATCAACTGATTTATATTGAGGTTGTTCACTGCTGGCCATCTCTTCTTGATGTGATTCGTCTTCTGGCAGGGTGTCATTAACATTAAGCATTGAGGCGAATGAGGCTGGCTCAGCGCGGGGATCATCTGGCGTAGAAGGTTTGGCGTGTTCGGTATCAGTTTTCTGACTGAGAGTTTCACGCAGTGACTCTTCGAGAGCAATGCTTGGCTCTTCAAAACCCGCACTTGTAGTGTAGCTATCTGAACTCATCCAGTAGTTACGAAGTCCAATGCTTTCTTTGCTGAGTAGATTAATTTCCTGATACAGGCTGGCAACATCCAGCGAATCAGATTTGTTAATTAACTCATTGAAATTTGAGGTAAGCTCTTCAAATTCCTTTTTAAAGCCTGCTGTAGATTTGTCATCATGTGGTATCGATGGGGTTGGCGAAATATCTGTCTGCGTCATGCCTGCTTCTGGTATGGCCTCCGCTGATCCTGCCGGAACAACGGTTAGCTCTGGCTGGCTGGCGGTTTTAGCGAGAACGTCCCCTGTATCCTCGAAATGTTGTGTGGCATCTGTTGCGTGAGTTTCTGCATCAAGTGGCTGTGAGCTCGCTATTTCTGGTTCATTTTCAGTGTAAATCGGTGCTATTTCTGCATCAGCAGGTGCCGATACAGCTTCTGTCGGTTCGCTACTGTTCTGCACGATAACGTGATTTTCATTTTCCGGGTATGGTGAAAAAGACTCCTGCTGCATATAAGCCGCATATTCTGCGATATCAGCGGGTTCTGGTCGTTGCTCTACAGGATCGTCCTGTCTGAGGTGGGTATCTGGCATGGGATGTTCCTCTGTGAAGGTCTGACGCCAGTCAGGAAGTAAAGGGTCAAGGACCGGAGACAGCTGATCGCGTACGGCATCAATTCCCCGGGATGAATGAATATCGTTGAAATCGCTGAATGAACCGGTGCCGGCGAATGCCTGTGTGCGTTCGCTTTCAGTAAATTGCGGGATGATATAAGTGCCATCAATAGCTGCTGCGGCTTCCCGAGCTTTATTGAGTCCTTTATTATCGGTTTTCGTAAAGTCATCTTCGCCAAGGATGATGTGGGCCGTATCGGGATAAAGTGCTTTAAGGTTTCGTGACACCGTCACCATGTTGCCTGCATCGACCGTCATCACAACCGGAATGCCGGTGGCCTGATGCAGGCTTGCCGCAGTGGCATATCCTTCGGCATAGAGAATGGGACGTTGTGGACTGAGTTCACCGCCAACGACGAAAAAATTACCGGTCTTCTCGGCATCCTTCTTCAGGTTTTTGGTACCGTCAGGCTTGATATACTGCAGCGTGCGAAGTTCGCCGGCGGTATTGCGCAGTGGAATGACCAGATTGTCATAGATATCCAGTCTGACACCGCTAGCAGCCGACACACCTTTACGTGAAAGGTAAGCGTGAGTATCCGGTGCAGGAGGCATTTTCGACCATTGGCGAGTCAACGTTTTCGCTATCCGCGTATAGTCTGTCCGAGCTTTCAACTCGCGAACCCAACGCTTCTGGGCCGCCAGTGCCCGCTGCTTCATAGACTCAGCTGGGTCATACTCATAACTACCGGTGGACGTCCAGTTCACCTTTCCTTCGCTTGCGCGGTGATTCTGGTACCAGCCAGCAGGACGGCCGTCCATGTAACCCTGATACACGCCGGATTTATTATCATCTTTATCACCCTCGGTTTGTACCCGGCGGCGCTTTCCGTCCATTTCTGGTAACTCGTTGGCTGGGAAAATAAACCCGGCGTCTTTTAACACCTCGGCAAATTCTTCCGCCGGTGTCATGTTTTCCGCGACGGTGTGTGTGTGTCCTGTGACCGTGTTTTCCGGCAGCCAGGGCTTAACTTTCTCAAGGTCCGCTTCTTCCTTCGCAAACCAGAGTTTTTGTGACCTGTCGTATTCAAGGGGATAGCCCCCATCCGGAAGCCGGCCCGCTGCACGCAGCGCGTCCTTCTTGTTATTCGGCATGATGGTGAGATAGGTGCGATTTTTCATTATTACCTCCTGAGCAGGCAGCCGTTCTGGATGCGCAAGCCTGAATGAGTGAAAGGGGATTAATGCGTGGTTAACCGACTATTGGACGACAACTGGCTGACCTGTTTGCGTATGGCCAGTTCCTGCGAAACATCGGTGAAATTATCGATTAGATGGGTCAATGGTAGGCAGACAGCCCGCGTCAAATTAATATGACTGCGTCTTGCCCGAGCTTCCCACCAAAATCGCTGATAACGAAAACTGGCCCCAGGCAGCGTAAACAGATACGTCTCGATCGCCTGCCGGGCTGCTACAGACAGTTTTTTATCTTCCAACGTGGTGAGTAAGGTATGGAATGGGGTGCGCTGATAGCAGGTTTCTGCTGAGGCATCTGCGCCATAATGTTCTTGCTGATGTGCCAGTGAATAAAGAACCGCATGGCTGAGTTTTTGCGCGTGCCGTTGAAATCGTATGGATTCGTCTCTGAATACAATGGTGATGTATCTGGCCATGTAACAGATATTTTCGTCGTTCAGTTGCAAGGGCATATATATTCCGTATAAGGAAAAGCCTCATGCTCTGTCTTTGAGGCTTTATCATGATTCAACGGGGTGTGAACAGAAGCAGTTTCATCTCAGGATGGGCGAATCGAGGGTCAATTTTAAAATTGTAGCTTTTTAGTATATTAATCATGACTTCAGAGCGGTTATAACAACGAGCATAAATATTAAGGCCTTCACTACCCAATAACTTAAGCACCTGACCTGTCATTTCCTTCCCTGAGCCTTTCCCTCTGTGCTTTTCAGCTATGGCAGCAAGCCACAATTCAATGCATTCATCTGATGCATTGACAGAGATGATCGTGAAACCAACGGGTTCATTTTCTCGGGTGAATATCAGAGCAGTGGCCCGTTCATCATTATAGATTCGTTTCCCATATTTGATGATTCTCTTCAGTTCACGTTTAAAACCAAATCTTTTCAGAAAGGATGAATATATATCGTGATTAAAATGGCGATGCTGGGCCTCCTGAATAAAAAGTTTATAGATGAATTTAAAGTCTTTTAAAGTCGCGACTCTTAACATGTTTCCTCTTGTCTAACAGTCTGAATTTTTCTCAGCTTATTATTAGACAGAGATAAACTGTTTGAGCAAGACAATGTTTTCATTCAAAAAACTTGCGATACCACCATGGGCGACCCGTAATGGGGTTGCCGCGCATCAAATGGATAACTCGCTGGGTTAGAACCGTAAGTGTGTAGCCAAAATACGCGAGGATCTTGAAGACGATGATGATGGCGGTGCAGATATACAGCGTCATTAATGACGGCCAACGGAACCAGGCGAAGTAAATCGTTAATAACAACGCCGGAATACCGTAAATGGTCAATGGCCGTGATGCATCCCGCCAGAGCGAGACTTTCATAGGCTCTCCTTATGTGAGGTAAATATGGGGGTCAGACAGGCAGGGTTTCTAACGTCAATAGCTGACCAGGGCTGACAACGGTGAGCATTTCTACGCGATCAATACGACCTTCCTGATATAAGTGCCAGGCAGCATCGACGATGGTGGCTTGCTTTGACTGGAGATGACTGTCAATCCAGTTACCCCATAGGGTGTAATTCAAACCGGCCAGTTCATGACGAATTTCTTCATTAAAGACCAGGTATTCCCTGATGGCCTGACGTTTACCGTCAGTAGTACGTAACAGTCGCTGCACCACAATGACCTGAATAACACCGAGAATATCTCGGGCTGCCGCTTCACGCATTTCCGGGGGGAACATCAGAACGGCGCGGGGGATCGTTTCGCCTGGGGAATGGGTGTGCATGGTAGACAAACATAAATGCCCTGACTGACCACAGGCAATGGCACCGAGGATCGTTTCCAGATCACGTATTTCCCCCACACCAATCAAATCCGGCGCTTGTCGTAGCGCCAGACGTAATCCTTCCGCAAAGCTGGGAACATCTCGACGAATTTGGGATTGAGTCGGCGGTAACACGTTATCGGGTGTCGCGAGAATGTATTCTATTGGATCTTCGAAAGTGACAATTTTTCTATCAGGATATAACCGTCCACAATACTGATAGATTGACGCCAGAAGGGTTGATTTACCTGACCCCGTCTCACCGCACACCAGAATAAGGCCTTTGTGCGGGAGTAGATTGAGCTTTAACTCATCTTCCAAACCCAGCGTTTCTAAGGCAGGGATGACAGTGGGGAGGATCCGGAGTGTAACGGCCGTCGTCAGTTCTTGTCGGCCAATTGTCGCTTGAATAAAATTGGCTCGAAACCGCAGGCGCTCACCTCGGTTCAGTCCATAACGTTGATTCGCATCCCCATCGAGCTGGAGAGGTCGGTCAACCCCTTTGCCTGACTTGACCATCGCTTTTACTTCTGGCGTAAATACCTCATCAATCCATTTGGTTAGCTGGGCATCTTCGACGCGAAACTCACTGACTTTCAGTAAACGACCAAATCGACTCACAATGATGTGATTACCACCCTGCAAATGAATATCCGAAACATCATTTCTCGCACACCAGGTAAAGAAATTGCGCAAGCTATCAGCGGTAAGCCCCCCAGAGAAATCAAAGGGAACAAGTCTTTTATCCGACATGGCGCTATTTCTCCTGTGTGATAACAGGTTGCCAATGGGTTTTATCAATGTCGAAGCCGGCACGCTCTTTCAATCGTTTCACTTTGTCGCCGATCATCAATTGGTCACGGGTGCCGGTGACTGTTTGCTGTTGTTCGGTGACCCGTGGTGCTTTTATCATTCCCTGTTGTAGCAATGTCGAGTATTGCAACATGCCGGCATAATCGCGGGTCAATCGGCTAAAGTTAGCCTCCAGCGTGTTATCTGCACTCTCTCGCCCCTCAGTCCATCCCTTTTCAATCGCTTGCCGCCATACGGTTCTTTGTTGGCCGTCTTTAGGATGAACGCTGGATTCAGGCAATGCAGTGCGCCCGGTATTGAGCCCCGCCAGGAGATACTGTCTCCATCCCGGGGGGTTACTGACAAAACGTTCCGGCACCACAATTTTATATACGCGGGTTGCCGTGCGTATCTGGTCCGGGGTGATGTGTGCAATATCTTTTGATGCAGCGATGACAGGCGGCAGCCAACCCTGGCGAGTAATGAGGGGACGAAAGTCATACACGGTGTTTAGAGTGCTCTCTTTACTGATCAGTGCTGTTTGTAACTCCCATGCACGTTGCGCTTTCCCACCGCGAAAACCGACGGTGCGGCCAGCTTCTGTCAACATCTGATAGACCGTGTCACTCATTCCGTTACGACTGTTATCTGATGGACTCAGATAAGCATCCATCCCTGGCGGCGGAGCCGGTTCTTCTACCGCCAGTGCGGGAAGGGAAAACAGTATGGCGACAGCGAGTAAAGTCTTTTTCATGCGAGACGCCCCTCTTTATCGGGTAAAGAGAAATGCAGATGTAATTCAAGGGATTGCTGTCTGAATGTTGCCCGCCAGCCAATTTGCGTCTCTAGCTGACGTAAAATATTTTCAAAGGTCACTTCGCGTACATGAATACTGACCGGTAGGGGTAAACGGACTCCACTGTAAGCAAATGTGATACCACGTTGACGGGCTAATTGGGCCAGGAGTTCAACGGCATCCCCCTCCCAATCAACTGAAAGTCGCTGACTGTTTGCTGTGATACTGCCAGGAATATGAGGTGCTTTCTGGTTTAATGCGCCCTTCAGGTACAGTTCCTGCTGAGTAGCTTGAAGCTGAGCTGCATTGGCTGATGCGGGTTGTGGCGGGGGCGTCGGGTGGTCGGCCTGGCGGGCATGACAGCCGGACAGCAGCAGCAGGCCAAAAGAGGCCAAATACGATAATTTCATTATTGAGGTTTCCTAATAGCGTGAATATCGGAGATAGGGTGATACGGGGGTCAGGACGTTAAATCTATACGGACATCGCTGGTGTTGTGATAGGCACTGTTCGCCAGTGTTACCGTGATCCGACTGTTTGATTTTACATTGACGACCAGTTGTTTTTGAGCGACACCAAAATTCTGATACCCCCAGTAATGGCCGTTACTCCCGCTTTTATCAACCTGGACACGGGTACTGACTATGCCAACCAGCCCTCCGTCTACGTACACATTAAAGTCAGCTGAACCGGTATGAGAACCATCGGCAGGATTAAACAAGCTGGACACGGTGACGAGTAAAACCTTATATGATCCGTTTGACACGACATCTACGTTATTGACGCCAGCACGCGACATCCCGCCACCGCCGATACTGGTCCATATTCCTTTCTGGCAGAAAAGAGGGGCACCTTCTGCATCGCGAGTTAATGTCCCGATTTCACACGCCTGACCTGCTGTCATCACTTTATTGAGCTGAAGAAATTCATCTGTGCCCAGACGGCCTTCTGCATGAACAGAGCCGCCCCGCAATTGACCTCCGGTATAAATGCCTTTGTTATTAACGGTACGGATCCAATCGTTATCGTTCATATAGAATCCGCCACCGTGCTCCTCATTCAACCAACCTTTTCCACTTTGCGTTATTAACCAACCGGTATTGCTTTTGATATCACCCTCCGCAGTGACAGTTTCACTGAACGTGCCGGTTTCGGCGTTAATATCTTTCACGTTGTTGAGATTATTCTTGTTCAAATCGATATGGGTGTGCATTCGATTTAAGTCGGGACGCCCACTGACTTCATAACGATATAAACGGTCACTTTCCTGCGTATCAGTACCGAGAACATCAGAAGATAACCAGGTAAGCGGTCGACCAGACTCAGCCGCCAGCCCGAAGGTTGTCAGATTTTTTTCCCACCCCCCAACAGCGCCCACGGCAATGTTATCTGTCCACACATACCCCCCGGAGCCTTCAATTTTTAGCGCGATATAACGCAACGCTTTATAAGAGAACGTCTGACCCCCTTCAGTTAACACAAAGGCGACCAGTTTTTGATTAAACGTCGGGTCTCGGGCAATGGCGACCAGGTATGTTTGGGCGGCTATATTTTGCAGAGAAAATCCGATAGGCAGATAGCCCTCTTGCTGTAATTTGGCTGCGGTCACCGTGACGGGCGTTCCGCCAGTGACCTGGCTGACTAATGTGTCACGATTGTCACGAATATAGCTTTTGGCTGCACTGCCGACGGTCGTCATATTGCTGGCTTCTACCCCCCATTCCATTTCTTCCATGTACTGGGTATAGCGGGGATAAGCGTAAATAGCGGCGAGCATAATAATGACCAGCACAATCATTAACTCAATTGCCAGCACACCCTGATGAACGCTAACGGGCAAAGAATTCTGTTTTTTCATAGCACATAGCCTGTAAATGAAGGAATACCTGCCAATATGACCATTGCGAGGCAGAAGCAGATATAGGGTGCAAAGGGGATAAACTCCCGGTTAACGAGTAAACCGGTGCGGCTGGCCAGCCATTGAACCGCGATGATCCCGAGAGCCATCAATGTGATGACAGCGGTGACAGGTAACGTCAACCAGATACTCAGACCGGCCAAAAGGTAAACATCCCCCAGGCCAAAACGTTCCTTCCCGTGTCGGTTGGCCATGACACGAAAACCGTAGAGCAAGGTCATCATGACCCCCCAGTCAACCAATGCATGACGGAAGGGCAGTAACGTATCGGAAAGCAGGGTAAACAACATGCCGCTGATGGTGAGGCTTAACGTAAAGGGGAGCGGTAGCCAGTGTCTGGCGATATCCAAATGTGTTAACACTACACACCATCCGAGTAAAATTAGGTCACGAAATACCGTTAATCTGGGTAACTCCTGATATTCGCCCCGCAGAAAAACCAGACTGGCCATTAATGCGAATAAGACGGTTATTACGCCGGAATAAGGCCATTTATCGGGAGAGTGACCTTCATGGTCTCGGATGAAATTGGCGGCTTGCTGGTGCAGGCCTCTGCCAATGACGACAAAGGCAGTGAATATCACGGGTATTAACAGACATAACGTCAGTAATGTCATGACGGTCTCCGCACCAATAACTTGTTATAGATACCGTAAATACGCTTGGCGTATAACATTCTACGGTGTTCGTTATTGCCGGCGAATCCCGCGTTGTAGGAGCCGAGACAACTCCAGTTCACACCACAGGTCTGTAGGTGTGTTGCCAGGATCCACGCGCCTATTTGTACGTTGAGACACGCGTTATTGAGCAAGTCTTCTTTCGACGTAATAACGCCCATTGAAACCAGTTTTGGAATATGGCGGGAGTTAATCTGCATAACACCATAATCCGTGCTTATTGCTTTCCCTGCTTTATCGCGGTTCGTGTTGATTGCCCGGGGGTTCAGACCACTTTCTTGTACTGCCATGGCTTCAAGCAACACAGGGTCAACCTGATAGCGTTCTCCTGCGGCCTGAAAGCAGAAGGCACTGGCGCTCCCCGACAGGCTCAACAGCAGTGACATCAGACCCAAAACCAGCCCAATGCGCTTGTGTGATTTTTCCATATCTCAGCCTGTAAAAGGGGCAAGCTGTGCAGCCTGCCCGGTCAGTGATGAGCACAGATGTGCGGTGAGTTAAGTCATGCTTTTGAATTTCAGCGTGTTGGTCCCGTTTGAACCGTTATCAGCCTGACACTGTGAACCGGCATTTGCAGCAGAGACGGCCCCTACGGTTGCAGAGCCGTTGATCGTGGTCTCTGATACCACAGTGGTTTGTGACATTTTGGTGGCGATGGTCACACAAGACTCTTGCGGTACGCTCTCATACGTCAGTGAGAAGCCGGTGTTACTGCCGCCAGATGACGCTTCGGCTTGCACGGTTACAGCGCCACCCCAAGTGTTAATCACCGTCGCGGTGCCAGAGCTTTTATCACCGATGAGTGTCATGGAGTTTGGTACGCCACCGAACAGAACCAACGTACCGGTCATCGATGCCGCATTACTGAAGTCATACAGACCTTGCGTTTTCAGCAAGGTACGGGTCTGGGTCATGATCTCTTGTGCGTTACCGAGCTCCATGGTGGTGTCATTTTTACGGAACAGGCCGCCACTGTTGGAGAAAATGTAAATCACCATAATGACGATAACGGCCAGAATTATGACCATTTCAATGCTCAATACACCGCGATGGACATGACGCGTCCGTGAAGCAACATTCTTCATTGGTTTTTCCTTAATTACAGTAAATAGCCAGAGGGCTGGAAAGATTCGAAGGGATAAAGGCGATTACTGACCCATTTGGGCCGCCATACTATTGAGTTGTTGAATGACCTGGACCAACAAAAACATGTAACCACTGACCACCAGGAACAACACGATAGACAGGCGTGTCGCCCGGCGTTTGATGAGTTTGATGGTGGTGATCATCCAATGTTTGGCATAGTTCTCGATGATGCCGGCAGCGTTGTCACCGTCGGTGAGCAACACCAGTTTGTTCACGCAGTCTTTGGACGGGAAATGATAGCCCGTATTACGCAATGCCAGCCCGAGGTGTTGTCCCTGGCGAACCAGGCGTCGCGCTGCGTTAAGCCGCTCCAGTAACCAGGGTGAGGCGTTACGGGAGAGGATATCCAGTGCATCCAGTGTTTTGACATCAGCCCGTAACAGCGCCGCGATATTGAGCAGAAATGCCACCCCCTGAAAGTCTTTGTATATCGACCAGGGAATGAGGTAATCAAGCCCGCGCCGGGTTTTTCCGGTCATATTATTGAATGACCAGGTTATCCACGCCGTGAGTAATGCCACCGACAACGACAGTAAGACGCCTTGATTAACAACGAAATCCGAGGTTGCGCCCAGCCACCATATCCCGCCCTCCCAGGTTGTTCGGGGAATGATTTTAGCCAACTGAGGAATGAAATGTTCACTGACCATATTCATGATGCCAATGACGGTGGCGATCAGGGCCAGGGGATATCCCAGGGTACTGTAGATGGATGACTTCATTTCATCGATACCCTGTACGACAGTCATGGCACGACGTAATGCATCAGCAATATGACCATCCAATACGCCAGCACTGATAATGGCGGCTTCCTGGCGAGGGATCCAATCGCCCAACGCTACATCCAATGACTGACCATTGCTGAGGGCTTTCAAACAGTCATTTAGCCAGACGGCAGAAGGAGAGCTGCGTTTACCAAAGTCAGTTGCACTGTCTCGCATGTTTGTGATGGCAACTTCCAGCGTGCGATTGTTATCAAGCAGAAAAGCCAGGTCTTCATACAGTGACAAACGGTCACGGGTTGAGAAGGTGTGGCGGTAAAGCCAGCGTCTTGCCGGTTGTAGATATTTAATCTGTAAATCGGGCCGGAGAATGGGGGTGAAAAAGTTGCTCAGCCTCTTCATTTATCCTCCTTATCGAGCAGAAGCCATTGGTCTTCGTCTAACGGGCTCACGCGATCTGCTGCCAGTGGGTCAACCAGACCGGCATTGATATGGTGTAACAGGTGTGTATTGCGGGTTATTCCGTTGAGTTCGCGGTGCCAGTAAGTTCGTGCAGCGAGTTTGCCGTGGTCACGGTACGTTTGCATAAACTTCGCATCAGGACTGATCACCTCGGTAATGACGGTACGGCCAACAATGCCCATATGACAATGTTCGCACCCGTCTTTATGGCGAAAGTACAGGTTCTCTAACTGACACCTATTTGAAAGCAGATCTTTATCATCTTGTGATAACCGTTCTTTCTCTGCCGACCAGGGCTTTTTGCAACGTGGACAAAGTAATTGCACCAACCGTTGACTGATAAGTCCGATCATCAATTGTGGGTCCGTCAGTAACGCCGGATTAATGCCCAGCGTGGCCAGTCGCTCCAGTATATTGATGGGGTCGTTAGCATGCAGAGTGGTTAATAGAAGGTGTCCGGTCATTGCGGCCGTAATACTGGTTTTTGCTGAGTTTTCGTCACGCATTTCCCCGACAACCAGGGCATCAGGATCGAGTCGCAATGCAGCAGAAATAGCCCGAACCCATGCTTGAGAGACGGCCGCAGGGTTATTTTTATCGGCGATGATAGCCGTTTGTACTGCGCCCTCTATTTCGCCTTCTGGTGGATCTTCAATGGTCATCAGGCGTCGTAACTGATGGGTGCTTTCCAGATACAAGTCACTGAATGTTCGCAGAGTGGTACTTTTGCCAGATCCCGTTGGTCCTGACAGGATGATAATACCTTCCGGTCGTTGCAACATTCGGCGCAAAAGGCGCTGATGTTCAGGTAGAAATCCCAATGCCTCCAGCGTGGGTGGCGTAGCACTGTCGTCGGGTAAGATACGCATGACCACGTACAATCCATATACGGCCGGAATGTGCGCATAACGTGCACCAAAAAGGCCCAACCCCCGCAAGAACTCCGCTTTCACCCGGCCATCCTGGTTTCGGTTGGCATTAAACTGGGCTTCCGCGACATCGCACATCGATAACACGATGGTAGAGGCTAATAATTCGCCTTCTTTGGTTGAAATGGCATCAACTTTGACCAAATCACCGTGAATACGCATCACGATGCGTGTCGTTCCGCCTTTTCCTATCTCCAGATGAATATCCGAGGCCTTGAGTTCAACCGCCTTTTTGAAATACGCGATCACTTTTTTCTGGGTATCACTGAACAAGGTTTTGTCAGTCTGTTGTTGCGGTTGTTGTTCCTTATAAGCTTTTATCTGATCGAGGGGCAGGAACTGAATATCGTTGACCTTTTTTGTTTGCCGCACACGGTTGGTATAGGACTGAACCCGGACATCACTGCGATGATGTTCAGCAATCATCAACGTGACACTGCCATCGTCTTCGGTGTGTTCGTGAACCCAGCTTGCAAGGTCATTCAGTAGCAGTTCGGACATAAAAGCCTCACTCAGTAAATGCCAGGGTGTGAGTTTCTCCGGTTGAAGTCGTTATCTGGACTTCCTGCGCCGTAATCGTCTTTACGGTGTTGTTCGTGCCGGGAATGCGTTGCCCTGCGCTAAGTTCAACCGCAGCGCCATCGGATAATGCCAGGCGTGTTCGTAAATGCTTACCACTGCCCGCAATTTCCACTATGCGGGGTAATGCAATCTGTGTGGGGAGTGTTGATAACGTTGTTCCCGGGATCCCTCCCGTGGTCGCAACCAGACTTTGGGATAAGGGAGCCGGCAGGGAGGCATCATAGCCATTGTTTTGCTGCAGAGAGAGCAGTGCCTTTGCCCGGGCGGCTTGTGCTTCAAACAGCAAGGTATCCGCTTGAATACGTTCAAGACGAGCCAGATTTAACGTATTTCCCGAGTTCTCATGAAGGCGAGTTGGGGTTGGCGGAGTATCTGAGGAGGGAGTCTCAGACTCAGTGGGCGAACTTTTCTGTATTTCAGTGGTATGGGTGACACCGGGTAATGCCGTGGTCGGCGCAGCATAGCTGCCTGGGGTTGACCCGAACAGAATGCACAGCAACAACGGGCGGCTGTATTTATTGAGCATACAATTTTCCTTCCAGAGAATAGTGCAGTCTGGCGTTATTCAGAGTGACCGTTATCCGCGTCAGTCGGATGCCAGAGGCATCAAACAACGCAGGAGAAAAGAGTTTGTCGGGCGGTATATCAGTGGCAAATGTGAAACTGAAACTGCGCCAGGGAAGCGGGATTGATTCATTATTGACCTTGACTGTTGAGGCACTGTCTTCAGTCAGATTCAGCACTGCCCGCAGTTGTTGCGCATAATTGGTCAGTCGTTGGGTTTGGCTATCCGCATCACCGACGATTTCCGGCGTGGCCGGGAGGGGCATTGCCAGGAGAAGGGCAACGCCCCCGGTATCGGCTCCACCTGGGATATTGAACAAGGGTTTGTTACCCGGATACCAGATGGCAAGCCGACGAGAAAAGTCACCGACTGTTCCCCCAATAGGCTTACTCCATGCCAGCCTCATGGATCCTGATGTGCAATCTGCTGTACGAAAACGCCAACCCGCAATACTGATGGGGGCGGATTTCCATTGCGCACTGCAGGTACTTAGAAACGTGGCCAGAACAGGCTGTTCTTTCCAGGGCTGTAACGCGGCTGGCGTGGCTGTCTTAATCTGTTCTTTCGTCTTTAAAAATGCGGCTCTTACGTCAGCAATGCGTTTTGCCTCCTGCAGGGACTGATATTCTGTTATCGCGTAGTATCCCCCAAATACACCGATCAAGATGGCCGACCAGACAATCAGGGCCTTGCGGTTAGAGAGAGGATGCAGCCGAGCGCGGCGTGGTACGGTGATCGAGGGCAGCGCATTGTCTAACAACACATTATCGGCCGTTACATCGGGCAGAAAGTCAGGAGGGCAGATAATGGTCCGCGCATCCTGCGGCATTAGATCAAAGCTCAGGAACGTTTTCACCGCATCGCGTATTGAGTGTTTGTTACCGACAACATCAGAGAGAACGGACAACTGCCCGTTAAGGGCTGCGACAAACCAGAACTGGCCATCATCGAGCTCGAACACGCCCCAGCCGTGGTTGCCGAGCATGGGCAATAAGGTTAACGCCAGAGAAGCCGATTTTCGGGTCTCCCGGGGCATCACTCCGGCATCGTGTAGATTGCCAATTCCCGCCAATAATTGATTTTTGTTGGCGGGAACGGTGGCAAAACTGTCAGCATCATGACGTCGTGCGAAGGCGCGAGCCGCATAGCGGTATCGACTTTCGACTAATTCCCACTGCAATCCTGCGATGAATACCCAGCCGCCACTGCGAATAACATACAGCGGGTTATCGTTATCATTTTCTGTCATGGATCACCTCAGAAGGGTTGGTGTGATCAGAATAACCAGCATGGTGTCGTCCTTCTGACCATTAGCCCCACCACCGAGCCCAAAGAAGGAGGCTGACCCCACGCCTTGTTTGCTTCCGGTGTTATTGACTTGCTGAAATCCACTGAGCACCAATGTTTGGCCAGAACTTAAGATCACGCGCTGATTGAATGTTTTCAGTCGGGTTTTCATCAACTCAATACTGCTTTCACCGCTGGTGAATGTGCGTGATGTTGGGTCATCACTCATGTTGATACTGAACTGCAACTGGATTTGGGATGACTTTGGCATGATGTACGGCAACATGGTCATGTTGAAGCCGGTTGTGATAGTTGATTTTGTTATTGACGTAGAGGTGCCCACATTGGCCGTGGAATCAGTATTGACCTGACTGGCATAATCTTGTTGTGTACCCACCTGAACAGGTACGGCTGACATATTGGTCGTGGTGCTGGCCTGTTGTGTGACTAACGATACATTTGCCTGTTCAGCCAGTGCATTGACAAAGGCTTTTGAGTTGGCAAATTTGCCATCGAGTATCGATAACCCTCCCGTCATGGCACTGGTGGATGCCTCTGTAAATGCACTGGTTAACGAGCCGCCGATACTGCCAGACGTAAATACCGCATTCCAATCAATCCCCAGTTGGTCCTGACGCCGTTTTTCAACAGAATAGACTTTAACGTTGAGGACCACTTGACGGTTGAGTTCAGTATTGCGGTCATTAATGTAGGTGTTGACCGCATCAAGAACGCGAGGCGTATCAGTTACGGTGAGCATTCCAGCGGCAAGGAACAACCGGCCAACGCCCGGGGTGAGCATTGCCTTGATCGTGTTCTCCAGATCACTGTAAAGGCCCGAGCTCATTTCCATCGTTGTTGTCTGTGACGTATTCACATCACCAGAGAGACCGCCCCCGCTGCTGCTGCCTGAGGTGCCTGATGAGGTGGTGGTTCCACTAATGACTTTAGAGCTGAACGCTGTTTTCGAATCCATAAACATGATGGGGAAGGTGCGTGTATCGACATAGAAAATGGAAATACGGCCCTGCTCATAACGCCAGGATAATCCCAGGCGCGTTGTCACATTATCTAATAGGCCAGCAAGGGATCCCTCCCAGTGAACACCCCGCAGCGTATTGCCAGAGCCGCCCGTCTCACGAACCACGGGGGCCGCGCCGCCCATCGTATTCAAGGGGACCATGCCATTGCTGTCAGGGGCGGGGATGCTTCCTTGAATTTTTTCTGTTTTGCCCTGGCCTGGCACCATCGCGGCTTGTGCATCCGGTGTAACCACTACCGGTATTTTACATGTCCGGGTAATAAAGGCGCTTACCTCGGCCAATGAGACTTCACCTGGACGATTAAATGTGGGTGTACAACCTGGGAGTTGAGCCTGTGTTTGTGTCCGGCTGTTGAGCGGGACAGGATTGATCCATTGAGTGGTGAGTTCCTGGACTGGAGAACCGGACGCTATCTGACTGAGATGGCCAGTGGCTGTACCGTAGTCAGTATCCGTCTGTTTCATGGTCTGGTTTATTCTGTCCATACTGGAGCAGCCAGACAGCATAAGGCTTAACGCAATGGCCGAGGCCAGCGCTGTTGGGGTTTTAGGCATAAGGAGTCCGAGAGGTCAGTTAATATAAACGAGATAAGTCTCTGAAATAACGTCAGGAACAGAGACTTGCATATCGGTACCGAGATTATCGATAAGGCGGCGATTTTGTACCCGTCCCAGTAATGCAGAGTCACGGGTCATCGTTTTCAGTGCGCTCATTAAGCCACTGTTGTTGGGTTGGTAAACAAAGACACGACGATCTTGAATGATATGAGACAGGGACGGGAGGGAACTGAAACCCAGTAAATTGTCGTTTATCACGCCATTGTCTTGGGGGTGGTCATACAGATAGTCATTGATGGCATTGATGTAGAGCACTGTTTGTCGAGCTCTCTGTTTATTCTCGCTTTCAGCCATTTCCAGAGTCTGATGCGTTCTCCGGTGCGTCATATCAGCCGTCATCAGGAAGAGAACTAGAAACATCGACAAGAGCCAGTAGCCAATCCCCATGAGCGCGTCTCCTTAATCAGAAGCTAAACGGGATAACCATGAACATTAATCTTGATTCGTCGTGCCGATTGGCTCGCGGAGGATGAGGTTCAACCAGATGCCGAGGGATTAACACTCTGATTGCATTACAAGCTCCTGCTCACATTCAGGTACCAGACGGTGAAACGGTGTGCCATTCAGCTCGGCGAGGTTAGACATAATTCTGAATAAAAACTGATACAGCGCCATCATTTCACTGTCCATGAGATCTCGCATGCCAGGAGCCAGAAACACGACTTGCCGTGGCTCAGCTCGAAGGGAAGATAGCAAAAAACCTGGCCGACAGAATCGCATGGCGACCACCGGAGATTGAAGAATGCACAGTCGTTTGGTCAGCACCGCCTCTGCAGCTTTCCACTCTGTGTCATTTCCCGGCAATGCAGCCAGATAGAGAATTTCTGGATGGTCCTGGTGAACGCTATGCCAAAATAAAATAAGGTTACGAAGAAAGCCGGATGCCAGCCAATTACACATCTCTGCAAAGTCCCGAAACCAGCCTGTATCCACAGTAAACAACAAAACATGCTCAAAAATCTCCCTAGCCAACAGGTCAGAAGCCGTGTGAGAAGGGATAAGTGCATCCGCTACTGTCTTTGCTTTTTTAATCAACGCACCATCAATCAATGGTAAGTCTGCCAACAAATCCCAACCATGTTGTTCAGGCTGACCGAAGCCCCCAAGATGACCTGGTTGTAACAGATGAACAGTGATACCCGATGCCACAAGCGTCTTATGGCAGGCATTCGAGACGCCACAGCCGGGGTCAAATATCAGCAGCGGTATTCCATCAGGCAGGGCTGCGTCAATAGTCTCTGTGCCACAATTGCTATAATATTTTGTGTTCACAATAATGCTCCATGTAAAGAGGGTGATGAATGTTTGGCTTATCCACAGAAGATGAGAAGGCTTGGCTTTACCGCGAGGTAATTAATGGGTTCAAAAAAATAAAAGCTATTGGGTGTGCTGAGGGGGACATCATTCAGGAAATTCTGTTGGTTCATTACTCTATGAGCGGGGAACTCCCTGATTTTTCCAGTACCCGCTACCATTGGAGCACCCACATCGCCACAACAACAGATGGATGCTTTTACAACACTGGAAACGTGCAGCAATACACGGACTTATTTTTTATTAAACTCGGGTTTCCATTTGAGTATGACAATATCGATGTCATGAATGGGGAAGTAGCGCCCGTGATCAGAGCTGGTTTTACTTAACGCGGTATTGAATTTGCTTTGGATTTAAATGAAGCATGGCTTTCAACATACAACCTTGAATTGCCATTAGCGCACCTCCTTATCGTCCACCTTGATTAAACATTGTGTCGTACTGATACCGGCATAAAGGGGAACCGTTGCTGTGGTATATAAACGGAATACGCCATTCAATGCCTCTCGGAACGAGCCTGAGAAGGATAATGGGGCATCGATGCGGTAGTTAACATCAGTCATCCAGACCACACTCCAGGTATCGTTCTCACCTTTGATGCATTTCGCATTGGCCGCCCAAAGGAACACGGTATCTTTGAGTGTTGACCCTTTCTCTGCTCGCCAGTCTTTCGGCGCGACGGTTGGTTTTACCTCCACTTTAATCACCGGGGTTGTTGACGCTACGGGAGGGGATGAAGGGATAGCTTTACCCGGTTTGATCACTGTGGGCCCTACCGTTCGTGATGCACTGAACGGATTATATGGTCCGGGCGATATCACAGACGGCGATGATGTTGGTGGTTTTATCAATGCTGATACATTACCCGTTTTAGCGGGAGATGCAGTGGCCACAGGGGCCGAATTAAATGACGTTGTCCAGCGTGCAATAGAGACTCTTTGCGTTGGCCAGTTAATTAACGCCACTAATTGATGTTGAATTAAGAGCCTGTCCAGAGCAAACGGCCATTGATCATTGGCCTCAAGATTAACCCGCTGCTGAGATACGGTCTTCAGATCTGCAGAGAATTCAACTGTCCATCCTTGTGGCACTATCTGGTGAAGAGCTGCATCAAGAGGTTGATTACGTGCGGTTCTATTAATCAGTGTAAATGTGCCCGGTGTACCGAGTGATTTGACGTTTTTCACCCCTCGTATTGAGGATGGATTAATCTGGCCACTATTGAATGTTGCTGCCGATGGCTTAAGGCTAGAGGATAATTTGGGGGTTGGTGACCGAGCTCGTTGTGTCATGGCACTGGCCTGCTTCAATGAATCTTGGGCCAGTATGATTATTTGAGTGTTTGTTTGTATCTGTGCATCCACAAATTGTAGGGCGTCGCTGCTGTCCGGCTGACGATGCGGCAGGCTGCAGCCACCCAATATAATAGGGAGCAGCATTGATGTGTGAATGATTTTCATAAGATTCATCAGGTAGAGGAAAAAACCGGGACGTAAGATATTTAGAAGCGGTATTTCCAGAGAGCTGAAGGGTTAACGTAAGTGTTCCTTTTCAAACGTCACGATATTGTCCTCAGCTTCGACGATCAAGTAACGTAGCGCTGAAAGGTCGTTAAGCGTTATTTTCTCGGGATTTTTTGCTCGAAGCCGACACGCACGTTTAAACTGAATAACACGGGCTGCGCGTTGAATATAGAGTTCACGTAAATCCTTTTCAGTAATGGTAATAGACATATCGTCATTCTCCGTATGTTACGGTTTACTGTGTTTACGAAAAGCTAGCGGCCCCCGACCCGCAGGGAATCTATTCAGAATAATTCGCTCAACTAGATTCTCATGCTGTATGTCACTAATCCGGTCAATAACCGCATTAATAATTTCAGCTTTGCTCAGTGGAACACCTGTTTTAATGCTAAGGTCGATAGTTAGTTTATCAATTATTAATCTGCGACTGCCGGCGATACTAATAGTTGTGCGTGATAAATCAGTGATGTCTAACATAGGGGGCCTTTTATAAAAAAAACCGACATTTCTGTCGGCTAGGGTGGGGGGAAGGCAAGGTTGCTGCTGGAGATAAAAACAGAGAATTAAGAGAAAGAATGCCTGCGTTAAGCCGATTTACGTAATGGTGTATTAAGCGCTTCCATTAATGCGAGAAACATTACTGTGCGCTCATGTTTATTACTGACTCTGGTGATGGCCACTATTTTTTCTTTAAACCTACCTGCTATTACATCCTGTTCTGTCGGGCAGAGGGGTAATTTCATTAAGGATTCTATTACTGTCTTTGGTATTGGTCTTATATCACAACCAAATTTGACGAAATGACTGACACTTGATAATGCTGTCAATTTGGTTGTATGTGTGATCTCTGGGTCAAACTGGATAAAAATATAACCAGAAAAAAGAGGTTCAATAATCAATCTGCCGCTGGGTCTGTCGGGTCGTGGTCGGGATAAGCGGATCAACGGACAGAAGCTATCAATATGCAAACGTGACAGCTCCAGTTGAGCTTTATACAGTGTTTCCTTTCCCGGTTGATGACAAGCCAGATACCAGTTAAACATGATTTTTGTCTTCCTTGTCAAATAGATATAAGTCAGAAAAATCATCAGAATGATGGGCGCACTTCCAAAAAATGATCCCGCTTCCGGAATCAATACAAAGGTGAAAAAAGATCTCCGTCAGGACTGCGACCTGTTATCAACGCTGCACTGGCTTTATACCCGAGTATTGCAAACCACAGTCATGACGAAGATCTAATATTATTATTACTTTATTTCTTCTCTTGGCGGAGAAAAGAAATAATTATTTAAATAACAGCGATAAAAGAGATCATCGCATGGTTTGCAAAAGAAATACAGACCCCAAAAGGGGTCTGTATGTCATTTATTCTCTTTAATTTTTTCATAATAAGAACTAGGGAAGTCATTAGGTGCCATCATAGCGGTTTGTATTCGGCAGTGATAAATGACTCTGACCATTTCTAGTTTTTCTACATTTAAGTTTTCTTTTATTCTTCGTAGTGACAGCTTAATGGCGTTTACAGAGCAATTTAGTATGCCTGCTATGCTTTCATTACCTAAACCAAAAGCATATAACATCAATACCTGAAATTGTGATTCGGTTAGTTCGGGAAACATAAGGCGAAGTTTCCAGAATGCATCTAAATTCAACATGATATACCCCTTATATGAAAGAATATTTGGGGATATTGCTGATGATTATATACCTTGCTAAGGATGAATTTAGGCAGATTAACCTGGAATATGGGCGTATGTTGAATTGAATGAATGTTAAGCAGATATTAAGGGGCATAGGTAATACTCCACATAGTAGGTTTTTAGCCTCCACCGGAGTTTCTACGCATCTGGTGGTAGCCCAAGCGAGGGTAGAAAACCGGCCTAAGTGGGTACCGGCCAGCCCTAAGGCTGCCTCACCTGAGCCACCATTGATGGTAATCAGGTATGCGCATAAAAAAACACGCCAAAGCGTGTGGTTTTTATGCCCCACTTAGTTGCACGAGTTTCTACGCTCGACTACAGCTTATCTCTGTAGTTGCAATAGGCTAGCGGCAGCAACAAACAATGTCAATGTTTGAGCTCTAGAGTCCGTAATCTCTGGTCGGTCACTAATCATTTAGGGCGATTTTATGGGGAGAATCGACTTAAGAATAGGTGCAAACTGTACCGGTACAAAATGCACCTATTTTCTTGTAAACTAATATGTTAATTTAAAAGGTTAGCTTTGAACAAAATATCGTAGCCAATCGAAATGAATCTCGGTGGAACATACAGATGCCATCCTTTTTTCAATCCCAGTTCCAATAGCATTTCCTTAGATGAAACGCCAGTCAGCAGAAACAGCCGCGAGATAATATTTCTTATCGAAAATTTAGAAATTCCTAAAAAATCAGATATTTGTGCTCTATGTGAACCCCGAAAAAGCAAGAAAAGTACGTCCCATTCTCGCTTCGTGAAAATGTTTGTCGGTGGGATGAATGTGGCCTCACCATAGAAAGGTTTATCTAAAAAATACTCCATAGATAGCCGCTCAAAAGGCTTTAGGTGGGCTATCGTTCCAACAATAGTGCCGTTCTCTTCAAAAAGTGGAAATTTTTCAAAGATAAATGAACGATAACTATCTCCAATCAACAATGTCCCGACAGCTTCAAGGCGCAGCCCTGTTTGCATGACCTTTTGATCGTGCGCTATGAGTCGTCCTGCTAGTGATGAGAGTGCAGGAATTGCGTCATAACTTAAATTAATAATGTTATTTATTATATCATCTTGAATATCAAGAAAATTAAAGTAAGCCTGATTAGCATAAACGTAGCGACTTTGTGCATCTTTAATTCCCCATGGTTCCTCACTCTGAGTAAAGAAGTGCATTGCCTGTTTGGATATTTTTATTGGGGCTAATTTGTCTGGTGTATAAAGAGTAGTCATCATTATTTCCCACTCTTAAGTAAACATAATGTTGGCATTGTTAATATTAGCTCTCTAAATATTGATTATGATCAATATTTAATACTGAGAATTATAAAAGTGGATATTTTGACTGCAGTAGAAGGACGTTAGGTGAGATCCTCTAGATCTATCGTTAATGGTGATGATTTATAAGGATATTATTAATGTGAGGTGTGATGGTGATCGTTGGATAGGGATCCATTGGTTGCAAGCAGAAAAAAAACGGGTAATATTTACAGAGATTTGTGCTGAAGTCATTGGCTTCTAAGAGGCTGAGCGCAGAGGAATAAGAGGCTATGTGGCTTTAGGCGGCATGGTAGCGTTGGATGGGCATATCCTGAAATGCTCAAGGGAAAAGGTACCAGAACAGCGGGCCTTAAATGCAAAAACCCCCGAAATCTGTTCGCGACTTGGCGGAAGAGAGCAGATATCAGGGGTTACAAAGCAGGCGCTGGCCTGTGAGAGATTATAACTCATGCAATTCAGAACACAATACCCGTCCGCCATAAGTGCTGGCGGGTGTGACTAAGAAACATTCAGAAAACCTATCAATTGATCCTTCCTGGGAAAATATCAATTTCGATGCGCTAGAGCGTGCCGCGACGGATGACACCTATTGGCAGTGGATTGATGAACCTAAAACTGAAACACCTTCAAAAACGACTAAACGCCGAAGAGGCGAACATTCGACTGCGTGTAAATGCCCTAACCCTATATACATCAGGCCTGAACAGTACAAACCGTTGTCTGGCGAGTTTGGCCATGGCTATCGACGGCTGGTTAAACGTGACAAGAAAAACGGCCGTGTATCGTTGCGTATTCGTCTTTCACGCCATCCCTACTTTGTTCAGATGCGGCGGGTCGTCGGGCGTTCCCGTGATTTTCGTCCGGAACGGCAAAATTTGCTCGATGCGATCCCCCCTCTTCTTATCAGCGTCGCGGACAGAGCAACTAACATCGTTACGATGAATGTCAGCCGACTGGCCAACGAGCTCAGTCCGAAGGATGAAGACGGGAATGTCATTCCTGAAACGGCAGTGACCGTCCGTAGGGTATGCACTCTGATACAGGAGCTTATACGTTTTGGCTTACTGGAATTGCCAGAGGGTGTCCAGTGGGACAGTTTTAACCGCTACTGGTATCCGAAGCATGTGGTTTTGTCGGAGCAGTTTTGGAAGTTGGTCGGCGTAAATATCGATAAGCTCTACGCGCAGCAGCAGGAGCGACTGGCGGCCGAAGCTGAGGGACTTCTTGCGCCCGGAGAGGACATTAGCGTCAGTGCTGCCCGTAAACGTTGGTATGAACGTATGAGGCATGCGACGCTTGTTCGCCGGCGAGAAAACGCCCTGAAACAGAAGCGTGCGAAAAAACTGGGTACGCTGGAGTTTGACGATCGTCTCTACGCAATGGCGGATCATTTAACTAAAACGCTTCCGGCCGACGAACTATATCAAATGACGCCGGATGAATTTGAGCGTCTGGCCCACATGCGATTGTATCAACTAGACCTCGGGCTGGAACCTGCCCCTCCGGACAGCGTTCACTGACGCCTTAATCAACGATAAATATCCTCTAACCGCCGCAGGCGGTTTTTGTGCTGGCCAGGTGCGAAGAATTGTATATAAATCATTCAGGAAAAAGGTCGGCCTGCAGCTAAAATGTTCATCCCTGAAGCAAATTATTATGCTTTCTTTTCTTATCCACAATTACCCGCAATTGGAAAACAAGGTTTACCCGTAAACGTATCTTTTGTTATCCGCAATATATTCTTAACCCAGAGTTCTTTTTCTTTTAATTAGTAAACTAATTAAAAAGATCTTACTCCGTCCGGCATATTCTGTGGATTAAGGGCATTAGTGACCGCCCTTGCAGCGAGCAAGCTCGCGCCGGTTCGGAAAATAACTACGCAATGGTAGCTCCCACCTACGGTGGGCAAACTGCAGCTCTGAACCTACATCTAGAACAGTAACCCCTTAGCCACTGAAAAGCCGCCCCGCTCCCGGCCAAAGGCCGGAAACAGAGTGGCTTTACAATGGATGTTGTAACTAGAAAATTTGTGTCGCTGGAAGTAAGTTAGCTGTAAGTCCTGGATACACGCTCGTAGCTTCGCTAACGCTCGCACGCGGAGATACGCCCCTACTGCGGCCAAAGGCCTTGTCGGGACCACTCCGACCGCGCACAGAAGCTTCTGTATTACTTTAAGCGGGTATGGCTTATCAGGGCGAGGGGATGGTTAGGCAAAACCTATCAAACCTGAACCGGCTTCGCCGGGTTACCGGCGCCCCTTAACGACAGCGTCGTATAAAGCTATTTTTGTCGCCTTCATGCGTAAACGCATAACTAAAAAATCTTTTAAAACATTCAGTTAGGCTGATTATTGCGATATAATTAACCTTATATGCCGTGCATGTACCACGTATAAGATGGATAACGCCAGGGAGAAGTAAATATCTGTGAGCACTGAATCGTTGACGAAAAAATCCGGTCATCTGGCCTGGTGCGCCATGGTCGCACTTCAGCTGGCAAAACGTGACGGCAAGGTCAGCTCTGAATCCCAGGAAAATCTGTTCCTGACTCGCTGGCTGGCCACCGCACTTAAACAGCACCGATTTCCCCGCGACGTGGCCCCGGATATCGGGGTTTCGCGCACATTTCCACGATAATGCTAACGTTGTCGATAAAAATCTTTTATTTTCATCATGTTGACCTTTAAAAAACCGACTGCCGACGCTCACATTTTCGACTCTTCGATGATTTTATAGACCGTGGAACGTGCGATACTTATCATCTTTGCTATTTCTGTCGCTCCGGTTCCCTTATCATGGAGTTCCAGTACGGGGTTCCGTGCACATTTCCCCGAAAGATGCCATCTGACGACTAAAAAACATTAATAATCATG
>NZ_CQAZ01000039.1:22356-44903 GCF_001152565.1 Yersinia pekkanenii | reverse complement strand
ACGCTCCCACTGGATAACCTGCAAATTCAGCTTATCGGTGAAGTCGATGAAAGGTAAGCTTGCTTACCAGCATCAGGCTCCGGGTAATTGGTAAGGTAATGGGTATTTATTAAATAAAAATATTCCACCCACCAAACTGGGTATTAACCCAGAAGGGAACTTGCGCGGCACCGATATTAACGTTCCTAAAGTGACGACAATCTATCAATCACAACAGCCGATGCAAATGTTACGCAGTACCGCTAATCCAGCACTGGATACCTGGTCAGTCCCTAAAGCGCCTTTCCAGACTGAAGGCGGAGGCATACAATGGTTCAGTACCAATAAAGGACCCATGGAGTCCGAAAAAATGACCAACGATACCGCGTTAGATTACGTAGATAGGGCACTGCGTCTGGCTCAGAAACGCCATCATAAATATAACGTTATTGGCGGCGAGACGCTTGAACCCATGTATAACTCCATCGTTCAGCAGTTGCTTTATCTGCATAACGTCATTACCGGCGAGGAAAAAGATAAAAGCCGGATCCATAAAATGACTATGGGCATGTATGCAGCCAAGGAGTTTGACGTTATGGATCCAATTTTTGCCGATAGGGTAGGCTCTGCTGTCTATATCGCCGATCAGATAGGTGGTGGTTTGAAAGTTCAGCTTCCTCATCAGGAAAATCCCGATAGTTACCAACAACGGCAGGAAAAACTTAAAGCAGCTTACCCTGATGATTTTGACGTCTAATGATTAAAACCTCAGAAGAGGCTTTTTTATCTGGTTTGAACCATTCGCATTTATCATGACACTCGCTCACCGTCCCCTGCGGTTAAAAGAGCTGACACATCAGTATCCGGCGCATGGATTTAGCCTGATTATCGAAAGCGCCTCTACATAAATTCCCCAAGATACCATTATCAACGAGGTTGCCATGCTTCAGTTGTTTAAAAATAAAAAAGCTATCCCGCAACGCCTGCTCAATTACGGTTTCGCCGCGTTCGGGAATGATTACCGCTACACCACTCGTTTGTTAAACGGGCAGTTTGAAATGGTAGTAACGGTTTCGAACCTTACGCAAGTAGCCACAACATTGACAGATATGGGTTCTAACGAAGAATATGTCCTCCATCTTGTGCCGGAAAGCTGTGGCGCTTTTGTAGGCAGGGTACGAACGGAGTACAGCCAGGTATTGGCTGATATAGCCGACAAGTGTTTTGCACCAGACGTATTTAAAAGCAGCCAGGCGCAAGCCACTATGCAATATATCCGCTCAAAATACGGCGATGAGTTGGAGTTTTTGTGGGAAAAATTCCCGACTAACGCCATCTGGCGGCGACAGGATAACGGCAAATGGTATGGGGTAATGGTACTTATCCCCAAAACCAAATTGGGTGTAGACGATTCAGCGTTCTGTGATGTACTCAACCTGCGGGCTAGCCCAGAAACGGTGGCAGGAATCATTGACAACATACGATACTTTCCCGCTTACCATATGAATAAAAAACACTGGCTTTCGCTCTGCCTCGATCACTCCCTTTCCCTCGAAGAACTTTATTTACGGATTGACGACAGCTACGCACTTGCCGCCAAAAAATAGCCTTAATGAGTGTTGGATATAGCCAAGACACACCATCCGACTAGCCTTTAACAGGGTAAAAAGTGTAAAATATGCACTTATCACTACAGTAGCTCATTATTTGTCACTTTTTTATATTTATTTAATTATATTTTAAGGGGTTAGCGTGCAGACTTTACCAAGTTGTCCAAAATGCAGTTCTGAATATACATGGCAAGAAGGGGAACAATTAAATTGCCCGGAATGTGGGCATGAGTGGTCGGAAAGTGGCCATGCTGCAACTGCCGAAGAGGGCTTGGTGGTCCGTGATGCCAATGGTAATTTACTGGCTGACGGTGACGCAGTAACCGTGGTTAAGGACCTAAAAGTAAAAGGCAGTTCTTCAACCCTAAAGATCGGCACCAAAGTCAAAAGCATCCGTCTGGTTGAAGGGGACCACAATATCGATTGTAAAATTGATGGCTTTGGCCCAATGAAGCTAAAATCTGAGTTTGTTAAGAAAAACTGATGGCTTAATCAGTATTCCCCTCGAAACAAAGACCATTATTGATCCCCTCGTCTTAACCTCTCAATAGACATGATATCCGGCTGGCGGTCCCTCTCTACCGCCCATGTTGGTAATCCTGTCATTTAGATATATCTTTTTACATCCAGCCTCTTGCTAATTTCGATATATCGATCTAGATTAGATATATCGAAATCGTTTCGATATATCTAAAGGAGAGTCATTATGTTTGGTTTTTCAAGACGTGGGTATCACCATGGTGAAGAGCACCATGAAGGGCAACACCGCTGCGGCGAAAGAATGCATCGCGGTGGTCACCACCCTATGGCGGCTGAAGCAGCAAGAGGCGGCAGACGTAGGCGTGGTGATAAAATGCATCGCCTGTTCGAACACGGGGATTTACGTGTCGTGCTGCTGGCGCTGCTTGATAAAAACCCCAGCCACGGTTATGAGCTGATTAAGGCAATTGAAGAGGCATCCTCAGGGCTTTACATCCCAAGTCCAGGGGTTATCTATCCAACGCTTACTCTGCTGGAAGAGCAGGATTTTATTACGCCAGTGGCAACCGGCAATGGCCGAAAAAGCTATCAAATAACCGAGGCCGGCAAAATTGAATTAAAACAAAACCAGCAAATGGTCGATGTTATTTTCTCTCGTCTGGCACAGGTAAACCGCCGCCCTGAGGGAAATTTGGCAGAAGCCATTTCTGATGCAATGAACCGCTTACGTCACATTTTGCGCAGCACTATGATGCGTTCGGATATCAATCCAGAACAGGTTATGCGCATTAACGCCGCGTTAGTGACAGCGGTTGCAGCGATCGAAAAAGAGTTAACTCCCGATCAAGCACAACCCGTGGCTGATGAAAGTGAGCAGGAAAAAAACTAATGTCTGCCTACTGGGGATATCGGCTATAGACGATATCCCCAGCTTATTATTTAACTCAAATCAGCACCGTTACTGGCAATGACTTTTTTATACCAATAAAAAGATTTCTTTTTCCTACGCGCTAAAGAACCCTGCCCCTGATCATCGCGGTCAACATAGATAAAACCATAACGCTTGCTCATTTCACCGGTAGAGGCGGAAACCAAATCAATACAACCCCATGAGGTATATCCAATAACCGGAATACCATCATCGATGGCCTCCCCCATCGCTTTTATATGTTCCCGTAAATAACTAATGCGATAGTCGTCTTCAATTTCACCTTGTGGGTTAATTTCATCTTTGGCACCCAGCCCATTCTCAACCAAGAACAGCGGCTTCTGATAGCGGTCGTACATCATGTTCATGGTGATGCGTAAACCTAGAGGATCAATACCCCAGCCCCATTCACTGGCCTGAATATGGGGGTTTTTCAGAGATTTCACGATATTGGCTGCACTGCTGTTATGCTCGTTCATATCAGCCGAAGCACAACGAGAGGCGTAATAGCTAAAGGAGACGAAATCCACAACATGTTTGAGAATATCGTCGTCTCCCGCTTCGGTAACGACTGAAATGCCTTTCTCCCGAAACAAACGTTTGGTGTAGGCGGGATAAGCGCCCCGGGCCTGAACATCGATAAAAAACAGGTTCTCACGATCTTTTTCCAGTGCGGCCCAGACATCTTCCGGTTTACAGGTTCGTGGGTAGAAGTTCCCCCCTGCCAGCATGCATCCTACCTGATTATTCGGGTTTACCTCGTGGGCAATTTTTGTTGCCAGTGCGCTGGCGAGCAACTCATGATGGGCGGCCTGATACTTTACTTGTTCCTGATTTTCATGGGGTTCAAACACTAATCCCGCACCTGAAAACGGGCTATGGAGCAAAATATTAATTTCGTTAAAGGTCAGCCAATACTTCACTAATCCGTCAAATGCTGCAAAACAGGTACGCGCGTAACGAGTGAAGAACTCGACCATTTTGCGGTTACGCCACGAGCCATATTCCGTAACAAGATGCATCGGCACATCAAAGTGGCACAACGTCACTAACGGCTCAATATGGTGTTTTTTACATTCATTAAAAAGGTCACGGTAAAAAGCGATACCTTCCGCATTCGGTGTCATTTCATCGCCATTGGGGTAAATCCGGCTCCAGGCGATTGAGGTGCGGAATACCGTGAAGCCCATTTCAGCCATTAACGCGATATCGTCTTGGTAACGATGGTAAAAATCAATGGCCTGATGGCTGGGATAAAACTCATCATCTCTTAAGGTAAAACGCTTCTCCTGCCCTAGCTTCACCGCTAAACGGTGCGGTCCGTGAGGGATCATATCAACCGTCGTCAGCCCTTTACCACCTTCAAAGCAAGCACCTTCGGCCTGGTTGGCAGCTAATGCGCCGCCCCATAAGAAACCGTCGGGAAATGTTGATGCTGGCATTAATTACCTCTTTATTTAGTTAATTTTTACTGCACTCGGCACCATGACAGCGTCGGTAGAATGCGTACTGTCACTTTCACTGTTTTCAACCGGAATATCCTCAAAACCCAGCAATAATGTCGTGATGAACGAAATCACTATTGCCAGGATCATGACGCCAAACACCCATACGATACTCATTGGATTTGCCGGGTCGAAGAACTGGACACTGGTGAACAAGCCAGGGGAAGCCATCGAATGACTGGCTAATCCGCCAATCCCGGCAACACCGCCACAAATAAAGCCACTGATCAGGCTGGCGATCAGCGGGCGTTTGAGCCGCAATGCAACCCCGTAAAGAGCCGGTTCAGAGATACCGGCCACGATCGCCGATGCTGCAGCAGCCAGTGCCGTTTGACGTAACTCCGGGTTTTTGGTTCGCCATGCAACTGCCAGTGAGGAGCCACCCAAAGACAGGTTGGCACCAATTTCTGACGGCATTACCATCGCCTCTTTACCGGTTTCAGCAATGGTTTGAATGATCGTTGGAGTAAAGACACGGTGCATACCTGTCATCACCAATAATGGCCAGAGCGCGCCCATAATGGCGACAGAGAGCCAGCCAAGGTGATCATGAACGGTATACACCAAAGAAGAGATGCCACTACCAATCCAAATACCCAAAGGCCCAATAAACATGATAGCGATAGGTGCCGAAATCAGCACAATCAGCATCGGTTTGAGGAAGTTTTTGGTCACTGCCGGTGTGATGCGATCGACCCATTTTTCAATATAAGACAGTAGCCAGGTCATACATAATGCGGGGATCACGGTATAAGTGTACTTCACCGCTGTCACTGAAAAGCCCATAAATTCAACCTGCTGACCCTGTGCGGCTTTTGCCATCAAATCAATAAAGGATGGGTGAACCAACACCCCGGCAATGGCAATAGCCAGCGACAGGTTGGTTTTGAATTTTATCGCCGCAGAAGCCGCCACCATCACCGGAAGGAAGAAGAAAGCCCCGTCACCAATGATATTGAGGATAATCAGTGTCGATGAGCCTTTCTCGACAATACCGGTCAAATCGAGGATCATGGCCAACAGTTTTACCATTGAGCCACCGATGATCGCGGGTATCAGAGGTGACATTGTGCCAATTAGTGCATCAAGGATCCCTGCGCCAATACGTTTTAATGTGATTTTATTTTTCTGCGGCACGGTACTGTCGGCTGATGCGCCTTCGGGAAGGAATTTGAGAACCTCTGCATGCACATAGGAAACATTATTGCCAATGATGACCTGGCATTGATTTTCGTTGCGCACCACGCCCAATACACCGGTAATAGACTTCAATTTAGCCAGATCAACTGCGGCGTCATCGTTAAGCACAAAGCGTAAACGCGTCATACAGTGGGTCACCGCCGCAATGTTATTGGCGCCACCGATGGCATCGACTATCGATCGTGATACTGCTGCATAATTCTTTGACATGAGTAACAACTCCCCGTAATGACGCTCGCCGAGCTAAGCGAACTATTTGCGGCTTAAGGCAACCCCCCCTCACTGGCACAAATACGCAATTAGCTATTATATACATATAGTTATAAATTATTTTTATTCCGAAATACCATCGCACTTTGTCATTTTCAGGCAGATAGGTAACCGGTTACATATTAGATTCTTAAAATATGAGGTTAAATTCAATAGATGAATTAACACAATTTCAATTATGTGATAGTGATCGACATAGAGGGTGAGTCACGAGTACCGCTAACCCCCTGCAATGTCAAGGACGAAGAGATTACCCAAAGACATTGGGATTGCAGGTAGGCAGCAAGTAAGCAAATCCCGAATCACTTACTTAAGTAAGTGATTCGGGNGGGGGGGGGTAGGTGAGCGCAGCTAACACCCCTGCAATTTCAAGGACGAAGGGTATAGAATGACGACTTTCAACTATTTAGGAAAAGCCAATGTCTACAATGCAAGAAGTGGCAAAGAAAGCTGGAGTTTCAAAAGCCACTGTTTCACGTGTTCTGTCAGGCAAAGGCTATGTTAGCAAAGCAACTAAAGATCAGGTGGATAAGGCGATTGAAGAGACTGGATATCGGCCAAATTTATTAGCAAGAAATCTGGCAACTAATAAATCAGAATGCATCGGTTTGGTGGTGACCAATACTCTTTATAATGGTAACTACTTTAATGAAATACTTTCTCAGGCGGCACAGAAATTAGAAAACAATGGCCGTCAATTGGTTCTGGTGGATGGGAAACATAGCGCCGAAGAAGAGCAAGAAGCCATCCAGTTTCTGCTCGATTTACGTTGTGATGCAATCATAATTTACCCACGGTTCTTAACCGTTGATGATATGGACCTTATTATTGATAAATCGAAGCAACCCATTATGGTGGTAAACAGAAAACTTAGAAAAAATAATAGTCACTGTATTTTCTGCGATCATAAAGGGGCCAGTTATAATGCAACGAAATATCTCATTGAGCGAGGTCATCAGGATATTGCGTTTATTACCGGTTCACTTGATTCACCGACCGCTATTGAGCGCCTTTCAGGATACAAAGCAGCATTGAATGCATTCTCGTTGCCCGTTTGGGAGCAACTGATTGTTCAAGGGAAATGGACACCAACCAGTGGCGCAGCAGCGGTTGAATCGCTATTAGCCAACCCATTACCTTTTAGTGCAATCATCGCCAGCAATGATGACATGGCAATTGGTGCGATTAAAAAACTAAATGAATCTGGGATAAAAATTCCTGACGAAATATCTATTATTGGCTTTGATAATATCCCCCTTGCTCCTTTCCTTAGTCCATCATTATCCAGTATCAAAGACCCGGTCAGCGGTATGATAAATGAAGTCATCACCCGATTAATATCAATGCTGGATGGTGGGTATCTATCCAATGGGAATATATTTCAGTCCGAACTGATTATCAGGGATTCTGTCGGTGATGGGCCTTTTTTAGGTCAGGCCGCGCCAGATAATCACTAATGGATAAAAAGGAGCCAAAAGCTCCTTTACATCAGATTATTCGCGGTATTAACGTTGCCAAAAACTATTTAGCTTGAACACCTTCAACTGACAAAATAAGTTCTACCTCTTGTGACGCCGGGCCGAGATCCTTCGTGATATTAAAGTCTTTCAACTTGATAGTGCCGTTAGCCTCAAAACCAGCACGATAGCCGCCCCACGGGTCATTACCTTGACCGGTCAGTTTACTTTCGAGGGTCACCGGTTTAGTCACGCCATTTAATGTCAGGTTACCGACCACAGAATAACCCTCCGCATTTTTCTTCACTTCAGTGGACTCAAACGTCGCTTGTGGGAATTTACTGACATTTAGAAAATCTTTGCTACGCAGATGCTTATCACGCTCAGCGTGGTTGGTATCAACGCTATTGGTGTTGATCACCACGTTGACTTTATCTGCGGCTGGATTTTTCTCATCAAACGTAAAAGAACCATCAAAATCGTTAAAACTACCGTATAACCAACTATAACCTAGATGTTTAATCCGGAATTCGATAAAGGCATGTTGGCCTTCTTTATCGATTTTATATTCGGCGGCTACGGCGCTACCTGCGGTAAACATCAGTGCGCCCACAGTCAGGCCCAATAGGGTCTTATTAAACATATGTCATTCTCCATAATATAATAGGTTAATCGGAGCTACGTCCCAGCATCCGTTTAAGAGTGATATCACCATCAATAAAGTGGTGCTTAATCGCGGCCAGTCCATGTAATAGCGAAAGCACTACTACAGCCCAAGCCAGATAGAGATGCACAGTACCGGCAGTATCAGCCTGATCAGGTAAACCGGTCAGTGTTGCAGGTACGGTAAACCAACCAAATATATTGATAGGTTGTCCATCAGCAGTCGAGATCAAATAACCGCTAAACATAATACAAAATAGAACAATATATAAAACCAGATGCGCCAATATCGCACTTATCCGAGTAAATCGGCTATAGCTTGCTAAGGGCTTCGGTGGTGGTGAAATAAAGCGCCAGATGACCCTAAATAACATCACTGCAAACAATATACACCCGATACTTTTATGTATTTCAGGGGCCTGGTGATACCAACCATCATAGTAGCCTAGGGTAACCATCCATAATCCCAACGCAAACAATGCATATACGGTTAATGCCACCAACCAATGGATACCAATAGTGATTCGCCCGAACTGCTCCCTGGTATTTTTCCAAAGCATAATTATTCCCTTTTGCTTAACTCATAGAACAATAGTCAAACATTATGAAACATAAAATCAACACTTATTTGATATAAAATATATTTCTCTAACCGCAGTCAGTTATTTTGCAGAAGTCTGCAATTACTCAATCAGTTTAATTGTTGGAGTTTACTTAACCTGACATAAGCACAATATAGAAGCAGTACCGTTGCCAGTAAATACCTGCCCTCAGGTCAAGATATTGGCATTAAAGAATAGCTAAAATACGTTAATATTAAACAGGCGAGTATGCTGTTGCAAACTCGCCTTAAATAAATTTCGCTTGGGTAAATAATTGACTGATATAGGTTGCCTGTCGATCTGCGACAACAACAGATATCAGCCCTATTGTGGCGACTGTTGCATTGTCCAATTAAGCACTTGTATAGCTAACTGATCACTGGCCAGACCGAAGGCCTTAATCACTTCATTCATCTCTGAGCCATTTATCGGTTGGCGGATCTCAAACTGACGTGTCGCAATAATTCTACGATCCGAAATTCTCACCAAACGGGCATCAAAGCGGATCAGCACCGTGCTGCTATTGGTGTTGTAGACCCCTTGGAACGCGGATAAGTCGCCACTCAACTCAACATCGGCCTGAAGGCTATCATCGTCGCTGCTGACCGCGCGGACACGGCCATCGTTACGGAACTCTTGAATCAAGCGATTGCGCAACAGAATGGGGGCGGGATCACTCCAGCGTGAGTTTTTATAGACCGCAATTTCCTGCCCCTGAGGCTGCACCGCAATACGTGAGCTGTTCAGGAACTGGCTGGTCGCCGGTTGAGAAACTCGCAGTGACCAATTAACGGTCTGCGCACCGGATGCCTTCGTCGTTGACGGCATCGGTAGAAGATAAACCTGTGATACCGGCGCACTGGGTAAAATAGTGCAGGCAGACAGCACCATCGCCAACGTGGAGATCATCAAGACCCCCACACGGCGGCTGGCATAACGCATTACATTAAGAGAGACCATTAAGGCGTAAACTCCTGTGTTCTTTCACGGCCACGCAGCAAGGCTGCTGGGTTTTCTTCCAAACGAGAAACGGCAGCACGTAATGTCGCTAATGTTCTGCGCAGCTCATCGACAGCCGGCCCCAGCTCATTCATCCCTTGCATCCCGTTATTCAGTGCTGTTTTATTTTCATTCACTAATTTATTGAGGATCACACTGGTATTTTGCAACGATGCCATGGTCTTCGCGGCATCACTGACCAGTTGTTTCCCCTGCCCATCCATTAACCCGTTGGCATTACGCAGCAGACGATTAGTTTGTGCCAGAGTCTCATTGGCCTGTTTGCTGGCCTGCGCCAGTTGCTGCAACATGGTCCGGATATCACCACGTTGATCCGCCACGGTTTGGGTGATCAAGGCCAGATTATCCAGCGTCGCTACCAGGCGCTGCTGATTATCCGGTGCTAATAGTTGGTTCAGGCGCATCAAGACGTCATTGGCGTTGGTCATGAAATTCTCACCGTTAGCCAGTAACTGACTCATCGGCGAAGGGGTGGCAACAATGACGGGGATCTCGCCATCTTTACTCTCCAGCAACGGGCTTGATTGGCTGCTGCCGCTGAACTGAATATTTGAGGTGCCAGTAATACCGGCAACCGTCAGGCGGGCTTGGGTATCTTGGCGTATCGGCGTGGACGCAGACACGCGGATACGCGCCCAAACTTTATTGGGGTTGTCTCGGTCTAAACGCAATTGAGTCACTTCACCGACCCTAATCCCACTGTATTGCACGGTACTGCCTTGCGACAAACCACTCACCGGTTCGTTGAAGACGATATCATATAGCTTGAACTGGCGATTCGAACCAGAGCTTGTCAGCCACAGGCAGAATAGCAGCGCGGCGCTGACCACAATGAGAGTGAACAAACCAATGACAACATGATGAGCACGGGTTTCCATATTACAACCTCTCTCTACTATTAATTGTCGCCGCCTGATAAGCAGCCCGGCCACGTGGACCATGAAAATACGCCTGGATCCAGGTATCATCCGTCGCCGCAACTTTATCTAACGTATCAACCACCAGCACTTTCTTCTGCGAAAGTACCGCAACACGATCACAAAGGGTATAGAGCGTATCCAGATCGTGAGTCACCAAAAACACCGTAAGATTAAGTGCGTCACGCAAGGTACGGATCAAACTGTCAAACGCCGCAGCACCAATAGGGTCAAGGCCCGCAGTCGGCTCATCCAGAAACAGAATATCCGGATCAAGGGCTAGCGCGCGGGCTAAAGCAACACGTTTCACCATGCCACCTGACAGCGCTGCCGGATACTTACTGCCCGCTCCCGGCGGTAGCCCTGCCAATGCCAATTTAACCTGCGCCAGACGCTCAGCCTCTGCCCGCGGTAACCCACCATTTTCGATTAACGGTAACGCCACATTTTCAGTCACGGTCAGAGAACTGAATAATGCGCCACGTTGAAATAATACGCCAAATCGGCGTTCCACCATGGAACGAGGTTTACCCGAAAGTGTCATTAAATCCTGACCAAAGACATGGATCTCTCCGGCTGTCGGGCGGCGTAATCCGACAATACTGCGCAGCAGAACAGATTTACCGGTACCCGACCCCCCGACAACGCCGAGAACCTCGCCGCGCTGAACATCAAGATTTAGCCCCTGATGCACGCACTGGGTACCAAAGCAATTAACCAGGTTGCGGATTTGAATGATTGCACCTTGTGTCATTTGGCTCACCATCCCATCTCCATGAAAAATAGCGCCGCAATGGCATCGAGCAGAATAACGACAAAGATCGAATGCACCACACTGGTGGTGGTATGAACGCCCACAGATTCAGCACTGCCGCTGACTTTGAACCCTTCCAGACAACCAATAATGGCAATCAGGAAAGCAAAAATAGGAGCCTTGCTGATCCCCACCAGAAAATGCTGCAAACCATTACTGTTTTGCATAATCGATAAGAACATGGTCGGCGAGATATCCAGCGTTAAAGCGCACACCATCATGCCACCGAAAATACCGCAAACCATGCCGATAAACGTCAACATTGGCAGCGAAATTAATAACGCTAATACCCGAGGCAGCACCAACAGTTCGACTGGGTTCAAACCCAGCGTTTGGATAGCGTCAATTTCCTCGTTGGCTTTCATCAGACCGATTTCCGCAGTAAAGGCACTGGCGGTACGCCCCGCCATCAGGATCGCGGTAAGCAATACGGCAAATTCACGCAGAAAAGAAAACACCACTAAATCGACAGTAAAAATACCCGCACCAAAGGTAGTCAGTACCGTGGCACCAAGAAAGGCTATCACCGCCCCAACCAGAAAAGTCAGCAGCATAATGATCGGGACAGCATTGAGGCCAATCTGTTGGATATTGGCAATCAACGAGGTCATTCGCCAGCGAGAGGGACGAAAGAGGGTGCCCAGCAAAGCCTCAAGTGTCAGACCGATAAAGCCCAGTAATGATTTGAAGTCTTGCCAGAAATTATCGACCGAGCGGCCTATATTAGCCAATATCTCACGCCAAAATCGCGGCGGTTTTTCTGAGGGTTCAGGATCTAAGTCGGGCAGAACCTGGCTGACCGTTGCCAGTAAAACTCGGCGTTCTTCTGGGAGTTTTGGCGCAAGTTCTTGTAGATTACCGACACGTTCCGCACCAAGAAGGAGGACTAACAACGTTGCACCGGCGGTATCCAAGGCCCCCAGTTGGTTAAGATCAAATACCACTGGGCTGGGCAGATTCGCCTGCAATTGCATCACTTCCGGCTCCAGAACGCGGTAATGCGCTAATACCCAATCCCCTTTTGCCGAGATTCGGACCGGCTGAGCTGAACGATCGATATCGAGTTGTGCCGTAGACTGCCGCTCTGTCATGGAGAAAGCCTTACTCTTTATTTGAATGTGGCTCTGATATCGACAACATACCGAAAGCCAAGTCACTACCTCAAATAGGTATATCACACCCTTTAGTAAGAGTAATGACTAATCAGAATAAAGGCAGTTTGATTATTCAGATTTCAATCTGGAGGTGAATAAACAGCGTGGCCGCATTAGGCTTTTACCCATTGTGACTCTGTTTTCCCCGGCATAGCGTACCAAACCACCGCCGCCAGCAGAATCAACAGCACACTGGCGGTGCCGAGTACCAAGCTGTGCGAGGTTGAAAACGCCAGCCTGGCGCTAGCAAGTAACTGTTCATCGCCACCAAGGTTATTGACCACCTGGATAGCTTCACTGATAGAGGCACTCGCCTGCTCAACCAAACTGGCAGGCAAATCTTCCGGCAACACAATAGACGCGGTATAGGCTCGCGATAGCATTAGACCAAATATTGCCACTCCCAGCCCTGCGCCCAATTCATAAGCCATGCCCTCTACCGCACCGGCAGCACCGGCTTTTTCTGGGGGTGCTGCACTCATAATCGCCGCCGTGGAGGCCAGCAACGAGGCTTCAATACTGAAGCCGAGTAATACCATCCATCCCCACGCCAGGTAAACCTCCGTGGCAAAGTCAGTCCAGGCCAAGCCCAGAAAACTCAATGAACTCAACGCAATGCCCGCACTTGCGACGGTGCGCAGCCCCAATTTAGCCACCAACCAACCGGATATCGGCCCACTCACCCCACTGGCAATCATTAGCGGCATCAGGAACATGCCCGCCTCGAGCGGACTTTTACCTAATACAAACTGTAATTCCTGTGTCAGCAATAATTCAAAACCGACCAGCGTTATCATTGCGGTCATCGCCATCACCATACCCACGGCTATCACCCGCTGACTGATCAGACGAAAATCTATCATTGGGGCCTGGGTTGATAGCTGATGGCGAACAAATGCAAATAACATGACGCCCCCGCTAAGCGCCGCCAGGGAAGTGACAACCCAATCCCCGCCACCACGCAGCCCGGTTTTGGCGGCATAGACCAGCAATAGAATAGCGGTAATCAGCACCAGCGCCGGAGCCAGTTTCCATGTTTGTTCCATCCGCACCGGTTGGCTGGGGATAACCACCAGCGTGGCGATGACCACGGCGATAATAATGGGTATATTGATGAGAAAGACCGATCCCCAGTAGAAATATTCCATCAATAATCCGCCAACCAGCGGCCCCATGGCGGCCCCCGTCGTACCGATGGCAACCCATATCCCCAGTGCCAGCGCTCTTTCTCGTTCATCGGTAAAAATATGACGCACAGCAGACAAGGTTGCCGGCAGGATCATTGCGGCACCGATCGCCAAAAAAGCCCGGGCGGCAATAAGCGCGGCAACCGAGGGAGCAAGCGCTGCCGCCAGCGATGCCAAGCCGAACAATACCGATCCCAGTAACGCCAATCGTTTAAAACCGATACGGTCACCCAAAGCCCCCATTGGCAGCAACAGACAGGCCATGACCAGTGAGTAAATATCAATAATCCACAGTAATTCACTGCCGGTGGCAGACAGAGCAATACCCAACCGTGGCGCAGCCACATGTAATACGGTTGCATCTATCGAAACAGGGAGATACATCAGAATAATAACGTAGAAAATCATCCACTTTTTAGACATACAAAACGCTCAAATAAGAATGTTGAACACTTGTTCAATACGCCGATAATAGCGGAAAGTTGAACTGGCGTCCAATTCACCACATAATGATGAAAATACTAATGAGTCAGATAAAGGAGCCTCTTTGGCCTATTTGCACCGTGAAGAACGCCACGACACCATTTTGCAGGCAGCAATGCGTGTCGCGCTAACCGAGGGCATGACAGCCACCACTGTGCGGCGTGTTGCCAGTGAGGCAGGTGTGGCTGTGGGGCAGGTTCATCATCATTTCGCCTCAGTTTCACGACTACGAGCCGATGCTTTTCTGCGGTTAGTGAAACAGTCCCTATCCACTTTTATCATCAACAGCCAGAATTTACCCGCCGTTGAACGCGTGCAACAGGTGTTAGGTTATCCACAAGATGAAGCAGGCCAAAGGGAAACCCGGCTGTGGAATGAAGTCTCGCTACTGGCCGAACGGGATGACCTCATTAAACAAGTCTATGCGGCCTCGATGTCGGACTGGCACCGCACCACTGTGGATGTCATCAATGCCGGCATAGTCAGTCATGAGTTTCGCTCAGATATTAATTCCAGTGATATTGCTTGGCGATTGATTGGGCTGGTTTGTGGTCTGGATGGGCTGATCCAATTTACAGAATTAGGTTTTTCACAGGCAGAGATACTCCGCCATCTGGCGGCTATGATGGCAAACGACTTGTTGAAAACAAAATAGTTGAAAACAAAGTCGTTAAAAAAGACGAGCCAAAATTAACCGTGGGTATCACCGACTATAATAGATACCTGATACTTTTATTTTCTATAAGTGCATAAAATGACTCAACAGACTCCTGTAGCCGATGTGATTTATTACAACGGCACCATTTACACGGCAGATGTGAATAACACCGTTTGCAGTGCTATCGCGATAGGTCAGGGCTATATTCTGGCCACCGGCGGTGACGACATTAAACAGAAATTCGCCACAGCAAAAACCCAACTGATCGATTTGGCGGGTAAATTTATGATGCCCGGCCTTATCGACAGCCATATGCATCCGTTCTGGGGTGGCAAACAACTGATCGGCTGTAACCTCCATTATGCTGCGCTGAGTGTTGAGCAAATACTGGCGATCATCCAGCAGCATCTCGATAGCTCCCCTTTTGACGGTGAAAATGACTGGCTGACCGTCCGCGCCTGGCAGCGGCAGGCAATGACGCCGGCAGGGGCTGATATGAGCCGAACAGCGCTGGATTCACTCAATACCCGCCGCCCGGTTGCCCTCTTCTCAAATGACTGCCACACGCTGGCGGCCAACAGCCGCGCGTTGGAACTACTGGGTATCGATGAAAACACGCCAGTACCGCCCGATGGCAAAATTGCCCGCGATGCGAGCGGTAGACTGACCGGCATTTTAGAAGATGCCCCAGCGATGCGGGCCTTTGACAGTATTCCGTCCGCCACGCCGGAAAAGAATGTGCAGATTGCCGCCCATGTACAGCAAGTGCTGAATGCGCAGGGTGTCACTACCGTGATGGATACCCGTGTTTTTGCTGAACAGTTGCTGGCTTTCCGCCAGTTGTATGAGCGTAATGAGCTTACCCTGCGAGTGCTGGGTGCCAAAGAAGTGACACCGGATAGCCTACAAAGCCCAGAGGATGCCGCCCGAGTGGTACAGGAAGTGGTCGAGTTTGGCCGCCAATGGGGAAGCCACGAATGGACACCGGCACCGGGCTTTGCCGTCGATCATCTGAAACTGTTTATTGATGGCGTGTTACAGCCACCCACCATGACGGCCGCACTGCTGGAGCCATATCGGGCAAATCAGGGCACGGCGGCGCAGCCAAACGGGCAAAATACCACGCACTACGGTGACCTCTATTTTACTGCGCCGATGGTCAATGCAATAATTCTGGAATGCGCCCGTGCCGGCCTTCATCCACATACCCACACCGTGGGGGATGGGGCTATCGAGATGGTGCTGGATGCGGTAGAACAGATGCGGGCAGCATTGCCGGGCAAAGATATCCGGCCAGGATTGGCGCACAACGAACTGGTTGCCGCCCATCAATATAACCGTTTTGCCAAACTGGACGCCACCGCGGTGCTCTCATTCCAATGGGCTGGCTTGCCGGGTGTGCTAATTGATGAAGAGCGCGAGATGCTGGGTGAGACTCGCTTCCAACATATGGAGCCAGCGGCCCGCTTTCTGGATGCCGGTGCGCGTATCGCTTATGGTAGTGACTGGCCGATTGACCGCTTGGATGAATGGTACAACCTGCAAGTGGGGATGACCCGGCGCGCATGGGATCCCGACGGCAATCCGGCTGGCCCGCGCCTGGATAATGATCGGGATCTCACGTTGATTGAGACATTGCGATCGGCCACTATTGATGCCGCTTATATGATTGCCAAAGAGCATTATATTGGCTCGCTGGAAGCAGGCAAATTTGCCGATATCATTATTTTAAAAAATAACCTGTTTGAGCAGCCACCCGAAACGATTTATCAAACTCAGGTTGAATGCACGCTTATTGGCGGTAATGTGGTTTATCAGAACAGATAAGCCGCCGTTAATCCCCCTGTTTCACTGAAACAGCTCAGTGAAACAGGGGGGATTAGCGCGGCTAACAATGTGGCAATGTCAGGCAAACAGGAACTCATTGGCGTTGCCGCTCCCCTTATGTCAAAATCCGCTCCCTTATGTTCTACCGCTGCCTAAAAATGCAGCGTCACGGTGCTCGTTCTCACCAGGAGATGATACGGTAATGCCACAAAATATTCAGTTGCGCAGAGTGCTTAAAACCCCCGCGCTGGTCGCTTTCGGGCTTGCCTACATGGTGCCATTGGGCGTATTTACAACCTATGGACAGGTGACCGTACTAAGTCAGGGGCATCTGCCCATTGCCTATCTGGTGACTGTTGCCACCATTCTGTTTACCGCCCTCAGTTATTGCCGGATGACCAACGCCATGCCGTTATCGGGTTCCGCCTATTCCTATGTTCAGCGCAGTTTTGGCGGAAAAACCGGTTTTCTGGTGGGTTGGGCACAAATTTTGGATTATCTGTTCCTGCCGATCCTTAATTATTTGGTTTTAGGTATTTTCTTGCACGAGGCATTTCCGGCCATCCCTGCTCCGGTATTTATCATTGCCTCTATCGTCAGCGTCAGTCTACTCAATATACTGGGCGTGCGTTTGCTCACCTCGGTGAATTTCTCGCTGATAGCGGCACAGATGGTTTTTATCGTGTTATTTATTGCTCTTTCTTTCAGTCAGGCAGATTTAAGTCCGGCTGCGTTAATGAAGCCACTACTGGTGAATGCCGGTGATTTGTCTGGCTTGCTGTCCGGGGCCGCGGTGCTTTGTCTGGCGTTCCTCGGTTTTGATGCCATTGCCACTATGGCCGAAGAGGCACACGACGCTAAACGCACCTTGCCACGCGCCATTCTGTTTACCGTGATCAGCGCTGGTGTCATCTTTATCGCCGTTTCCTATGCCGCCCATTTGGCTTACCCTGACTGGCAATCATTAATTCCGCATCAGGATACCGCCAGTCTGATTATCTCAGCGCATGTTGGCGGCAAGTGGATGTATAACTTCTTTATGGCCACGTACCTGACCGGTGTTTATGCCTCGGCGATGTCCGCGCAAACCAGCGTGTCACGTATTTTCTATGCCATGGGTCGTGAAGGTGTACTGCCACGCAAAGTGTTCTTCCATCTGCATCGCAAGTTCCACACCCCGTGGCGGGCAATTTTGTTCGTGGCGACCATTTCGTTGTTGGCACTGTTCCTTGACCTGAACTTAGTGGTATCGATGATCAGTTTTGGCGCTCTGGGTGCGTTTACTTTCGTAAACTTGAGTGTAATAAAGCACTTCATTATCAATGAGAAACGTCGCGGTAAGGCCGCTATGTTTAAGTATGGGCTGCTACCGATAATGGGGTTTGTGATGTCGGTATGGCTGTGGTTTCATCTTGAACAGCGTGCGCTCGAGGTGGGTTTGCTGTGGTTACTGGCGGGCTTTATCTATCTGCTATGGCTGACACGCGGCTGGCGTAAATCACCGCCGTCAGTCCATCCGGATGATATTTCACATCTGCTGTGATGAGCAAAAACTGCGATATAGAAAAGGGCTGCAGCGTAAAATGTAGCCCTTTTCGTGCTTCAACAGTCAAATAAAGGGGAAACGTGCCGTTGGTTCACTGTATTGAACGCGCCCGGCTCACTGCTTCCCCTAACTGCCATACGGCCATGGCGTAATGGGTGCTGTGGTTGTAACGGGTGATGGTGTAGAAGTTGGGTAAACCGTACCAATATTGATAACCCGTGCCGACGTCAAGGCGCAGCAAGCTGGCTTGCTGGTGATCGCCGAGCGATCCCATCGGGCTAAGCCCCGCCGCCGCCAACGTTGAAACCGGGTATTGGGTCTTAAAGCCATTGTCAAGATTCGGCGCTTGCCCGCTAGCGGGCACCGCGACTGCTGCGCCTTTGGTCCAACCGTGAGATTTGAAGTAATTAGCAACACTGCCGATCGCATCAACCGGGTCCCATAAATTGACATGGCCGTTACCATTAAAATCAACAGCATAACTCTTAAATGACGATGGCATAAATTGACCATAACCCATAGCTCCGGCATAGGAACCCCGTAAACTGAGCGGATCATTACCTTCAGCACGAGCCATCAACAGGAAGGTTTCCAGCTCGCCGGAAAAATACTCGGCACGGCGCGGATAAGCGAAGGAGAGTGTCGCCAACGCATCAATGATACGGGTTTTACCCATCACCCTGCCCCAACGAGTCTCAACCCCAATGATACCGACGATAATCTCCGGCGGTACCCCGTAAATTTCATAAGCACGCTGCAAAGCCTCTTGGTGCTGGTTCCAGAAATTCACGCCATTTTGCACATTATCAGGGGTAATAAACTGTTTGCGATAGCGGTTCCAGGCCCCATTTGGCCCTGAGGGGCGACCTGCCGAGGGCGCTTGTTTATCCATCAGGCGAATTACCCAATCCAACTTCTGGGTTTGAGCTAATACATCATGTAATTGCTGACGCTCAAAACCATGCTCACGCACCATTTTGTCAACAAAACGGGCGGTGTCGGCATTATAGGCAAAATCGCCGTTTTGCAGGTGGCCCACATGTTGTGGTTCAAGTAAAAAACCACTTTGTATCAAGCTATCTGACGGCGTGGCAGCAACAGGAGGCGTCGGCTTGCTACTACAGGCTGAGAGCAAAGTAAGTAAGGGAAGAATGGCAGCCAAGTAACGCATCGAATATCCATAAACCATGCAAAAAAGTGATAGCTATGTTAAGTCATTGTCTGTCGAGAACAAATAAGAAAATGCGGTGTACCCCTCGCGCGGCATAAAGAAAATGAGGTGAACAGTAAATCTATTGACTGGCGGCGATCACATTACCGCTATTTATCAATCAGAGATGACAGTGTTAAATATGAAATATTTTGTAGCAAATAACGCGAATGATTTTTACTATCATTGTTAATGTCTTTCTATACAATTATTGTGTTTTGCTATTGTCTGACAATTTCGTTTTCTTCTCTGACTTTTTAAAAGGATGTCGCTATGAAGTTACGTTTCCCCTCTCTCGGTCCGGTTGCTCTACTGGCGTCTTCCATGATGTTGGCGTTTTCTGTCAATGCGGCATCAAATGATGAAGGCATCGTGGTTTATAATGCTCAGCACGAAAATCTGGTGAAATCCTGGGTTGACGGTTTTACCAAAGATACCGGTATCAAAGTGACCCTGCGCAATGGCGGAGACAGCGAGTTAGGCAATCAACTGATTCAGGAAGGCAGCGCATCACCCGCCGACGTTTTCCTGACCGAGAACTCTCCGGCAATGGTGTTGGTTGATAACGCAAAACTGTTCGCACCACTGGATGCCGCAACCCAGGCTCAGGTGGCTAAAGAATATCGTCCTGAACATGGTCGCTGGACCGGCATTGCCGCCCGCAGCACAGTATTTGTCTATAATCCGGAGAAAATCAGTGAAACCGAATTGCCTAAATCCATTATGGATCTGGCAAAACCTGAGTGGAAAGGCCGCTGGGCTGCCTCACCATCCGGTGCCGACTTCCAGGCAATTGTCAGTGCCATGTTGGAACTTAAAGGCGAGAAAGCCACGTTAGAGTGGTTAAAAGCCATGAAAACCAACGCTACCGCCTATAAAGGCAATAGCACAGTAATGAAAGCCGTCAATGCGGGTCAAATCGATGGCGGGGTTATCTATCACTATTACCGTTTTGTTGATCAGGCTAAAACCGGCGAGAACAGTGGTAAAACTCAGCTACATTACTTCAAACATCAGGATCCGGGCGCATTTGTGAGTATCTCTGGCGGCGGTGTTCTGGCTTCCAGTAAGCACCCGCAACAAGCACAAGAATTCGTAAAATGGATAACCAGCAAATCCGGGCAAGATATCTTGCGTACCAATAATGCATTTGAATATGCCGTCGGCGTCGATGCCGCGTCGAATCCTACCTTAGTCCCCTTGCAAGACCTGCAAGCGCCGAAAGTCGAACCCTCTAAACTTAACAGCAAGAAAGTGGTTGAGTTGATGACCGAAGCTGGCCTGCTGTAGCACAGATTGCATTTTTAGCCTGTTATTTCATTGAATTGACAGGCAGTTAACACGCCGAGTGCTTTAATAATTATGGCCAATATCAGTACCGATGTTGCATCGGTCTTACTCAATAAGACAGCACCACGGCAGTATAGCCGCCGCCCAAGCTCTGGTATTGTCACTATTGCGATTATGCTGTCGCTGCTATCCCTGCTGCCGCTGGGGTTTGTGGTAGCTATCGCTATTGATACCGGCTGGCCAACGGTCAAAGCCCTGGTTTTTCGCCCCCGCGTCGGTGAATTACTGATCAACACCGCGCTATTGGTGGTTTTCACCTTACCTCTTTGTGCCATTTTTGGCGTCGCTCTGGCATGGCTTACCGAGCGCACCACCCTACCCGGTAGACGAGTTTGGTCACTGCTGGCTATTGCCCCATTGGCGGTGCCTGCTTTTGTGCAAAGTTATGCGTGGATCAGCCTGGTGCCAGCAATGCACGGGCTGGCTGCTGGCGTATTTATCTCGGTTATTGCGTACTTTCCCTTTATTTATCTACCGGCATCGGCGGTATTACGCCGTCTTGACCCCGGCCTGGAAGACGCCGCCGCCTCACTGGGCAGCCCCCCCACTGCGGTGTTTTTTCGCGTAGTCTTACCCCAGTTAAAATTGGCTATTTGGGGTGGTTCAATACTGATCGCATTACATTTGTTGGCGGAATATGGGCTGTATGCCATGATCCGTTTCGATACCTTTACCACCGCGATTTTTGATCAGTTCCAATCCTCATTTAATGGCCCGGCGGCCAATATGCTGGCTGGCGTGCTGGCGCTGCTCTGCCTCGGGCTATTGTTACTCGAGGCCACCAGCCGCGGCTATAACCGCTATGCGCGAGTCGGTTCCGGTAGCGCAAGAAGCCAAACCGCTTATTCCATGGGGACGACGGCCACATTACTGTGCTTGTTGTTGCCATTGACGCTCACCGCGCTCTCGCTTGGTGTGCCGTTTATCACCCTCACCCGCTGGCTCTATATTGGTGGATTTGATGCGTGGCTGAACCCTGAGCTGCTACCCGCCTTGAAACAAACGCTGGCATTAGCACTCAGCGGTGCGGTGATTATCACGTTATGTGCCATACCTATGGCCTGGTTATCGGTGCGCTATCCGGGGCGATTGCACCGTCTAATGGAGGGGTGTAATTATGTCACCAGTTCATTGCCCGGTATCGTGGTTGCACTGGCCTTGGTCACCATTACCATCCGCGTTGCTCGTCCACTGTATCAAACTGAATTTACTATTTTACTGGCCTATTTATTAATGTTTACACCGCGCGCCTTAATCAGTTTACGCGCCGGTATAGCGCAAGCGCCAGTCGAGTTGGAAAACGTGGCACGCAGTCTGGGCAAAACGCCGACCCAGGCGATATGGAGCACCACCATGCGCCTTGCGGCACCCAGTGCCGCTGCGGGTGCCGCGTTAGTGTTCCTTGCCATCTCCAATGAGTTGACCGCCACCCTGTTACTGGCACCGAATGGGACACGAACGCTGGCGACAGGCTTCTGGGCACTGACCAGCGAAATTGACTATGTTGCAGCATCACCTTATGCACTGCTGATGGTGCTGCTGTCCCTGCCGCTAACCTGGCTTCTTTATTCCCAATCTCAACGTACGGCAGGCTTATGAGCACGCTTGAACTTCAGAAAATCGGTAAGTCTTATCAATCGGTTACCGTATTAAACCGAATTGACTTGCAGGTTACGGCGGGCAGCCG
>NZ_CQAZ01000039.1:0-22338 GCF_001152565.1 Yersinia pekkanenii | reverse complement strand
GGGCAGCCGTACCGCCATTGTCGGGCCTTCCGGCTCGGGTAAAACCACGCTCCTGCGGATTATTGCCGGTTTTGAAACGCCGGATCACGGTAAGGTTATCCTGCAAGGGGAGCCGGTATTCGACAGTTCAACCCATGTACCAGCACATAAAAGAGGGATTGGTTTTGTGCCGCAAGATGGTGCTCTGTTTCCGCACTTTACTGTGGCAGGCAATATTGCTTATGGATTAACAGGCAGCAAACAGGACAAAGCCCGGCGGGTTGATGAGTTAATGGAGATGGTGGCACTGGACCGGCGATTATCTCAACTTTGGCCTCATGAGATCTCCGGCGGCCAGCAACAGCGAGTGGCTCTCGCCAGAGCACTGGCACAGCGCCCGGTACTGATGTTATTGGATGAACCGTTTTCAGCACTGGATACCGCCTTACGCGCGTCAACCCGTAAAGCCGTGGCCGAACTATTGGCACAAGCGAATATTGCCGCTATTTTGGTCACCCATGATCAAACTGAAGCCTTGTCGTTTGCCGATCAGGTGGCGGTTATGCGCGCCGGCAAGCTGGCCCATGTTGGCCCGCCACAAGAGATTTATTTGCGACCGGTTGATGAACCAACCGCGACGTTCCTTGGCGAAACACTGATTCTTTCCGCCAATATTAAGGCCGGATGGGCTGATTGTGCATTAGGTCGAGTCAAAGTTGACGATACCAAACGCCATGGTCTGATACGTATTATGTTGCGGCCCGAGCAAATTACCATCACGCCGTTGCCCGCCGAACATCACTACTCCACTCATTGTCTGGCTAAGGTTACCAACATTGATTTTGCTGGTTTTATCTCAACCCTCACCTTATATATTGTCGGCTGCGAAGAAACAGTTGAAATCAAGACCATCAGCCGGGAAGGGATTAGCATCGGTTTAATGGTTGATCTGACCATCATGGGTCAGGCCCATATTTTTGCTGACTGAATGATCGCCTACACCTCTCTGTAATGGTGTTGCAATAAGCGCTACTTTTGCTCGGCCCGTAACCGCCGGTACTCCAGCAAGGTCAGAGCAATAACAACAATATCCAGCACCGTTATCAGGATCAAGAGCACCGAGTGGGTGAAAGTATAACGATAGAGTTGATAGATAATAAATAAGCTAAAAATCACTATTGCCGCAGGGTAATAACCCAACTTCTTACGCCACAGTCCGATAATGATCCACAGCTTAACCACGCCGTGAATTAACAGATAGAATGCAGCAAAATGCAGGCTGCTGATCGAAAGGCTTTGGGCGGCATGCAGCAGATAATTTGCCACCACATCGCCACGGTCTGCGATAAACTCAACTTGCGTGATGCGATGCATCAAATTGAGTAAAAATTGAGGGGTAACAAAATAGGTTAAAATACCGGCGATAATTTCCATCACCGCCAACATCGCTTTCAGCAATAAACTCAGCTCAAAAACTGCGTGAATATTCTTCTCACCTAAGATGTTGTTACCATCGAATCTGTTTTTCATATTCAACATGGTACTGACTCCCTGCAAGCGGGTAGAGGTAAGAGTCCCGATGTAGATCTCCTCTAACCCTAGAAAAAAGATCACTACTTCATTTTAGTCGGGTTAATGCTAGCAGCAACTTTCTTTATATGGGTAAGAATAATAACTAAATTATTGGCACTATTTTATTAAGACTTTCCTCAAGATTATTAAGGTAAATTAAATAAACCAATAAAACATGCGAATAATAATATCCCTATGCCATTTGAGATTGATTCTTCATTGCAGCATTAGATTTTCTATAAATATAAAGATTTTATGTATAGGAAATAGTTAATATCTGGCAAAAAATCATTAATAACCTTCGGCATTCTCACATAAATTATAATTATCTTCTTGTTATGACGTCTTAATTGATTTACATCATATAAAAGTAACAAATTATTTCCTAATGTGAGGCGTTATCATTCCATCCTGCTTTTTTTTTTATTTTCGTCAAGATAATGTCCTCCGCAAAGGTAATGTCGATGAACAACAATAAAAGACCTATCACCGGCTCACTGAGTCGCCGTGAATTTATTCAAACATCCGCCGCAGTGACCGGGGCTGCGGCAATAGCCGGTTCAATCACTCTGCCTTTCTCAGTACATGCCGCACCAGAACCGCGCGCCGCAGTAACTGAGGAAACCATTAAATACAGTGCTTGTCTGGTCAACTGTGGTAGCCGCTGTCCACTAAAAGTACATGTCAAAAACGGTGAAATTATTAAGATTGCTAATGAAGCCATTTATGATGATGCCACATTTGGTGAGCATCAAATTCGCCCATGCTTACGTGGCCGATCTGTAAGATGGAAAACATATAATCCGGATCGGGTAAAATATCCAATGCTGCGTGTCGGTAAGCGCGGTGAAGGTAAATTCAAGCGCATTAGTTGGGATGAAGCGACGACTATTGTTGCCGACAATCTGAAAAAGACCATTGCGCAATACGGTAATGAAGCCATTTATTATCAATATGGTTCCGGTTCTACCGGCGCTAATTTACAAGGCCGTAATGCCTGTAAAAGAATGCTGAGTTTGATCGGCGGTTTTCTGGATCAACACGGTACTTATTCCACCGCTCAAATCAATACTGTGATGCCGTATATTTATGGTAATACAGATGAAACCTTGCTGGATGAAATTAAAAACTCAGATTTAGTGGTCATGTTTGGTCATAACCTGGCAGAAACACGGATGTCAGGCGGCGGCCAATATATTGAAACTGTCCATGCTCTGGAGAAAAGTAAAGCCAAAGTCATTATTATCGACCCCCGTATGACGGACAGTGTTACTACCCTTAATGCCGAGTGGATCCCCATATTTCCAGGTACCGATGCCGCGCTGGTTGCAGCATTAGGCTATGTATTAATTAAAGAAAATCTGACTGATGAGGACTTTCTGACAGAATATTGTATTGGCTGGGATGCCACAACATTACCCGCCTCGGCCCCGGCCAATGGCTCTTATAAAGATTATATTTTAGGTAATGGTGCCGACGGGGTAGAAAAAACGCCGGAATGGGCCAGTGAAATAACCGGTATTGCGCCGGTACGTATTATCCAATTAGCCCGAGAGTTAGGAAATGCCCGCGCAGCATGGATCTCACAAGGCTGGGGCATTCAGCGTAGTGCCAATGGGGAACAGGCCGCTCGCTCAATTATGATGCTGCCACTGATAACCGGGAATATCGGCCGGGCCGGAACCAATACCGGAGCCTGGGGCGGAAACGTGAAATATCCGGTACCTAGGTTCAACATTCCGAATCCGGTAAAAACAGCTATCCCCTGCTTTATGTGGACTGATGCTATCTTCCGTGGCACCGAAATGACCGCTCAAAACGCCCATGTGAAGAATAAAGATAAACTGGATACCAATATTAAGTTTATGTGGAATTACGCCAGTAACGTTATTGGCAATCAGCATTCTGATCTGAATAAAACCCACGCTATTTTGCAAGATGAATCGCTGTGCGAGTTTATTTTAGTGTGGGAAAACCACATGACCACCTCGGCCAAATATGCTGATTTATTATTACCGGATGTCACCTCAGTTGAATCAAACGATCTGATTGACAACTCCTACGCCAGTGGCGCTTATCACTACGTGACACGGCTGCAAAATACGATTGAGCCGCTGTGGGAGTGCCGCCCGTCATATGATGTTTTAGCCGAAATTGCCACTAAGTGTGGCGTTGGTGATGCATTTACTGAAGGTCATACCCAGCAAGAATGGATTGAAATCAGCTATAACAAAATGCGTGAGGAAAACCCGTCATTACCGCCCTTCGAGCAAACCAACGACAAAGGCATTATTGACCGTATTTACGCTGATAGCAGCCAATATATCGCGTTAAAAGCGTTCCGTGATGACCCGCTGAATAATCCATTGAAGACACCCTCAGGTAAAATTGAGATCTATTCAGAAGCGCTAGCGACGCTGGAAAAAGAGTGGCAACTGACACCAGGTGATCGCATTACGGCTGTTGCTGAATATTGCCCTAGCTTTGAAGGGGTTAGTGATGTCGAAACCATGAAAACCTACCCGTTACAAATGAGCGGCTTCCATATCAAAGGCCATACCCACTCATCCTATTACAACGTGGCAATGCTGCGGGAAGCCGTACCACACCAGTTTTGGATGAACCCCATTGATGCCCAAGCTCGCGGGATACAACAAGGCGAAATGGTCGAAATTTTTAATAGCCGAGGCCGTATGCGCATTGCAGTCAAAATTACTGAAAGGGTCTTGCCGGGTGTTATCACCGTGCCACAAGGGGCATGGCGTAATCTCAACAAGGATGGCATCGACGTGGGCGGTTGTATCAATACGTTGACCACACTGCGGCCTTCACCATTAGCGAAAGGCAATCCACAACACACCAACCTCGTTGAAGTAAAACGCGTATAAGGAGTTGAGTAATGAAGCAATATGGTTTTTTTGTCGACTCCACCAAGTGCACAGGGTGTAAAACCTGCCAAATAAGCTGCAAGGATGAGAAGAACCTGGATCTCGGGCCTAAACTACGCCGGGTGTACGAATATGGCGGTGGAAGTTGGGCTCAGCAAGGCAATATCTGGGTACAAAATGTCTTCAACTACTATTTGTCTATCGCCTGCAACCACTGCTCTTCACCGACCTGCGTAACCGGCTGTCCAACCGGCGCGATGCACAAACGCAAAGAAGACGGTTTGGTGGTTATTAATCAGGATCTCTGCGTCGGCTGCCGTTATTGTGAAATGCGCTGCCCGTACGGCGCACCACAGTTTGATGCCAAGAAGAAGTTGATGACCAAATGTGATGGTTGCTATCAACGGGTCGCTGAAGGGCACAAGCCAGTCTGTGTCGAATCTTGCCCGCAGCGGGCGTTAGACTTCGATGAAATCACGGTATTAAGAGATAAATACGGTGAAGAAAATGCTATTGCACCACTACCACACTCGCATCTGACACACCCCAACTTGGTGATTAGAAGCCATCGCGATGCCAAGCCATCCGGTGATACCTCTGGTCGCATCCAAAATCCGACGGAGGTATAAAATGCATGAATTACCCTTGGTGTTTTTCACCGTACTGGGGCAAACCGCCGTCGGGCTATTTGCTCTGGCCCTGCTAAGTAACCTACTGGGTATGACCACACCACAGCAATTGAAACAAGCCAATATTATCGGCCTGATTCTGATGATGGTGGGCCTGATCGTCGGCACACTGCATGTCGGGCAACCACTGCGCGCTGTCAATATGTTGCTGGGTGTTGGCCGCTCCCCCATGAGCAATGAAATCCTGCTCAGTGGTCTGTTCGTTGCCATGGCGTGTGGCACCGTTTTTTTCTCAACTATGGTGAAAAAATCCGTATTGGCAATGCTGTGCAATGTGGCAACCGTGATTTTTGGGCTGGCCTTTGCCTGGTCTATAACCCAAGTCTATCAACTGACTACGGTGCCTAACTGGGATACATCGTACACCTCATTACAACTGTGGATGACCGTGCTGGTCGGCGGTGGTGCTTTCGCCATTCTGGCCAGTGCTCGCCAACTCGGCGCATTGGCGGTATTAGTGGGTGCTATCGTGACGTTGGTGAATAAGCCGGGCTACTTAAGTTTCCTTGGCCAAAGTTCAGCGGATCTCAGTAGCCAACAGACGTGGTTCTGGGGAATTCAAATTCTGCTACTGACATTAGGTATCTTTGTTGCCGCAGCGGCATTACTGAAAGATAGGATCCCCCGGACCACGTTGGCGGTCAGTGCATCAGCGCTGGTCATCGGTGAATTGGCCGGGCGCATTGCTTTCTACAATCTCTGGCAAGTACCCATGTAAATTAACTTGTTGATTCGACTAATTTACTAAAATAAATCACTGATTAGCCGCAACTGCCTGTGGCTAATCAATACTACGATTATCCAGTTTGTAGAGAGAACATTTTGACCTTATTAAATACCACCTTGCCACGGATTTTGGGCGCATGTTTTTACTACCCACCGCAGTCCGATACCGTACAGCGCCTCTGGCCGTTATTGCCACAAATCACCGAGATTTTCCCGTGGCCCAATCCGGCTAAAATTGGACGCTATTGCCAACAGATACCAGATGTCACGCCCGATCAACTGGAATACGATTTTTCGATTCTATTTGAGGGACAAGGTGAGATGCCCGCGCCTCCCTGGGGCTCGGTTTATCTGGATAAAGAAAATATCCTGATGGGGGCCAGCACACTACAATATCGCCAATTTCTGTCAGCATTAGGGCTGACAAGCCAGAGTGCCATCCGTGAGCCAGAGGATCAGTTTGGTTTAATGTTATTGGCATGGGTACATTTGATTGAGCAGCCGCATTTAACTAAACAACAACCCAGTGAAGCGGCGATAGCATTACTAACCGAACATTTACTGCCGTGGGCATATCGCTACCTTGAGCAGGTAAAAAATGCTCAGGTTGAGCATCAGGTTTATCCACTACTGGCAAAAATAAGCGAATGCTATCTAAAAACCCTGCAAAGTGAGCTGGGCTTATTCCCCCACCCCCACGAGCTGTATCGGTGATCAAGACAAATAGATGACCAGAGACGAGCGCTACTACAAAGCCTACATGGAAAGCCGGGTTATCAGCCGCCGGGGGTTATTCCGTGGCTTACTAAGAGGAGCAACTGGCGATTCATCACCGGCGTCGCCTGCAACCAGCCCCCATCCCGTCATAAAAAACCCCTGTCAGAATACCTATATCTATTGCGATAGTTGTGCCGATTATTGTGAGAAGCAAGCACTACTTTGGCAGCCCAACCACCCACCCACATTAGTGGATGAACGGTGCAATGGCTGCGGCGAATGTGTATCCAGATGCCCGGCGATGGCATTGGAAATGCAGTTTCTAACCGGGAAAGTGGGCGATTGAATCACAAACCTTGGGGGGTATCAAATAAATGCCCCCTGCTACTTTAGGGGGCATAGGCGCTAAAGAGACTTAATTAGCATCTTTACCGTACTGTGGCGAGCGCGGGCCATACAAAATACCATTAGGCGTGCCGGCAGAAAGCATTCTGGCACTGGTTATACCAGCAATATCATGGCTTTTGTCGGTCATAGTATTGGCAATCTGAGCTACCGCCGCCTGCACCAGCATACCGATGATGCCGCCTCCAGCGTTATTCCCTTCATTGCTGGAGGCGGTAGCACTGCCGCTCCACAACAATTTACCGGTTTTTAAATCAACCAACTTTGCATTCGCAGTGACACGGGTATCGCTGGTAATGATCTGATAAGAGGTACCATATTGGACCACGGTAATGTACAGCACTGCATCAGCACCAAAGATTTTATGGAGCTTGGTAGGGCTGACGGCGCTAATATCACCGGCACTGGTCATGCCATTTTGTTTAAAGGTTTCTTCAACGACCGCGACTGGCAGCACATAATAACCTGCCTCAGATAAGGGGTAAGTGACCTGCGATAACATGCCATGGCTGGCCTCCACTTCAGGCGACTGGTTTTGCGGCAACAACACCAAAATACTCTTTGGTTTGCTTTGCTTAAATGCAGAATAATCCTGCGGTACCGGTTTGGCACAGCCTGTCAATAACAGCGCCATTATAATAGCGCACACCGCAAAAATAGATCTCATTTAAATGCCCCCTTGTCCTTGCTCATCAAGAAATCCATAAACGGAGCAGACTCAGGGAATGCTGATTTCTCTGTGTTAAATTCAGCCATGGCTAATTCTGTCTGGCCGGTATTGCCATACAGCATGCCAAGGTGTGCATGTAAGCCTGGAGGCACGGGCAAACCTTTAGCGCGTGATTTTTCAATACTCTCTTTTAAGGCAGCAATTTGCGGTTCAGGGCTGGCATCGGATTTATAGTATTCATAAACCGTCGATGGGTAATTATCCCAGTGGTAAATCGGCTTCGGTGCTGTGGCACAACCAGCCAAAATAGCGGCGGTCAATAACAGAGACATCTTCTGTATTAATTTCATATTACGGTATCCATACACGTTATTAATAATTATTTCGCAGGCTGCCATGCACCTGATTCAATACCCGCAACCAGATTATTGACAGCTTCACGAATAGCCAAATCCAGCACCTTACCGTTCAGCGTTGAGTCATAACTTGCCGCCCCGCCAAAGCCAATCACTTCACGGTTAGACAATTCATACTCGCCAGCACCTTGTGCAGAAAACACCACTTCAGAAGTATTAACATTGACAATATTCAAATTGACTTTGGCATAAGCCACCTGAGATTTACCCCGGCCTAAAATACCAAATAGCTGACGATCACCGGTTTCTTTGCGACCAAACTCGGTCACATCGCCGGTGACAACATACATCGCCCCTTGCAACTGCTGGCTTTTGCCTGCAATGGCAGCTTCTGCTTTCAACTCTTCCATATTGGTACGCTCTAACACATTAAAGCGGCCAGTTTGTTGTAAATGTGTCACCAGAATGGTTTTTGACTGATTGCCCAAACGGTCCACACCATCGGAGAATATCCCGCTCATATAGCTTGAACGATTATCAAATTTACCAACGGAGATAGGGCTGCGAGGACCGTTATATTGCGTGCCGTAAGAGGCAACCTTTGCCACATCTAACGAACGTGAGGATTCTCTCGCACATCCACTTAATAAAGTCGCGGTTATTAAAGTCGTGGTCAAAATTATTTTTTTCATCATAAAATTAATATTCTCAATAAAAGATTAAATTACATAATTGGAAGGAATAAATAGTATAAATTTACCTTAAGTTAAAACATCGACTCTTTTAAAATACAATGAAATAGTTGTAGAAAGTAAGTATTAGCAAGTAAGTATTTGTTTGCTAATGATTTAAAATATTTTTCCGGCGCATAGTACCACAACAACAAAAATTTTAACGTATTTAAATGAATGGGTTTAGAGCAGATTTAACTCAATAAATAAAAAGTATTTTACTTAAAGATTATTTACTTTATTACTTATCATTACTGCGATTTATATTAATAAAAATTCTTTATAGATTGTTGAATATTATTTACCGTATCATCATAAGGAAAAATATTTTCTTATGCTCTGCGGTAATGATGCATTCCCCCGCAGTGATTGTCACCTTCACTTGGATAGATACACTAAATAAGTAACCCAGACTTGTTGATGTCAGTACAATGCCAGTAACTTTAGTAGCTTGTTCCCCCACAGGAGTCACACCGTGTCCCATTACCCAGCCCGTTATACCTTCGATGAAGCCTGCGACGAATACGACATTCAATATCGCGATTTCCCTGATTCGCCGTCTGTAGCATACCAGCACGAAAATATCGAACTGGCAGCACGAGAAGGCATCAAGAACAGTATTGCTGCTGAGATGGAGGCCGGCCGCACAATCCCTGCCCCGTCAGCGCTGCAACCGGGTGATATCGCTGTTCATGTGCCGATTTTGGTGCGGATGAAAGTGGAGTTGCATAATGCTCTACTCGCTACAAATACTGATAAAGCCGATATGGCACGCAAGCTCGGTTTGAATGCGGATGGAATGTTGCGCTTACTGGATGTAGGTTATGCCTCTAAAGTTGAAGTACTGGAGCAAGCCCTATACTTACTGGGCCTTGAAACCGATGTGATGATGCGAAAAGTCAACTGATGGGCTTAAATTTCGGTCAAGAGAGTAACAAATTGTTATTAGACGATAATTTAAAAAAACGTTAATAGCTTCACACTTCAATACATTGACTAACATTATTTGCTGTTTATGTCCGGAAGTGTGATCTGATGCATAAAATTACAGTATTGAAAGTCTCTCCCTATTGGGATTACAGTAACGCCATCAACTCGTAGACAGTCACTGAGTTGCTCAGGCTGGTGAGGTAGCTCCAAGGGGGAGTTTGTTCAGTGAAATATTTCTTTATGGGTATCTCAATTATGTTGGTGATTTGGGTTGGCACCTTCATGATGATGGTCGAGTAACCATTATTCAAACCATCTACTACCTAACATCGTATAAAGGGCGCATTTGCGCCCTTTATCATTTTCCGCTCATAGGATCATTTGCCTGGCATCATTCTGCGTAACGTATCATCACGGCGAATATAGTGATGATAAAGAGCTGCCAGTGCGTGAGCGCCAATCAAGAAATAGCCTAAATTGGCGATTAACTCATGAGTCTGCTTAAGATAGCTGCGAGCCTCAACATTCGGTGTTACCCACTGCGGCACCTGCCAGCCCAGTAAGAACCAGGTTTTTCCGCCATAAGCTTGCGCCAGAACCCCCAAGATCGGCAGCGATAAGAACATCAGATACAGCCCCCAATGCAAAATATGCGCGCCTAACAACTGCCAATCAGGTAATTTTGGCGTGATGACTGGCGTCACATTTCGCTGACGCAACCACAGCCGCGCCAACATGAGTATCCAGACAGAAATACCAAAATTGAAATGCAGGTTTTTGACTAATGTCCGGTCCTCATCAGGCACGGTGTCACTGAGTAACATTGCCGCATAAGTCAGAATTATCATCAATAATGTTAACCAATGTAGGGTTATCTGGGGTAAGGAATAGCGATTTCTCATAGCTGCATGCTCCACTGAAGTCATACAAAATGGCTTAACTTATTATAAGTATGCGGCAAAGTAGATGAAGATAACATTAAAGACAGGTATATAACGTTATGAAGAACCGCTATTTTATTCTGACCGGACACCTTGGCGGCCAGTCAGAATAAGTATTCTACCGCGAATTATTTGATCAGATGACGGATTAAACCTCGTCAGTTGACGTGGTTTTACTCAGTTTCAACAAACCGTCAGCGCGGAACATGGTTTTAATTCCGCGAACAGCCTGACGGATCCGGTCCTGGTTCTCGATCAGTGCGAAACGAACGTGGGTATCACCATAATCACCGAATCCAATCCCCGGTGAGACACAAACTTTAGCTTCAGACAACAAACGTTTGGCAAACTCCAGTGAACCTAACTGCGCGTAAGGTTCTGGAATTTTAGCCCAGACATACATTGACGCTTTAGGGTTTTCGACCATCCAACCGGCTTCATGCAGCCCGCGCACCAAGGCGTTACGGCGTTGCCGGTATTGCTCGGCGATATCACGAACACATTGTTGATCCCCTTCCAGCGCAGCAATAGCCGCTACCTGTAGCGGAGTAAAGGTACCGTAGTCGTGATAGCTCTTAATGCGTGCCAATGCATTGACCAGTTCAGCATTACCGACCATAAAACCAATACGCCAACCGGCCATATTGTAACTTTTTGATAAGGTGAAAAACTCCACGGCAATGTCTTTCGCGCCGGGGACCTGCATGATTGATGGCGCTTTCCAGCCATCATAGACAATATCAGCATAAGCCAGATCATGTACCACCAGCACGTCATATTGTTTCGCCAGCGCGACCACTCGCTCGAAAAAGTCCAGCTCCACACATTGCGCCGTCGGGTTGGACGGGAAGCCGAGGATCATCATTTTCGGTTTAGGAATGGTTTCACGGATCGCGCGCTCCAACTCACCGAAGAAATCAATGCCTTCGGTCAGTGGCACCGACCGTACTTGCGCCCCGGCAATCACCGCGCCGTAAATATGAATCGGATAACTGGGATTGGGTACCAGCACGGTATCACCGTGGTCGAGTGTTGCCAGCATCAGATGAGCCAGCCCCTCTTTTGAGCCGATAGTGACAATAGCTTCACTTTCCGGATCAATATCCACTTGGTAGCGATCGGCGTACCAACGGGAAATTGCCCTACGCAGACGCGGTATCCCCCGAGAGGTTGAATATCCGTGAGTGTCTTCACGTTGTGCGACACTGCACATTTTCTCAACAATATGCGGCGGTGTCGGGCCATCCGGATTACCCATACTAAAATCAATGATGTCTTCACCGCGACGGCGGGCGGCCATCTTCAGTTCAGCAGTGATATTAAAAACATAAGGGGGGAGACGATCAATACGGGTAAAACGACGTTTAGCAGGGTGTTCAGCCATAATTTCCTCGAGGATACGTGAGCGCCCGGACCGTCCGAGCGACGCTGACCATCAGATGGTCTGTTGATGAACATATCCCAGCGCTGAATACCTGTCGAGTGGCGGCTAACAAATTTCTAACGCATCGGCGAAGTTACGGTAGTTCAAACTCACTGGCCAGCAGCCCCAGTATCCAGTCATCACGCCATTGCCCACTAAGCTGAAAGTTATCACGCAATGTGCCTTCCAGTTGAAAACCACAACGTTGCAGTAACCCCCGTGAAGCATGGTTACCCACCGTGACTGTCGCTTTCATTTTATGAAACTGGCATTGCTGGAAGCCAAACGCCAATACCGCCATCAGCGACTCTTTACCAAATCCTTTTCCCTGACAAGACGGCAGCATGGCATAACCGACCTCAGCTTGCTGTAACGGCAACCATTCCGCTAAAAAACCAGTAAGACCCATAGCCTGCCCGCAGTCTCGATCGCGGATAACCAGGCAAAGCCAATGGCTGGAGGTCTTCTCCCACGGCCGCAGACGCGATTCAAAACGCGCGCGAATCTCAGGGAGCTCCATCGGGTCAGTCATGTAACGCCGCACGTCGGGATCTTGGTATAAGCGCAAAAACAGCGGCCAATCCTGCTCGTTCAGGCTGTCTAACGTCAGCCGTGGTGTTTTCAGAGCAATGGGCGTGTTATTAAACATCGGGATTACAGGTGCCATTTTCCCCCTCGAATTGAAGGTGTTCGTCATAAAAAGAAGACAGGAAATTAAAGAGGCAATTTTTCCATAACCTCATCTCTTTATTCTTCTCCATTTCACTTCAATAATATTTACTTTAAGATAACAAAAAACAAACAAATGGTCAGCAGAGTGTAGACCATTGTATGACTGTAGCCCCTACAGCTATCGGAGAATCAGCATTATGGTTTCACTACAAATAAACGATATTCCCGCAGCAATCAAAGCGGTGAAGCAACAATTACGTCAGGCGCTACCTGATTATCAGCAGGTGTTTCAAGCCGTGGAAGAGAACATTCGCCAACAGGTTACCGAGATCCGCCGCAGTCTGGCACAGGGCGAGAACCCGGTTCCCCGTATTCATGCCGACGATATTATCAATGGCAACGTCACCGATGAACAAAAAACGCAAATAAAACAGCGCGGATGTTGTGCCATCCTTGGCGTATTCCCGAGCGAAAAAGCAGCAGCCTGGAACCGTGAAATCGGTAATTATCTGGATCGTAATAATTTTGTCGAACGCCTGAAAAATGCCGCAGAAGATAATTACTTCGGTACCCTGGCAGCCAGCAAGCCACAAATTTACGGTATTTACTGGTCAACACCGCAGGTTGAAGCCCGTCAGGATAAACGCATGAATGCGGTGCAGATATTCTTGAATAATCTGTGGCAAACCGAAAGTAATGGCAAACAACATTTTGATGCTAACCGTGTGGTGACCTATGCCGACCGGACTCGTCGCCGCCCACCAAAATCGTCATCACTGGGGCTATCACCTCACGTTGATGGTGGCTCTATCGAGCGCTGGCTGGATGAGAATTTCCGCCATGTTTACCGCCATGTATTCTCTGGCGAATGGCAGAAGTATGACCCCTTCGCCGCAGAAGGCCGCCCCGAAGTGCGGGAGTTCCCGTCTCCGGCGGTATGTTCGATGTTCCGCACCTTTCAGGGCTGGACCGCGCTGACCCCCCAACGCACCCATGCCGGGACGTTGAATGTTATTCCGATAGCCAATGCCATGGTTTATATCTTGCTGCGCGCATTACAAGATGATGTTGCCGATGATGACCTGTGCGGGGCGGCTCCTGGGCGTGCGTTGTCTGCCTCTGAGCAGTGGCATCCTCTTTTAATGGAAGCAATTTCCCCTATTCCAGATTTGGAAGCGGGTGATACCGTCTTCTGGCATTGCGACGTGATTCACTCAGTAGAAAATGAACATAACGGTGAATTTGACAGTAACGTCATGTATATCGCAGCGGCCCCGTGGTGTGAAAAAAACGCTATTTACCTGCCGCGCCAGTTAGCCAGCTTTATTTATGGTCGCTCGCCACCTGACTTTGCCGCCGATGATTTCGAGGTAGATTTTATAGGCCGAGCCACTGTGGACAACCTGACGGCTATCGGCAAGCAGCAATTGGGGATCGTCGAGGTAGACATTATGCCAACAGCCCCTTCCAGCGTAACAACCAGAACCCTGAGTGGAAACAATTGACTGAACTATCAGCAGCTTTGTCAATAACCTCATGCAGAGCCTCGGCTCTGCATGCCTGTTTCAACCGGTGGCGAACAAAAAGCTTATAATTGGTGCCCTAGCGTTTGCCGCAAGTAAGCACCTGCTCCCAGCAAACCAGGTTGCTGGTGGGTAATCATATAAACCGGAATATCCTGTAAGAACTGTTTAAAACGGCCTTTATCTTCAAAACCACCACGGAAGCCGGACGCTTTAAAGAACGCCATAAAGCGTGGCACAATGCCGCCAGCGATATAAACACCGCCAAACGTGCTGAGATTCAATGCCAGATTGCCGCCAAAGCGCCCCATAATCACACAGAACAGCGATAATGCACGACAGCAGTCAGTACAACTATCCGCCAGTGCGCGTTCAGTAATATCTTTAGGTGCCAGATTCTCCGGCAGGCGTGCATCAGAAATCACAATCGCCCGATATAAATTGACCAGCCCCGGCCCCGAGAGTATTCGCTCGGCAGAAACGTGGCCCAGTTCCTGACGTAATACCGCCAGAATATGGTCTTCTTCTTCGCTGTTAGGGGCGAAATCCACATGGCCGCCTTCGCCCGGCAAACTTATCCAGCGGCCGCCCACGTTAACTAAATGTGCCACACCCAAGCCGGTACCGGCACCATACACTGCAACCGGTTTACCCGGTTGTGGCGATGTACCGCCAAATTGCAGCACATCCTGCTCAGACAACACCGGGATCGCCATCGATACCGCAGTGAAATCATTGATAACGTCCAAATGATTCAGCCCCAAATTTTGTTGCATCGCGGCAATGGAAAATGCCCAGGTATGATTGGTCATCGCCACCCAATCCCCGGTAATTGGACAGGCGATGGCAATACAAGCATCGGTTACCGTGACCCGATGTTCTGACAGATATTGCTTTATTACATCTTCCAGACTGGCGTATTCCAGCCCTGAATATGTTTTTGCTTGTGATATTTCACCCGTTGTCACAGCGCACAGCGCCAAACGGGCATTAGTGCCGCCAACGTCACCCACCAGGGCATAGCTCGTCATCAGAAACTTCTCCGTTACAGGAATGCTTAACTTCAACTATGCCCACTGTAAAATTAGGTTGGGAAAACAACAATATCAATGCGGTAAACCCTTTCGCTTTGCGATAAAGATCACATAAAAACATTTCAGCAGCGGCAAAATACCGCTGCTGAGCCTTAAAAATGGCTTAAATATTTAACGGGAACTGCGCCCTTCGTCAGAAACTGACTTCAGTGTCACAGACTGACGGGAACGTATCGCGCGCGCAGGCTGTCATAGGCCCAGTTGTAACATACCGTGTAAGGCAGGAAGAACAGGAAGAAACCTATCTCCAACATAAATGCCTGTAACAGCGAAATCCCTAAAGCCACAGCCGCGATAGGTAAGCCAATCAGGATAAAACCACTTTCAAAGCCCAACGCATGCAGTACCCGCACTCGAAAGGTCTTTGCCACTCGACTGACAGGCCAGAAGTAGTCGAATAAACTGTTGTAAACAATATTCCACAACATCGCCACAGAAGAGAGAATGACGGCTAATGTCCCCATTTGCAGCAGTGAACGATCCAGCAGCCATGCTCCAACAGGCGCGCAAATCGCGACGGCAATCACTTCAAAGCCGATAGCATGGAGAACTCGCTCAAAAAAAGATCTGTGATGAACTTGCATAAAACACCTATTAAATTAACCAATATCAGATTGTCGGAGGTGATTATCATCGTTTTTTAAGATAGATTAAAAATAGAACCCATCGATAAAACAGATAGTTTATGCATTATTCTCCTGAAGCATTGATTGCATTCGTCGAAGCCGCCGCACTTGGCTCTTTCTCAGCCGCCGCCCGTAAGTTGCGCAAAAGTCAGTCGACCATCAGCACCGCCATCGCTAATTTGGAAGCTGATCTCGGTTTAACGTTATTCGACCGACAAGCTCGTCAGCCAGTATTGACCGACCATGGCCGCCGTGTGTTGTCCCATGTACAGGAAATTTTGGCCGCCAGCGAGCGGCTGGATAATCTGTCAATCCGCCTGGCGGGTCAGGTTGAAACCCGGTTGACCTTCGTGCTGTCTGACACCTATCAACCAACACATCATGAGGATTTACTGCGTCGCTTTGAGCAGCGTTACCCTGATATCGAGTTTGAGTGCCTGATTGCCGAAGAGGCTGACGTTATTGACCTATTACAACTCAGGCGAGCACATATCGGCGTAGTGGAAGTTCAGTCTTGCTATCCGTCTGATATTGCTGCCAGCCGATTAGCCACACAGACTGAAATGGCAATATTTGTTCAACAGGATCATCCACTGGCCCATTTGCCTCAAGTTCATCCCGAGCAACTGGCCACCACCCGTCAGCTTTGCCTTAACACTTACAACCGCACCGAGCGCAATCAGTCACAGGGACTCATATGGTCAGCTCCTAGCTATTTGATGTTACTGGAAATGGCGGAGCAAGGCTTCGGCTGGGCAATTTTGCCACGTTGGCTGGTTGATCAATATAGCCGCAAAAAACTGGTCTCTTTACCAACCAGTCGTTGGCCAAAAATGATCTCAATCGACGCTGTTTGGTCGAAAAAAAACCCGCCAGGGCCGGCAGGCTATTGGTTATTAGATCAATTGACAGGTAATATCAGATAGCCGCATTACGCGCCTAAATAGATTTAGCTACATTTATCAATAGGTCAGGAATATCCATTTGCGGCAATACCACCTCAATCAACGCCAAGTGTTGGCCGTTTTCGATTTGCGCCAACAGGTGCTGTAACTGATGTGTCTTCGTAACACAATGCGTAACGTATTGTTTACCCACAGCCAATGCCCGTGGCAATTGAGTCCAATCCCAGACCGCAATATCGTTATAGCGCTGATGTGGCCCATGAATGGCTCGCTCTACCGTATATCCTTGGTTATTGAGTAGAAAAATAATAAGATTTAACCCATCGCGCAGCATTGAGCCAAATTCTTGTATTGTTAACTGAGCAGCGCCATCCCCCACCAGCAATATCATCCGCCGCTGCGGTTGTGCCAATTGGGCACCATATACAGTGCCGCCACCAGTAGGCGATCAATTTCAGCCGCTGCGTTTTCGGCAGTTAAATTGGCCTGCGCGCAGGTGACTTCTTTCGCCATACGGGAAAAATGGCTGAAGTCACCATCGCCCAACGAGTGATGCAACAATTCTCCGGCCTTTGCGAACCTAAAGCCGGAGTACCAACAATGTGAATGACCGGAAGATATTCAGCGAAACTGCCGGCGATACCATTGATAGCACTTAATGCACCGACCCCAACCGTGGTCAGCAGCGCTGCCGCAGGCATAACGCGGGCGTAGCCATCAGCGGCATAAGCCGCATTCGTTAGGTAAAAAGGGGATAAAGCTGTGATCGCGCTAACTTATCTCGTCGGTGAAAACGCATACACTAAAGTGTCGTTTACTCTCGCTAATAAGGGTCATCATGGTCTATCAAGCAGCATCTTCTCGTTACCAGGAGATGGCGTATCATCGTTGTGGTCGTAGTGGATTAATGCTCCCGGCAATTTCTCTTGGCCTTTGGCATAACTTTGGTGACAGCACCCGGTATGAAAACAGCCGCAATCTGATTCATCGGGCTTTTGACAACGGCATCACCCATTTTGATTTAGCCAATAACTATGGCCCGCCCCCCGGCTCAGCAGAGTTGAATTTTGGCCGGATCCTGCAACAAGACCTGCGCCCTTATCGTGATGAACTGATAATTTCCTCGAAAGCAGGCTACACCATGTGGCCCGGCCCTTATGGTGACTGGGGTTCAAAGAAATATCTGGTTGCCAGTATTAATCAAAGTCTGCAACGTATGGGGCTGGATTATGTCGATATCTTTTATCATCATCGCCCAGATCCCAATACACCATTAGAAGAAACCATGGCCGCATTGGATCTACTGGTACGCCAAGGTAAAACCCTGTATATCGGCTTATCCAACTACCCCGCGGCACAAGCACGCCAGGCCTGCGAAATTCTGGCACAGCTCGGTACGCCTTGTCTGATTCATCAACCCAAATATTCCATGTTTGAACGCTGGATTGAAACAGAATTGCAAGACACGCTGGATGAATATGGCGTGGGTTCTATTGCATTTTCACCGTTAGCTGGCGGGTTATTGACGGATCGTTATCTGGCGGGTATCCCACAGGACTCGCGGGCGGCCAGCGACAGCAAATTCCTTAATCCTGAACAGGTTACCGCCGAAAAACTGACTAAAGTACGCCGCTTAAATGATCTGGCCCTCGAACGCGGGCAGAAGCTGTCGCAGATGTCTTTAGCCTGGGTATTACGTGGTGGAAGAGTCACTTCAGCACTGATTGGTGCCAGTAAAACCAGCCAGATTGACGATGCCGTGGGTATGCTGGCACATGCTGATTTCAACGATGAAGAAATAAAAATTATTGAAGATATTTTAGTGTAAACGTTCTCTTTTTAAAACACGTCGAGGGGGTACTCAAGTACCCTCTTCATCCATCATACTCACAGATAAATCCTAAATTCTTATTTTACAGTTTTATCCGAATCCCAGTTGCCAACCCATTGTTTAAGATAGCGCCATAGCCAATCAGGCTGGGTAAGGATAAATAATGTTAAAAGTGGGTATTTTAAAAGCGACTGTATTTAGACCTGCTTCATTAAGGCCGCTATTACTGGTAACGATATTAGCCTGGCTACCGCTAATTCCTATGGCGAATGCTGAGAGTATTGAGTTATTACCCAGCATTTCTTTGCAGATTGGCGAACAAGATCGTAGTGGTAATTATTGGGATGGTTATGATTGGCGCGATCGCCAGTGGTGGCAAAATCATCAGGGGCGGGATTTAGGTGAGCGTAACCGCCATGGACATTACTGGGATGGACACCGCTGGCAGAACAGGGATTGGTGGAAAAAGAACTATTATTACCGTGAAGGGCACTACAGAAAATACGATAAGCATTATGACCAACACGGTAAAAAACATCGTCGTGGTAAGGGCCATGAACGCCATCATCATGATGACTAACTAATTGATATTATGAATAAACAAATGTCGTCAGAAGAGTTGATAACAGCTAACGACATTTGTTGCTGGCGTTTAAATCAGCGTCACCAGTAAGTAACCATTTAACCCAATCACGAACAAAACAACCAATTTACCCAAAATCTGAGTGAATTTTGTATCAACCAACTCCCCCATCAATTCTTTATTACTGGTGAAGGCCAGTAACGGCACCAATGCCAACGCGATACCAAAACTCAGCAATACCTGACTCGTGACCAATATCTGGGTCGGATCCATCCCAACGATAATGACAACAAAAGAAGGCAGCATAGTGATGCTGCGGCGTACCCACATTGGAATATAAAACCGCACAAAACCCTGCATCACCACTTGCCCCGCCATCGTACCTACCACGGTCGATGAAAGCCCGGCCGCAATTAGGCTCAAGCCAAAAATAGTGGCGGCAGCATTGCCCAACAGGGGTTGTAAGGTCAAATATGCCTCTTCTATTTCAGCCACGTTCTGGTAACCGCTGAAATGAAAAGCCGCAGCGGCGGTCGCCATCATGGCCAGATTAACAAAACCAGCAATCGTCATAGCAATCGCCACATCAAACTTGGTCGAAGCGTAACGCTCAGCTTTAGATTCTTTTCCTTCCGTTTGGGTCAATGCGGAATGTAGGTAAATAACGTGCGGCATGATAGTTGCACCCAATACCCCGGCCGCTAAAAAGACGGCGTTACTGTTAGGTAAACTCGGAATAAGCATCCCGCGACCAAGGGCCACAATATCGGGCTGAGAGAAGATCAATTCAACAACATAAGCTGCCGCAACAAACAATAACAGCCCGACTATCACCAGTTCGACCGGTTTTTGTCCCCGATCTTGCAACAGCAGAATGAGGTAAGTGGCGATGCCAGTCAGTATTGCCCCTTCCAGCAAACTGACCCCCAGCAACAATTTAAAGCCAATCGCTGCCCCGATAAACTCGGCCAGATCGGTCGCCATCACGATAATCTCAGCCTGTACCCAGTAAGCCCATACCACCGGGCGAGGGAAACGGTCACGGATATGCTCAGCCAGATTCTTACCCGTCGCAATACCCAGCTTGGCGGAGAGCAATTGCACTAGCATCGCCATGACGTTGGCCCATACCACAACCCAAAGTAAGGTATAACCAAATGAGGCACCGGCCTGAATATTGGTCGCGAAATTACCAGGATCGATATAAGCAATGGCGGCAATAAAAGCAGGCCCCATCAGGGAGAGTTTTAACCTCCTTGATGTACTGCGAGATGTATCGACAACACGGCTATTCAGCATTCAGTGTTACCCTTGGAAAATTTGCGTCTACTTTCTTACTAGCCATAATAGTCAAATGATAATAATTATCAAGCGCATTTATAGCGGTGAAGCTTATCTCTCTGATAGCTGATACCGTATAGCCTGCCATGCAGTAATGGTCAATTCCCGATTTCTGAAAAGCTGAGTTAATGGTCACACTGCTGTTTTCAGAACGAATGACTACAATCGTTCAAGCTAGCATATTTAAACGACTTCTAGAGCAAATTATTAACATCCGTTTTTTTGTGATCGACCCCACTAATTCGTTTGCATTTATGAAAGTGAATTTCTATATTTGCAGCTTATATCTCGTTTTTAATGTAGCCGTTACATAAAATGTTCACCAAAATCTAGCCTGCCTCAAGTTTGGAGCACACATGTCCCATATTCTGCAGTTTGCGTTGGCCTTAGTCGTGGTGGCCATATTAGCTCTGGCTGCCTGTAAAGATCGTAAAAGCATCCGCATTCGATTTGTTATTCAATTGTTGATTATTGAAGTGTTGTTGGCGTACTTCTTCCTCCATTCAGAAGCTGGATTGGGTTTTGTGAAAGGATTCGCCGGCTTATTCGACAAGTTACTTGGATTTGCCGCTACCGGTACCGATTTTGTCTTTGGCAATATGGGGGATAAAGGTCTGGCGTTCTTCTTCCTGAGAGTGCTGTGCCCTATTGTCTTTATTTCTGCTCTGATTGGTATTTTGCAATACATCAAAGTGCTGCCGATCGTTATTCGGATAATTGGTACTTTGCTGTCCAAAGTTAACGGCATGGGTAAGCTGGAATCATTCAACGCCGTCAGTTCACTGATTTTGGGTCAGTCTGAAAACTTCATCGCCTATAAAGACATTTTGGGCAAAATGTCTGAAAAACGCATGTACACCATGGCTGCAACCGCAATGTCGACTGTTTCTATGTCGATTGTTGGTGCTTATATGTCAATGCTGGACGCGAAATTTGTGGTCGCGGCGCTGGTGCTCAACATGTTCAGTACCTTTATTGTGTTGTCATTGATCAACCCGTATAAAGCAGAGGACGAGGAAGAGTTGCAACTAAGCAACCTGCACGCAGGGCAAAGCTTCTTTGAAATGCTGGGGGAATACATCCTGGCTGGCTTCAAAGTCGCCATTATCGTTGCAGCAATGCTGATTGGTTTCATCGCGTTAATTGCTGCGATGAATGCTTTGTTCAGCCTGCTGTTCGGTATTAGCTTCCAGGGTATCTTGGGCTATGTCTTCTTCCCGTTTGCCTGGGTCATGGGCGTACCGACGCATGAAGCCTTACAAGTCGGCGGTATTATGGCAACCAAACTGGTCTCTAACGAATTTGTCGCCATGATGGATTTGCAGAAAGTCGCCTCACAACTGTCACCTCGCAGCGTGGGTATTCTGTCAGTGTTCCTGGTTTCATTCGCTAACTTCTCTTCTATCGGTATTGTAGCCGGTGCGATTAAAGGTCTGAATGAACATCAAGGTAACGTGGTTTCACGCTTTGGCCTGAAACTGCTGTACGGCTCTACGCTGGTCAGTGTGCTGTCCGCATCTATCGCGGGCCTGGTGCTCTAAGTATCAGAAAAAAATCTCTAAAGAGGCGCTACGGCGCCTTTTTTTATGCCTGTGATTCGAGGGTGAGTTATTTATTGGCGTGATGTTTATTGTAAAGTTAGCAGACTGAATATATGAGTAGGTAACAAGAGGATGGGGAAATAGTGATTTGGGCGTTTGGGAATTTATATAATGGTGGGTCGTGCGGGATGACTC
>NZ_CQAZ01000038.1:8508-45660 GCF_001152565.1 Yersinia pekkanenii | reverse complement strand
GCCACCGCCACCGCCACCGCCACCGCCACCATGCGGCGGGAAGATGCAGCAATCTGAAAGCACAGAGCTTAATAAGAGTACACTTATCATTAATATGATGCGTCGCATTATATTTTCCTCACGGGTTAACTAACTTATTTAAATAAGGTTGTGATTATAAGCTAATGTAATGCGGAAAAGTGTCAGTTGAACGTTAAGAGTTGTTAGAAATAGTAGTACATAAAATAGCCCCATGAAATAACTGTATGGATTTCGTAAGAAGTATGAAATGAAATTGAAAAGAGCTACTTATCTGATAGAGGATTTTTATTTTCGCTGATATAAATTAAGTAATGTTAAATAATACATTTGGATTTATATGAAAAAATATCTGCTGTTACTGGGGGTTCTATCATTAATGCCGCTGATCGCACAGGCAGAGGTGTCACTTGACATTAATATACCTGGAGTCAGTTTACATTTAGGTGATCAAGATCACCGTGGTTATTATTGGGATGGTTATGATTGGCGTCCGCCACAGTGGTGGCATGAACATCGTGGTGGTCATATTGGTGATCGTAATGAGCGAGGCTATTACTGGGATGGTGGCCGTTGGCAGCACCCGTCAGCACAAAACGGCCATAATCCGTTCCGCGGAAAGGGGGATGGGGATCAAGGCCACAATGAACGCGATGGCCACGGTAATCAGTCACAACATAGTAATCATGAGCAGAATAACGGACGCGAGCAATCAAGTCATCATGGCGGGCAGGGTAAGCAAGGTGCTCCAAATAATAGCAGTGGCCGCGGAGGTCAGCAGGTCTACCCATCGCAAAATAATGGTTATCGCTAATAATAAATAATAAGTTCAGGCTAACTTTATCCCAACAGCCTGTGGGTAGAGTTAGTGTTTTCAATCAACAAAAAAACTTATTGTTCACGCAAAACTTCCTCTTATCCTGTTAACCCCCTACTATCTGTCCCTAGCCATGGGCATCAAGCCTTTATACTTACCAGACATCTTCAGGTAAATCCTGAGACAGTGGCCGAGGATGTAATGCAGACCAGTCAGTTATTTACCGTTCTCCAACAGCGACAACAACAACATGCCCACAATTACCTCAAAGGATTGGTTGTCATATTGTTATTGGCGCTGGTAGCCAGTTTATGCGCAGGTGATGTTTGGATTTGGCCAACTCAATGGTTCAGCGAAAGTGGGCAATTATTTGTCTGGCAGTTGCGTTTGCCTCGGGCCTTGGCTGTGATGTTGGTTGGAGCAAGCCTTGCTGTCTCCGGTGCGGTTATGCAGGCACTGTTTGAGAATCCGTTAGCAGAGCCTGGTTTGTTAGGTGTCGCGAACGGTGCCGGTGTTGCATTGGTAATGGCGGTATTATTAGGCCATGGATTGTTACCCATCTGGTTTTTAAGTGCCTGTGCTATTGCTGGAGCCTTATTTATGACGGTTCTGCTGTTAAGCTTTGCTCGTCGGCGTTTATTAACCAACGCTCGTCTGTTATTGGTTGGTGTCGCCTTGGGGATCGTTTGCAGTGCGGTGATGACTTGGGCCGTTTATTTCAGTACCAGCCTGGATTTACGGCAATTGATGTATTGGATGATGGGAGGCTTTAGTGGCATTGACTGGCGGCAACAAGGGCTGGTACTTACATTGCTACCTATTGTTGTATGGCTCTGTTGTCAGGGGCGGGTGCTTAATTTTATGTCGCTGGGTGAGCAGCAAGCCAGACAACTGGGAATTTCCCTTCACTTGTGGCGCAATTTATTGGTGCTGGCTATTGGTTTACTGGTCGGTATCAGTGTTGCTCTGGCGGGGGTGATCAGTTTTATCGGTTTGGTCATCCCTCATATCTTACGATTGACCGGTTTAACCGACCAGCGCCAATTATTAACCGGTTGTGCGTTAGCCGGTGGTGGAGTGCTGTTATTAGCCGATATTGTGGCACGTGTCGCTTTATTCTCAGCGGAATTACCGATTGGGGTGGTGACCGCGACGTTAGGCTCGCCATTATTTATCTGGTTGCTGACACGAGTGAAAAGTGTAAAGTGATCTGCCTCATAGCTATTTATATGCGTTTAAGTTCATCTGTTTATTATCGCTGAATAAGGGTCCTTCCTGATGAGTAATCCAATTTATTCCATCGCAGTCAAAACCATTGAAAGTCAATCAGTTCAACTGGAAAAATACAAAGGTTCAGTGCTCCTCGTGGTTAACGTGGCTTCTCAGTGCGGTCTAACCAAACAGTATGAAGGGTTAGAAAACCTGTATAAAACTTATCATCAACAAGGTTTTGAGGTGCTAGGTTTCCCGAGTAATGAGTTTGCCGGGCAGGAGCCTGGTAGCGATGAAGAAATTCAAGCCTTCTGCCGTGGCACATTTGGGATTGAATTCCCTATGTTCAGTAAAATTGAAGTCAATGGTCCGCAACGGCATCCTTTATATCAGCAATTAATTGCGGCCAAACCTATTGCGCTAGCACCTGAAGGAAGCGAGTTTTATCAGCGGTTAGCAAGTAAGGGGCGTGAACCGAAGCAACCAGGCGATATTTTGTGGAATTTTGAGAAGTTCCTGGTTAGTCGTGATGGTGTGGTACTTGAGCGTTTTGCTCCGGATATGACACCAGAAGATCCGATTCTGATTAGTGCTATTTCCCAGGCGTTGGCCAATAATTAATTTACCGATAACGGATTTATTTTGATGCTATTGCAACTCGGCAATGTCACGGTAGAAAAACGCCTTGCTCCTCTTTCGGCTCAAGTGATTGCTGGGGTGCAAATTCATCTGATCGGCCCGAATGGCGCAGGGAAAAGTACGCTACTGGCTTCTCTGGCAGGGATATTGCCTGCTGAGGGTGATATCGTGCTCGCGGGGAAGGCGTTGTCTCTTTATTCGGGGCATGACTTGGCTCGGTTGCGAGCCTATTTGTGCCAACAGCAATCCACCCTGACGATGATGCCGGTTTTCCAATATCTTGCGCTTTATCAGCCTGTAGGTGTAGATCCTGACGCTGTAGCGGCTACGATTGGTTATCTCTGTAAACGGTTGAGATTAACTGACAAACTACCGCGGATGCTGTCACAATTATCCGGTGGAGAGTGGCAACGCGTTCGACTAGCCGCTGTTTTCTTGCAAGTATGGCCGGATATTAATCCCGACAGTAAATTGTTATTACTTGATGAGCCATACACTGGGCTGGATGTTGCGCAAAAAGTGGCGTTAGACGGTTTGCTTCGTGAGTTTTGTTCAGCTGAACGCAGTGCAATCATTAGTACTCATGACCTTAACCATACTTTGCAGCAAGCTGATCAGGTTTGGTTAATGGCTCGAGGGAATATGCTTGCACAAGGAAGTACTAAGCAGGTAATGGAAGCCAATATCTTATCTGAAGTATTCGAAGTGGATTTTCAAGTACATAGTTTTAATCATCAGAACTGGATTATTACAAAAAGTGTATAATAAATACATTTTTATTAATCTGTATTGGTTACACTGAAACGTAACATTGACTACTATTATTTCTACTGGGAAACGTCCTGTCCGGATAAACTTAATTAAATCAATATAATAGTGTTATCACCGTGTTCTGTGTTAGTTGATTGATATTTATAGTAAAAATAATCCCTCAATGTGAAGTGTTCATTCTAAATATATAGCGAAATAAATCTTATCTTAAGGTTTATTTAAGGTTAATGGACTAAAGTTAATCTTAGCAAACCCCGAACCTATCTGATTGGTGTTTAGTTTTCGTTAACTTATGTGGGCATATAGTTGCCGATAGCTCAACCTGTCCTAAGGGATTTTTTCGATGCAGAATTTTTTGCCTTTTTCTCGCCCGTCAATCGGTGCTGACGAAATTAATGCGGTGGTAAATGTATTAGGTTCCGGTTGGATAACCACAGGCCCACAGAATCAGCAGCTAGAAACTGATTTTTGTCAGGCGTTTGGTTGTAAACATGCTATTGCTGTCTGCTCTGCAACGGCTGGAATGCATATCACCCTGATGGCGTTAGGGATTGGCCCTGGTGATGAGGTTATTACACCATCCCAGACTTGGGTCTCCACTCTTAATATGATCGTGTTACTGGGCGCTGAGCCGGTAATGATTGATGTTGATCGCGATACTTTAATGATAAGCGCTGCTGATGTTGAAGCGGCCATTACCCCAAAAACCAAAGCGATTATTCCCGTACATTATGCAGGAGCGCCTTGCAATCTTGATGCTTTGCGCTTAATTGCCCAGCAACGGGATATTCCACTGATTGAAGACGCGGCCCATGCCGTTGGTACCCGTTATGGTAATCAATGGATTGGTGAGAAGGGCACGGCTATTTTCTCTTTCCATGCCATCAAAAACATTACTTGTGCTGAAGGTGGCTTAATCGCGACCGACGATGATGAGCTGGCTGCTCGAGTTCGTCGGCTTAAGTTTCATGGCTTGGGTGTCGATGCCTTTGATCGGCAAATACAAGGGCGTAGCCCTCAGGCTGAGGTCGTAGAGCCAGGTTATAAATATAATTTATCTGATATTCACGCCGCTATTGCCGTTGTTCAACTTGGGCGATTACCTGAAATCAATGCCCGTCGGCAAGCGCTGGTGGCTCGTTATCATGCGGCATTAACCGATTCACCTTTGCAACCATTGGCGGTTCCCCACTATGCCCATCAACATGCCTGGCATCTTTTTATGGTGCGTGTTGATGAAGATCGCTGTGGTATTAGCCGTGATTCACTGATGATGCGGCTGAAAGCGTTGGGTATTGGTACCGGCCTGCATTTTCGCGCAGCACACACCCAAAAATATTATCGTGAGCGTTACCCGCACCTTAACTTACCTAATACTGAGTGGAATTCCGCCAGATTATGCACATTGCCCCTTTTCCCCGACATGCTAGATAGCGATGTTGATCGGGTGGTTGATGCATTGGAAACTATTATAGGGCCGCATCGTGTCACAAAATGAACAAATAAAAAAAGTCTCAATTGTTATCCCTGTTTATAACGAGCAAGAAAGCTTGCCCGTATTATTAAAGAGGACATCTGCTGCCTGTAAATTACTCACTCAACCTTATGAAATAATTTTGGTCGATGATGGCAGTAGTGATAGTTCCGCCGAGATTTTGACCGTGGCGGCTAATGAGCCAGATAGCGGCATTATTGCCGTTTTACTCAATCGTAATTATGGTCAGCACTCTGCGATTATGGCGGGGTTCAATCAGGTTAGCGGTGATTTAGTGATTACACTTGATGCTGATCTACAAAACCCGCCAGAAGAAATCCCACGACTGGTGAGTGTGGCTGAAGAGGGGTATGACGTCGTTGGCACTGTGCGCGCTAACCGCCAGGATTCACTGTTTCGTAAAACAGCCTCCCGCATGATCAATATGATGATTCAACGTGCTACAGGGAAGTCAATGGGTGACTACGGGTGCATGCTACGAGCCTATCGCCGTCATATTGTTGAAGCAATGTTACACTGTCACGAACGTAGTACATTTATTCCTATTCTTGCTAACACTTTTGCTCGTCGTACCACTGAAATTACGGTTCATCACGCTGAACGTGAATTCGGCGACTCAAAATATAGCCTGATGAAACTCATCAATCTGATGTATGACTTGATTACCTGTCTGACAACGACGCCATTACGCTTGTTAAGTTTGGTAGGCAGTGTCATTGCACTTTCTGGTTTCACTCTCGCCGTGTTGTTAGTGGTTTTACGTTTGGTATTTGGCCCTGAATGGGCAGGTGGTGGCGTCTTTACACTATTCGCCGTGTTGTTCATGTTCATCGGTGCTCAATTTGTTGGTATGGGATTACTTGGTGAATATATTGGCCGCATTTATAACGATGTGCGCGCGCGCCCACGTTATTTCATACAGAAAGTGGTCGGCGTTGAGCAGACCGAAAATAATCAGGATGTAGAGAAATGAAAGCGATTGTATTTGCCTATCACGATATTGGCTGCGTAGGCCTGAAAGCACTAGTTGAAGCGGGTTACGATATTCAGGCGGTGTTTACCCATACTGACTCCCCTGGTGAGAATCGCTTTTTCTCTTCAGTTGCCAGAGTTGCTGCTGATTTAGAGTTGCCTGTATTTGCGCCTGAAGATGTCAACCACCCGTTGTGGATTGAACGTATTCAGCAATTACAACCTGATATTATTTTCTCTTTCTATTATCGCAATATGCTTTGTGATGAAATTCTGTCCTCGGCACCACGCGGTGGGTTCAATTTACATGGCTCCCTGTTACCGAAGTACCGAGGTCGCGCACCTATTAACTGGGCGCTGGTCAATGGGGAAACTGAAACGGGTGTAACCCTGCACCAGATGGTAGAAAAAGCGGATGCGGGTCCGATTGTAAGTCAACATAAAGTCACCATCAGTGAGGCAGATACTGCATTAACATTACATGCAAAAATGCGTGATGCTGCTCAAGATTTATTGCGTGATTTATTGCCCAAAATGAAGAATGCGTCACTGCATCTGACACCCCAAAATGAAGCCGATGCCAGTTACTATGGCCGCCGTACTGCGGCGGATGGTGAGATCCATTGGCAAAAACCCGCATCAGCCATTAATAATTTGGTCCGCGCAGTGACCGAACCTTATCCGGGAGCCTTCAGTTATCTGGGGCAGCGTAAACTGACCATCTGGCGTGCGCGGTCGCTGGATATCGTGCACGGAAAATTACCGGGTACCGTGTTATCAACCTCGCCACTGGTTGTAGCTTGTGGTGAGGGCGCACTGGAGATTGTTACTGGTCAGGGGGAAGCTGGCTTATATGTCCAGGGCAACCGCCTGGCGCTTGAGATGGGCATTGTCACTGACGTGCGTTTAGCCAACAAGCCAAGCAAGCTGCTGAAAAGGCGTACCCGCGTACTGATTCTTGGTGTTAATGGTTTTATCGGTAACCATTTGACCGAGCGTTTATTGCGTGATGACCGCTATGAAGTTTATGGTCTGGATATTGGTTCTGATGCTATTAGCCGTTTCCTGGACAACCCTCATTTCCATTTTGTTGAGGGAGATATTAGTATTCATTCCGAATGGATTGAATATCACATTAAAAAATGTGACGTTATTCTGCCATTGGTTGCTATTGCGACCCCAATTGAATATACCCGTAATCCACTGCGTGTTTTCGAATTGGATTTTGAAGAAAACTTAAAGATTGTGCGCGATTGCGTTAAATACAATAAACGTATTGTATTCCCGTCCACTTCTGAAGTTTATGGCATGTGTGATGACAAAGAGTTCAACGAGGACACCTCACGTTTGATCGTTGGGCCAATTAATAAACAGCGTTGGATTTACTCAGTATCTAAACAATTGTTAGATCGCGTTATCTGGGCTTATGGCGCGAAAGAAAACTTGAGGTTCACACTGTTCCGGCCATTTAATTGGATGGGGCCACGTTTAGATAATCTTGATGCTGCTCGTATTGGTAGTTCCCGTGCCATTACGCAGCTTATTTTGAACCTGGTCGAAGGGTCTCCTATTCAACTGGTTGATGGTGGCGCGCAAAAACGTTGTTTCACTGATATTCATGATGGTATTGAGGCGCTATTCCGTATTATTGAAAACCGTGATGGATGCTGCGATGGTCAGATAATTAATATTGGTAACCCAACCAATGAGGCCAGTATTCGTGAGTTAGCTCAAATGCTACTGAGCAGTTTCGAAAAACATGAATTACGTGATCATTTCCCGCCGTTTGCTGGCTTTAAAGATATTGAAAGCAGCGCATATTATGGTAAAGGCTATCAGGATGTGGAATATCGCACGCCAAGTATCAGTAATGCGCGTCGTATTTTACATTGGCAACCAGAAATTACCTTGCAACAAACTGTTAGCGAAACATTAGACTTCTTCCTGCGCGGCGCTGTACTTGAGAAAAATGAAATCCACAAGGATGAGCATCACGTATGAAGCAAGTTGGCCTGAGGATTGATGTTGATACCTACCGTGGAACAAAGGACGGTGTACCTGCATTACTTGCTGTACTGGAAAAATATGATATCAGTGCCAGCTTTTTCTTCAGTGTCGGGCCGGATAACATGGGGCGCCATTTGTGGCGCCTTTTCCGTCCTCGTTTCCTGTGGAAAATGCTGCGGTCTAATGCAGCTTCGCTTTATGGTTGGGATATTTTGCTGGCAGGCACCGCCTGGCCGGGAAAAAAAATAGCGAAGGACCTTGGCCCGCTGATGAAAGAAACGTTACAGGCGGGGCACGAAGTGGGTTTACACGCATGGGACCATCAAGGCTGGCAAGCTAAAGTTGCCTCTTGGTCAACACAACAATTGACTGAGCAAGTGAAATTAGGGGTGGAGGCATTACAACACTGCATTGAGCAAAAGGTCACTTGTTCCGCGGCAGCAGGCTGGCGTGCGGATGCGCGAGTTTTAGCCGTAAAACAACAATTTTATTTCCGTTATAACAGTGATTGTCGTGGCACTCATCCTTTTCGCCCACTATTACCTGATGGTAGCTTTGGCAGTGTACAAATCCCGGTGACGTTACCGACTTATGATGAAGTTGTGGGGAGTGAAGTCCGCGCTGAGGATTTTAATGATTTTATTATTGATGCCATATTGCGTGATAACGGAGTCCCAGTTTACACCATTCATGCCGAGGTAGAAGGGATGTCTCAGGCGCTGATGTTTGAACAATTATTGATCAGAGCAAAAAAACAAGGTATCCAGTTTTGCCCCTTGAAAGATCTATTACCCGATGATTTGGATTCATTACCTATAGGTAAAGTTGTGCGCGCTGCTTTTGCTGGGCGAGAAGGCTGGCTAGGATGTCAGTCAAATATAAAGGATGCAGGATGAGACTATTAAAAGGAAGTGGGGCTGCGCTACTGGCATTATTCTTTGCTTTGGTTTATCTGCTCCCGGTTAATAGCCGTTTATTGTGGCAACCTGATGAAACTCGCTATGCTGAAATTAGCCGGGAAATGTTGCAACGTGGCGACTGGGTGGTACCGCATTTACTGGGTATCCGCTATTTTGAAAAACCCATTGCCGGGTATTGGTTTAATAATATTAGTCAGTGGATATTTGGTGATACTAATTTCGCCGTACGATTTGGTTCAATTTTTAGCACAGCCTTAAGTGCTGTCTTAGTTTATTGGTTGGCGACTTTATTGTGGCGTAATCGTTCAACCTCAGTGCTGGCAACATTAATCTATCTCTCCATGTTGCTGGTGTTTGGTGTCGGTACTTACGCGGTGTTGGACCCGATGATCTCATTGTGGTTAACCGCTTCGATGGTCTGTTTTTACCTCACTCTGCGGGCAGAAACGTCGAAACAGAAGGCTGGTGCTTACCTTTTACTCGGCCTGGCCTGTGGTATGGGGTTTATGACCAAAGGTTTTCTGGCGTTAGCGGTGCCGGTTATTTCGGTATTACCGATTGTCATCCAGCAAAAACGGGTAAAAGAACTCATCATTTTTGGTCCGATAGCGGTAGTGAGTGCGGTTATATTGAGTTTGCCGTGGGCATTGGCAATAGCACAACGCGAGCCTGATTTTTGGCATTATTTCTTTTGGGTTGAACATATTCAGCGTTTTGCTGAGAAAGATGCTCAACACAAAGCACCCATTTGGTATTACTTGCCTATTTTGTGCCTGGCTGTCTTGCCGTGGCTGGGGTTATTACCTGGAGCGTTACTCAAAGGGTGGCGTGAACGGATTGCAAGGCCGGAGTTGTTCTTTTTGCTGAGTTGGGTACTGATGCCGCTATTGTTCTTCAGTGTAGCCAAAGGGAAATTACCCACTTATATCTTGCCGTGTATGGCTCCACTAGCTTTGCTGATGGCTGCATATGCCACAGATTGTGCTAGTAAGCTGCGAACATGTGCATTGAAAATTAATGGTGCGATAAACCTTGTTTTTGGGTTGGTCTGCGCGTTGGCAGTATTAATTATTGGTATGGGGCTGGTGGGTCATTTGGTGGCTTATGGGCCGCAAGAGCATCAGAAAGTCGTGCTTGCAACCGTCGCCTTTAGCGGATGGGGTATCGTAGGCTGGGCGACCTTACGCAATAACGCTCGCCATTGGCGATGGGCAGCGGCTTGCCCATTACTGTTTATTTTGCTGGTGGGTTATCTGATCCCGCAACAGGTTATCGACTCAAAACAGCCGCAAAACTTTATCCAACATAATTTTGATGAGCTGAGTAGTAGCCGTTATGTTCTTACCGATAGCGTGGGTGTGGCTGCGGGGTTAGCGTGGGAACTAAAACGTAGCGATATATTGATGTTCAGTGAGAAGGGTGAGCTGACTTACGGGCTGAACTATGCGGATAGCAAAAATCAGTACATCAGTGGTGAAAGTTTTAGTCAATGGCTGGCTCATGCAAGGCAGCAAGGTGATGTATCGCTGGTGGTGCAATTATCCCGCAATGAGGAAATTCCTGCCCATTTACCGGTGGCTGATAAGGTTAACTTAATGAATCGCTTGGCATTTTTGTGGTATCGCAAGACACCATGACAAGTTACCTGCTGTTGATCATGGTCAGTTTATTGACCTGCGCGGGCCAATTGTGTCAGAAACAAGCTGCGCAATGTTGGGCGCTGCCGCGCCAAGAGCGGTTAGCTCCGGCACTGCGCTGGCTGGCTATCGCAGTAATACTACTTGGTTTAGGGATGTTGCTGTGGTTACGTTTATTGCAACATCTGCCGCTGAGTGTGGCTTATCCGATACTCAGCTTTAATTTTGTGTTGGTGACCTTGGCAGCACAGTATTTTTATGGCGAGAAGACAACTTCTCGCCATTGGTTGGGTATTGCCGCCATTATGTTTGGCATCCTGCTGATGAGTTGGCATTTATGAAAGGTTATCTGTGGGGAATGGGAAGTGTGATGCTGGTAACGGTTGCCCAATTAATGCTGAAATGGGGCATGATGCATACCCCATTAATGTCATTGGCAGATATTAATGGGCAATTCCTCACTCTTCATCTATCACAATTAATTGCGGTAATCTTCGGGTTAACAGGATATGCCTTATCCATGGTGTGTTGGTTTTTCGCATTAAGGTACCTGCCGCTTAACCGGGCTTATCCGCTACTGAGTCTCAGTTATGCGTTGGTCTATTTGGCTGCAGTATCGCTACCTTGGTACAATGAGCCGGCGACTTTATTGAAAACATTAGGTGCGGGCTTCATTCTGCTGGGAATATGGTTGATACATACCAAGCCGATAAAAGGCGGTTAATCTATTATCTCATTCATATAACTTGTTTTTTCCAAACTCGATAGTTAAATTAGTCCTACTAATAGCGCTTGCTATCCGGTAGATTGGCTAGCCTTATCTTTGGTGAAATATCGATGCGGATACGTTTTTGGATCTTTCTGATCAGTCTGATTCTTGCTGGCTGTAGCAGCCATGCCCCTACACCAAGTGGCCATTTATCTGATTCTATAGTGGTTGTCGCTAAACTGAATGAGCAATTGCGCCAATGGGAAGGAACGCCATATCGCAATGGTGGGTTAGATCAACGTGGCGTTGATTGTTCTGGATTTGTTTACCGCACATTCCGTGATCGTTTTGATGTGCAATTACCCCGCACAACAGTAGCGCAAACGACGTTAGGTACAAAAGTTTCTCGTGATGAGCTGATGCCGGGCGATTTAGTGTTCTTCAAAACGGGTAGTGGTCAAAACGGCTTGCATGTCGGTATTTATGACACCAATGATGAATTTATTCATGCTTCAACGAGTAAAGGGGTTATCCGCTCATCGTTGGAAAATGTTTACTGGAAACGTGTTTACTGGCAAGCACGCCGCATTTGAGGTGTTTTCGATTTAACCATTAATCAATGGATCCCCGGACCTAAAAATATCGATGCTGGTTATGTTATCTTAGTGGCTGCTTATTTTTGTTCGGAGCCGCGTTTATGTCATCCCTTCGGTTACTCATTTCTGATTCTTATGATCCTTGGTTTAATCTGGCAGTAGAAGAGTGTATTTTTCGCCAAATGTCTCCGCAGCAGCGGGTTTTATTTTTATGGCGAAATGCTAATACCGTGGTCATAGGTCGCGCCCAGAATCCATGGAAAGAGTGTAATACACGCCGTATGGCGCAAGATGGTGTGAAACTGGCTCGCCGAAGCAGTGGCGGTGGGGCGGTATTCCATGATTTGGGTAATACCTGTTTCACATTTATGGCCGGCAAACCGGAATATGATAAAACAATATCAACTCAAATTATTCTGAATGCTTTGGCATCACTCGGCATTCAGGCTACCGCCTCAGGCCGTAATGATTTAGTGGTGATGAACGGTGATGATGAGCGCAAGGTCTCCGGTTCGGCCTATAAAGAAACCAAAGATCGTGGGTTTCATCATGGAACCTTGTTACTGAATGCCGATCTGAACCGTTTAGCCGATTACCTTAACCCCGATCCTAAAAAATTGCAGGCCAAAGGTATTACATCGGTACGTGCCCGCGTCACTAATCTGGTAGAACTGTTGCCAGGAGTGGAACATGATAAGATTTGTGCTGCTATTGAGCAGGCTTTCTTCGATTATTATGATGAAAAAGTGGCCGCTGAAATAATCTCCCCGCAAGCATTGCCAGACCTACCCGGTTTCACCGAACAATTTGCCAAACAGAGTAGCTGGGAGTGGAATTTCGGTCAGGCCCCGGCCTTTAGCCATTTAGTCGATACCCGCTTTGTTTGGGGCGGTATTGAACTGCATTTTGATGTATTACAGGGTGCGATTGATCGTTGCCAAATATTCACTGATAGTTTAAATCCAGCACCGTTAGAGGCTCTGGCTGAACGGCTACAAGGCGTGGCTTATCGCCCTGACGCCATTAATGCCGTATGCCAGCAATTAAGTGAGGATTTCCCTGAGTCACAAGCTGAGCTGCGACAAGTTCGTCACTGGTTGGCGGAGGTATTACGCTAATGGCATCCTTTAATCCCACTAAATCTAATCATAGCTCTGGACTTGATAAGGTTCCTGAGTTTGATAAGGCGCCTCACTTTACCAACAGCTATGGGCAACAATTGAGTGGTTTTTACACTCGTTTGCAACCCAGCCCCCTAAAAGGGGCGCATCTGCTCTATCACAGCGAGCCGTTGGCGCGTGAGCTTGGGTTGGATGAAAGTTGGTTTAGCGCCCCCAAGGCTGCGGTGTGGGCCGGAGAGGTATTGTTACCGGGTATGGATCCACTGGCGCAAGTCTATAGTGGTCATCAATTTGGCTCTTGGGCGGGGCAGCTTGGGGATGGTCGTGGTATTTTGCTGGGTGAGCAACAACTCAGCGATGGCCGCAGCATGGATTGGCATTTGAAAGGTGCCGGGTTAACACCTTATTCGCGCATGGGGGATGGGCGGGCGGTATTGCGCTCAGTGATACGAGAGTTTCTGGCCTCAGAAGCCATGCATCATTTAGGAATACCGACCAGCCGTGCACTGACCATCGTGACCAGCAACCATCCGGTTTATCGCGAGCAACCGGAGCGAGGTGCGATGTTATTGCGGGTGGCTGAAAGCCATGTGCGTTTTGGTCATTTCGAGCATTTCTATTTTCGGCAGCAACCCGCGCAGGTTAAACAGTTGGCCGATTATGTTATTGCTCGCCACTGGCCGCAATTTGTTGGGCAGCCGGAAGGTTATCTGTTGTGGTTTACCGATGTGGTTAAACGTACCGCCCGCTTAATGGCGCATTGGCAAACTGTGGGTTTTGCTCATGGCGTGATGAATACCGATAATATGTCAATTCTTGGCATTACCATGGACTATGGCCCATTCGGTTTCCTTGATGATTATGTCCCCGATTATATATGCAATCACTCCGATCATCAGGGACGTTATGCTTTTGATAATCAGCCGGCGGTTGCACTGTGGGATCTACATCGGTTAGGGCAGGCGCTATCCGGCTTAATGTCGGCAAACCAATTGCAAATGGCGCTGGGCACTTATGAGCCAGAACTGATGGCGGTTTATGGTCAGCAAATGCGTGGCAAATTAGGTTTCTTCGAAAGTGGCAGTCAGGACAACGAGTTACTGACTGAGTTACTGAGCTTAATGATAAAAGAAGGGCGGGATTATACCCGTACGTTCCGCTTGTTGAGTGATGTTGAAATGCACTCGGCATCATCGCTATTACGGGATGATTTTATCGATAGAGCCGGTTTTGATAGCTGGTATCGTCGTTATCGTGCACGTTTGCAACAAGAGCCAATCGACGACATACAACGTCAGCAAGCCATGAAGGCGGTTAATCCTAAATATATACTGCGCAACTATTTAGCTCAGCATGCAATTGATCACGCTGAAAAGGATGATATCCAACCACTACAGCGTTTACATCAGGCATTGCAGCATCCTTTTGCCGACCAACCTGAATTTGAATCATTGGCGGAATTGCCGCCAGATTGGGGGAAACATTTGGACATTTCTTGCTCCAGTTAGTGGGTGGCGGGGCTTATTTCCCCGCAGTATGCAGTTGCTGCAACACACCCGGGGTGTGTAGGCCGAAACTGAGTAATGAAATATCATCAAGCACCAATATTCGCTGTTGTTTACCCGCAGGGGTAAGAGCAACCCCTGGGATCAGCCAGACGTTGTCAACTCCGCCCAGTGATTTGACGCTATGAGTGGTGATAATCAGCAGGTCTGGTGCACTGGCGATAATTCCCTCTTGTGACAGTGGGCGATAGCCAGCAAATTCCTGTATGGCATTTTTAAGTCCGGCGGCGCGAAACAAAGTATCTGCGGGCGTATTTTTACCGGCGGCCAGTGGCGGAATTCCTGCATGATTCATGATAAATAAGGCTTTGACCGGCAAAGGTGTAGAGACTACCGACGCTAATTGTTGCTGATATCGTTGTATCAATTGCCGGCCTTTTTCTTCTTGATTCACCATAGTAGCAATCAGTTGTATTTTATTGGTCACTTCCTGCGGATCCGTATCCAGAGGCACATAAACCACGTTGATACCGTTAGCCGCTATTTGCTGAAGCGCTCTTGAGGGCGCGGCCCGTTCAGTAGTTAATACCAGTGTGGGTTTTAAGGCGAGTATACCTTCGGCATTCAGTTGCCGCATAAAGCCTACATCCGGCAATGCTTTTAGCTCTTTCGGCCGCACACTGGCGCGATCCCTGGCCACTATGTTGGCACCTACGCCTAATGCGTAGGTGATTTCAGCGACATCGCCACCGATAGTGATAATACGCTGGCTGGCCTGGCTAATTAACGGTATGGCGAATGTTAATATCACCAGCCATCTATTCATGCGGTGAACCGATGGCGGCTAATGTTGATAGTTGCTCATCCCATTGATTTTGCTCAGGTTGGCCTTCATTACGTTGACCAAACACCTGTAAAACATGCTTGCCATGGCTATCAAGCAGCTCCAGACTTGAGACCAAGCCATCTTTAGTGGGTTTACGTGTCACCCAACTTTCGGCAATAGCACTCGCATTTAAATGCAGATTAAAACGGTGATTAAGTACCGTGATCCATTGCTTATCTGCGGTGAGTGGGGGGGTATCGGCCTTAAGCTGTTCGATGATGCCAGTGAATATTTGCATGCATCCACTGTTACCGACAAAAAGCATAATTTCGTTTTGACACCGTTGTGCGGTGCTAAGTATTTGCTTCAATGCCCGGTTATCGACCTGATAAGCTAAATCGCCACCGACAGCGCGGAAGGCTTGTCTCCGGGTAATCTTATTGCGTTTTAGCAACATAAAAAATTGGTGGATATCGTTCATTCTTCGCCATTCGGCATCAATGGCGGCATTGTTGATGGGATTTTCACTGCAAGGTTCTTCCTCTACGGTTTGTAAGAGCAGTGGGTCGTTATTGGTGGTGCGATATTTGGCTACTAATGCTTGCCAGGCATGAAGGTCTGTCTCGTTAGTACAATAAACCTGATGGATAGCATTACCTTGAAAATCAAAACATTGAATACTACGTTGCTCACCTTGCGGCGTGGCCTCGCACAGGCTGAAAATCGCATCCCATTGGCGGAAAAATAACCGCAAATCCAGCGCGCGCGGGTTGAGAATCAAACCAAGATGTCCATGTAAACGTAAGTTCTGATACTCACCCATCAGCTCATGTCGCGCATATTTGTTGGCGGTGATCGATCGGGTTACACCGACCCGCCCTAATTCTGCCAGTAATACGCTGGCACTGATATTTAAACGCTCCGCATCCTGGCCCACCCGGGCATAGCTTAACTCTGCCTCACTAATCGCCAGCATTTGTGCTAAATCATGGGTCAATAGCGTGGGATTTTCGTGTTTAGTTCTCAGGTAGCGTTGATATTGTGACATTTCCATTGGTGAGTTCCTTTTAATGTATGCCGCAACCTGGGTCATCGACTGCGGCAGGGTTCCTTTGAGCCACTTAAGTATGGCCAGTTAAGTATGGTTATTTTCTAAATCAGGCGCTATATACAGTTAGATGAAATATCACCACTGATAGCTGATCAGTAATTTGGCATTACGACCATCCTGGGGGATTTCCTGAGGTGAGTAATACTCTTTGTTGAACGCATTACCCAGTACGGCAGTAGTCGTGATATTTTTGAGGTGACCTTGCCCTTGATAACGCAGATAAAAGTCCTGTACCACATAACCGGCTTGTGGCTTATAGGGGGTTCGCGCCGATGTTTTGGCATCGTTATCTGTCATAAATTTGGTATTTTCTACCATTGTGACTATCCAGCCGGCACTCAAACCGGTGTTGGCAATAGGCACATTCAGGCTGCTGGTGACGGTGTCTGGGTTGATACTATTAATAAATTGACGGGTATCGAGATTGATGCCTCGGGTGCGGTTATAGGCCAGCGTCCAGTCAAACCATGGGTTCTGATAATCCAGTGACGCATCCCAACCCCAAGTCTTACTGCGGGGGGTATTGATATAGCCGGAGTAGTTTTTAGCAAATATTTGGGTGTGGACTTCGCTGGTAATACGATTTTTTGCATCAATACTGAAATAGCTGGCTTTGAACTCGACTGAATCGTTATCGGATATTAATTGGTCAAAATGCAAGCCAAAGCCAGCTTCGCGGGTGACGTTGCTTTCTGGTTTTAAGTTTGGATTGGGTTTTCAGCGATTCTGAAAGAATGGCCCCATAGAGAAATGTATCGAGTCATTATAAAGCTCAGCCAGTGTCGGTGTACGGAACGCCTGACTGTAAGCACCAAACAGCATCAGCCAATCTGTCGGGTTAACCGTCACTGCCCCCCGCGTTGACCAGTTTTTAGCCTCTTTATCCTCAAATCCCGTGCGGCTGTTGTGATAACTGTCGAAACGGCTGCCTGCCAGCAAGGTCACTGGCAAGTCACGCAGGGTCATTTCATCTTGCAGCCAACCCGACACAAATTTGATTTCAGCCGGTGGAAAGCTGCGAATTAAACCTTTTGGGATTTGTTCCTGATGGTAGGTTTCCGCACCATAAGTGAATAAATGCGCTGCTGGGCTGAAGGTAAATAGCTCGCTACGATTCTCCATTTTTATGCCGCGAGTTATTTGCTGACGGCGGCCATAATCTTCGCGGTTTACATCATCGCTAATATTGATTGCGGAATAGTAGAATTGAGTGGTGAGATCCAACCCGCTAAGGTGTTGTGGTTGCAGATGGTAGGTCAACTCGGCATCTCGTTGAATAGTTGAGCGATTCATCATTGGACTGAACGTTGGGCTTGGTGTACTCCGATTGGCCATCTTTGGTTCCTGCGCCCGGTTATTGTAATAGCGTAGGGCGGTGGTTATCGACTGGCTAGCTGAAAGGTGGAGAGTGCCCTTAATCATCAGGTTGTTGATAGCTTCATCGTTAGGGGCGACGTAACCGTTACTTTGATAAAGCTTACCTACCTTGCGCTTGTTCAAGGCAATAATGCCGTCCAGCTTTTCTGTTCGACCAAAAGCAGATATCCCGCTACCAAGGCTATGATAGCCACTGGCACCATAGCCACTGACGCGCAAACCGAGGTTTTGATCCTCAGCCAGTAAATCCGCAGCATCCACCGTTTGATAGGCAATTACCCCCCCCATGGCACCGCTGCCAAAGAGGGATGTTGATGGGCTACGAATGACGTTGACTTGCTTTATTAACGCCGGATCAAGGAAGGTGCCATTGATATTGGCACCACTTATGCCCTGACGAATTCCATCAATTAATACCAAAACGCCATATTGGTCATAGCCTCTGATATTGACGTTTTGTCCGTTGGTACGGCCAACGCCGGTAACACTGATACCGGGTACGTTTTGTAGCATTTCTACCGCAGTGGTCGCGGTGTGTTTTTGCGGTAATGAGGCATCAATGGTGGTGATGGTACCAGGAATATTAAAATTGTCAGTGGCAGGGCGGCTACCGGTAACAATGAGGGTGTGGTGTTTACTCTCTGTCGCAGGGCTGGCTGCGGCAAAGGGAGACAACGCAAAGGTTATCGCCAGACTACATGTAGACAAATGAAAGAAACGACGCATAAGCAACTCTCCATATGTTATTGAACATAATCAATGGGTTGCTGGCTGCCTTAGGGCTAAGTACTCGGTGGCTGGCATAGGGTTAATTTTTATAAAAAGGATACTGGGCGTTCAAAAATCATTTCGTCAGTATTAGCTTCCCTGCTTTGGTTTGGCGCAAATAATAGAGTTGCCCCTGGTGGTTGATCGTCACCACATCATGCTGTCCAAGCAGTTGTTCGCTGTTAATGCAGGTAAATTGCAAAACAGCAGAGGATTGCGAGGTTGCGTTGTTTACCGCTTGAGTAGGATAAATAGCTTTGTGCATAAGGATTTTCTTTGGAGTTCAAATTATTACCAATGTGATAATGATTATCATATTCATTTGTGGTTTTTTTCAATAACAATCTCTATTACTTGTTATGCCAATATCTTGTTTGTTCTTAGTAATTCATATTGTTAATGGAGGGTGGGAATAGATAGGCAAAATACTGGCTCGGGTGAATGGAAGTTGGGGGGATATTTAACTCAGTGATAGAACAAAGTTAAGGCTAATCATTAGCACCCTAAAGGCTAATTTCATCCTATCACTGCGTGTTACTTAAAATCGGCTGCTCACGGCATCTGCCAATAAGTTCAAAAGTTGTTCAGTGTCAGCCCAATTCAGGCAAGGGTCGGTAATGGATTGTCCGTAGGTTAATGGCTGACCGGCAACAATTTTCTGTGTGCCTTCAATCAGGAAACTTTCAGCCATGACACCGACTATAGCCATAGATCCTGCACGGATCTGCTGAGCAATGTCTGCGGCAACCTCCAACTGGCGATGGTACATTTTCTGGCAATTACCATGACTGAAATCCACCACCAGATGCTCTGGTAAATCAAATTCACGCAGGCTGTCACAGGCAGCGGCAATGTCAGATGCACCATAGTTAGGCTGCTTCCCACCGCGCATGATGATGTGCCCGTACGGGTTACCCTTGGTTTGGTATATGGTCATCTGACCGGTTTTATCCGGAGACAAAAACATATGGCTGGCTTGTGCCGCGCGGATAGCATCAATCGCAATACGCGTATTACCGTCAGTACCGTTCTTGAATCCAACCGGGCAGGAGAGAGCCGATGCCATTTCGCGATGAATCTGGCTTTCGGTGGTGCGTGCGCCAATCGCCCCCCAACTGATAAGGTCGGCAATATACTGGCCGGTCACCATATCAAGGAATTCGGTCGCGGTGGGCAGACCTAACTGATTAACGGCCAGCAACAGTCTACGCGCCATCTCGATACCCAGATTGACCTGGCATGAGCCATCCAGCGCGGGATCAGAAATTAATCCCTTCCAACCCACCACGGTGCGCGGTTTTTCGAAATAGGTGCGCATGACGATTTCGAGGCTATCTTGATAGCGTTCACGCAATACATTCAGCCGAGTGGCGTAATCAATGGCGGCATCAGGGTCATGAATCGAACAGGGACCCACAATAACCAGCAGGCGCGGGTCTTCTCCGGTGAGTATTTTTTCAATCCGCTTGCGTGACGCTGTCACGTTACTCGCTATGGTGCCAGAAATTGGCAACTTTTCCGCCAGTTGTTGTGGCGTGATTAGGCTATCGATGCGCGTGGTCCGCAGTTCATCTGTTTTGTGCATGGAAATTCTCTGAATCTGTTCTTCTCTGCGGCAGGAATACCGGGAAGTGATGGCGATCACAATAAACCAAAACTAAATGAATTCAACCGCGATGATCGCTATTCATACAGAATTCTATTAAATAAATTGGAAATAACTGCTCTTGTGAATGTTTATAGCCAAAGTCATTGGCGTTGCAGTTAGGCGGCAAGCGAACAAACCCACAGATCAGTGATCCGAGTGCGTCAGAGCGACTAACAACCCTGTGCCGTCAAGGACCAAGGGGATAGTTAGAACATGCGGCGACTCATGCCTAAAATATCCAGAATTTTGGTTGATATCTCCTCAACGGAGTAGTTAGTTGAATTCAGATAGCGAATCTGATTTTTGCGGAATAACGCTTCCACTTCACCTACTTCCATCCGGCATTGGCGCAATGAGGCATAACGACTGTTCTCACGCCGTTCTTCGCGAATAGCGGCCAGCCTTTCAGGGTTGATCGTCAAACCAAAAAGCTTATGCTGAAACGGTTTTAGCGCCACTGGAAGCTGTAAATTGTCCATATCATCGGCGATAAAGGGGTAGTTTGCAGCACTAATACCAAATTGCATGGCCAAATAGAGGCTAGTCGGCGTTTTACCGCAGCGGGAAACTCCCAATAAAATCACTTGAGCCTGATCCAGATTGCGCAGCGAAATGCCATCATCATGGGCCAGCGCGTAGTCGATAGCGGCGATACGCGCATCGTATTTGCCCAGGTTATTTTCAGTTAAACCATGGGTACGGTTGAGCACCGGTTGCGGTGACACCCCCAACTCGCCCTGAAGTGGCGCGACCAGTGCCTGCACAATATCCTGGCAGAATCCTTCACTGTGCTGAATAAGTTCCCGGACTTCTGCACTGATTATCGAATAGAAGACCAGCGGCCTGACGCCAGTATCTTGATATATCAGATTAATTTTCTGGCAAACCTCTTGCGCTCGTGCAGCACTTTCGACAAATGGCAGCGTAAAGGTGGTCGCTTTAACCGGAAACTGCGACAGAACGGCATGGCCGAGCACTTCCGCAGTGATTGCCGTACCATCTGAAATATAAAACACACTTCTTTCCACGCTGACTCCTGAGTATTTTTCTGGCCGAATTCATACCACTGACTCATGGGTCGATGGCGGCAAGTTTTACCTAATTAGTGTGCCTTATCCGCCATGTCGGTAAAGTGTTTGCTGTCATAATCAGCTGAAAAAACATTTTTATTGTTGGGTTGATCGATTCACCTGTCCATGGGCTATGGATCATTGTGCTAGTCTAAAATGTACCCTACAACTTGTGGGTATAGGCCTGATAGCCTCTGGCCGTACCCTACTGACTGTCCCTAACGAATAGATAATATAAAAAGGATTGTTTCGATGTCCAACAATGGCCTAAATCTATGTAATGTGCTTTGGTACAACCAGCTTGGTATGCATGATGTTGAAAGGGTAGGCGGTAAGAATGCCTCTCTGGGTGAAATGATAACCCATCTTTCTGAACTGGGTGTCTCGGTACCTAACGGTTTTGCCACTACTGCTGAGGCATTTAACGATTTTCTGGAGCAAAGTGGGGTTAACCAACGTATTTATCAATTGTTGGATGATACCAACGTTGATGATATTGCCGCATTAGCCAAAGCGGGCGCGCAGATCCGTCAATGGGTAATCGAGACGCCGTTCCATCCAGAGTTTGAACAATCTATTCATGAAGCCTATAAGCAGTTGGCCGAGGGGGAACCTGAAGCCTCTTTTGCGGTGCGCTCCTCGGCGACAGCCGAAGATATGCCGGATGCTTCCTTTGCCGGTCAGCAGGAAACTTTCCTCAATGTGCAGGGAATCGATACGGTGATGATTGCCATCAAGCATGTATTCGCCTCACTGTTTAATGACCGCGCCATTTCTTATCGGGTACATCAGGGTTACGACCACCGTGGCGTGGCGCTATCTGCGGGTGTGCAACGGATGGTACGTTCTGATCTCGCCTCTTCGGGGGTGATGTTCACCATTGATACTGAATCGGGTTTTGATCAAGTGGTCTTTATCACTGCAGCCCATGGCTTGGGCGAAATGGTGGTGCAGGGTGCGGTGAATCCAGACGAGTTCTATGTGCATAAGCCCACTTTGCGTAAGGGTAAGCCCGCGATTGTGCGTCGTAATATGGGGTCGAAAAAAATCCGCATGATTTATGCCGAAAGTCAGGATCACGGCAAACAGGTGCAGATTGAAGAGGTACCAGAGGAACAACGCAATCGTTTCGCTCTCAGTGATGATGAAGTCGAAGCACTGGCCCATCAGGCATTATTGATCGAAGCGCATTATGGTCGTCCGATGGATATCGAGTGGGCGAAAGATGGCCATACCGGTAAATTGTATATTGTGCAGGCTCGGCCAGAAACAGTGCGTTCCAACCAACAGGTGATGGAGCGTTACCTGTTGAATGAAAAAGGTAAGATCCTGGTGGAAGGCCGTGCTATCGGGCATCGTATTGGTGCGGGGCCGGTCAAGGTAATTCATAATATCAGCGAGATGGATCGCATTCAGGCAGGTGATGTACTGGTAACAGACATGACTGACCCTGATTGGGAACCGATCATGAAAAAAGCATCAGCGATTGTGACTAACCGTGGCGGGCGCACCTGCCATGCGGCAATTATCGCCCGTGAGCTGGGTGTTCCGGCGGTAGTGGGGTGCGGCAATGCCACGGATCTATTGACAGAGGGGCAAAAGGTGACGGTTTCCTGTGCTGAAGGGGATACCGGCTATGTTTATCACGAATTGCTCGATTTTTCGATTCAGAGCTCACAAATTAGCGAATTGCCTGATTTACCGTTGAAAATCATGATGAATGTCGGTAATCCAGACCGGGCCTTTGATTTTGCCCAACTGCCGAATGAAGGCGTCGGGCTGGCACGACTTGAGTTTATCATCAACCGAATGATAGGTGTGCATCCTAAAGCGTTGCTGGAGTTCGACCGTCAGGACCCGGCAATTCAAGCTGAAATCAAGACGTTGATGAAGGGTTATGACAGCCCGGTGGAGTTTTATGTTGGTCGTTTGACTGAAGGGATTGCCACCCTCGGTGCGGCATTCTGGCCTAAACGGGTGATTGTGCGCTTGTCTGATTTTAAATCTAATGAGTATGCCAACCTGGTCGGCGGAGAAGCCTATGAGCCACATGAGGAGAACCCTATGCTGGGCTTCCGTGGCGCGGGGCGTTATGTCGCCGATAGCTTCCGCGACTGTTTCGCATTGGAGTGTGAGGCGGTGAAGCGGGTGCGTAATGTGATGGGGCTGACCAACGTGGAAGTGATGGTACCCTTCGTGCGCACGGTGGCGCAGGCAGAGGCGGTAGTTGCTGAACTGGCGAGGCAAGGGCTTAAGCGCGGCGAAAATGGTCTGAAGCTTATTATGATGTGCGAGATTCCCTCTAATGCCTTGCTGGCTGATCAGTTCCTTGAGCATTTCGATGGTTTCTCTATCGGTTCCAACGATATGACTCAACTGACACTGGGGCTGGATCGTGATTCTGGTGTGGTGTCAGAATTGTTTGACGAGCGCAATGAGGCGGTAAAGGCCTTATTATCGATGGCAATTCAGGCGGCTAAACGTCAGGGTAAATATGTCGGTATTTGTGGTCAAGGCCCATCGGACCATGAGGATTTTGCTTTATGGCTGATGGAACAAGGCATCGACAGTTTGTCTCTTAATCCAGATACCGTGGTAAAAACCTGGCTGAGTTTGGCGCAACATCGTACACACTGATAAGTATCGGATTATACCCGCAGATATTGAATTATCCGCAGCCAGGGTTGCGGATTTTTTTTGCAATTTTTTACTGGAATACCAATACTGCTGAGTTAAATCATCGTGATGATGGGGGAAAGGGCGATAGGAATAAAAATTAGATAGCATGATAATTAAAAAAAATTGATAAAAAAAAAAGCCCGTCTTAAATGACAGGCAAAGACTACACACAGCAATACGTGTATTCAATTTCAGCTATTTAAATAAGTCACTTCACTATGAGTTATTTAAATGCCTTGGGGAAAGCATTATCTGATAATAATATTAAGTAAATTCCGTAAGTTAGTCATTAAGAATCATCTGAATAAAATAGATTAAATAAATACTTTCTATTGAATTGTTTTCACACGGTTATTAATAATAATCCTATTTAATAACTAATGAAATGGAGGGGGTGCAATAGCAAGAGGGGGATTAAAAAGTTGTTCTTTATTTCTAATAGCGGATATAGCTGGATAATAGGGGGTTAGGCAGCATAACGACCAAACCCCCGGTAATCCTAAAGCTCTTCTAAATGCTTGGCGACTTCTTGAATGCTTTCTTCTGGCTCTGGCGCTTCGCTGACCCAGGCAGAGGTCAGACGATAGGAAATGGCCAATACCACCGGGCCAATAAACAATCCAATCATGCCGAAAGACAGCAGTCCACCGATAACCCCGGAGAGGATCAGGATCATCGGCATATCGGCTTCCATACGGATAAGATAGGGGCGCAGAACGTTGTCCATCGTGCCAACGATACAGCTCCAAACCAGTAGCACCGTGCCCCAGGTATTATCACCGGTCCAGTACAACCAAATAACCGCTGGCACCAGTATCAACAATGGCCCGAGTTGGGCGACACAGCAGATAAACATTAATACGGTAAAGAGTGTGGCGTATTGAATGCCAGCCAGAGCGAGGCCAATGCCGCCAAGAATGGCCTGTACCAGCGCAGTGACGACGACGCCTAAGGCAACGGCACGAATAGCTTTAGCTGCCATTACCACCACCGCATCACCACGTTTGTCGGCAGCCCGCACCGCAAAATGGCGAATAGCTAAGCCCACTTGCTCGCCATGGAAATAGAGCAAAATACTGAACAGCACCATCATCGCCAGATGAATCAAAAAATAGCCAACATGGGCCGCTTGAGCCACCAACCAGGTGGTCGCAGCACCGATATAAGGCTGAACTTTGGCGATCAACGCATTACCGCCACCGGCGATCAGCGTATGCCAACTGCTATAAAGTTTGTTACCCACCATTGGGATCGATTGTAACCAGGTGACATCCGGCATACGCAAATTCGATGGGGTGGATGCCCACTGAATCAGCGGGCCGCTGTTTTCGACCAGGCTACTGACCAGCAAAGCAATCGGGATAACAAACAGCAAAACCAGCAGGAGAGTCATGACAATGGCGGCAAGCCAGCGCTTACCCCAAAGGATTTTTTGCACTCTAATCAGCAGTGGCCAGGTCGCAATGACCACCATACCAGCCCAGGCAAAGCCCATAATAAACGGCTGTACTACCCAAAAACTGGCGATAATCATTATCATAATGAATATCACCCCAAACATCAGTTTAGGTAAATCGAGATGACGCGGCTGCGGGTAATTCATCAATGGGTTCTCATTTCACATGTCATGGCAAGGTGGCCATCGCACTGTTTTTTCTGCACTCATTAGACTTCGGACTAATTAAGCATCTGTACTAATCATGGTGTATTTCTTAAGATTTTAACAGACATCTGGTGTATTTATCCTTAGCTGGCCCCATCACTTTCCTATCGTTCTGAATTGGCATAAATTGTTCGACAAAGGTGATTGCAAGCAGATAATCTCTTAGCGGAACAACCAACACACATACCTATAGATAGGGTCACACTAATGATCCCACAGATTTCTCAGGCACCGGGCGTGGTTCAGTTGGTGCTGGATTTTTTGGATGCTTTGAAGCAAAACGGATTCACCGGCGATACTGCCACCAACTATGCTGATCGCCTGACCATGGCGACGGACAACAGTATTTACCAACTGCTACCTGATGCGGTGGTTTTTCCACGTTCCACGGCGGATGTGGCCCTGATTGGCCGTTTGGCTGGGCAGGAGAACTTCAAGTCACTGGTCTTTACGCCCCGTGGTGGTGGGACGGGGACCAATGGCCAGGCGTTGAACCACGGAATTGTGGTGGATATGTCGCGCCATATGAACCGTATTCTGGAGATAAACCCCGAAAGTGGCTGGGTGCGGGTTGAAGCTGGCGTGATTAAAGACCAGCTTAATCAATATCTACGCCCATTTGGCTATTTCTTCTCGCCGGAGTTATCAACCAGTAACCGCGCTACCTTGGGTGGGATGATTAATACCGATGCCTCCGGTCAGGGCTCGTTGGTTTATGGCAAAACATCTGACCATGTGCTGGGGTTGCGTGCCATTTTACTGGGCGGGGAGATGCTGGATACCCGCGCCATGCCGACGGCACTGGCGGAAACGATTGCGCAGGAAGATTCAGTAATAGGGCGTATCTACCACACGGTGCTGAACCGCTGCCGTGAGCAGCGGGCATTGATTCTGGATAAATTTCCTAAATTAAACCGTTTCCTGACTGGCTATGACTTGCGCCATGTTTTCAGTGATGACTTACAAACCTTTGACCTGACCCGTATTTTAACCGGTGCTGAAGGTACGTTGGCCTTTATTACCGAAGCCACACTGGATATTACGCCGCTGCCTAAAGTGCGTCGGTTGGTGAATATAAAGTATGACTCCTTTGATTCTGCTCTGCGTAATGCGCCTTTTATGGTGGAAGCCAACGCGCTGTCAGTAGAAACCGTGGACTCCAAAGTCCTCAATCTGGCAAAAGAAGATATTGTTTGGCACTCGGTCAAGGCGCTTATCACCGATATCCCTGACAAAGAGATGTTGGGGCTTAATATTGTTGAGTTTGCCGGTGATGATAAAGCACTTATCGACTACCAGATGGGATCGCTGTGCCAGCGTTTGGATGAATTGATGTCAGCCCAGCAGGGCGGTGTGATTGGCTATCAGATTTGCAGCGAACTCGCCGGCATTGAGCGTATCTATGGTATGCGCAAAAAAGCGGTGGGTTTGTTGGGCAACAGTAAAGGGCAGGCTAAGCCTATTCCATTTGCTGAAGATACCTGTGTCCCTCCGCAGCATTTAGCCGATTATATTGTTGAATTCCGGCAACTACTGGATAGCCATAATCTGACTTATGGCATGTTTGGTCATGTGGATGCTGGTGTATTACATGTTCGTCCGGCCCTGGATATGTGCGATCCGCAGCAAGAAATGCTGATGAAGCAGCTATCGGATCAAGTCGTGCAACTGACCGCCCGCTATGGTGGCCTGTTGTGGGGGGAGCACGGCAAAGGTTTCCGCGCTGAATACAGTCCCGACTTCTTCGGTGAGGTGCTTTACAGTGAACTGCGGCGGATTAAATCTGCTTTCGATCCTGATAACCGCTTAAATCCGGGCAAAATCTGTTCGCCGTTGGGCAGTGATGCGCCGATGATGAAAGTGGATACCTCAGATAAACGCGGCACACTGGACCGACGCATCCCGCTGGAGGTTCGAACCTCATTCCGTGGCGCTATGGAATGTAATGGTAATGGGCTGTGTTTTAACTTTGATGCCCGCAGCCCGATGTGTCCGTCAATGAAGATTACCGGTGACCGTATTCACTCGCCTAAAGGCCGGGCAACCTTGGTGCGAGAGTGGTTACGGCTATTATCCGAGCAAGGTGTTGACCCTATTGCACTAGAAAAAGGGCTGGCAACCAAACGCCCGAGTCTGCGCGGCTTGATTGAAAAGACCCGTAACACCTGGCATGCCAGCCAGGGAGATTATGATTTCTCTCATGAAGTCAAAGAGGCGATGTCGGGCTGCCTGGCCTGTAAAGCCTGCTCTACGCAGTGCCCGATAAAAATTGATGTGCCGGGCTTCCGCTCCCGTTTCCTTCAGTTGTATCACACCCGCTATCATCGGCCGCTACGAGACTATGTGGTGGCTGGCGTCGAGAGCTACGCGCCGTTAATGGCTAACACGCCGAAAGTGTTTAATTTCTTCCTAAAACAGCCATGGGTTAGGGCGTTAAGCCGGAAAAGTATTGGGATGGTGGATTTACCAATGCTGTCCAGCCCAACATTGAAGCAGTCACTGTCCGGTCATTATGCCAGCACCATGACGCTGGAACAGTTGGAAAAACTGTCGGAATCTGAGCGCCGCCAGCATGTGTTGATCGTACAAGACCCCTTCACCAGCTATTACGATGCTCAGGTGGTGGCAGATTTTGTCCGGCTGGTGGAAAAACTGGGTTTCAATCCAGTGTTATTGCCGTTCTCGCCCAATGGCAAGGCACAACACATTAAAGGGTTTCTGCAACGGTTTGCCAAAACGGCACGTAAGACGGCGGATTTCCTTAATCGCATGGCATTGCTGGATATGCCGATGGTCGGTGTTGACCCTGCCTTGGTGCTTTGTTATCGCGATGAATATAAAGAGATTCTGGGAAGTACACGTGGTGATTTTAGTGTGCAACTGGTTCATGAATGGCTACAGGTGGCACTGGCTGAACAGCCAGAGCAACAGATAAGTGGTGAATCCTGGTATCTGTTGGGTCATTGCACTGAAACCACCGCACTGCCTGCCAGCAGCCAGCACTGGGCATCCATATTCTCTCGTTATGGTGCCAAACTGGAAAATGTCAGTGTCGGATGTTGCGGTATGGCGGGGACTTATGGCCATGAAGCGAAAAATATTGATAACTCGCTGGGTATCTACGCCTTATCCTGGCAGCAGGCATTACAAAAATTACCCGGAAGACGGTGTTTAGCCACCGGTTACTCTTGCCGCAGTCAGGTTAAACGTATTGAAGGCAATGGGTTGAAACATCCGTTACAAGCGTTGCTTGAGCTGGTTTAACAGGTGAAAGCCGCTCACTCTCATTGATATAAACATCGCTGTGATGTCAAGAACGAAGGGGGAAAAGATGCTGTGGAAACGTACTGCAACGCTGGAACAATTAAACCAGCAATGCCAAGGTTGTATGGTGGGGCATCTGGGCATTGAGTTTACCCGACTCGCCGATGATGAACTGGAAGCCACCATGCCGGTAGACCAACGCACCACCCAACCTTTTGGCCTGCTGCATGGTGGGGCTTCAGTGGTGCTGGCAGAGAGTCTCGGCTCGATGGCAGGTTATTTGTGTACCACCGAAGGGCAACAGGTGGTGGGGCTGGAAATTAATGCTAATCACCTGAAGGCTGTTCGCTCCGGGAAAGTCCGTGGTTGTTGTCGTGCTATTCGTGTTGGCCGTAGTCATCAGGTTTGGCAGATTGAGATTTTTGATCAGCAGGGATCGCTGTGTTGCACCTCCCGCTTAACGGTCGCCGTGCTGTCACAATAATGTAATAACCCTTAGTAAATACAAGTCATTACAAAAACTCAGGGCCACATGCTGGCCTTGAGTCACTAAAATCCTCACCGCCTCCTCTTTATATCTATCCCTGAGTTGTTTGGTTTATCCGATAAGTGCGCTGAATGTCTATGATAGGTTCCCCCAACGAGGGTTTTCAGCTAAAGTTAATACAGAAATAGGTATTTTTTATGAATGTTATAAATAGTCAGAGACTGACGGCGATTAACCTCTGATATAGTAAGGGATTAGATCATCGCTGCGAAATTTATTGATTTATTTCATGGTGATAAAAGTGCACTTTTTCCTCCTGACCTCTTCGGCCATCGCAGCATGCTTATTCGTTGCCGCCTCATTCGAGGTTAAAACGGTACTTTTCTTAATATCCCTGCAAAACAAACGGTTGAAGTGATCATTATTATCACTACCATTGTGAATAATCTGTGCTGACTCCTCAATAATCAGCCAGCAAATGGCTAACCTGAAAAGTAAGAATCTAACCGGTGATTGAGAACATAAGGTAGGGCATATGCAACAGGAATCAGTCGGAACATTTTCACTCGACGAGAATGTCTGGCAAGGCGTTACGATTACAGACAGCGCCGCCGCGCAAATTACACGGCTCATGCAGCAGGATCCGCAAATTAAAGGATTGCAGCTCGGGGTCAAACAGTCAGGTTGTGCCGGTTTTGCCTATGTGATGGATATGGCGAAAGAGCCTGCCAGCGATGCGTTGGTTTTTGAGCATGGTAGCGCCAAAATTTACGTGCCATTAAAAGCGATGCCATTTATCGATGGCACCGAGGTGGATTACGTCCGCGAAGGGCTAAACCAGATTTTTAAATTTAATAATCCTAAAGCTCAGCATTCCTGCGGGTGTGGCGAGAGTTTTGGCGTTTGAGCGATGTAAACGAAATGACACGAAGCAATGTAGACGTTCCAGATGATGTGCAGGCTTGGGTCAGCGATGGTCGCTACAAAGAAGGATTTTTTACCCAACTGGCTACTGATCAGTTAGCGAAAGGCCTCAACGAAGAGGTCATTCGCGCCATTTCAGCGAAACGTAATGAACCTGAGTGGATGCTGGAGTTTCGCCTCGGGGCTTATCGTAGTTGGCTAGAGATGGAAGAGCCACACTGGCTGAAGGCAAATTATAAAAGCTTGGATTATCAGGATTATAGCTATTACTCCGCACCATCCTGTGGCAGTTGTGATGACAGTTGTGATTCACAACCTGGCGCAGTGCAGCAGTCTTCCGCAGACAGCTCGGCACCACGGGATCTCTCGGCGCAGGATATGAATGAGTATCTCACCGCTGAGGTCGAGTCTGCTTTTGCCCAGTTAGGCATCCCGGTACGGGAAGGGGCAGAGGTTGCGGTTGACGCTATTTTTGACTCGGTTTCCGTGGCGACGACCTACCGTGGGAAATTAGCGGAGCAGGGGATTATTTTCTGTTCATTCAGCGAAGCCATTCAGGAATATCCGGATCTGGTGCGCAAATACCTGGGGTCAGTGGTTCCAGCTAAAGATAACTTCTTTGCGGCGTTAAATGCAGCTGTTGCCTCTGATGGTACCTTTGTTTATGTGCCTAAAGGTGTGCGCTGCCCGATGGAGTTATCCACCTACTTCCGTATTAATGCCGCTAAAACCGGGCAGTTTGAGCGCACCATCCTAATTGCCGACGAAGGCAGTTATGTCAGTTATATCGAAGGATGTTCCGCGCCGGTGCGAGACAGCTATCAGCTTCATGCTGCGGTAGTCGAGGTTATTTTGCACAAAGATGCCGAAGTTAAATACTCGACAGTGCAGAACTGGTTTGCTGGTGCCGATAGCACCGGCGGCATTCTTAATTTTGTCACTAAACGGGCGTTGTGTGAAGGTGCCGGCTCGAAAATGTCATGGACCCAATCTGAAACCGGATCCGCCATTACCTGGAAATATCCGAGTGTTATTTTGCAGGGTGATAATTCAATTGGTGAGTTTTTCTCCGTGGCGTTAACCAATGGTCACCAGCAAGCAGATACCGGTACCAAAATGATCCATATTGGCAAAAACACCAAATCAACAATTATTGCCAAAGGGATCTCTGCCGGACATAGCCAGAACACCTATCGTGGTTTGGTGAAAATCTTGCCGGGTGCAGATAATGCCCGTAATTTCACGCAATGTGATTCGATGCTGATTGGGCCGGATTCCGGTGCGCATACTTTCCCCTATGTGGAGGTGCGCAATAATTCGGCCCAATTGGAACATGAAGCCACAACCTCAAAAATTGGCGATGACCAACTGTTTTATTGTTTACAGCGAGGCATTAGCGAGGACAATGCCATCTCAATGATAGTTAATGGTTTCTGTAAAGATGTGTTCTCCGAGTTGCCGTTGGAGTTTGCTGTTGAAGCACAGAAATTGTTAGCCATCAGTCTGGAACACAGTGTCGGTTAATTGAATCAGTACTCGCTGAGTTTTGCGCTGCGGCGCACCAAGGAACCCTATGTTAAGCATTAAGAATTTAAACGTCAGTGTTGAAGGTAATGAGATCCTTAAAGGTTTGGATCTGGAGATCAAACCCGGTGAAGTGCATGCCATCATGGGGCCGAATGGCTCCGGGAAAAGCACCTTATCAGCAGCATTGGCAGGGCGTGAAGAGTATGAAGTCACTGAAGGTAGTGTCACCTTCAAGGGTAAAAACCTACTAGAGTTGGCCCCGGAGGATCGCGCAGGCGAAGGCGTGTTTTTGGCTTTCCAGTATCCGGTAGAAATCCCTGGCGTCAGTAACCATTTCTTCTTACAAACCGCAGTCAATGCCGTGCGTAAATATCGCCAGCAGGAACCCTTGGATCGCTTTGATTTTTCAGATTTCATTGAAGAAAAGATTGAGTTACTAAAAATGCCAGCTGATTTGCTGACCCGCTCGGTTAACGTGGGGTTCTCTGGCGGTGAGAAGAAACGTAACGATATCTTGCAGATGGCAGCGTTGGAGCCCTCTTTATGTATTCTGGATGAAACAGACTCTGGGCTGGATATCGATGCGCTGAAAATTGTGGCGAACGGTGTTAACTCGCTGCGTAATGAAAAGCGCGCATTTATTATTGTGACCCACTATCAGCGTATCCTTGACTACGTAAAACCTGATTTTGTGCACGTTTTGTATCAGGGGAAAATTATCAAGTCAGGTGATTTCACACTGGTGAAACAGTTGGAGGAGCAAGGCTATGGCTGGCTTACCGACCAACAGTAAAATACTGGAAAATCATAATCTGCAAAAACAGCAGCGTATTGACGCATTGCAGCGCTTTGATCAGTTGTTTAAACAACGCGAAAGTGGCAACAGTAGCGAGGCCTTGGCACATTGGCAACAGGTGCTGCAATTAGGTTTCCCCAGCGTTAAACATGAAGACTGGAAATACACGCCACTGGCGCGTTTATTAGCTCACGATTTCAGTTTTGCCACCCCCCCGGTGGTGACTGCCGCCCAGCGTGATGCGCTGTCATTAATACAAGATGCACATCGATTGGTATTTATTGATGGCCGATATGCGCCTGAGTTAAGTGACCGCGAATATGGCCCTTATCAACTGACTCTGGTGACTGAGGATCTACCGTTGCCAACGGCTATCCAGTCGGACGTCTTTTTACATCTGACCGAGAGTTTGGCGCAGGAACGGTTGCACATTCGGTTACCAGCAGGAAAGCACAGTGATAAGCCGCTTTATTTGCTGCATATCAGCTCAGGTAATCGTTCTGAGGTTGTGAATACCAGCCATTACCGCCACCATTTGGTGATTGAGGCCAATGCGCAGGCAGAAGTGATCGAACATTTCGTCAGTTTGGGTGAGCACCCACACTTTACCGGCGCGCGGCTCACGGTTGCCGTGGGTGATAACGCCGAGTTGAGTCATTGTAAACTGGCATTTGAAACACCTAATAGCTATCACTTTGCCCATAATGACCTGGTGCTGGGGCGAGATGCCAAAGCGTGCAGTTACAGCTTCCTGTTAGGGGCCGGTTTGACCCGCCATAACACCAGTGCGCAGTTGAACGGTGAAGGAGCAACCTTATCCATTAACAGCCTGCTGTTGCCGATAGGGCGTGAAATCTGCGACACCCGCACCTATCTGGAGCATAACAAAGGCTATTGTGAAAGCCGTCAGCTACACAAAATCATCGTTCGTGAGCGGGGCAAAGCGGTGTTTAATGGCATGATCAAAGTGGCTCAGCACGCATTAAAAACCGACGGTCAGATGACCAACAATAACTTGCTGCTGAGTCAGTTAGCCGAGGTGGATACCAAGCCACAGTTAGAAATTTACGCCGATGACGTAAAATGCAGTCATGGCGCTACCGTCGGGCGCATTGATGCTGAGCAGCTATTTTATTTGCAATCACGGGGTATCAGTCAGGCGGATGCGCAGCAGATGATTATTTTTGCATTTGCAGCCGAATTAACGGAGGCCATTCACCACGAAGCCATCCGCAAAGTGGTGCTGGCGCGGATTGCTGATCGTTTGGCCGGAGAGTCGCTATGAATTTCCCTATTGAACGAATAAGAGCTGATTTCCCACTGCTTAGCCGTCAGGTTAACGGGCAGCTGCTGGCCTATTTGGACAGCGCGGCCAGCGCGCAGAAGCCACAAGTGGTCATCGATAGGGAGCTTAACTTCTATCGAGAGGGTTATGCGGCGGTTCATCGCGGTATCCACACCCTGAGTGCCGAGGCGACCCAACAGATGGAGGCGGTTCGCAGCCAGGTGGCTGACTTTATCCATGCGGCCTCGCCAGAGGAAATTGTTTTCGTTAAAGGTACCACTGAGGCCATTAATTTAGTGGCTAACAGTTATGGTCGCCATTTTCTGAAAGCCGGTGACAGCATCATCATTACCGAGATGGAGCATCACGCCAATATTGTGCCCTGGCAGATGCTGGCAAAAGATCTCGGTATTAAAATCCGGGTTTGGCCGCTGACGGCGACGGGGGAGCTTGAGTTAACCGCCTTAGCCAGCTTGATTGACGAAACCACTCGATTGCTGGCTATCACTCAGGTTTCCAACGTGTTGGGGACGGTGAATCCCATCCAAAATATTGTTGCTCAGGCTAAAGCCGCGGGCTTGGTGGTGCTGGTAGATGGTGCGCAGGCTATCATGCATCAACCGGTAGATGTGCAGGCATTGGGCTGTGATTTTTATGTCTTCTCCGGGCACAAACTTTATGGGCCTTCTGGTATTGGTATTTTGTACGGTAAAGGTGCGCTGTTACAACAGATGCCGCCATGGGAAGGGGGCGGTTCGATGATCAAAACCGTTAGCCTGACGCAAGGCACCACTTTTGCCGATGCGCCGTGGCGTTTTGAGGCGGGATCGCCGAACACTGCCGGGATTATGGGGTTGGGTGCAGCAATCGGTTACGTTAATGAACTGGGGCTTGGTCAGATCCAGGAATACGAACAATCGCTGATGTCTTATGCGCTGGAACAACTGAACCAAATCAATAGCCTGATACTCTATGGCCCAATAGCGCGTGCCGGTGTTATCGCCTTCAATCTGGGGCCGCATCACGCTTATGATGTGGGTAGTTTTCTGGACCAATATGGCATTGCTATCCGTACTGGTCACCATTGTGCCATGCCGCTGATGGCGTTCTACCAGGTGCCAAGCATGTGTCGCGCATCATTGGCGCTGTATAACACCCGTGAGGAAGTGGATCGTTTGGTGGCTGGGTTACAGCGCATCGAAAAATTGCTGGGCTGAATACCCGTTAAAACAGACTGTACCTAAAGGTATTAGGAAACGCATGCTATGGCTGGTTTGCCAGATAAAGATAAATTGATTCGCAATTTTTCCCGTTGTTTAAATTGGGAAGAGAAATACCTGTATGTGATCGAGCTGGGGGGGCAGTTAGCGCCGCTAACCGCGCAACAGCGCCAGGCGGAAAACCTGATTTCAGGCTGTCAAAGTCAGGTCTGGATCGCCATGACACTCTCCGAGGAGGGTCATGTGGTTTTTGCTGGTGACAGTGATGCGGCTATTGTTAAAGGTCTGGTCGCCGTAGTGTTTATTCTTTATCAGGGCTTAACTCCGCAGCAGATAGTCTCCCTCGATGTACGGCCTTTCTTTGCCGATCTGGCTTTGAGCCAGCACCTGACGCCTTCGCGCTCACAAGGGCTGGAAGCGATGATCCGCGCTATACGTAGCAAAGCTGCCGGGCTATTGATTGTGTAATAGCCGCCAACATTTTGTGCTTTATTTAGCGGCCTGTGGCCCTTTTTGCGTTATGGGTCACAGTCTGAAAATGGTGAAATTTCAGCAGCTTAAATCGGTCATCACGCTGGATAAAGCATAATAAATTACTTTGTAACACATTGATTTCTAGAGATATAAATTGCCTTTATAATAATGGCTGTTACTATATGGTAGCCTTATAATTGGCTGCTAAAATTAACGTAGATAGCCGTGTATACCCTAAATAATTCGAGTGGCAAGAAGGCGGCAAGCGAATGAACCCCGATGAGCTTACACCGGTAAGTGATTCGGGTAATTGAGCGTAGTTAACGCACATGCGGCTTGAAGTATGACGGGTATAAACCGAATTTGAAGAAGTGATGTAGGAACTAAGCATGAAACGTGCATTAACTTTGATTGGTATGTTATTCGCAACTTGTATGGCGGGGAGTATCACCGCTGCCAATGCGACCGAGTATCCTCTGCCGCCAGCCAATAGTCGTCTGATTGGTGAAAATACGACCTATACCGTTCCAAACGATGGCCGCCCGCTTGAGGCTATTGCTGCGGATTATAAAATCGGCTTGTTGGGCATGCTGGAAGCCAACCCAGGTGCTGACCCGTATTTGCCATTACCGGGCTCAGTGTTAACTATCCCAACCCAGATGTTGCTGCCTGATACCCCGCGTGAAGGCATTGTTATTAATCTGGCTGAGCTGCGCCTTTATTACTACCCTAAAGACCAGAATAAAGTCATCGTGTACCCTATCGGTATCGGCCAGTTAGGGCGTAATACCCCGACTATGACGACCTCTGTCAGTCAGAAGATCCCAAACCCAACCTGGACGCCAACCGCGAATATCCGTAAGAACTACCTGGCGGAGGGTGTTACCTTGCCAGCAGTTGTTCCGGCGGGCCCGGAAAATCCTATGGGTCTGTTTGCCATGCGCCTGGCGGCTGGCAGCGGTGAGTACCTGATCCACGGGACTAACGCTAACTTTGGTATTGGTATGCGTGTCAGCTCCGGTTGTATCCGTTTACGTCCTGATGATATCAAGGCGCTGTTTAGCTCAGTACCTAAAGGTACCCGCGTACAGATAATCAACGAGCCGGTTAAATATGCCGTAGAACCTGATGGTAAGCGTTATGTGGAAGTTCATCAGCCATTGTCTCGTGTAGACAGTGATGATCCACAAACGATGCCAATTGCGATCAGCGCAAGCCTACAAAAGTTTATCAGCGACAGCCAGACTGATACACAAGTGGTTCAGGATGCGATTGTACGCCGTGCGGGCATGCCCGTCATCGTAACGGTAGGTGAGACTGCGCCTGCGCAAGCTCCGGCTGCTGTAGCGCCTCAGGGCGAACCACAGACCGAAGAGCAGCAACCTACCGAGGAAGCGGTTCCAACGTTGGTTCAGCCAGGCCCGGTATACTCTGCCGCTAATTAAGTATCAGCTGCACCTTTGCTGTGGCAGCTTGTTTGCCATGGCACAAGGTGTCGCGCTAACCGCAGGATGAAATGAAAAGTGTAACCGTCGTAGCTAAGGGAAGACGAGATCAGGGAAGGTAACGGTCAGCGGTTCATTCTTTTGGGGTGAAAGTGGGATAAAAAAAAAT
>NZ_CQAZ01000038.1:0-8466 GCF_001152565.1 Yersinia pekkanenii | reverse complement strand
ATTTTTCATTCAGGAAGTAATATTACTTCTTGTAAGCGTGAGCTTGGTTGTCAAGACGTTGGTTAGCACGTGCTGCATCGTCTTTAGCTGCTTGAACGTCAGAACGGATTGCGTTCACGTCGTTGCTCAGTTGGTCAACTTTAGCGTTCAGAGTCTGAACGTCAGAAGACAGTTGATCGATTTTAGCATTGCTTGAACAACCAGCCAGCATAGTAGAAGCCAGAATTACCGCGCCCAGTACAAGTTTAGTACGATTCATTATTAACACCCTCTAGATTAAGTTAATCTCCATGTAGCGTTACAAGTATTACACAAAGTTTTTTCGAAAGAGAATAAATTTTTAGTGTTAGGGGGGTTTATTTTGATCGTTCGCTCAAAGAAGCATCTTGTTTTAAAAAAAATTTAAAAAAACGAGGCAAAACAGCCGGATTCTATGGGACAAGTCTTATTTAAAAAATGACGATAGCGCCATTAGGATAAAGTGGATTTTTCAGAAAGTGTATTTGGCCGGCTTTAAAAAGAAAACGCCGCTATTGGCAGCGGCGTTTTTAATTAGAGTGCGGTGGTGTAGGTTGGGCTTATAACACGTGCACTGAAGAGGTATTAGTGGTGCCACTTGGTACCAGAGCACCGGAGACCATCACCACAACGTCACCTTTCTGTGCCAAACCGCTGGCCAGAGCCGCTTCTTTACCGATGCGATAGAAATCATCAGTTGAAGCAATTTTATCGACCAGTTGAGTGACCACGCCTTTAGTCAGAATTAACTGGTTAGCCGTGATTTTATTGGTGGTCAGTGCCAAAATGGTCGCGGTCGGGAAGTATTTACGCACTGATTTTGCTGATTTGCCGCCGTTGGTGGCAACAACGATCAACGGAGCGGTCAGTTTTTCTGCGGTTTCAACAGCACCACGGCAAACGGCTTCAGTGATCCGCATTTTACGGTTGTCGTTCAGCGTCTCGATGCGGCTAGGCATAATGCGGTCTGTACGCTCACAGATGGTCGCCATGATGGTGACAGACTCTAGCGGGTACTTACCCTTGGCACTTTCACCAGACAGCATCACGGCATCTGTACCGTCCAGAATGGCGTTAGCAACGTCGCCAGCTTCTGCACGGGTAGGGCGTGGGTTCTTGATCATGGAATCGAGCATCTGAGTTGCAGTAATGACAACTTTGCGTGCACGGTTACACTTCTCAATCATCATCTTCTGCGCGAAGATAACTTCTTCAACCGGGATCTCAACGCCCAAGTCACCACGGGCAACCATGATACCGTCGGAGGCTTCCAGGATTTCGTCGAAGTTATTCAGACCTTCCTGATTTTCGATTTTAGAAATGATCTGGATGTGCTCACCACCATGTGCTTTCAGGTGTTCGCGAATTTCCAATACGTCTGAACGTTTACGAATAAAGGATGCGGCAACGAAGTCCACGCCTTGCTCACAACCAAAGATAAGATCAGCTTTATCTTTTTCAGCCAATGCAGGCAGTTGGATAGAAACACCTGGCAGGTTAACGCCTTTGTTTTCACCCAGATCACCGTTGTTCAGCACTTTACATACCACAGCGCTTTCAGTGACTTCAGTCACTTCCATGCCGATCAAACCATCGTCAACCAGAACGGTGTTACCAATTTTCAGGTCAGCAGCGAAGCCTGGGTAAGTCACAGCAACGATGTTGTTGTTGCCGATCACGCTTTGATCCGTGGTGAAGGAGAAAGTCTGACCTGCAACCAGAGCCGCATCTTTACCGCCTTCCAGTTTCATGGTGCGGATTTCAGGGCCTTTGGTGTCCAGCAGGATGCCAGCCTTGTGGCCGGTTTTTGCCATAACAGCACGGATATTCTTGATACGTTGACCATGTTCTTCATAGTCACCGTGGGAGAAGTTCAAACGCATAACATTCATGCCAGCATCAAGCAGTTTCGTCAGCATTTCTTCCGATTCGGTTTTTGGACCGATAGTACAAACAATTTTAGTCTTTTTCATGACGGATTTTTTCTATAAGTTGTGATGGATAAAAAGCAAAATTTCCGTTAAATACAGCAACGGAGTGAGATCTGATTAGTGTCTGGTGTAGCGAAACGTTACCAAGAAGCAAAACATTACTAAGAATAGATGACAGTTGCGGAAGTTGAGCAGAAAACTTTAGCACGAGGCTAATCGCATGATCGATGTACGATGGCATAAATGTGAGTTGTATTTTTTTAGCGTATCTATAGATCAAGAGGCTGAAACCATTCAACTGAAACGACGGTTCGTATTATAAGCGGTAACTAACGGGAAATGAAATAGAAAACAGAAACTCATTGCCGTTTTTTATAAAAAGGGAGTGTTCGTGGCGCAAACACCGAGAATAATACACATTTTGTTGCGCAACGGGTGTGTTTCTTAACATTTCAAACAACTATGTTGCTGAAAAATAGGGTGAAGGTTGTGGGTGCATTAAGTGGTTTTACTCACCGGAATTAGGGTGCTGGCGATAGATTATCAACCGATTGTGTAAACAAGGGGAGGGGAAACAAGAAACTGCGGAGTGGTGCGTTCTAATGGACTCGAACCATCGACCCCCACCATGTCAAGGTGGTGCTCTAACCAACTGAGCTAAGAACGCATTAAGAAACTATCAATCTAAAATTTCCGGTAAATACCAGAGTGGTGCGTCCGAATGGACTCGAACCATCGACCCCCACCATGTCAAGGTGGTGCTCTAACCAACTGAGCTACGGACGCACATTATAGCGAGTATGTTACCCTTTACTCTTGTTACCTGCCATCAACACTGGCAGCGGGGACGGATATTAACGAACCGCCCGTCTGCTGGCAAGGGGAAAAACACAATATTCATCGCAAACTCACGTAATTGCTGCGCTTTTACCCATTGCGCTGTTTTTTCCCCCACCTTTATCGTTTTACTTTTATCGTTTTACTTTGGCGTTAATCGTCAGCATAACCTGCCTGCGTTTAACGCCGCGACATTGTCGCCGTTAGTGTGCGGCTTTTTGTAGAATAAAAGCCGGTGGTTGCTTTTGTAACCAGTGGATACGCAGTGCCATTAAAATCGCCGCAACGGTCAGGCCAATAACAAACCCTATCCAGAAACCACCAGGCCCCATAGCAGGAACGATATAATCCGTCAGCCCGAGCAGATACCCACTGGGTAACCCCAACAGCCAATACGAAGTAAAGGTAATAAAGAAGATCGAACGGGTATCTTTATAGCCACGTAACACACCGCTACCAATCACCTGAACGGCATCAGACAACTGATAAATTGCCGCCAATAGCATCAAATGGGAAGCCATCATAACCACTGCCGGTGTTTTGTTGTACAGCAAGGCAATATGCTCACGGAACATAACAGTAAACACCGCAGTCACACAGGCCAGCATTAAACCGACCGCGATACTGGTATAGGCGGCAACTCTGGCTTCATCAACCAAACCCTGACCCAGACGGAATCCGACCCGAATAGTGGCGGCTACGCTCAGCGACATTGGCAACATGAACATCAATGAGCTAAAGTTCAGCGCAATCTGATGCCCGGCGACCGCGACAATGCCCAGAGGCGAAACCAGCAATGCGACAACGGCGAATAACGTTACTTCGAAAAACAGGGCGAGGGCGACAGGCAGGCCAAGGCCGCCTAAACGTTTCATCACCTGCCAGTCGGGTGCCGCAAAACCTTTTTCCAGTTTGATATCTTGTTGCGAGCGCGCACGCGTGACGTACCAACGCATCATCAGGAACATCACCCAATAGACCGTGCCGGTTGCCACACCGCAACCGACGCCACCTAATGCAGGGGCACCGAATTTACCGTAGATGAAAATATAGTTAATCGGAATATTAACCAGTAAACCAATAAAGCCGATAACCATCCCCGGTTTGGTTTTAGATAACCCTTCGCACTGATTACGCAGGACCTGGAAGAACAGATAACCGGGCGCACCCCACATAATGGCATGCAGGAAACCAACGGCTTTATCTGCTAATACAGGGTCAATATTGTGCATTTGCCTAATAACGTGATCGCTATTATATAGAACAAACATAATTAGCAGCGAAACGAAAAATGCCAGCCAAAAACCTTGCCTGACTTGATGGGCAATCTGATTGCGACGCCCGGAGCCGTTAAGTTGAGCCACGGTGGGGGTCAGCGCCAACAATAAACCGTGGCCGAATAATATCGCCGGTAACCAGATGGAGGTCCCCACAGCGACGGCGGCCATATCGGTTGCGCTGACAGAACCGGCCATAATAGTGTCAACCACACCCATGGCCGTTTGTGACAATTGCGCGATAACGACGGGAATAGCGAGAGCCAATAAGCTACGCGCTTCTATTATATACTTCTGCACGTATGCACCTTTTTCTACCTGTCGCCCTTCAATATTCAGGGGGTTGGCTGCCCTTGCTCACCCCTGTCACTTAGTTATCTAAGCTGCTGGGGATTAATGAGCCTCGGTAAGGCTCACCCTGCGGGCTAGCATGGATGCTGTTCAAACCGGTTTTCGACCGATTGGTCACCTGGTTGCCGCCTGCCTGTATCTCGAAGTAACTTGGGTATAACCTAGTTGTGATGTCAATAACGACTATTTATCACGCAATGGCTGATAAATAAAATAGCGGAGAAACGATAAAGGATTGTACCTTCTCATCGCGCTTAAGCAATCCTTGTCATTAAATATCAGCGAAATATCTCGTATGCATTTTTTTAGTCTAAGTGGTTTGGTTTTCCTTATCTTCTGAGGCAAAATCAAGGCAGATAATATTTCTTTTTATAGATAACTGATAAGAGGCATGGCGTATGTTTACCGGTATTGTTCAAGGCACCGCGCCCGTGGTTGCCATCGATGAAAAAGCCAACTTCCGCACACATGTGGTAACAATGCCAACTGAAATGTTGCCTGAGTTAGCCTTGGGTGCTTCTGTTGCCCACAATGGTTGCTGTCTAACCGTTACCGCAATTGAGGGCAATCGAGTTAGCTTTGATTTAATGAAGGAAACGCTGCGCATCACTAATTTGGGGGATATTAAGCTTGGCGACGTGGTTAATTTGGAACGGGCAGCTAAATTCAGCGATGAAATAGGTGGGCATCTTATGTCCGGGCATATTATTTGTACTGCTGAGATTGCCAAAATATACACATCAGAAAATAACCGTCAGATTTGGTTTCGTATGCCCAATTTTGATTTAATGAAATATGTATTACACAAAGGTTTCATCGGCATTGATGGTATCAGTCTCACTATTGGTGAAGTTATCGGTAACCGTTTTTGCGTGCATTTGATTCCAGAAACATTATCGCGCACCACCTTAGGCAATAAACGACTGGGTCATCGGGTGAATATCGAGATAGACCCGCAAACGCAGGCAGTGGTGGATACTGTCGAGCGAGTACTGGCGCAGCGTGAGATTGCGGCTGTGGCGACGGTAATGGATAACGTGGTTCGTGAGTAACGCGTAGCCTTAAAGTCGAGGACGTGATTAATAATAGGACAGGGTGGTTGTATACCCTGTCCTATTATCAGTATTAACGTGGAACCCGGATCCCTCCTTCTACGCCATTTGGGCTGAATAATACTTGCCACAGTTGGATATCTCTGGCACGAAATGCCCCCGCGCAAGCATTCAGATAATAGCTAAACATCCGCTCAAACCGTGATGAGTAACTTTCGGCCAGACTCGGCCAGGCGGCCTGAAAACGTTCATACCATGCCATCAAGGTCCGGTCATAATCTGCGCCGAAATTATGCCAGTCTTCCATAATGAAATAAGGCTCGCTGGCCTGAGCAATATGTTTTACTGACGGCAGACAACCGTTGGGGAAAATATATTTATCAATCCATGGATCGACATTCAAATCGGTACGATTAGCACCGATGGTGTGCAGCAAGAATAACCCGTCAGGTTTTAAATTACGGTTTACCACATCAAAGTAAGTATGATAATTCTTCGGTCCAACATGCTCAAACATGCCGACAGACGCAATGCGATCGAACTGCTCATTCAAATCACGGTAATCCCGCAGCAAGATAGTGACATCCAGACTCTCACAACGTGCTTGCGCCAATTTTTGCTGCTCGGCAGAAATGGTGACACCGGTGACGGATACCCCGAAATGACGGGCAGCATAAGCGGCAAGCCCACCCCAACCACAACCGATATCCAGCAGTTTCATGCCGGGTGCCAATTGCAATTTCTCGCAGATCATACGCAGCTTATTTTCCTGCGCTTGCTCAAGGGTGGTAGCGTCTTTCCAATAGCCGCAAGAATATTGCATATTTGAGTCGAGCATTAAGCTAAACAGATCATTACCCAGATCGTAATGTTCTTTCCCGACAATCCAGGCTCTTTTCTTTGATTGAAGGTTGATAATACGGGCGGCAGCAATACGCAAAGTATCTTTGAGATGGTGTGGCAGTTGGTTTTCCAGACCCGCGCTGAGAACCCGCTGGAAAAAGATATCCAAGCGTTCACATTCCCACCAACCGTCCATATAACTCTCACCTAATGCTAAAGATCCTTCTTGTAATACTCGTTTGAAAAAGTCCGGGTTATTAACTCTGATGTCGAAAGGGCGTGAACCATTGACTTCAATATCAGCCCGAGCCAGCATTTCTTGTACAATGCGAAACCACGGATTTTCTTGAATGTTCTGGTCTTCTATACAGGATGAACTCATAGCATCTCCATCACTTTCTTCTGACTTATGACCCGCGTTAATGGTGAATATACGCAGATACATACCAATAAGGTTGTTGTGACCTTGGTGTCTGAGATCCATTACGGACAGAGGAAGATTAAGCCGAAACCCCAATTATATTTAGCTTTAGGGCAACTCATCCATAAGAGTAAATGTGACGCAATCCACGCGCACAGAAGATGTTTAAGATAATGCTTTTTTTTAATGGTATTGTGACCGGTTAAACCGAGTATAGACTTGCCGGGACGCTTTCTCAATAATAAATCGTTCCCGGCCGGTATGTTCCTTAGTGACTATTTCTATTAAAAATTATGACTTCTCGCCACTATAGTCTACGCCATCAGTGTTTTTTTTCTTTCTGTAATGCGCAGTAATGAATGCCATAACCCAATAGTGCCAAAATAGCCGTCGAGAGCATTACAGTCACGGTTGCCAGTAAGGGATAACTGATATAGGCCGATACCATCATACTGGCGATAAAACACAAACCTAGCTGAAGCGTGTTTTGCAATGCTGCGGCCTTACCGGTATTAGCCGGAAAAGGCATTAATGCATTCGCTACGATAATAGGGTAGCAGGCACCATTCACTAGCGCCATTATGCAGAAAGGAATAAGTAAGGTAACCAGTGTTGGTGTTGTTAAAGTGGCTATCAGATAGAGCGCAATCATGCTAGCAACATATCCCGCCAACAGCCACGGTAGCAGGGTATTTCCGTTGATACGTGTCAGCGCACTGCGGTAACCAAACCCACCCAACAGGAAAGCTAACGTCTGCGGAACATAACTCAAACCAATAACATTTGGGCTATATCCCATATCACTCAAAATAAAAGGTGAACCGGTTAACCAGGCGAAGAATCCGGCACTGCATGCGGCAAACATCATCACATTGCCACTGAATGTTGGTGATTTCAGTAACTGCCAGAAACTAATCGCATTTTTGCTGTGAGCGGCACTATCGGATGCGGATTTTTTCCGCTCTTGCAATAGCACCGTCGGGATCAGCAGGATCAATGTGGTGATCAGCAAAACGACAAAAATTGATCGCCAGCTAAAGTGGTTTAATAACCAGGCACCTAACAATGGCGCCAACGCTGGAGATAACGCCACCAAAGGCATAATGGTGGCAAATACACGGTTGGCTTTGCCATCACGATAACGGTCTACCACTAATGCTTGCCAGCTAACTGCAGCAGAACAGACCCCTACAGCCTGAATAAAGCGCAGAATCAATAACTGTGTGGCATTTTCAACCCACAGAATGCCCAGACAGCCAATAGCAAATAGCCCTAATCCAACTAACAGCACCGGTTTCCGGCCTAATTTATCGGATACTGGTCCCCAGATAAGCTGAGCAATGGCAAAACCGGCGAGAAAAACACTCAAACTGGCGCTAATCGCACCGGCGGAAGCTTGCAACTCTTGTTGCATTGCGCCAAAGGCGGGTAAATACATATCGGTGGCCAGATAACCTAACATGCTCAAACCGGCCAGATAGAACATAAAACGGGATGACGTCTTCATTTTTATTTCTCTTCATCATAATTTTGCAGGCAAACGTTGTTGTTGTAAGTCGCCAGTTGTTGTAGGTCAATAATGGTTGTAGGTAAATAATTTCGCGGAGGGCATTCTATCCGGCGAGATCTTCTGTTGTAAAACGGTAATATTTGCAACATCCTATCAATAAATTTGATGGCAATAGTACTGAAGGGCAAAAGGCAGGTGTTCCGCCGGTGATAAATGCTCCCCGCCA